>NZ_BOQN01000052.1 GCF_018332695.1 Paractinoplanes toevensis
CTCAAAGAACAACCGCACCCGTGTTATAACGCCCTCGGGGCTTAGTTCGACCCGCAGAACAGTACACGGTGATCCACCGCGACTATTCTCCGGGGTTGTCTCCAGGACGGCCGCTCCGGCTGCCCGAAGGCTTCCGTTCGCTCGCCCGTCTCCCTGGCGACTTGGAGAACACTACATCCTGTTCTCCGGGGCGCCAAATCGGCCCCCACCGTTTCGCGCACGTTCCAACTCAAGAGTGAGGCCGTCAAGGAAAAACCCCAGCGCAACGGCGTAGGCCGACCCTGACATGACCGTCCGAGCGCCCCGCGCACGCTGCGATGTGGGGATATGTGCCCGCCGGCAGCCCGGCGTAAACATCCGCCCACGCAGCGGAGTCCTCGGTGGAGCGCGAGACGGCGGCGGGGTCGTCGGTGCCGCGGAAGTAGCGGTACAGCGCGCCATTGACCATGGGAGAGGGGCGATGATTCGGTTAGCGCCCGCCCCCTGAACGGAGTTCACACCATGCACGCAGACCTCGTCTTTCACGGTGGATCGGTGTTCTCCGGAGGTGTGCTGAGCACGGACTCGGTGGCCGTGCGCTCCCGGCGCATCGTGGGCGTCGGTGACGTGCGGGACCTGGTCGGGCCGGAGACCGAGATCGTGGACATCAAAGGGCGCCTGTTGCTCCCCGGCTTCCAGGACGCGCACATCCACGCGGTGATGGGCGGGGTCGAGCTGGGCCAGTGCGACCTGACCGGCACCACCGACCTCGCCGAGTACCAGCGCCGGATCGGCGACTTCGCGGCCGCCAACCCGGACGCCGAGTGGATCGTCGGTGGTGGCTGGGCGATGGAGAGCTTCGAGGGTGGCGTGCCCCGGCGGGAGCAGCTCGACCAGGTCGTCAAGGATCGCCCGGTCTACCTGCTCAACCGCGACCACCACGCGGCCTGGGTGAACACCCGCGCGCTCGAGCTGGCCGGCATCACCCGGGACACCCCCGACCCGGCCAGCGGGCGGATCGACCGCGACGAGCACGGCGAGCCGGTCGGTGCCCTGCAGGAGGGCGCGATGGACCTGGTCAGCGTCCCCGCGACGACGGCCGAGGAGCGCTATGCCGGGCTTCTGCGGGCGCAGCGGCTCCTGCACGCGTTCGGCATCACCGCCTGGCAGGACGCCATGGTGTGCGCCACCAACGGGTACGACGACATCTCCGACGCGTACCTGAGGGCGGCCGAGACCGGGACGCTCACCGCGACCGTCGTCGGTGCCCTGTGGTGGGACCGTGACCGCGGCGCCGAGCAGATCGCGGAGCTGGAGGCCAAGCGGGGCGCCTTCACGGTCGGGCGGCTGCGCTGCGACTCGGTGAAGATGATGCTGGACGGGATCGCCGAGAACTTCACGGCCGCGATGACCGAGCCCTACCGCGACTCGTGCGGCTGCGTGACGGCGAACCGTGGGTTGTCCTTCATCGATCCGGAGCTGCTCCCGGCGTACGTCAGCGAATTGGATCTGAAGGGTTTCCAGCCGCACTTCCACGCCCTGGGTGACCAGGCCGTGCGCAATGCTCTGGACGCCGTCGAGGCGGCCCGGCGGGCCAACGGCCCGAGTGACAATCGGCCGCACCTGGCGCACCTGCAGGTGGTGCACCCACAGGACGTGCCGCGCTTCGGTGAGCTCGGCGCGACCGCGAACATGCAGCCCTACTGGGCGTCGCACGAGCCGCAGATGGACGATCTGACCATCCCGTTCCTGGACCCGGCGCTGGCCGGGTGGCAGTACCCGTTCGGTGACCTGGCCAGGGCGGGCGCGCGGCTGGCCGGCGGCAGCGACTGGCCGGTGAGCACGCCGGATCCGTTGCAGGGCATCCACGTCGCGGTCAACCGGGTCCATCACGGGGAGGACTACGAGGGCTTCCTGCCCGAGCAGGCGCTCACCCTGGCGGCCGCGCTCACGGCGTACACGGAGGGGTCGGCCTTCGTGAATCGCCTGGATGACACCGGTCGGATCCGCCCGGGTTTCCGGGCGGATCTCGTCGTGCTGGACCGCGACATCTTCGCCGCGCCCGCCGCCGAGATCGGGGACGCGCGGGTGGCCCTGACGTTCGTCGACGGGACGGCCGCCTACGAGGGCTGATGCCAGGTGGCGCCGGTTTCGCGACGGTAGGCGGCGACCGCGTCGTCGATCGTCGGGAAGAAGTGCGCCGGGTCGATGACGCGGGTCAGCCGGTAGCGGTCGATCTTTTCGTGGACGGGGTGCTTCATCTCGGCGAAGACCAGCGAGATGCCGGCGGCGTTGAGTTCCCGGTCGAGCTCGTCGAGGACGTCGGCGGCGGTCGTGTCGACGTCGGTGATCGGCTCGGCGGCGATGATGATCCATCTCAGGTCGGGGACGTCGCGGGCGAAGGCGCGCAGCCGTTCCCGGAACACTCGCACGTTCGCGAAGATCAACGGTGCGTCGAACCGGAACAGGACGAGCCCGGGCAGAAGCGCGGCCGAGGGGTGGACGCTGGTGTCGTGGAAGCCGTTCAGGCCGTCGGCCCGGCCGAGAACCGCCTGGTAGGGCCACCACACCCGGCGGAAGACGTTGAGCACCGACAGGATCACCGCGACGCCCATGCCGGGCAGGACGCCGAGCACGGCGACGCCGAGGAACGCCGCGACCGCCAGCCAGAACTCGACCCGGCGGCGCCGCCACAGCGACGCCATCGCCGGCAGGTCGGCCAGCGACAGGGCCGCCGCGATCACCACGGCCGCGAGGGTCGGTTGCGGCAGGTTCTTCAACAGGTCCGGGGCGACCAGCAGGAGTACGCCGATGGCGACCGCGCCGACCACCCCGGTCAGCTGGCTGCGAGCGCCGGCCTGCTGGGCGACCGCGGTGCGGGAGCCGCTGGTGCTGACCGGGAAGCCCTGCAGGAACGAGGCCGCCACGTTGGCCGCCCCGATGCCGATCATCTCCTGGTTGCCGCGCACCTCCTGGCCGGTGCGGGCGGCGAACGCCGAGGCGGTGGAGATGGTGTCGGTCAGCGAGACCACGGTGATGCCGAACGCGCCCACCGCGAGCAGGCCCAGGTCCTCGAGGGAGGCCGACGGCAGGGCCGGGGCGGGCAGCCCCTGCGGCAGCGGCCCGACCACCTGCACGGCCAGATCGAACACCGACACCGCGAGGGTCGACAGCACCACCGCGATCAGTACGCCCGGCACCTTCGGCAGCAGCCGGCTCAGCACCACGATCACCGCGAGGCCGAACCCGCCGACCGCCACGGCCTCCATCACCACCCGGCCGTCGGCGATGCCTCGGACCAGATCGGCCGTCTCGGCCAGCAGGCCGTCACCGTCGGCGGAGAAGCCGAGCAGCTTCGGCAGCTGACCGATCAGGATCGTCAGCGCGATGCCGTTGAGATAGCCGACCTGGGTCGGGTGCGACAGCAGGTCGGCGAGGAAGCCGAGTTTCGCGAAGCCGGCCACCAGCAGCATCACCCCGACCATGAGCGCGAGGGTGGCGGCGAGCCCGACCGACTCCTCCGGGGTCGCGCCCACGCCGATCGCGCCGACCAGCACGGTCGCGATCATCGGTCCGAGCGAGGAGTCCGGGCCCAGCACCAGCACCCGGGACGGCCCGAAGACCGCGTAGGCGAGCAGGCAGACCATCGACGTGTAGAGGCCGGTGATCGGCGGCAGGCCGGCCAGCTCGGCGTACGCCATGCCCTGCGGCACCAGCAGCGTGGTCAGCACGATGCCGGCCACGAGGTCGCGCGGCAGCCAGGCCGGTTGGTAGGTGCGCACCGCCTGCACACCCGGCACCCACCGGCTCAGCTCCACTGCCCCAACCTAGCGGCGCCCGGCCCGGGGCGGACCACCCGCGGCGGGCTATCTCAGCGGTGCGGCGCGCGGCGGGATCTGGGTGCGCCGGGCCCATGGCGGGCCGAGACCGGCGGCCGGGTGAGGGCATCGCCGTCGACGCGTTGTTTCGGCACGCAGACGGCGGCCTCCGGGGGCAGCTCCCCGGCGACCGGTGGGTAGGTGACCAGGGCGGTCAGGGGTGCACCGGGAACCAGGACGGCGAGCGGGGCATAGGGCTGGAGAAGGCGGTGCGCCGTCAGCACCGACGCGGGCACGGCCTCGGCCGGCAGGGCCGGTGCGGGCACGGTCGGGGCGGGCGCGAGGACCGGCGGCGCGGCCGGCTCGGCGGCGGCCGGGCGGGACAGCGGGGTGACCACGGCCAGGACCAGGCCCAGCAGGGTCACCGCGGCGATGGCGTCGAGCCAGTAGTGGTTGCCGGTGACGACAACCACGAGCAGGGTGGTGATCGGATGGGCCAGCCACAGCCAGCGCCACCGGGAGCGGCTCGACGCGATCAGCGCGATCGCCACGGCCAGGGCCCAGCCGACGTGCAGGGACGGCATGGCGGCGTACTGGTTGCTCAGGGTGTCGGTGGTCGGTGAGCCGTAGACCGACGGACCGTAGAGCTTGCCGGTGTCGATCAGGCCGGTGGCGGCCACCATCCGCCCGGGCGCGAGGGGGAACAGCGCGTGGGTCACCAGGGCCAGCGCGGTGAGCGAGGCCAGGCTGCGGCGGAACCACAGGTAGATCGTCGGCCGCCGGAGGTAGAGCCAGATCAGCGTGGCCGCGGTGGCCGGGAAATGGACGTACGCGTAGAAGCAGTTCGCGGCCCGGACCAGCCAGGTGTGGTGCAGCACTGCCGCCTGCAGGGCGGCCTCGCTGGGCAGATGGATGAGGCGTTCGAAGTCCCACACCGTCCGGGCGTTGGTGAAGGCCTCGCTGACGTGGCCCTCGACCAGGAGCCGGCCGAGTTTGTAGGCCAGGAACAGTACGGCGACCAGGAGGATCTCGCGGAGAGCCCGCCGGGCCGCCAGTACCCGAAGCCGATCCATCTGGAACCTCCGTGACCGGGGACCACTAGGCGCCCCTGCCGCGGTCCGACCTCCAGCATCGGCCCGAAATTGCTCACTGAGCAAACTTCCCGCCTGATAACTGGGTCACCCTCTCAGCCTGCCCACAGTTACTTGACCGCGATGGGGTTGATCGGGGAGCCGACGGCGCCGGTGATCGGCAGCGGGGCCGCGGTCAGCCAGAAGTCGTAGACACCGTCGGCGGCGCAGTCGGCGGCCAGGGCGTCCGGGTCCCACATCTCCCCCAGGAACAGGCCGATGTGCGGGATGGCGACCTGGTGCAGCGGCTGGAAGGCGTCGTCGAACTCGTTCGGCCGCACCTCGAAACCCCAGGTGTCGGTGGCTATCGCGGCGATCTCGGAGGTGTGCAGCCAGTCGGCGGTGGTGAAGGACAGCCCCGGGGCCGGCCCGCCCGCGTAGTCGCCCCAGCCCTCGCGGCGGGCCCGGGCCAGCTGGCCGGTGCGGACGACCACGATGTCCCCGCTCCCGACCGCCGACGACGGCCCCTGCCTCTCCACGGTGGCCATCAGATGCGAGGGAGTGATGGCGAAGCCGTCCGGCAACTCCCCGTCGACGCCGAAGGCCCGGCCCACGTCGAGCAGCACGCCGCGCCCGGCGATCACGCCGGCGACCGTCTCGATGCCGGTGACGCCGTCGCCGAGGCTGGTCACCGTCTCGGCGGCGAGCCGGCCGTTCCAGGCGTGGCCGTGGTCGAAGATGTGGCCGAGGCCGTCCCACTGGGTCGAGCACTGCAGCGGCATGGCGATCACGTCGTCGGCACCGCCGAGGCCGTGCGGGAAGCCCTGGATGCCGGCCGCCGCGTCGGTGCCGGTGTCGAGCATCGTGTGCACCGGGTTGGTGCGCCGGCGCCAGCCCTTCTGTGGCCCGTCCATGTCGAAGGACTGCGCCAGGGAGAAGGAAACCCCGCGGCGGATCAGCCGGGCGGCATCCAGCCGCTTGGCGTCGGTCAGGAAATTCATGGTGCCGCGTACGTCGTCGGCGCCCCACCGCCCCCAGTTGGAGCAGCGTTTCGCGGCCGCGGCGATCGCGCCGGCCGGGTCGGTACGGTCGATCATGCGAAGGTCCCGGCGATCCAGTCGGCGATGAACACACTCACGTACGGCAGGTGGTCGAGCCCGATGTGCTCGGCGCCGCCCTCGGCGGGCGTGAAGATCCGCAGTTCGCGCCGGGGGCTGTTGACCGCCTGCTCGTAGGAACGGTGGGCGTACTTCAAGGGGATCTGCCGGTCGTTCTCGCCGTGGGCGATCAGGAACGGGACGGTGATCTTCTCGACGACCCCGTCCAGGTGCACGTTCGCGGCCTTCTTGAGAAACGCGTCGCGGTCGGTCTCGCCCCACACCCACATGACGTGGTCCCAGTAGTGCGGAACCGGGTTCTCCCCCTCACGCTCGACCCGGCGCAGCTGCACCTCACCCCAGTTGTGGTTAGCGCCCCACGCGACGCAGAGGGCCAGCCGCTTCTCGAAGGCGGCGGCCCGGGGTGCGTAGTAGCCGCCGAGGGACCAGCCGACCAGCCCGATCCGGGCCGCGTCCACGTCGCCACGGGCGAGCAGGTAGTCGACGCAGGCGGCGGCCCAGTCCTCGGACTCGACCCGGGCGGTGAGGCCGCCGAACCGCAGGGCCTCGCCGCTTCCCGGGCAGTCGACCATCAGCGTCGAGATGCCGCGGGCGGCCAGCTCGTGCGGGAAGCTGGAGACGTACATGTGCTCCTTGGTGGAGTCCAGCCCGTTGAACATGATGATGCAGGGCGTGCCCGGCCCGGCCGACTTGAAGTAGGCCGGCAGGGTGGTCCCCTCGAACGGCACCGCGACCCGGGTGGTGGCCGGGTCGATCAGGTCGAACGTCTTCTGCATGAGGTCGAGGCAGCGCTGGTAGATGGCCCGGCGTCCGGGGTCGTGGGCGCTCTGCATCCGCTCGGCCTGGGTCAGGTAGTTGGTGGCCCGGAAGTACAGCTGCCCGGCGGTCCGGGCCGATCCGGCCGCGGTGGCCTGCGCCTCCAGGTCGTCGACGACGGCGGTGAAGGAGGCCATCAGTTGCTTGGTGCCGACGTCGGAACCCTGGGCGGCCAGGTCGCGGATCGGCCGGCACGCGCGGTCCACCTCGTCGATCAGGCCGCCGCTGTTCAGCGCGGCCACCACGCTGAGGTTCCAGACGTAGTTGCCGGGAAAGTACTCGAACATCAGGGCCTGCCTTTCGGAGGGCGAACGGGCGGAAGGGCGGCGGCGGGCGGCGCCGAGGTGACCCGGTTGGTCAGGCTGCCGATGCCCTGCACGGTGAGGGTGACGACGTCGCCGTCCCGCAGCGGCGGCGGTTCCTGCTTGCCGGACCGGCCCCACAGCTCGGCCAGGCAGCCGCCGTTGCCGACCGTCCCGGAGCCCAGCACGTCGCCGGCGACGACCCGGCTGTCCCGGGCGGCGTAGGCGAGCATGGTCTCGAAGGTCCAGCCCATGTTCGAGAGCAGATCCCGGCCGATCTCGGCGCCGTTGACCGCCGCGGTGCACTCCAGGGCGAGGAAACCGTCGCCGTCGAGGTAGGGAGCCAGCTCGTCGGCGGTGACGATCCACGGCCCGAGGCTGCCGGCGAAGTCCTTGCCCTTGGCCGGGCCCAGGTTGACCTGCATCTCCCGGCTCTGCAAATCGCGCGCCGACCAGTCGTTGAAGATCGTGTATCCGAAGATCCCGGAGGGGCCGACGATCGCGGCGACCTCCAGCTCGAAATCACGCGCCACCGAGGAGGCCGGAAAGGCGACGTCGACGTCGGGGCCGGTCAGCGTGTGCGGGTTGGTGAAATAAAAGGTCGGCGCGTCGTACCAGGCCTCCGGCACCCCGCCACGGCCGTCGACGGCCCGCCGTACGCCCTCGACGTGTTCTTCGAACGCGACGAAGTCGCGGAAAGAGGCAGGCTGCAGCGGCGCAAGCAATCGCACCTCGGCAAGGGGTACGCCGGGAAGCGTTCCCACCGAGGCCGCATCCCCGGACTCCACGACCTGACGAGCGGTGAGCCCGTCGGCAAACGGGTGCACGGCGTCGTCGCGGACCACACCCGACTGCGTCTCGCCCTGGAAAGCCCAGGTGGCGATCCGCATCAGACCGGCGGGGCGACGAAGATGCCGCGGTCGGGGTCGTTGAACGACTGCTTGGCGACGAACTCGGTCATCGGGTTCGCCGTGCCCCACTGGTCGGACACCGCCGGGTCGGAGAAGTCGTAGAGGTGCGGGTGCCAGCTGTCCTCGTCGAGTTCCTCCAGCTCGGTGGTGTACTCGATGGTGTTGCCGTGCGGGTCGAGGAAGTAGGAGAACGTGTTGTTGCCGGCCATGTGCCGCCCCGGCCCCCATACCTTCTCGACGCCGCCGCGCAGCAGCCGGCCGGTGCCGCGCATGTACTCGTCGATGCCGCGCATCTCGAACGACGCGTGGTGCAGCGCCACGTGCGGCCCGCGGGCGATGGCGAGGCTGTGGTGCCAGCGGTTGGTGCGCAGGAACCACATCATCGAGCCCATCCGCGGGTGCATCAGGGTGTCGGAGAGCGCGAACCCGAGATGCTTCTCGTAAAACGCGACGGTCTGCTCCGGGTTCGGTGAGTTGATCACCACGTGCGAGAGCTTGACCGGGACGGATTCGCCCTCCTCCAGCTTCCGGTGGGCACGAACTTCAACATCGGAAGAGACTTCGACCGTACGGCCGTCGCAGTCGAAGAACCGGAAACCGTAACCGCCGCCGGGGGTCTGCATCGTGCCCGGCTCGCCGACCAGCCGGACGCCGTCGGCGCCGAGCCGCTCGGCCAGCGCGTCCACGTCGGCCGGGGTGGCCGCGCCGAACGCGATCAGGTCGAGCCGCTTCTCGGCGGCCTTGCGGAGCCGCACCGAGTACTGCTCGGGGGAACCGGCCGCGGCGAGGAACGCGATGCCCTCGTCGGTGACCGTGGGGTCGAGCCCCCACATCGTGGTGTAGAACTCCAGCTGCTTGTCGTAGTCCGGCACGGCCAGGTCGACGTGGCGCAGGTGGGTGATCAGTCGTTCGTTCATGGCGGGTCCTCAGGCGGGATTCATCAGAAGGTGGGAGATGCGGCCCATCAGCCCCGGCACGTCGCCGCGCTCGTGGGCGAGCAGCCAGCGGCACAGTTGCAGCGAGCCCTCGACGACGGTTTTCGCCCGCTCGAAGCGGCGGCCGGTGAACTCCTGCCACAGCTCGTCGCTCAGCACGGATTCCCGCAGCAGCAGCTCGGCCAGCACCGAGGCGTCCTCGAGGGCCTGGGCGGCACCCTGGGCGAGGGTCGGCGGGCAGGCGTGCGCGGCGTCGCCGATCAGCACGACCCGGCCGCGGTGCCAGGGGCCGTCGAGCAGATGGCTCTCGAACCACGTGTAGTTGATGCGCGAGGGGTCGGTCAGGGTCTCGCGGATGTCGTCCCACGGCCCGTGGTAGGCCCCGGCCAGCGAACGCATGACGTCGAGACACTCGTCCGGCGTGAGCGTGCTGCGATCCTGCGCGTCCTCGACCAGGTAGGCGTAGAGCGTGTTCTCGCCGGTCGGGCAGTACCCGGCGATGTAGCTCGGCCCGCCGTAGTACAGGTCGGTGCGGGTGACGCTCGCCGGGCGGGACGTGAAGGCCCGCCAGATGCCCATGCCGACGTTCGCGGTCTCCAGCGGGATGCCGAGCGTGCGGCGGGTCCACGAGCGGATGCCGTCGGCCCCGACGACCAGGTCGTAGTCGCCGGCCGTACCGTCCGCGAAGGTGACCGACACGCCGTCGCCGTCCTGGTCGAGTGCCGTGTACGTGGTGCCGAAGCGGACCTTGACGCCGGCCGCCTCGGCCCGCGCCACCATGATCCGGGCCAGGTCGGGGCGGTACATGCCGAGCGTGGCGGGCAGGTCCTCGCCGCCGGTGCGGATGTCGTCGAGCTCGGCGATCAGCGTGCCGTTCGGGTCGGGCGCGCGCAGGCCGAGCGTGTCGAAGGCGTATCCGCGCCGGCTGATCTCGTCCCAGACGCCGACTTCCCGCAGGACCCGCAGAGCGTTGCCCTGCAGGGTGATGCCCGAGCCGAGAGCGCCGATGTCGGGCTTGATGTCGATGAGCTCGACCGCGACCCCGCCCTCGGCCAGCAGCGTCGCGACAGCGGCGCCGGCGGCGCCGCCACCGACCACGAGAACGTTTCGTACGGCAGGCACGATCATTACCCCCTGTTGCCGGGATGTGACTGCCACCACTGTCCAGGGCCGTCCGGCCATCAGGAAAGGCCCAACTGCTGATGTTGGCCATCAGCCGTGCTTATACTTCGGCCCGTGACGGCCGACCGCGTGCTCGCCAACCTCGATCTCAACCTGCTGGTCACCCTGGACGCGCTGCTGCGCGAGCGGAACGTGACCCGCTCGGCCGAGGCGCTCGGGGTGAGCCAGCCCGCGGTCAGTGCCGCGCTGGCCCGGCTGCGCCGGCACTTCGGCGATCCACTGCTGGCCCGCACCGGCAACCGGTACGAACTGACGCCCCTCGCCGCGCAGCTGCTCGCCCTGACCGGGCCGGCCCTGGCCGGGGTGCGGCGGGTCTTCGACGTGACGCCCGACTTCGACCCGACCACGATCGAGCGCGAGTTCACGGTGATCACCTCGGACTACGCGGCCACCGAGGTGGGGCCGCTGCTCGCCCGGCGACTCGGCGAGCTCGCGCCCGGGGTGCGGCTGCGGTTGCAGCAGACCACGCCGTACACGGTGGACCACGCGGCCGACACCCTGCGCACCGCCGACGGTCTGCTGCTGCCGCACGGCTTCCTCACCGACATCCCCTACCTCGATCTCTACGAGGATCGATGGGTGTGCATCGTGTCGCCGGACAACGACGCCGTCGGCGACACGCTGACCCTGGAACACCTGGCCATGCTGCCGTGGGTGGTGCTCTACAACCTGCGCACCGCCTTCGCGCCGGCCACCCAGCAGCTGCGGTTGCTCGGGATCGAGCCGCGGGTCGAGGTGGTGGCCGACGGCTTCCTGCCGATGCCGTTCCTGGTGACCGGGACGCGGCGGGTCGCGCTGCTGCAGGAGCGCCTGGCGCGGCGGTTGGCCGGCCCGGCCGGCGTACGCATAATGCCGTGCCCGTTCGATGTGGTGCCGCTCGCCGAGGCGTTCTGGTGGCATCCGATCTACCGCAACGACCCGGCCCACGCCTGGCTGCGCGGCGTCCTGGACTCGGTGGGCCGCGAGCTATCAGCCCCGGTTATGGCGCCCATAGCCGAATTCCCTCTTCCGGATGGCCCGGCGACGCCCCGATAGTCCGGTGTGACCTGCGTCTCCACCGTCGAAGGGCCGCCCCACCATGTCGTCACCCCTGGAGTCCCCGTCCATATCGGGCCGTGCCTCGGACAGCGCCTCCGTCGGTTCCCCGGACAGCGCCGCTCGTGCCCCGGACGGCCGCGAGGCCGGCCCGGCCCAACTGGCGCTGCTGCTCGCCGGTAGCTGCCTGGCCGTGCTCGGCGCGGTGCTGATCGCGCCGGTCCTGCCCAAGATGGAGGACCACTTCGCGGGGATCGCCGGCGCCGACGTGCTGGTGCCGATCGTGCTCACCGTGCCCGCGCTGATCATCGGCCTGACCGCACCGTTCGCCGGAGTCGTGATCGACGCCCTCGACCGCAAGCGCCTGCTGCTCGCCGCGCTGGTCGTCTACGCGATCGCCGGCACCGCGCCGCTCTACCTCGATTCGCTCGGCGCGATCATCGCCAGCCGCGCGGTGGTCGGGCTGTGCGAGGCGGCCATCATGACCTGCTGCACCACGCTGATCGCCGACTACTGGTCGGGCCCGAGACGCAGCCGCTACCTCGGCCTGCAAACCCTCGCCGCAACCCTCGCGGCCACGGTGTTCCTCGCGCTGGGCGGGGCGCTGGGCGCGGCCGGGTGGCGCACGCCCTTCTGGGTGTACGCCGTAGCGCTGCTCCTCGTCGTACCCATGGCGAAGCTGTTGTGGCAGCCCGCCGCCGGCCCGAAGCCGAAGAAGTTGCCCTCGCTGCCCTGGCGGGAACTCTTGGTCCCGTGCCTGATCACGCTGGTCGGCGGGGTGGTGTTCTACGCGCTGATCGTGCAGCTGTCGTTCGTGCTGGACGACCTCGGCGTCACGTCGAGCGCCGCGATCGGCGGGGTCAGCGCCGCGATGTCGCTGGCCACCGCGGCCGGTTCGGCGTCGTTCGCCCGGCTGTCCCGGCAGCGGCCACGCACCCTGCTGCCGATCGCGTTCGGCCTGGCCGCGGTGGGCCTGGCAGTAGTCTTCGCGGCCCCCAACGTGCCGGTGGTGACGGTCGGCGCGATGATCACCGGGGCGGGCACCGGCCTGCTGCTGCCGGTGCTGCTCACCTGGGCCACCAACCGGCTACGGTTCGAGCAGCGCGGCCGGGGAACCGGCCTGTGGACCGGTTTCCTGTTCGTCGGCGAGTTCGCGTCACCGCTGCTGGTGGCCGGTTTCGGCGCCGCGGCGGGCGGCCTGCAGCCGGGGCTGGGCGTGCTGGCGGCGGTGTCCGCGGTGCTGGCCGTCATCGCCCTGCTGGTGGTCCCCCGCACCGCCGCACCCCTCAACGTGACGTCATAGCCGACCGCGCGGGGCCTCGCCCCCGCGCCACATCGCCGCAGGAATTGCCGGGGCCGGGCGATATAAGCGGCATATCGTTTCGTCGGCGATGCGTCGCCCACTATTTGTGCGCGCAACGACGATGGCTCGGAATCCAGAAGGCCACCGTTATGGGAGAGGAACGTGACTGGCACGTCGGAAAGGCGGAATCGCCGGGCCCGCCCGGTGGGGGCGCGCGGAGGGTGAGTCTTGCGCAGCGGGACCGAGTGCCGGGGAACTGGTCCTACGGCGTACTTGGGAATTGGAACTGACCTTAAGAAACGCTGCGCAGAACGGCTTCGCTCAGCGTTACCGAATTGTCGGCGGCGGGGATTGCACGGCCGTCGACGAACGGGTAATAGCCCTGGGTGGTGTTGACCAGATTCCATGCTGTTTCGTCGCGGACCTGCAAGAGCAGCACGAATTCGCCGCCTCGGTGTAAGCCCTCCGGGATCTCCGGGCCTGCCGTGGCGTAAATGACGTCGATCGTCGGTCCGGCGCTTCCCTTCGCGACGGCGGTGACGTGCACGGTCGCGATCGTCTCGTCGGCTCGCTCGCGGGTCGATGCGATCGTGCCGCGCACGATCGCCTCGGCGCTGTTCTCCAGCTCGGCGGTGGTCGCGTAGTACGGCTCGTCGGCGGCGCTGTTTCCGGTGCCGCCGCCGGTGCTCAGTGGCCAGAAGCCCACGATGCCCACTACGGCCAACAGCACGACGGCCATCGCGATCGCCAGCCATCGATGCCTACGCACCTTGAGTTCTCCTTTTTTCGGTTACCCCCGGGACGGCGGCCGCACTACTGAGTGGCTCCCACAACCGGAAGGATCTCCTATGCCCGCAAGTAAGCGCCGCCGCCTGGTCACCATCGTCGCAGCAGCCACCGCCGGCGTGCTGACCGTCGGCACGGTCGTCGCGGCCGGACAGCTCAACGCGTCCGCCGCGGAGAGCAGCCGGGTCGGTTTGGCCGGCATGAACGGCGGCACCGCCGGCGGCTCGAGCGGCACGGTCGTCACCGTCACCACGGCCGTCGCCCTCAAGACCGCGCCCCTGGGCCGAGCTCAGACTCCGTTCGCGCGGGCGATACCCCCGTAAACGGCGGCACTCGGTTTCGGGCTCCGCTCGAAGGTCTCCCGGTCCACGCTGTGCAGGCCCAGCTTCGGCCCGTACCCGAAGATCCATTCGAAGTTGTCCATCAGCGTCCAATGGAAGTAGCCACGAACCGGCACGCCGTCCTCGACCGCCTGCCACAGACCTGCCAGCGATTCCGGGATGAACGCGGCCCGGCGGCTGTCGTCCTCGGTGGAGATGCCGTGCTCGGTCACCATCACCGGCACGCCCGTGACGGCGTGCGCGTACCGAACGGTCTCGCCGAGGGACCGCGCGTCCACCGCGGAGAGCGGGCCGTGGTCGCCGATCGGTCCGTTCCCGTCGTAGTAGTGCCGCTCGTAGTTCTGGATGCCGATGTAGTCGTCGCCGCGGGCCAGCTCCAGCCACCGCGCGTAAACCTCGGCCCGCTTCCGGTCCCGCACCGCCGGATCGTCCCCGACCACCTGGTCGTCCACGATCGCCAGGGAGAATCCGACCGGCAGGTCGGCCCGGCGCGCCTTGATCGCGGCGCGAGCCGCGAGGTGACCGGCGCTCATCCCGTCGCCCATCGCGTCCAGGTCCTCGGGCACCATGACGTTGGTCAGCCGGTAGCGCTCCACCCCCGCCGCTTTGCTCGCCGCCTCAAGCGTCGCGCGTTCCAGATCCCGCACGAAGTCCGGTATCGCCGTCCAGCGCAGCAGGTGCGGCAGGTTCGGCTCGTTCAGCGTGACCGCCACCGCGATCCGGTCCCCGAAGGCGGCCATCACCCGGTCGCAGTAGCGCGCGAAGAACCCCGGCGCCGCCGGATCGAGCCAGCTCCCCCGGGCCGCGAACCAGTGCGGCGAGGTCATGTGGTTGAACGTCACCACGGCCGCCAGGCCGCGCTCGGCACACCGGTCGACGATGCCCTCGTAGTGCGCGAGCGCCTCGTCGTCGAACTGCCCCTCGGCCGGCTCGACCCGCGCCCACTCCACCGAGAACCGGTAGGCCGACAGCCCCATCCCGGCCGCCAGATCGACGTCCTCCCGCCAGAGCCGGTAGCCGTCGCAGGCCTTCCCCGACGGCTCCCGGAACACCGACGGCGTCACGTGCTCGGCGAACCAGGTATCGCTGGTCGTGTTGTCGCCCTCGATCTGGTGACCGGCGCTGGCCACACCCCAGAGGAAATCCGCAGGAAAGGTCCGCATTCGATCATTAGTACAGCCGCCCGGCGCGCGGTCAATCATTTCGTGTGACGAACCGGCCGTTCGGGCCGGTCTGCGGGCCGGTGTCCCTAGGTTCGGGCCCATGAGGATCCTGGGCGCGGTGGCCGCGCTGCTGACATTGAGCGCCGGACCGGTCGTGGCGGCCCCGGTCGCGCCGGGCCTGGACTGGGCGGACTGCGGCGACGGGGTCTATCAGTGCACACCCGCCCAGGTTCCGGTGGACTACCGCCGGCCCGACGGCGCCCGGCTGACGCTGCAGCTGCGGCGGTGGCCGGCCGCCAAGCCGGCCGAGCGGATCGGGACGCTGTTCCTCTACGCCGGTGGGCCCGGCAGCTCCGGGTGGGAGTGGGTGCAGGGGTTCGCCGGCTCGGCGATCCAGGAGATCCGCGACCGGTTCGACATCGTCGGGTTCGATCCGCGGGGGGTGCACCGCAGCCGGCCGGTCAGCTGCCTGGATCGGCCGGACTACCAGGCCCAGTGGGCTTCGCCGGCGACCTTCGGCAACGCCGTACGCTCGGCCCGGCAGTGGAATGCCGCCTGCCTCGCGCATTCCGGAGACCTTCTGCCGTACGTCGGTACCGAGTTCCAAGCCCGCGACCTCGACCTGTTGCGGGCCGCCGTCGGCGACTCGAAGCTGACGTTCTTCGGCGGGTCGTACGCCACCTACGTCGGCACCGTCTACGCCAACCTGTTCCCCGGGCGGACCCGGGCGCTGGTCCTGGACTCCGGCTACGACCCGGTGAAGTACGCCCAGGACCCGTACTCCTACGACTACGGGCAATACCGGGCCACCGAGGCGGCGTTGCAACGCTTCCTGCGGTGGTGTGCCGCCACGCCCGCCTCGTGCGCCTTCGCGGCCGGGAGGCCGGACCTGGCCGCGCGGGTGCGGGCGATCCTGGATTCGCTCGACGCCCACCCACTGCCGGGCGTCAACGGCGCCACGGTGTTGTCCGAACTGACGTCCCGGCTGAACAGCGGCACCCGGCGGTGGGCCGCCCTGGGCACCGACCTGCACCTCGCCGAGTCCCGCACCGGGCCCCTGATGTACGCGATCAGCCAGTCGGACACGGCGTTCAACGCGGTCAACGTGGCCGTCGAGTGCGCCGACCGGGTCTACCCGCCGGGCCTGCCGCAACTGCGCACCCGGCTGGCCAAGGTCGCGGCGGACTTCCCGCTCACCGCGCCGCGCATGGCGTACGGGCCACCCGCCTACGACCAGACCCACGCGCCGGCGTGCCTGCAGTGGCCGGCCGCGCGGCTCAGTCGCTACACCGGGTCGTACCGGGCGGCCGGGTCGGCCCCGATCCTGGTCTCCGGCAACACCGGCGATCCCGACACCCCGTACGCCGACGCGGTCGCCCTTGCCCGCATCCTGGCGAACGGCCACCTGATCACGTGGCAGGGCGAGGGCCACACCGCCCGGCGCAAGAGCGCCTGCATGGAGGCTTACATGTACGAATACCTGCTGCGCGTCACCGTCCCACCCGCCGGAACGGTCTGCCGCGACGCCCCGATCCCCGGTTAATGATCTCGCGCACCCGGAGAAGGCATTGGCGCGGTCTACGGCGGCGGGAACGACGCTCGACGCCCGTTCGACGTGCGTCAGTGGCGTCGGCGGTCTCGGCGGGTCGCTACGGTGGCGGCCACGGCGCCGAGTAGGAGGCCGGCCAGGGCGCACAGGAAGCTCGTGCCGATGGCCGAGTCGTTGGCCTCGTAGCCGCCCGCGCCGAACCAGCCCCATAGCCCGCCGGCCACGGCGCCCAGGACGAGACCGATCACCGGCCAACTTCGGTGTTTCATGACCCCATCGTCGCTTGTGGATGGTGCGGAACGCCATGGGTGGGACGGCGGCCGGTGGGCCGCGTGGGTGCCGCCGTCCCGGGGCGCGCCGGTCAGGGGCGTGGGTCGATCGGGGTCAGGGTGGGGGCGGCCGCCTCGATGTCGCGGGCCGCGGCCAGGGCGATGTGCTCGCCGTGCAGGCGGGCGATCACCTGGACGCCCTGGGGGCGGCCGTCGGCTAGGCCGGTGGGGACCGCCACGGCGGGCAGGCCGAGGAAGTTCGCGGTGACCAGCAGGCGGTGCTGGCGCCACTGCTGGGTGGTGGCCTCGGGGCCGGACAGGTCCCAGCCGATGGCCGGCATCGCCGCGGTGGTGACCGGGCCCAGCACGATCGGGTAGCGGGTGTGGAACTGCCGCCACAGCGCGGCCAGCGCGTGCCGTTCGGCCCAGGCCGCCGCGTACGCGGGGGCGGTGTCGAGCAGGTCGACGCCGGCCACGTTGTCGGTGAAGTACTTGACCGTGCCGGCCGACAGCGGGCCGGGGAACACGCCGGGGGTGAGCAGGCCGGGGGCCATCTCCGAGGCGGAGATCTGCCGCCACAGGGTGGCGCAGCGGTCCACCTGCGGCGGTTCCACCTCCTCGACCTCCCAGCCGGCCGCGGCCAGGGCGGCGGCGGCTTCCCGGACGGCCGCGGCCACCTGCGGTTCCACGCCCCAGCCGGCCGGGTCGACGGTGACCGCGACCCGGCGCGGGCCGTCGTAGCCGGTGGGGTGCGGGACGGTCACGCTCTGCGGGTCCACGTCGTCGGCGCCGTGCATGACGCCGAAGAGCAGGTCGAGGTCGGCGACCGTGCGGGCCAGCGGGCCGTTCACCGCGAAGGCCTGCAGGGACAGCTCGATCGGCATGATCTGGCGGGTCGGGGCGGGCACCCGGCCGGCCGACGGGCGCAGGGCGGCGATGCCGGCCGCGTGGGCGGGCAGCCGCAGTGAGCCGCCGTAGTCGTTGCCGACGGCGGCCGCGGCCATGCCGGTGGCGACGATGACCGCGTCGCCGCCGCTGGAGCCGCCGGGGACCCGGGTGCGGTCCCACGGGTTGAAGGTGCGGCCGAACAGGTCGTTGTCGGTGTCCCAGCGCAGCCCGACGTCCGGCATGTTGCCGCGGGCCACCGGGATCGCGCCGGCGGCCAGCAGCCGGGTGACGAAGCTGGCGTTCGAGGCGGGGATGTGGTCGGCGGCGAACGGCAGGCCCGACGTGGTCGCGGACCAGGTCAGGTCGATGTTCTCCTTCACCGAGATGGGTACGCCGGCCAGCGGGCCGGGGTTTTCGCCGGCCGCGATGCGGGCGTCCACCTCGGCGGCGGCGGCCCGGGCCCGGTCGGCGAGGACCACCGTGGCGGCGCCGGCCGCCGGGTTGACCTCGTCGATACGAGCCAGGTGGGCCGCCACCACGTCACCGGCCGGCACGCTTCCGGAGCGGACCGCCTCGGCGATCTCCGTGGCCGAGAGAAGAGTGAGCTTGTCCATGGTGGGGCCTCTCATAGGACGGTGACGGTCAGCCGGCAGCCGGTGCGGCCACCCAGACGTACCCGCTGGTGGTTGGGCTTGGTGGTGGCGGCCAGCCAGCGGTGTTCGCCGGTGCCGGGGGCGGGGATGAACTCGGGGGCGTCGCTGCCGGCCAGGGTCAGGCGCAGGGCGTGCCCGGGTGGCAGGCGGTAACCGACGTGGCCCAGGTCGAGCTCGACGTCGAACGCGGTGCCGGGGTCGAGGATGGTCTGCTGGCCGCGGGCGATCAGGTGGGTGGTGCCGTCGGGGGCCACGTCGGACAGGCGGGCGAACAGGTCCATCTCGGGGCCGTCCGAGCCGACCGTGGCGTGCAGCCGGACCGGGCCGGCCAGGTCCAGCGGGCCGTCGACCGGGTCGGCGGTGAAGGTGAGGACGTCCGGCCGGGCGGCCAGACCCCGCTCGTCCGGCAACTCGGCGAGGAACGCGAACGGGTCACGGACCGGGGACGGCACGGGCGACGACGCGTCGTGGACCCAGGACTTCTCGACCGGCGGATCGAAACCACCCGCGACCAGGGTCCCCCCAGGATGGGGATGTAACTCCATTGCCCGTACGCCGGAAGGAGGCCAATGGGCCGCCGGGCGCAGGGTGGGGTCGCCGGAGTTCGCCAGTTGCCAGCGGACCCTGGGGATTGTCGCGGCCTTGCCGCGCAGGAAGACGTCGAAGAAGTCGGCGGCCGGTTCGAGGTAGCGGTTCATCCAGGTCTCGTCACGGGCGGCGGCCGGGTCGAAGTGGCTGTTGTTCTCGTGGTCGATGGCCTCCAGCAGCAGGAAGGTGTTCTGCGACCAGGCCGGCCGGCGTTCCAGCTCGCGGTAGTCGGACCACTGCCAGGGTGCGCAGTTGTCCCACCATCCGATGGTCAGCAGGACCGGGACCGCCGGGGCGTCGAACGGGCTGCCGGCCGGGAATCGGCGCAAACTCACCGGGTGCGGGAACCAGAGGTCGTAGGAGGCACTTCGGGAACCCACCGCCTGGAAGAACTCCTCGACCGCGTCCGCGAGGGGGCGCCGGGACCAGTCGAGCTCCCACTCGAGGATGTCCCGGTCGTGGAACATCGACAGCGGATAGAACCGGTGCACGGACATCTCCACGTCGTGCGTGCGCTGCCCGGGGATCGGCACCGGCAGTTCGCCGAGGCGGGTGCCGGTGACGCGCGGGACCATGGCCTTGAGCGCGCGGTGCGCGGACGACGCGGCGGCCCACTGGGTGTAGCCGTAGTACGAGTCGCCCCACATGCCGACCACGCCGTCGGACCACTGCTGGTGGGTGATCCACTCGATGGTGTCGTAGCCGTCGTACGTCTCGTTGACGAACAGCAGCGTCTCACCCTCGGAGCGGAACTTTCCGCGTACGTCCTGCACGACCATCGTGTAACCACGGGCGATGAACCAGGCCGCGACCCGGGGCATGAAGGTGTACTCGCCGGTCTTGTCGTACGGCAGGCGGGTCAGGATGGTCGGGCCCGGCACGGCCGGGTCGGCGGGCAGGTAGACGTCGGTGGCGAGGCGGACGCCGTCGCGCATGCGCACCATGTGCTGGGTGGCGTCCGGCGACAGCGGGCCGGGGCCGGTTCGGTGGATCTCGATCGTCATGTCAGAGCACCTCGAAGAAGCGGATGCAGACCTGGCCGGCCTCGCCGCGGGCCAGCCCGACGAAGACCGACTCGGCCAGCCACCGGTGCTGGTCGGCGTCGGTGCGGAAGACCGGGCTGGTGCGGTAGTAGTACTCGGTCTCGGGAATGTCCTCGCCGGCGTCGACGCGGCGCTCGATGTCCGGGTCGGCCCGCCAGAAACCGCGGTTCACGATGTCGATCACCGCGCCGTCGTCGGCCCGGAGCAGGTAGCGCGCGTCCAGCTCGGTCGTGCCGCCGCGGGTGGTGGACCAGTCGCCGCCGCCGGGCAGGACCACGCCGTTCAGCCGGGGGCCGGCCACCGAGCCGCCGGTGATCGGGGTGAACATCAGCACCTCGCCGGGTCCCCGGCCGACGTGCAGTGACTCCGCGACGCCGACCCGGGCCTCGAAGGCGAACGCCAGCCGGGGTTCGGGCAGGTTCATGGTGACTCCGTTCTTCG
Source organism: Paractinoplanes toevensis (assembly GCF_018332695.1). Lineage (GTDB taxonomy): Bacteria > Actinomycetota > Actinomycetes > Mycobacteriales > Micromonosporaceae > Actinoplanes > Actinoplanes toevensis. Next base: position 20,191 of record NZ_BOQN01000052.1, read on the forward strand.
TCGCAATGACAATCAATTAGAGTGGCGTTGAATTTCGAGTGAGGAGCCGCGATGGGACGCCCGAGCATGGCCGCCGAGCGGACCGAGCAGATCATGCAGGCCACCGGCCGCTGCCTGCGCAAGAACGGGCTGGCCGGCACCACCCTGGAGCGGGTGTCCGAGGAGTCCGGGCTCAGCCGCAGCCACGTGCGGCACTACGTGGGCAACCGGGACGATCTGCTGCGGGCGTTCGCGTCCTGGCTCTACACCGGCTACGAGTCTGAGTTCACCGGGGCGGTCGCCGAGGCGGAGGGGCCGGCGAAGCTGCCGATCGTGATGGACTACCTGTTCGGCAGCGGCTTCCTGCCGATCAGCGACGACGACACCGTCATCCGCGAGCTGATCACCGCCGGTATCACCGACGAGCGGATCCGGTCGATCCTGCAGGCGCAGTACCTGGGGGCGGTCGAGACGATCGAGGAGGCCCTCGCGGCCGAATATCCCGATGCGCCGGCTCTGCGACGGCGGTCGGCCGCTTACGGCCTGTGGTGCCTGGCGCTCGGCAACTCGACCATGGCCGAGCTCCAGCTGCCGATCGCCGGCGGCGGCCTGGTCCGGACGGCCGCCGAGTCCCTGCTGGACCAGCTGTGACTCAGCCACGGGTGCCGCCTCGGACGGGCACCCAGCCGGGCCGCGGGATCGAGCCGACCAGCTTCTTCGTGTAGTCGGCCGACGGCGCGCCGAGGACCTGTTCCACCGATCCGGACTCGACGATCCGGCCGCGCCGCATAACGACGACGTCGTCGCAGACGTGCCGCACCACGGACAGGTCGTGGGTGACGAACAGGTAGCCGACGCCGGTAGCCGCGCGGGCGTCCACCAGCAGGTTGAGGATCTGGGCCTGGATGGAGACGTCCAGTGCCGCCACCGCCTCGTCCAGGATCAGCAGCCGCGGCGACGGCGCGAGAGCGCGGGCGATGGCCACCCGCTGGCGCTGACCGCCGGAGAGCTGCCGTGGCAGGACGCCCGCGTGGCGCTGGTCGAGGCCGACGAGTTCGAGGAGCTCGCCGATCCGCCTGCGCCGCTCGGCCCGGTCGAGGCCGGTGTGGAAGGCCAGCACCTCGTCGAGGCAGGCGGCGACCGTCTGGCGGCGATCCAGCGACTGGTACGGGTCCTGGAACACCATCTGCACGACGCGGGCCCGGGGTGTCCCGTCGTCGCCCAGCCGGATCGTTCCCGACGTCGCCCGTTCCAGACCGGCCACGAGCCGGGCGCAGGTCGTCTTGCCCGAGCCGGATTCGCCGACGATGGCCAGGGAACCCCCGACCGGTACGGCGAACGAGACGCCGTCGACCGCGACGAAGTCGCCCCGGAACACCTTGCGCAGGTCGGTCACCTCGAGAATCACGGCACCTCCAGGTGACAGGCGACGCCGCCGACCAGCAGCGGCACGGTGGTGCGGCAGTCCGCCTCGACGACCGGGCATCGGTCGGCGAACACGCACCCGGGCGGGGCCTCGATGCCGGACTGCGGGGTGCCGGGCACGATCTGCAGCCGCTCCCCCGGTGGCACCGAGCCGGGCCGGGCCCGCAGCAGCGCCTTCGTGTACGGATGGCGGGCCTCCTCGTGCAGCGACTTCGCCGGAAGGATCTCGACGATCTCGCCCGCGTACATCACCGCGATCCGGTCGCACACCGCGGTGGCCAGTTCCAGGTCGTGCGAGATGAACAGCAGCGCGGTCCCGCGCTGCCGGCGCTGCTCGTCGAGGATCGCCACCACCTCCTCCTGGGTGGTGACGTCGAGCGCGGTGGTCGGCTCGTCGGCCAGGATCAGCGCCGGTTCCCCGGCCAGGGCGGCCGCGATGACGACCCGCTGCAGGAGACCGCCGGACAGTTCGTAGGGCCGCTGCTTCAGCCGCCGGGGCACGTCGTCGACGCCGATGTCGGCGAGGATGCCGCCGGCCAGGGCGAGCGCGGCGGAGCGGGACATGCCCCGTTCGCGCAGCACCTCGGTGAGGAAGTCGCCGATCGTCCGCACCGGGTTGACGGTCGCCCGCGGGTCCTGGAAGACCATGGCGACCTCCCGGGACCGCAGGCGTCGTAGCCCGGCGGCGTCGAGCGTGCCGATGTCCGTACCCCGGAAGCGGACCGCCCCGGCGATGGTCGCCCCGCCGGGCAGCAGGCCCAGCACCGACCGCGCGGTCAGGGACTTGCCCGAGCCGCTCTCGCCGACCAGGCCGACCGCCTCCCCGGCGGCGATGGCCAGGTTCACCGATCGCAGCACCGGCCGCGGCCCCATCGGCGTCGGCACGTCGACCCGCAGGTGATCGAATTCGAGGAACGCGGTCATCGGGCCGCCATCCGCTCCGCCACGACCGTGAACGCCACGACGGTGATCACCACGGCGACGGCGGCCGCGATGGACTGCTGGGGAAAGCCGGCCAGGATCGACGGCTGCCCGTTGGCGATCATGAGACCCCAGTCCGCGGCCGGCGGCTGGAGCCCGAGGCCGAGGAACGAGATCGACGCGAGGTCGATCATGGCGTAGCCGAAGCTGATCGCGGCCTGCACGACCAGCAGCGGAGCGAGGTTGGGCAGCAGGTGCCGGCGGCAGATGTGCCATCCGGAGAAGCCCTGCACGCGCAGTGCCTCCACATAGGGCAGCGACCGTTCGCGCAGTGCCGCGGCCCGCATGACCCGGGCGATGATCGGCACGTAGGCGAGCGACAGCGCCACCACCGGAGCCAGGAAACCGGCGCCGAACAGGGCGGCCACGGTGATCGCCAGGACCAGTCCGGGGAAGGCGAACAGGATGTCCAGCACCCGGGACACGGCGGCGTCGAACCAGCCGCCGATCCAGGCGGCCGAGACGGCGAGCGCGGTGCCGGTCGCACCGGACAGCACGATCACGACGAGCGGCCCGGCGAGGCTGGTGCGCGACCCGAGGATGAGCCGGGACAGCAGGTCCCGGCCGAGGTCGTCGGTGCCGAGCGGGTGCGCCGCGGAGAGCGGCGCGTAGGCGTTGAGCGGGTCGACCGCGTTCGGGTCGTGCGGCGCGATCCACGGCGCGAACACCGCGATCAGCACCACCAGCGCGCAGATGAGGCCGGCGAGCGACGAGGCCCACCCGAGGGCGGCGAGCCGGCGGGCCGGAAGCCGCAGCGGAGCGGCAAGAGCGAGCGTCATCCGACCTCCCGGGCGCGGAGCAAGCGCGGGTCGAGAATCGCGTTGACGACATCGACCAGCATGTTGACCAGGACGAACGCGGCGACCAGCAGCAGCGCGATTACCTGCACGACGACCAGGTCCTGCCGGGCCGCGCTCTGCACCAGCAGCGACCCGAGCCCGCTCACCCCGAACGCCTGCTCGGCGATCGCGGTGCCGGCGAACAACCCGGCCACGGTGATACCGGAGACCGCGAGCACCGGGGCCGCCGCGTTGCGCAGCACGTGCCGGCGCAGGATCGCGGCCCGCCGCACGCCCCGGGCCCGGGCCGCGACCACGTGGTCGGAGCCGAGTTCGGCGCGCACCTCGGCCCGGGTGATCCGGGAGAGGTAGGCGAGATAGCCCGCGCTGAGCGCGACGGCCGGCAGGGTCAGGTGGTGGATCCGGTCGCCGAAGCCGGTGCCCGATCCGTAGACCGGGAACCACGACAGCTTCGTCGCGAAGATCCAGATCAGCACGATGGCGGCGACGAACGCGGGCGCGGCCATCAGCACCGTCGTGGTCACCGTGACCGCCGTGTCGGCGATCCTGCCGCCGACGGCGGCGACGATCCCGGATCCGACCCCGACCCCCAGGATCAGGAGCGAGGCGTACGCCACCAGCAGCACCGTGTTCAGCAGGCGCGCCCCGATCAGGTGCGCGACCGGTTCCCGGAACACCAGCGAGTCACCGAGGTGCCCGGTGAGCACGCCGGACAGCCACTGCCAGTACTGCACCAGGAACGGGTCGTCGAGGTGGTACTGCGCGCGGATCGCGGCGAGCGCGGCCGGGCTCATCTCGTGCCCGCCGGCCAGCAGCGAGGCCGGGTCGCCGGGCGCGAGGTAGAGAGCGCCGTAGATGACGAAGCTGGCCACCAGCACCGTGCCCAGCATCGCGGCCACCTTGCGCCCGACGAACCCGATCACGACGCGGAGCCGACCTGGGCGGCCCAGGCCGTACTGATGTAGGAGAACGACGCCGGGGCGCCGGTGATCCGCTTGCCGAGGAACAGCCGGTTGTACGACTCGGCCAGGGTGATCTGCAGCCGGGCCGGCCCGAAGATGGCCTGCGCGGCCACGAACTGCTTGGCCGACTCGGCCGGGTCGGTGGCCGAGACCGCCGCGATGATCTTCTGGGTGACCGCCGGGTCGTCGTAGCCGGTCCAGTTGAACTGGGCGCCCCTGAGCACGAAACCGGGCGCGTAATACAGGGCGCCGGGCACCTCGAGGTAACCGGTGGTGGCGATGAAGTCGATGCCGGCCCGCAGCGACGGGTCGTAGAACAGCCCGGCGAACTCGGCCGCCTGCAGCTGCTTGATGGTCACCGTCAGGCCGATCTGCTGGGCGGCGGCCTGGGTGATGGTGGCGGTCTGCAGCAGCGCCTGGTTGCCGGCCGGCACGGCCACGACCAGGGTGGTCCGGCTCGGGGCGGCCGCGGCGACCAGCTTCTTCGCGGCGTCGAGGTCGGCCTTGGCGCTGTCCGGCAGGGCCGCGTACCCCTCGTCGTAGACCGCCTTGGCCGGGCTGCCGGCCCAGGCCAGCGGCGGGGTGAAGGTCTTCAGCGGGGTGCCCGCGCCCTTGAGTACGCTGGTGATGAACGTGGTCTTGTCGATGGCGAGGTCGAGAGCCTGCCGGATGCGGGCGTCGGCGGCCGGCCCCTCGGCGGCGACCGGGCCGAGGCTCACGGTCTCGGTGCTGGGCCCGAAGTAGAGCTTTCCGGCCGCGGTCCTGCGCAGGGTGGCGAGGCTGCCGACCGGGGCGCCGTAGACGCCGTCGACCTCGCCGGCCAGCAGGGCGCTGGTGATCGTGCTGTCGTCGGTGATGAAGACGAAGTCGAAGGTGGCGGCCTTCGCCTTACGGGCGCTGTCCCAGTACCCGTCGTACCGCTTCAGCTCGATCTTCTGGCCGGTCTGCCAGGTGCCGAGCCGGAACGGCCCGGTGCACATGAGGCCGCCGGTGGGCGTACCGAATTTGGCTTCGGCCTTTTCGGTGAAGGCCTTTTCCATGACGGCGCCGGGCACGCCGGCCAGGTCCGGGATGAACTGCACATCGGGCGTACGGAACTGCACCGTCACCTCGAGCGGGCCGGTCTCGTCGATGCTCGACACGTTGGCGAAGACGTGCGCGCTGTAGGACGCCAGCTTCGGGTCCATGTTGCGCCGGAGGCTGTAGACCACGTCGGCGGCCGTCATCGCGGCGCCGTCCCAGAACGTCACGCCGTCCTGCAGGGTGATGACGACGGTCCTGGCGTCCTTCTGGGTCACCGACTTCGCCAGGCCGGGTGCCGTGGAGAAGTCGGGCTGCAGGCGCAGCAGGCTCTCGCAGAGGTTGGTGACGACCGAGTTGGCCGAGTAGTCGCCGGTCTTGGCCGGGTCGAGCGAGGTCGGTTCGCCGTTCGGCAACGCCCAGGTGACCTTGTCGATGTCCCCGGCGGCCGCGGGCGTGGTGCTGGTGAGCGTGATCGCTTCGGTTCCGGTGGCGGACTGCGACGAGCCGCCCCCGCCGCAGCCGCCGACGATCAGCGAGAGGGCCAACAAGGACGGAATTATCGCTGGTTTCGAGTTCATGATTCGTCGCTCCCCTGCTGTGGTGACCGCCTCAGGCTTCCCGGCAGGGAGTTGTTTGTCAATCCTGGAAATTAATCATTAACGGAGTTCCAAGATTGCTGTTCAGCATGGTGCTCTTTGTTAGTCAGACACGACAAATCGCCGGACCGCTTGGGCGGGCCGGCGCTGCCTGATCCGGGTGGTTCAGCCCTCGTCGAGGACTCGCTGCGCGATCCGGAACGCGGTGTTCGCGGCCGGCACACCGCAGTAGATCGCGGTCTGCAGCAACACTTCCTTGATCTCGTCGTCGCTGAGGCCGTTGGTCCGCGCGGCGCGCACGTGCATGGCGAGCTCCTCGTGGTGGCCGAGGGCCACCAGCGCGGTCATGGTGATCATCGAGCGACTGCGGCGGTCCAGGCCCGGGCGGGTCCAGATCTCCCCCCAGGCGTACGCGGTGATGAGCTCCTGAAAATCCTGGGTGAACGGGGTGGTCCCGGCCACGGCCCGGTCGACGTGGGCATCGCCGAGCACGGCCCGCCGCACCGCCATCCCGGCCTCCCTGGTCCGGGCGAGCGTGCGCTCCTGCTCGTCCCGGCGGAAGTGTTCGTCGAGCAGCTCGGCCACGGTGTCCGGCCGCTCGGCCGGGGCGAGGTGCGCGACCCCGTCGAGCACCACGAGACGCCCGTCGCGGACCGTCTCGGCGATCAGGGCCAGGCTGTCCGGCGGGGTGGGCTGATCCTCGGCGCCGGCGACGGCCAGCACCGGAGCGGTGATCGCCCCGAGCCGGTCCCGCACGTCGAACGAGGCGAGGGCCTCGCAGACCTTGGCGTAGCTTTCCGGATCGGCGCCGCGCAACACGTCCAGCAGCGCCTCGGCCGCCTCGGGCTCGCGCTCGGTGAAGCCCGGCCCGAACCACCGCTGGATCGACCCGGCCACCACCGCCTGGGTGCCCTCGGCCCGGACCGTCTCGGCCCGCTGCCGCCACCCGCCACTCTCCCCGATCTTGGCGCCGGTGCAGAGCAGCACCGCCGCCTCGACCCGGTTCGGGGCGTCCAGCAGCAACTGCAGGCCGACCGCGCCGCCGACGCTGTCCCCCGCGTACCGGAACGGCGCGCCCGGCCGCACCCGATCGGCCAGCTCGAGCACGCTCTTGGCCAGGCCGGCGATGCCGAAGCCGGCCGAGGCCGGCGCCCCGGTGCTGTGCCCCGGCAGCTCCCAGCCGACCACGTGGTAGTCGCCGCGCAGCAGCCGCGCGCACCTGCCCCACAGCGTCTCGGCCGAGGTGCCGAGCGAGGGGCCGAGCAGCAGCAGCGGCCGGCCGGGAGCGTCGACGAGGGTGACACCGGTCAGCATGGTTTCCCCTGGGCTCGTTCGAGGGCGGCGTCGATCAGTTGCTCGGTGGCGCCCAGGTAGGGACCGTCGTCGCCCATCTTGGTGCGCTCGGCGTCGATGCCCGGGCGGGCCGCGGCCAGGGTCGCGGCCATCCGCTCGGGGTCCACCCGCAGGCCGCCGAGCAGCTCCGCGGTCTGCGAGGACGCCACGACGGTGCGGCGGGCCAGGGTGCGCAGGGTGGACCACTCGACGTGCCAGGAGCCGTCCGGGCGTTCGTCGACCGCCTCGGCGGCGGCCAGGTGCAGGGTGGCGGCGAGCTGCGGGGCGGCCAGGGCGGTGCGGCGGATCAGCACGGACAGGACCGGGTTCTGTTTCTGCGGCATCGCCGACGAACCACCCCGGCCGGCGACCGCCGGCTCGGCCAGCTCGCCGATCTCGGGGCGGCTGCCGAGCAGGACGTCGTTGGCCAGCTTGCCCCAGGCGTCGGTGCAGGTGACGAACGCGTCGGCGACCCGGGTGAACGGGGCGCGGGCGGTGTGCCAGGGCGGCCGGACGGCCAGGCCGAGGTTGGCCGCCGTCATGGTCACCAGATCGAGGGCGTGCTCCGGCGAGCCGGCCAGCACGGTGGGCGCGGCCAGGCTGCCGGCCGCCCCGCCGATCTGGACCGGCAGGTCGGCGGCGGCGGTCAGCGCGTCCCGGGCGTCCAGCAGGCCGTGCAGCCAGCCGGCCGCCTTGAGCCCGAAGGTGATCGGGATGGCGTGCTGGGTGAGGGTGCGGGCGGCCATCCGGGTGCCGCGGTGCCGCTCGGCGAGGTACGCCAGCTCCCCGACCTGCACCGAGAGATCGGCTTTGATCCGCTCGATCGCCGCGCCGAGGTTGAGCACCAGCGCGGTGTCCAGGACGTCCTGGCTGGTCAGGCCGGTGTGCAGGGTTTCCTTCAGCGCCGGGTCGATCCGCTGCCGCAACAGTTTGACCAGCGGGATCACCGGGTTGCCGCCGTCCTCGGCCTCGCGGGCGAGGACGGGCAGGTCGGCGGCTCCGACGAGGTCACCCAGATCCTGCGGCGACCCGGTGACGGCAGCCACCCAGGCCTCCTCCACCCGGACCATGGCGGCGACGACCGACTCGTCGGTGAACAGATCGCCGGCGCGGTGCTCGCCGGGCCAGAGAAGACTCATGCCCAGATGCCGCGATGCCTCGGGAAACTGAGAAACACCGTCTCGTGCGGGCCCTGCAGGTGGATGTCGAAGACCACGCCGGTGTCGTCGGCCTCGGTGATCAGCGTGCCGCGGCGGTCCTCCGGAACCGACTCGAGCAGGGCGTCCAGATCCTTCGGGGCCGGCAGGTAGGCGCGGGTGAACAGCCGGTCGAGCAGGCCGCGCGCGAACACCGCGACCGCGAAGAAGGCCGGCTTGCCGGGCTCGGTGGGGCCGGGCGCGAGGGTGGAGAACCAGTAGTGCCCGTCGGCGTCGGTGGCGGCCCGGCCGAAGCCGGTGAACGTCCAGCCGTCCCGGCGCAGCGACCCCGGCTGCTGCAGGATCTTCCCGTCCGGCGAGGCCTGCCAGATCTCGATCATCGCGTCCGGCACCGGGACGCCGCTGCCGTCGAGCACCCGCCCGTGCAGCCGGATCGCGCCGGCCCGGCCGGGCGGCACCAGCTCGTTGCCCTTCTCGTAGGGCAGACCGAGGTGGAAGAACGGGCCGACGGTCTGGCCCGGGGCGGCGCTCACGAGGGCTCCTCGGTGTCGAGCGGGGTGCGGTGGTCGCCGGTGAGCACGATGTCCCAACGGTATCCGAGGGCGTACTCGGGCGAGGTCAGGTCGTGGTCGTACTTCGCGATGAGCATCTCCCGCGCCTTCGGGTCGGTCACCGACTGGAAGATCGGGTCGAGCGCGAAGAGCGGGTCGCCCGGGAAGTACATCTGGGTGATCAGCCGCTGGGTGAAGTCGGTGCCGAACAGCGAGAAGTGGATGTGCGCGGGGCGCCAGGCGTTGAGGTGGTTCCGCCACGGGTACGGCCCCGGCTGGATCGTCTGGAACCGGTAGTAGCCGTCGGCGTCGGTGAGCGCCCGGCCCTGCCCGGTGAAGTTCGGGTCCAGCGGCGCCGGGTGCTGGTCGCGCAGGTGGGCGTAACGACCCGCCGCGTTCGCCTGCCAGATCTCCACCAACTGGTGCGGCACCGGGCGGCCGGCGCCGTCGACGACCCGGCCGGCCACCACGATCCGCGACCCCTGCGGCTCGCCGGCGTGCTGGATGGTCAGGTCGGCCTCCGCGTCGTCGACGTCGGAGTGGCCGAAGCACGGCGCCCACAGCTCGACACCCTCGGGGTCGATCGGATGCAGCGCCTTGGTCGGGTGGCGCAGGATGCTGCTGCGATAGGGCGGGTAGTCGAGGCGCGGCTGGTTCTCCTGCGGGCCGTCGGCCTGACCGGCCAGGATCTCGCGGTCGATGTCCGCCTGGGTGGTCGTCACGTAATCGAAACTAGGCCCCGGCGGTTGCGGGCGCGATACTTGCCTTCCATTGGACGGAAGGATCACCATGTCGGCGAGCGTCACCTCCCGGGCCCTGGACCTGCTGGGTGCGTTCGACACCGACCACCGGCAGCTCACCCTCAGCGCGCTCGCCCGGCGCGCCGGCCTGCCCCTCGCGACCGCCCATCGCCTGGTCGGCGAGCTGTGCCGGTGGGGTGCGCTGGCCCGCCTGGAGTCCGGCGAATACGTGATCGGCCGCCGCCTGTGGGACCTCGGGCTGCTCGCGCCGGTGCAGGCCGGGTTGCGGCAGGCCGCCTCGCCGTTCCTGCACGACCTGTACGGGGCAACCCTGGTCACCGTGCACCTGGCGGTGCGGGACGGCTGCGAGGTGCTCTACATCGACCGGCTCTCCGGGCACGTGTCGGTGCCGGTGGTCAGCAAGGTCGGATCGCGGCTGCCGATGCACGCCACCGGCGTCGGGAAGGTGCTGCTCGCCCACGCCCCCGAGCCCGTGCGAGCCGAGGTACTGGGGAAGCTGACCCGGGTCACGCCGTACACGATCACCCAGCCGGCCCGGCTGCTCGACCAGCTGAGGCGGGTGCGCGCCGAGGGGTTCGCCACCACCGGCGAGGAGATGAGCCTGGGCGCCTGCTCGGTGGCGGTGCCGGTGCGCGGGCCGGTCGGCGAGGTGGTGGCGGCGCTCGGTCTCGTGGTGCCCGACCTGCGCCGGGAACGGGCCCGCCTGGTGTCGGCGCTGCAGGTCGCGGCGCAGGGCATCAGCCGGGTGCTGGCTTCCGCTCAGTGGAAATAGCCCCTTGCCCCGCCGGGCCGCGGGCGGGTTGTCTGGAGGCATGCGTACCCAGGTCGCCATCATCGGCGCCGGCCCGGCGGGCCTGCTCCTGTCCCATCTGCTCGCCCAGGGCGGCGTCGACTCGGTGGTCCTCGAGACCCGCTCGCAGGAGTACGTCGCGTCCCGCATCCGGGCCGGCATCCTCGAGCAGTCCAGCGTCGATCTGCTCACCGAGGTGGGCCTCGGCGACCGGCTGCGGGCGGAGGGGCACGAGCACCGCGGCATCTACCTGAACTTCGCCGGCGAACGCCACCATCTCGACTTCGTCGATCTGGCCGGCCGCACGGTCTGGGTCTACGGCCAGACCGAGGTGCAGAAGGACCTGGTCGCGGCGGGCACGGCCGACGCACGGTACGAGGTGACCGACGTCCAGCTGCACGACGTCGAATCCGACCGGCCGTACGTGACCTACCTCGACGCCGGCGGCGCGGCCCAGCGGCTGGACGCCGACGTGATCGCCGGCTGTGACGGGTCGTTCGGGCCGAGCCGGCAGGCGGTGCCGGCCGAGCACTTCGAGCGTACGTATCCGTACTCGTGGCTGGGCATCCTGGCCGATGTGGCACCGTCCACCGACGAGCTGATCTACGCCTGGCACGCGAACGGCTTCGCCCTGCATTCGATGCGCTCGCCCACGGTGAGCCGGCTCTACCTGCAGGTGCCGAACGGCACCGACCCGGCCTCGTGGCCGGACGAGCGGATCTGGGACGAGTTGGCCGTCCGGCTCGGGCACGGGCAGGACGGCTGGAAACTGACGCCCGGGCCGATCACCGAGAAGAGCGTGCTGCCGATGCGCAGTTACGTGCAGACGCCGATGCGGCACGGCCGGCTGTTCCTGGCCGGCGACGCCGCGCACATCGTGCCGCCGACCGGCGCGAAGGGCCTCAACCTGGCGATCGCCGACGTTTCCCTGCTCAGCACGGCCCTGGTCGCTCTTTTGAATCGCCGCGACCCGGCTCTCGCCGATGCCTATTCCGACGACGCGCTGCGGCGGGTCTGGCGCTGCACGCACTTCTCCTGGTGGATGACGACGATGCTGCACACGAGCGGCGACCCGTTCGACGCCCAACTCCAGCTGTCCCAGCTGCGGTGGGTCACGACCTCGAATGCCGGGGCGACCGGGCTGGCGGAGAACTACGCGGGCCTGCCGATCGGCTTCTGACCACAAGGCATGCCAGCGCGGTCGTGATCGGCACGGAGGCCACCAGGCCGATCGTGCCGACCGCACTGCGCAGGATCTCGCCGGCCAGCAGTTCGCCGGTGAGGACGTCACCGACCGGCGAACTGCCGGTGGCCAGCAACAACAACAAGGGCAGAGAGGCTCCGGCGTACGCGAGGACAAGCGTGTTCACCGCGGAGGCGACGTGCGCCCGGCCGACCCGGCTCGCCGCCCGGTAGATCTCCCGCCGGCCGCGGTCGCCGTGCGCGGCCAGCTCGGCCACAGTCGCGGCCTGGGTGACGGTGACGTCGTCGAGGACACCGAGCGCGCCGATCACGACCCCGGCCAGCAGCAGGCCCCGCATGTCCAGACCGGCCCGGGTGGCGGCGAGGAACGCGGCGTCGTCGCCGGCCACCCCGGTCAGGTGCAGCGCGGCGGTGAACCCGGCGCCGAGCAGCCCGGTGACGACCAGGCTGGCCAGGGTGCCGGCGATCGCCACCGACGTGTGCACGTTGACGCCGTGCGTCAGATACAGCGCCGCGAACATGATCGCGGCACTGCCGACCACCGCGATCAGCAGCGGGTTCTCGCCCTTCAGGATCGCCGGGATCACGAACAGCAGCAGCACCGCGAAGCTGACCGCGAGCCCGATCAGCGCGGTCAGCCCGAGCCGCCGCCCGAACGCGAGCACCGCCAGGACCACCGCCACCAGCAGCCAGATCATCGGCCGGGCCCGCTGGTGGTCCACCACCGTGTAGTCCCGGCCGCCCGGCACCGCGTCCGGCAGGTGCAGCAGGACCACGTCGTCGCCGGTGCCGAGGGTGGGCGCGCCCGGCCCGTCCGGCACGTCCACGGTGACCGTGGTCCCGTCGCCGAGGCGCACGGTCGCGGTGGCTCCGGCGATCGCGGTGACCGTGGCGTTCACCCGTTCGGCGGAATCGGCGGCCGATCCGAGATGGACCCGGCCGGGCCAGAGCACCGCCATCGCCACCAGGGTGGCGATGGCCGCCGGGATCAGCACGGCGGCCAGGACCCGCCGGGTGCGGGGATCGGCCGGCCCTGCCGGTACGCCGTGCGCGTGGCTCACAGTGCGGCGACGCTAGCCCCGCCGCTTTCCTATTCACAAGTAGACATATGCGCAGCTCAAGCCAGCGTCGGTGATCGCCGCCGGGGCCGCTAAGGTGGGCCGCGGCCCCCAGCTTTGGAGCGACCCGTGAGCCAGAACCGCCTCGACGCCGAGGAGATCGACTGGACCCCGCCGCCCGCGCCTGAGCCGGCGCTCGCGCCGGCCGAGCCGCCGGTGCCCCGCGCCCGGCGCATCGGCTCGCTCGAGGTGCTGGCCGCGCTGCTCGTCCTGCTGGTGATCCTCCGCGGTTGGCTGGCCGGGCTGGTCGACTCCGAACGCCTGCAGACCTGGACCACCGTGTTCGTGTCGGTGCTGGTCCAAGCCGTCCCGTTCCTGGTCTTCGGTGTCGCGCTCTCCGCCGTGATCGCGGTGTTCGTACCCCGCTCGTTCTGGGCCCGGGCCCTCCCCCGCCATCCGGCCCTCGCCGTGCCGGCCGCCGGCCTGGCCGGGGTGATCCTGCCCGGCTGCGAGTGCGGCAGCGTGCCGATCGCCGGTTCGCTGATCCGCCGGGGCGTGACCCCGGCCGCCGCGCTGGCGTTCCTGCTCGCCGCGCCCGCGATCAACCCGATCGTGCTGACCGCCACCGCGGTCGCCTTCCCCGGCAAGCCCGAGATGGTCGTCGCGCGCGGCGTGGCCAGCCTCATCGTGGCGGTCGCGATGGGCTGGCTGTGGCTGCGCCTGGGCCGGACCGATTGGATCCGCCTGCCGCACCGCCCCGACGTGGACGGCGAGTCGAAGTGGCACGCGTTCTGGGCGGCGGTCCGGCACGACGTCATGCACGCCGGCGGCTACCTGGTGCTCGGCGCTGCGGCCACCGCCACCATCAACGTGGTCGTCCCGGCCTCCTGGCTGCAACGCCTCGCCGAGAACCCGGTCCTGTCGGTGCTGGCGCTGGCCGTCCTGGCCGTCCTGCTGTCCATCTGCAGCGAGGCCGACGCGTTCGTGGCCGCGTCGCTGTCCCAGTTCTCGCTGACGTCCCGCCTGGTGTTCCTGGTGGTCGGCCCGATGGTCGACCTGAAGCTGATCGCGATGCAGACCGGCGTCTTCGGCCGGCGGTTCGTGGTCCGCTTCGCCCCGGCCACGTTCGCCGCCGCCATCCTGGTCGGCACCGGCGCCGGGTTGTTGCTGCTGTGAGCCGGCTGACCCAGGCCGTGGTGCTGCTGCTCTTCGGCGGCGCGATCCTGCGCGCCTCGATCACCGACCTCTACCTGCGCTACGTGAAGGAGGGGCTGCGTCCCTTCCTCCTCGCGGCCGGTCTTCTGCTGGTGGCCGCGGCGGTGACGACGCTGTGGCAGTCGCTGCGCGCCGGTGAGGCCGAGGAGGACCACGGTCATTCCCACTCGCACGAACCCCGCATCGGGTGGCTGCTCATCCTGCCGGTGCTCGGCCTGCTCCTGGTGGCGCCGCCGGCGCTCGGCTCCTTCGCGGCCGGGAAGTCGGGCAGCGTCTCGGCCACCCCGGTGTCCGATTCGGATTACCCCGCCCTGCCGGCCGGGGATCCGGTGCCGGTGAGCCTGCTCGACTACGCGTCGCGGGCGCTCTTCGACGAGGGCAAGAGCCTGACCGGGCGCAACGTGAAGCTGACCGGCTTCGTCACCCCGGCGCCCGACGGCTCGCCGATGCTGGCCCGGATCGTGCTCAGCTGCTGCGCCGCCGACGGCCGCCCGATCAAGCTCGGCCTCACCGGTCAGGTGCCCCTCGAGGTTCCGGCCGACACCTGGATCGAGGTCACCGGCGCCTACAGCACCCAGCGCGGCAAGGACCCGGTCAACGAGGTCGACGTGGCCTACCTCGAGGTGAAGACCTGGCAGGAGATCGACCAGCCGAAGCAACCGTACGCATGACGCTGGTCTCGGCGAGCCCGGCCGCATCCGGCCTGGCCCGGCCACCGCGGCGGCCCGGCGTCGCGGTGCTGGCCAGCCTGGTGGTGGCGCTGGTGGCCGGCGGTGCGCTGCTGGTGGCCGGGCCGGCCCGGCGTGACGAGCCGGCGCCGCCCGAGCGGCTGACCGCCGAGGCCGCCTGGCCGACGGCGGTGCGCGCCGACTTCGATCCGGTCATGCCGGACGGGCCGCTCTTCGCGCCGCTGCTGTTCCTCGACACGACCACCGCGATCGGCACCGCGCCCACGCCGGACGCCCGGTCGGTGCGCCTCGGCATCCGGGACGCCACCGGCTTCCGGCAGTTGCGGTCGCTGCCGCTCGACGGCAACCCGCAGTTCGAGGCGGTCGCGGCGGCCGGGAACGACATCGTGTGGACCGAGTCCACCGACGGGCAGCCGAGGGTGCGGATCTGGCACGCGTCGCGGCCGGGCGGGCACGCGCGGCTGGTCACCGCCGACACCGGGAACGCGATCTTCTTCGGCAACCAGTACGACCTGATCGTCACCGACGGCCTGGTGCGGTGGGCGGCCGCGAACGGGACGAACACCGAGGTGCGATCGGTGCCGCTCGGCGGCGGGCCGGTCGGCGTGCACAGCGAACCGGGCAACTGGTCGCTGTCGGCCTGGCCGTGGCTGGTCGACGAGAACGAGCGGCGGCTGCGCAACCTGGCCGCCAACCGGGACACCGAGGTGGTCACCGCCGGCCCCGAGACGGCCACCTGCTCACCGGCCTGGTGCCGGGTGATGGTGATGAACGGCGACGGCCTCGCCCGCATCGACCTCATGCATCCGGACGGCACGCAGCGGCGCCGGATCGCGGGCGGCGACGTGCAGGCCGCGGTGGACGACGTGGCCGTGCTGGACCGGTTCGAGCTGCTGGCCCAGCCCGGCCCGGACGCCGACCTGACCGGGACGACCGCGCTGCTCGTCTACGACGCGGCCACCAGCCGGACGGTCGATGTGGGGGCGGCGGTGGACGGCGCCTTCACCGGCGGCGGACTGCTGTGGTGGTCGACGGGCGGCGGCGAGAACGAGCCCGTTTGGCACGTGCTCGACCTCCGTACCGTCTGAAGCACTCGTTACCTTCTTCGTGAGGGAAAACGCACGCCGACTCGGCACGGCCGGGGTCTTCGCCAGTGTCCTGTGCGTCGCCGTTACCGCCGGACTTCTCGTCGGGCAGGGCGAACCGACTCCGACCTGGGGCGATTACCTCGCCAGGTCCAGCGTTGGTGGATCTCGTCATCGCCGGCATGACGATGACGGTCGAGCGCCGGAAATATGTTGACTTCGCCGGCCCGTACCTCAGCACCGGAGCGTCACTGCTGGTCCGGTCGGCCGTGGCGGGCGACGCGCGGACGATCCTGGCGCATAGCGGTACCAAGGTCTGTGTCGTCGGAGCGACCGTGACGGAGGACTTCCTGCGGAGCAGCGCCGACGTGGTGATCGTCCGGCGGGAGAACCTCGGTCGCTGCGCCGCCGCGCTGAAGGACGGCGAGGTGGACGCGGTGGCCAACGACACCGCTCAGCTGGTCGGCTTCGCCGACACGTTCGGCCGCGATGCCGGCCTGGTCGAGATTCCCGGCGTGGCCGCCGAATACGGCATCGCCGTGCCCAGGGGTGACCCCTACCTGTGGCAGATAGTGCAGTCCTTCCTCACCGTCAGTAAGGCGAAGGGCCCCGGCGACGATCCGTGCGCGCCCCGGTCAGCCCGGCCCCGGCGTTCAGCCGCCGGACCACCGGGATCGAACCGGCGCCGGCACCGGCGCCACGTCCGGGATTCTGGTCGTTGCTGGTCGGCGTGCCGGCCGCGGTGTCCGCGCACTACCGGCCCGCCCTCGCCGCGCCGGTCGCATCGCCATGCTCGGCGGGACGGCGGCGATCGTCGTGGTGTCACTGATCGACGGCAGGCCGCTGTACGCGGTGATCGCCGGATGGCCCCTGGTCGCCTTGTTGATGGGGGCCGACGGGCCGATGCTGCGTTCCCGCATCGTGGCCTTCGTGCGACTGGTGGCCCTGCTGGTGGCCGGCATGGTGGCCGGCATGATCTACAACCTCGTCAGTGCGCCGATTCTGCCGTCGACGACGGTGATGGTGGCGCCGAAGGCCGACGGAGCGGAGGCGGACTCCGATGTGTCGCGGCTCGGCCCGGGCGCCATCCGGTGGTTGCGCGGGTTCACCGTCTCGGTCGACGACGAGTCGACCACCATGCTGCTGGAGCAGGGCGGTATCGCGATCATTCCGAACGCGAACATCCGCACCCGGGTCCTGTGCCCGAGCGTCACCGACCTGCCGGGCGGTTCACCGAACTTCCTGGGTCTGCCCCTGCAGGACTCGGGCGCTGCGAGTCCTCGCCCGCCGGCAGCGGCCCGCGGTGATCGAGGATCCCCGGTGCCGCATTCGCGGCGACAGCTGGAGCGGTTTCTGAGCCACCCGCGCGAACGGGTCCGGCGGCGGGGCGGCGTCGCCGCGGGGCCCTACCCCCGCGGCGACGCCCGGTGCTGATCAGGCGGTGGATCTGATCAGCTGGAGGTGCATGCTCCGCCGTTGAGCGTGAAGCCCGTCGGCGCGCCACTGTTGCCGGTGTGGGTGGCCTGGTAGCCGACGGTCACCGACCCACCCACCGGGATGCTCCCGTTGTACGACACGTTGGTCGCGGTCACCTGACCGGAGGACGGGCTGTAGGTGGCGTTCCAGCCGTTGGTGATGGTCTGGCCGGACGGCAGGGCGAACGCGAGCCGCCAGCCGCTGAGCGCCGCGCTGCCGGTGTTGGTCACCGTGACGTTGTTGGTCAGGCCGGTGCTCCACGCACTGACCGAGTTGACCACCTTGCACAGGCCCGACGGCGGGATCGTCGTGGGCGCGGTGGTCGGCGGGGTCGTCGGGGTCGTGGTGGGCGGGGTGGTCGGTGGCGTGGTGGGCGGGGTCGTCGGCGGGGTGGTCGGCGGGGTGGTCGGCGACGTGCCGTCCAGGCCGAAGAACGAGATGGCCAGCTTGGCCTGACCGGACAGCGGCAGCGAGTGGCCGGTGTTGGCCACGCTGATGCCCTCGACCGGCGCCTGCACGGCGTTGCTGCCGTAGCGGGTGCGGGTCCAGCCGGACTGCGGCGTGTCGGTGAGGACCGGGGTCTGGCTCACGCCGAGCACGTTGGTCCACTGCTTGATCTCTTCGGCGAAGTTCGGGTACGCCAGCGTGGTGTCGGTGGTGCCGTGGAAGAGCTGCATCCGCGGGCGCCGGCCGGTGTAACCGGGGTAGGCGGCCCGGACCGCGTCACCCCAGGCCGCCGGGGTCTTGCTGACCTGGCCCTGGGCGCACGCGCTGTTCCAGCCGGCCTGGTTGGCCGGGTTGGTGGGGTCGCTCGCCGAGGCGGAGAAACAGCTGAACGGTACGCCCATGAAGGCCGACCCGGCCGCGAACACGTCCGGGTAGTCGCCGAGCAGGACGTTGGTCATCATCCCGCCGGACGAGGCGCCGGTGACGAACGTGCGGTTCACGTCGGTGCCGTAGTGCGACTGCACGTAGCGGACCATCGACACGATGCCGACCGGGTCGCTGTTGCCGTTGTGGGTCAGCGCGCTCGCCGTCGAGTTGTCGTAGCAGTTGCCGGAGCGGACGGTGGACGGGTAGATCACGATGAAGCCGTACTGGTTGGCCAGGGTGGCGAACTCGGTGCCGGAGTAGAACGCCGGGCCCGAGCCGGTGCAGTAGTGCACGGCGACCAGCAGGCCGGGGTTGGTGGCGAGCCGGTCGGGGACGTAGAGGTGCATGCGCAGGCCGGTCGGGTTGGTGCCGAAACCGGTGATCTCCTGCAGCGACGCGGCGGCGGCCGGCGAGGACGGGAGCGTGACGCCGAGGACGATCGCCGCGGCCGCGGCAAAGGCGGCGAGCAGTTTCTTCATGTCGTCGGTCCTTCAGGACAGGGGCGCGGCCGCGGAACACCGGACGGGGGAGGTTCCGCGGCCGCTGCCACTCATCGGGCGGTGCAGGTGGGCGTCACGGACGGGCCGACGCCGGTGCCCTGGAAGCCGAACTCGGTGGACGCACCCGCGTTGACCGAGCCGTTGTAGCTGACGTTGGCGAAGCTCACCGCGCCGCTCGAGCCGGTCGCCGACGCGTTCCACGAGTTGGTGATGGCGGCGCCGCTGGGCAGGTTCACCCCGACGGTCCAGCCGTTGATCTTCGCCGAGCCCGCGGTCACCTTGACGGTGGCGACGAACCCGCCGGTCCACTGGTTCAGCGACACCGTGGCACCGCACCCGGCCGTGGCCGGCGGCGTGGTGGTCGGGTTCGAGCTGGGCGGCGGCGAGGACGTGGTGGGGTTGGTGGTCGGCGGCGTGGTGGTCGGGTCGGTCGTCCCGCCGCTGTTCAGCGCGTCCAGCGCCGCGGTGTACGCCGCCTTCTTGTTGCCGCTGTTGTCGAACAGCAGCGGGGTGTCACTGGCCCGCCACGAGTCCGAGTCGCGGATGCCCCACACGGTGATGCCGTTGCAACGGGCGACGGCCAGGCAGGCCTTGACCACGGTGGAGTAGTTGCCGGCCTGGGCCGTGCCGGAGCCGGCGATGTCCAGCTCGGTGATCTGCACGTCCACCCCGAGGGCGGCGAACCGCGCCAGGTTCTGCTGGATGTCGCTGGTCACCGGGGAACCGGAGTTGAAGTGCCCCTGGAAGCCGACGCAGTCGATCGGGACGCCGCGGGACTTGAAGTCGGCCACCATGTTGTAGACGGCGGTCGACTTCGCGTTGATCCCGTCGGTGTTGTAGTCGTTGTAGCAGAGCTTGGCGGCCGGGTCGGCGGCCCGCGCGGTGCGGAACGCCACCTCGATCCAGTCGTTGCCGGTGCGCTGCAGGTTGGAGTCGCGGCGGGCCCCGGTGCTGCCGTCGGCGAACGCCTCGTTCACCACGTCCCACGAGTAGATCTTGCCCTTGTAGTGGGTGGCGACGTTGGTGATGTGGTTGGTCATGGCGCTGCGCAGGGCGGTGCCGGACAGCGACTGCGCCCACGACGGCTGCTGCTGGTGCCAGGCCAGGGCGTGCCCGCGGATGCGCTGGTTGTGCGACTGGGCGTGGCTGACGATCTGGTCGGCGCTGGAGTAGCTGAACGAGTTCTGGGACGGCTCGGTGGCGTCCCACTTCATCTCGTTCTCCGGCGTGACCATGTCGAACTCGCGGTCGAGGATCGTGGAGTAGACGGTGTCGCTCAGTTTGTACGCCGCGACCGCGGTGCCGAAGTAACGGCCGGAGGCAGCCGCCGAGGCGCCGAGGGTGGTGGCCGCGTTCGCGTTGCCCGCGGAGAGAAGCACGGCGCCGCTCGCGACGAGGACCGCGGAGGCGGCGGAGAGGGTGGCGGCGAGGACGCGCCGCCTGGGGGAACGGTTCATTGCCGATGCCTTCCAGCTGCGGAGGGGGACGGATGGTCGCGGCGGTGGAGCCTTAACCGTTACAGCAGAAAGTGATCCGGATCGATCGAAACATTAACTCCAAGTTCCGGAAATCTCAATGCCAGAGTTTTCGTAGCCACCCCTTTCACGCTGGTAAAACACCGTTTTTATCCGCCCTTTACCGGGCAAGTCGGCAAGATCGGCGTTCCGAAACTTTCGGTCTCGATCAAATGACAACGTTGACAGTCATCAATGAACCGTTTCATTGGAAAGACACATTGCGATTAGACCATCTAAATGAACATGGTTATCGTTCCGGGCCATGACACGACTTCGCTACGGGGTGGCCGCGGCCGCCCTGGCCGTGGCCGGCCTCCTGACCGGCTGCTCCGCCGAGCCCGCCGGGAACGCGGCCGCCGCCTCCTCCGAGCCGGTGCCGGTGGTCGCCACCACGCCTCAGGTGGCCGACTTCGTCCGCAACATCGGCGGCGACGACGTGACCGTCACCCAGATCGTCAAGCCCGGCGTGGACCCGCACGACTACGAGCCGACCCCCGCCGACATGCAGGCCGTCGCCGGCGCGAAACTCGTCGTGAAGAACGGCGTCGGCCTGGAGAAGTGGCTCGACCGGACCATCTCCTCGGCCGGTTACACCGGCACGGTGGTCGACGCCAGTGCCAACGTCGCGCTGCGCCCCGACGACCCGCACATCTGGCACAACCCGCTCAACGCCAAGATCATGGTGGCGGACATCGAGAAGGGCCTCGCCGCGGCCGACCCGGCGCGCACCGCCGTGTTCGCCGAGAACCTCGCCGACTACAGCGCCGAGCTCGACGAACTCGACGCCGACAACCTCGCCGCGTACGCCCGGATCCCGGCCGATCAGCGCAAGCTGGTCACCAACCACGACGCCTTCGGTTACTACGTGGACCGCTACCGGCTCGACTTCGTCGGCTCGGTCATCCCGAGCATGGACACCTCGGCCGAGCTGAGCGCCAAGCAGCTCACCGACCTGGTCGCCAAGATCAGGGCGACCGGGACGAAGGCCGTCTTCACCGAGAGCTCGCTGCCGCCCAAGACCGCCGAGGCCATCGCGGCCCAGGCCGGCGTCAAGGTGGTGGCCTCGCTGTACGGCGACAGCCTCGGCCCGGCCGGCTCCGACGGCGCGACCTACCTGACCGCCGAGCGGCACAACACCGCGACCATCGCCGGCGCACTGGCCGGCTGAGCATGGACGCCCTGCGGCTCGACAGCGCCGCCCTCGGCTACCGCGGTCACGTCGTACTCGAAGATGTTGATCTGGCCCTTGCCCCCGGCCAGGTCCTCGCCCTGGTCGGCCCCAACGGGGCCGGCAAATCCACTCTGATCAAATCGGTGGTCGGGCTGGCCGAGGTCGCCGCCGGCTCCGTGCTCGCACCGGGCCCCATCGGGTACGTTCCCCAGAGCGGCCTGGTCGACCAGGACTTCCCGGTGTCGGCGCTACAGGTCGTCCTGATGGGTCGCTACCGCCGGATCGGCTGGTGGCGGCCCACCGGCCGGGCCGACCGGCAGGTGGCGCTCGACGCCCTCGCCCTGGTCGGGCTGGCCGCCCGGGCGCGGGACCGGTTCGGGCTGCTCTCCGGCGGCCAGCGCCAGCGGGTCCTGGTGGCCCGGGCGCTGGTGGCCGCCCCGCGCCTGCTGCTGCTCGACGAGCCGTTCAACGGGGTCGACGCGCTCAGCCGCGACGCGATCCTGCGCGTCCTGAAGGCCGCGGCCGCCGACGGCACGGCCATCGTGATCAGCACCCACAACCTCGACCTGGCCCGCTCGCACGCCGACCTGGTGAGCCTGCTCAACGGCCGGCAGCACGCGGCCGGCCCGCCGTCGTCGACACTCACGCCGGAACTGCTGCGGCAGGCGTACGGCGGGCTGGTGACGCTGTGACCACGCCGTTCATGCTGCGGGCGCTGACCGAGCTGCTGCTGCTCGCGGCGATCTGCGGGCCGGTCAGCGTGTTCGTCTTCGCCCGGCGGCTGTCGTTCGTCGCGGACGCCCTCACCCACACGGTTTTCCCCGGGGTGGTGATCGGCTTCCTGTTCGGCGGCGCGTCGGGGGTCTTCCTGGGCGCCCTGGCCGCCGGGCTGCTCACCGCGATCGGCCTCACCCTGCTCGACCGGCTGCCCTCCGACGCGGCCACGGCGGTCCTGCTCACCTCGATGTTCGCGGTCGGCGTCGCGCTGGTGTCCCGGCGTACGTCGTACACCTCGGATCTGACCGCCTTTCTCTTCGGCCGAATCCTCACGGTCACCATGTCCCAGATCGTCGAGACGGCCGTCCTCGGCGTCATCGTCCTGGCGTCCCTGGCCATCGGCGGCCGGGCGTTCCTGTTCCGCACCTTCGACCCGGCCGGCGCCGCGGCCGCCGGCTACCGCGTTGCCCGGCTGGACCTGTGGCTGAATGTGATCGTCGCCCTCGTGGTGGTCGCGGCGGTGCGCGCGGTCGGCACCGTCCTCGTCGTCGCCCTGCTGGTGGTCCCGGCCGCCGCGGCTCGCCTGGTGACCGCCCGGGTGATCCCGATGATCGTCGTGGCGACCGCGCTGACCGCCGGGGCCGGGTACCTCGGGCTGTGGCTGAGCTGGACCGCCTCCGTCGACCACGGCATGCGCGTCACCTCCGCCTCCGCGGTGGTGCTCCTGCTGGTCGCGGCGTACCTGGTGCTCTTGCCCCTTCCCTCGAAAGGCCGGCGACGTGATCTGGTGGCTTGAAGCGGTGCTGGTCGGGGCGCTCGGCGGGCTGGTCGGGGTGCAGGTCGTGCTGCGGCGGCTGTCGTTCTTCACGATGGCGCTCACCCACGCGACCTTCCCCGGCGTGGTGGCGGCCGCCATCCTCGGCCTCAACATCTACCTCGGCGGGGCGGCCGCCGGGCTGATCGTGGCCGGCGCGGTCGCCGTCCTGTCCCGACGGCGCGGCCAGAACACCGCCGCCGTCACCGGCGTCCTGCTCTCCGGCGGCTTCGCGCTCGGCGTCGGGCTGGTCGCCACTCAGGACGGCTTCGGCATCGACCTGTCCGAGTTCCTGGTCGGCTCGATCCTCACGGTGACCGGCCGGGACGTGGCCACCACCGCCGTCGTGCTGGCCCTGTCCGCGATGGTGCTCACCGTACTGGCCCGCCCGCTGCTGTTCACCGGCTTCGACCCGGCGGCCGCCCGGGCCGCCGGGGTGAACGCCCGCGCCGTGGACCTCACCCTGCTGGTCACCATCGAACTGGTGGTCGTCACGATCGTCCCGGCCGTCGGCACCGTCCAGGCCCTGGCCCTGCTGGTCGCCCCGGCCGCGGCCGCCCGCCTGTGGACCGACCGGCTCGCCCTGCTCACCCCGCTCTCGATGGGGTTCGGCGTGGTGAGCGGCGCGGCCGGCCTGGCCGTGTCGACCCGGTGGAACATCGCCGCCGGAGCCGCGATCACCCTCAGTGCAACCGCGATACTGCTGGTATCGCTCGCGGCGACCCGGACCCGGGCCGTCCGAGCGGCACCGTCGCGGCAAGGATCACCAGTGCGGCAAGCGGCAGCAAGTCCAGGTTGACGCTGATCGCGAGATAGCCCACGAAGAACAGAACCGGGCTCCACACCGGCACCCGCCCCGCCGCGACCTGAAGGCTGAGCAGCACCGACATGCCGAGCACGAACAGCAGCGGCCCCACGATCTGCAGCGCGTCCGGCAACGGCCACCGTTCCCGAAATTCCGCGGACAGGTCCCCGGTGATGACCCAGAGGAAGCAGGCCACCCCGAAAACCGAGACGGCCGCGGCCACCGCGGCAAGGCGCCGGCCCATCCGGGTACGCCGGGCAAGCGTCACCGCGATCATCGCGAACAGCACCATCGACCCGAAGAACGCGAGATGCCCGACGATCCAGGCCGCCCCGTCCTTGTCCCGATGCCCGTCCAGTCCGTCCATCCACCGCAGAACGCCGTAGGCCAGCAGGAGCAGCGGCGCGGCGAAGGCCATCGATCTCATGACCCGAGCCTAGGAAGCCGCACACCCCACCCGACATAGGTGAAGTCCCGGGGACGCCCCCTAGGTATGCGGCCGGGCCGTACGTGGTGCCGGGCGGCCTGGGCGTTGAACGCCTCGAGCGGTGCGGGGTCGGCGGGTCACGTCCGGGCTTCGACCGGGACGGCATCTCCACGAGGTTCCTTGAGGGTGGGGATCACTGCTGCGGCGACCAGGGGGAACGCGATCGCGGCGGCGAAGCCGAGGCGGTAACCGGTGGCGGCGATGAGCGTGGCCATGACCGGCGGGGTCGCGGTGGCGACGATGTTCTGGGCGGTGTTCTGGATGCCCAGGGCCCGGCCCGCCCACGAGCGGCCGGCGTGTTCGGCCACCGCGGTGAAGGCCAGACCGTTCGGACTGACCGCCAGCACGCCGGCCAGCAGCAGCGCGGGGATCGCGAAGCCGGTTCCCGCACCGGCGGCGAGGGCAGCGAGGACGGCGGCAATGCCGAGGGCTACCTGGCGCATCGGGCGCATCCGGGAGCCGGCCCGGTCGGACCACCAGCCCACCGCGAGGCGGCCCAGAGCACCGAGGATCTGCCCGGCGGCCAGCAGGCGGCCGGCCGCCGCCGCGTCCCAGCCGTGCGTGTCGACCAGGAAGACCAGGGCGAACGTCGCGACGGTGAACTGCGGGACGATCAGCAGGGCGCTGGCCGCGTGGATGCGCCACAGCACCGGCGTCCGGTAGGGGGTCCCGGACGGCACCGCATGCTCGGCCGGCGAGACCGCCGGGTCGCGCACGAACGCGATCACCGTCAATGCCGCCACCAGGCAGAACGCGCCGAGGAAGGCGAGCGCCGTGCCGCGGGCCAGCCCCGGCAGCACGAGGGCGGCCAGGGCCACGCCGAGCGGCTGGGCGGTCTGCCGGAGGCCCATGGCCAGGCCGCGCTCCCTCGCGGCGAACCAGCCCAGGATCAGCCGGCCGCTGGAGGCGTGGGTGGCGGCACCGGCCGCGCCGGCCAGGAAGAAGCAGGTGGCCAGGGCTCGCAGGCCGCCCGCGCCGATGCCCGCCAGGAGGATCGCGCCGGCCGCGCCCAGGCCGATGGCGAGGACCCGGCGTTCGCCCCAGCGGTCCGCAGCGGCGCCCCAGGCGATCAGGGTGACGAGCAGGCCGGCGGTGGGCGCGGCGGCGAGCAGGCCGGCCTGGGCGAGGGTGAGCCCGTCCGCGCGGAACGCGGGAATCAGGTACGGCAGGCCGTACTGGAACGTGCAGGCCGCGGCCATGGCCAGCATGCCCACCGCGAGGACGGCCCAACGCCGACGATCAGCCACCTTCATCACCTCAGCATCCTGATGGTTATCAGATGGCTGATAGTTAACAGCAGACTTATCACGTCGGTTAGGCTTTGTGGCGTGCATTACTCCGAGCGGATTCTGGGCTATGTGAAGCGGGCCGAGCAGGCGACCCAATCGGCCAAGGAGCGGGCGCTGCGCGAGTTCGGGCTCACCCCGGCCCAGCAGACCGCCATGGCCATCCTCAGCGACCACGAGGGGATCACCGGCGCTCAGCTCGCCCGGGAGTGCGACGTCACCCCGCAGACGATGAACAGCACCCTGGTCCGGCTCGAGCGGCGCGGCATCGTCGAGCGCACCCCGCACCCGATGCACGGCACCCTGGTCGAGATCCGGCTGACCCGGGCCGGGCGCAACCTGTTCGCCGCGGCCGACGCCCGGGTCGCCGAGCTCGACGCGGCCCTGTCGAAGTCGCTCGACGACGTCGAACTCGGCACGCTCAAGGAGCTCCTCACCCGCATCGGCGCGACCGCGAAGGATCAGTAGACGTCCCGGCGGTAGCGCTTCTCGGCCGACAGCTGTTTCACGTACTCGTCAGGGTCGACGCGGCCGTGGGCCGCGGCAATGTCGCGCAGCGCCCGGTCCACGTCGCGGGCCATGCGCGAAGCGTCGCCGCAGACGTAGAGATGGGCGCCGTCGCGCAGCCACGCCCACAGCTGCGCGCCGTGCTCACGCATCCGGTCCTGCACGTAGACCTTGCTGCGCTGGTCGCGGGAGAAGGCCAGGTCGAGCCGGTTCAGCACGCCGTCGTTCTGCAGTTGAGCGAGTTCGTCGGCGTAGTAGAAGTCGGTGTCCCGGCGCTGTTCGCCGAAGAACAGCCAGTTCGGGCCGGTCGCGCCGAGCGCCTGCCGCTCCCGCAGGAAACCGACGAACGGCGCCACCCCGGTCCCCGGCCCCACCATGATCATCGGGGTGGCCGGGTCGGCGGGCGGGCGGAAGTGCGGCGAACGCTGCACGAACACCGGCACCTCGTCGGCGCTGTCGGCCAGGAACGTCGAGCACACCCCCTTGCGCGGAGCCCCGCGCAGGTTGTCGAAACGCACCACCGACACGGTCAGGCTGACCCGGCCCGGGTCGGTCAGCGGCGTCGACGAGATCGAGTAGAGCCGCGGCTGGAGCCGTTTGAGCACGTCGGCCCACTCCTGGGCGGCCGCCCGCACCGGATGTTCGGCAATCAGGTCGGCGGCCTGCCGCCCCCACGTGAACTTGGCCAGCTCCCCCTTGTTGTCCGGCCGCAGCAGGGTACGCAGGAACGCGTCCCCGGTGCGCTCGGCCAGGAACCGCAACAGATCCGGGGTGATCCGGGTGATGTCGAGATCCCGGCGAAGCGCATCGGCGAAGGACCGCTCCCCCACGCCGGGGATCGAGACGGCCTGATCCGCCCGCAGCCCGGTGACGGCCAGCCACTCGTCGACCAGGTCCGGGCAGTTCGTCGGCCAGATCCCGAGCGCGTCACCGGCCGAGTATTCGAGCCGCCCACCCGTGTCAAAAGTGAACTGCCGTACCTCCTTGGCCGATCCCGGCCCGCTGAGCAGGTCGTTCCCGCACAGCACAGCGGTCAGCGGCGCGGCCCGGGTGGGTTGCGGCGCGGGCGCCGCGACCGGCGCGGTGAGCGCGACGACGACCTGGTCGAGCCAGCCGCGAGCCGCGTCCTCGAAGTCCGGCTCGCAGTCGACACGCGGCGCGATCCGGACCGCGCCGAGCTCGGCGAGCCGATCGTCGAGGCGGCGGCCGTGCCCGCAAAAATCGTCGTAGCTGGAATCGCCGAACGCCAGCACCGCATAGCGGCGCCCGTCGAGCCGCGGCGCGTCCGGCCCGGCCAGCGAATCCCAGAACCCGGTGCCGTTGTCCGGCGCCTCCCCGTCGCCGAACGTGCTGGTCACAATGAGCAGATCGGCGTCACTGTCGAGCAGGTCACCGGCCGAGCCGTCCATCCCGCGCAGCGTGGCGGGCCGCCCGGCCTCGGCCAGCCGCCGGCCGACGGCCTGCGCGAACTCCTCCGCGGTCCCGGTCTGCGAGGCCCACAGGACCTGCAGGCGCCGGCTGGGTGCGTCCGCCGCCGGGTCCGCGGCCGGCTTTTGCGGTACGCGGGTGAAGGCCCCCGCCAGCAGCCCGTTCAACCAGGCTGCGGTGGTGGCGTCGAACGGGGCGTTGGCCGGCAGGGTGGGCGGCATTTCCGGGTCCGCGGGCAGCACCGCGAGCGCGGTCAGGAACCCGGAGAGGTAGTGCCGTCCGGCGTCATCGAGCACCGGCCCGGAAGGCAGGCCGAGGATCCCGCCCAGCGCGCCGGCCGGCCCCACCGACTCCCCGGCCACTGATCCCGCGGCCGTTAGGCGACCGAACGTTAGTCCCCCTAACGTTGGCGCCCCTAACGTTGGCCCACCTAACGTAAGGTCCCCTAACGTAAGTCCATCTAACGTTCGTCCGACTAACGTTGGTGGGCCTAACGTTGGTGCGCCTAACGTTGGGGCGCCTAACGTTCGAGTGGCTGATGGGTCCCCGGATGGCGGGACGGCGACCGGCGTCAGGGACACCGCGCACACCTTCAGCTCCGGCTGGAAGGAGAGCGGATCGACCGCATCGCTGGTCACCGCATTGACGCTCACGTACTCGCCGAACAGGTCGTTCCAGTGGAACGGCGCGAACAGATTCCCCACCTGGACCCGGTCGGTCAGCACCGCCGGCAGCACCGCGCGCCCACGCCGCGACGCGATCTCCACCGACTGACCCGCGGTAATGCCGAGCCGCGCGGCGTCGGCCGGGTTGACCTCGACGAACGGACCAGGGTTCAGGCGGTTGAGCTTGGCCACCTTGGCGGTCTTGGTGAGGGTGTGCCACTGGTGCTGCAGGCGGCCGGTGTTGAGGACGAACGGGAAGTCGTCGTCGGGCAGTTCGGCCGGGGGCATGTGCGGCCGGGCGTGGAAGACCGCCCGCCCGTCCGGGGTGGCGAAGGTCAGCGCCGGCCGGCTGCCGTCGGGGCGTTCGCGCAGGGGCTGGCTGGTGCCGTCGTTGCGATAGCGGATCGGGTTGCGGTCGCCGGCGTCCGGCGGGACCGGCCACTGCACCGAGCCCTCGGCGAGCCGCTCATACGTGACGCCGCGCAGGTCGTACCCGGTCTGCGGGTTCCAGAATTGTTTGATCTCGTCCAGGATCTCGGCGGCCGACCCGTACCCGAACTGGTCGCCGAAACCCATCTCCCGCGCGACCATCGCGATCAGCTGCCAGTCCGGCAGGGCCTCGCCCGGCGGGTCCACCGCCGGGTGTACGAGGGTGAGGTTCCGCTCCGAGTTAATCATGATGCCGTCGGTCTCCGACCACATCGCGGCCGGCAGCACGATGTCCGCGTACGCGTTGGTCTCGGTCTCGGCGAACGCGTCCTGGGTGATGACCAGCTCGGCGGCCTCCAGGCCGGCGATGACCGTGCGGCGGTTGCCCACCGACGCGACCGGGTTCGTGCAGATGATCCAGCAGGCCTTGATCTCGCCCGCGGCCATCCGCTCGAACATCTCCACCGTGCCCTTGCCGACCTCGGTGCGCAGGGTGCCGGCCGGCAGCCCCCACGCGTTCTCGACGAACTCGCGGTCGGCCGGGACCAGCACCGACCGCTGTCCGGGCAGCCCCGGGCCCATGTAGCCCATCTCCCGGCCGCCCATCGCGTTCGGCTGGCCGGTCAGTGACAGCGGTCCGCTGCCGGTGCGGCAGATCGCGCCGGTCGCCAGGTGCAGGTTGCAGATCGCGTTGGTGTTCCAGGTGCCGTGGGTGCTCTGGTTGAGGCCCATCGTCCACAGCGTCACCCAGTTGCCGGCCGCGCCGATCCACTCGGCGGCCTGCCGGATGCCGGCCTCTTCGAGACCGGTCACCTCGGCTACCGCCTCGGGCGGATATTCGGCCAGGTGGTCCGGCATCGCTTCCCAACCATTTGTGTACGAGGTGACAAACTCCTCGTCGATGTCCCCGTTCGCGACCAGCAGTTGGAGCAGGCCGTTTAGCAGGGAAAGATCGGTTCCGGGGCGGATCGGCAGGTAGAGGTCGGCCTTGTCGGCGGTGGCGGTGCGGCGGGGGTCGACGACGATCAGTTTCGCGCCCGCCTTGACCCGCTCCATCATCCGCAGGAACAGGATGGGGTGGCAGTCGGCCATGTTCGCGCCGATCACGAAGAAGACGTCGGCGTGGTCCAGGTCGTCGTAGGAGCCGGGCGGACCGTCCGCCCCCAGCGACAGCTTGTAGCCGGTGCCGGCGCTGGCCATGCACAGCCGGGAGTTCGACTCGATCTGGTTGGTGCCGATGAACCCCTTGGCGAGTTTGTTCGACAGGTACTGGGCTTCCAATGTCATCTGACCGGAGACGTAGAGGGCGACACTGTCCGGCCCGTACCGCTGGATGATCTCCCGCAGCCGCCGCCCGGCCTCGGCGACGGCCTGCTCCACCGGGGTCTCCGCCGCGGCGGCGTCGCGCGCGGCGCGGGTCAGCGCCGTGCCCAGCCGACCCGGCGCGCCGAGCATGTCCGCGCTGGTGGCGCCCTTCGTGCACAGGCGTCCCGCGTTGGCCGGATGGTCCCGGTCGCCGCGCACCTTCACCGCGCGGCGCCGGCCGTCCGGGCCGCGCTCGATGTCGAGCACCATGCCGCAGCCCACGCCGCAATAGCCGCACACCGTCCTGACCTGCGCGACCATCAGTCCCCTTCCGTCGAGGCCGACGGTAGGCGTACGGGGTTTCGCGGTCGTCAATCGTCTGTGCTCGGCGGGTTACCCGGTCATCACCACGCGCCCCGGGGCGAATGTGAGAAGCCCCCGCTCCTCCGGCCCGGATGGTCAACCGGTTGCCGACACGGGTCATCCTGAAGACGTGAGGCTGATTCTGAACGTGCTGTGGTTCATCTTCGGGAGCGGGCTGCTGCTCGCCATCGCGTACGGCGTCGCGGCCCTGATCTGTTTCGCCCTGATCGTCACGATCCCGTTCGGCGTCGCCTCGCTGCGCCTGGCGGTGTATTCGCTGTGGCCGTTCGGCCGCACCGTGGTCAGCCGGCCCGGCGCCGGCGTCGGCTCCGGCGTAGCCAACGTGCTGTGGGTCGTGCTGGCCGGCTGGTGGCTGGCCCTCGCCCACCTCACCACCGGCGTCGCCCAGTGCCTGACGATCATCGGCATCCCGTTCGGCATCGCCAACTTCAAACTGGTCCCGGTGGCGTTCTGGCCGCTCGGCCGCGAGATCGTCGAG
This sequence comes from Paractinoplanes toevensis, assembly GCF_018332695.1. GTDB lineage: Bacteria > Actinomycetota > Actinomycetes > Mycobacteriales > Micromonosporaceae > Actinoplanes > Actinoplanes toevensis. The sequence continues at coordinate 50,640 of NZ_BOQN01000052.1, forward strand.
CTCGACTAAAGTCTCGCGCATGGCTGGGGCCGAGGATGTGCGGCGGCTGGCGCTGAAGCTGCCGCACGTGGTGGAGATCGACAGCGACGGTTTCGACTTCCGGGTCGGTAACAAGGGCTTCATCTGGTCCTATCCGGAGCGACTGCCCGGCAAGCCGCGGGTGATCCGCACCGACATCGCGGTGCTGTATGTGGGCGACGAGGCGGAGAAGCAGGCGCTGCTGCTCGGCGAGCCGGCACTGTTCTTCACCACCCCCGGCTACGACGGCCTGCCACTCGTGATGGTGCGGCTGTCCCAGGTTTCGGCCGCGCGTCTGGAGGAACTCGTCACCGACGCATGGCGGATGCGGGCGCCCGAGGACCTGGCCGGGATGCTCTAAACGGGAACTTCCGGTCCCCCGGTCGTCGAACGGTAATCGAGCCATGACGGCTGGTGAGCTTGTTCGTTGTATGAACGGCGCCGGCACACCACCCTCATGGTGCGCAAACGAGGGGATGTGCAAACATGCGCGCTACATCCGCAGCTCTCATTGTCCGGAGGCCCTTCATGGCTTCGTTTCTCTTTTTCGTTGCCGGGCTCGTGATCGGCCTGCTCGGCGGCTGGTTCTTGCGGGCCCGCCGGGCCACCGAGCAGCCCGCTACCGCCACGCTCCCGGCAACTCCGGAGGCGGCCCTCGTAGCCGTCCCGGCCGTCGAGACCACCCAAGCCGAGGAGGCAACCCCCGCCGAGACCGAGGCGGCCATCGCCGAACAGGCCGTGGTCACCGAGGACCCGACCCCCACCACATCCGCCGCAGCCGAGCCGGCCACTGAGGAGACGCCCACCGCGGTCGAGGAGCCGGTCGCCGTCGAGAAGCCCGCCTCGGTCGCCGAGACCGAGCCTGCCGCGGCCGCCGAGCCTGTCGCCGCCGCCGAGCCTGTCGCCGCCGCCGAGCCTGTCGCCGCCGCCGAGCCTGTCGCCGCCGCCGGGACCGAGCCGGTCGCGGTCGCCGAGACCGAGCCGGTCGCCGTTCCGGAGCCGGTCGCCGTGGCCGAGCCCGTCGCTGCCGAGCCGGAGCCCGAGTTCACGCCCGAGCCGGTCGCAGTGGAGGAGCCGATCGCGGCCGCCGCCGAGCCGGTTGCCGCCGAGCCGGTCGCCGAGATCATTCCCGAGCCGGTGGCCGTCGCCGCCGAGACCGAGCCGATCGCCGCCGCCGAGCCGATCCCCGCCTCGCCCGCCGTCGTCGCGGCCGTCCCCGGCCCGGCCGAGGCCGACGAGGTCGAGGCCACCCCGGCCCCGGTCGCCGTGGCGATCGCCGAGCCGGACGACCTGACCAAGATCACCGGCATCGGCCCCAAGATGGCGATGGCCCTGGCGGTCGCCGGCATCACGACGTTCCGTCAGCTGGCCGACTCCGATGTGGCCACCCTGAAGACCGCGATCGCAAGCGCCGGCATGCGCCTGTCCCCGACCGTGGCGACCTGGCCCGAGAAGGCCAAGCAGCTGGCCGAGACGGCCTGACGACCCATCCCCGGCCACGCCACAAGCCGGCGCCCGGACAAACTGACGATGCCCGGCGGTTCTCGAACCGCCGGGCATCGCCGTCCGCACGGTCATGAGCACACGTTCAGCCCGGTGAACCACACGGCGACGGGTATAAAGTCAATTCCATTTTCCGGCATCGAATTGCTTGTAGGCAACCGATTAGCCGGTTCCGGATGGCGTCCGAGATTGGCATGATCATCTCTTAGCGGGTGCGGTTCCGGCTGCGCGAGAATATATGCATGCGGTACCAGCAGCTCCAGCTATTCACCCGGCCCGAAACTGCTGCCCTGCGTGATCGCACGAAAGCGCGTAACTATTCGCCGGCAACGGACGAATTTCGTCGTGAGCATGCCCGTCGCCGGCGGTGGGGACTCGCTCGCCGACACGCGCGCAAGCAGTGCCGCGCACATGGCTGCTCCCGTGAGTGCGGCGAGTTGGGCCTGCACGACGAGACCGAGCTGGTCCCGCCGCTGATCTGGCCGCAGGAGGCGACCGTGGCCCGGCGGCCCTCCCGCAGCCGTGACGTCGCGACCCAGGGCGACCTGCCGCCACACGGCAAACAGCCACCCGGACAGCCCGTCCCCGCCGACCGGACAGCCCTCGCACGCGAGCCGGAAGCCGAGACGCGCGCCGAGCCCGAACACCATGCAGACACCGCCACCCGAACCGACCCCAACCCACAAACCACGGCAGCGACGCAGACGCACCCCGCGCGCCAGGCCCGCCCAGCCAGGCGCGCAGACCAGCCCGGCCGCGCGGACGACCACGACCGCGCTGAGTCAACGCGCCGGGTCCGGCCCCCTCGCAGCGACAAACCGCCAGGACGGGACGAACATCGTCGGCCGCCCGGCGCCGGCGCACCACCGAGGTTCGGCTGCCGCGCGGCGATCGTCCGACCGGCGAGGCCGACCGGCGAGGCCGACCGGCGAGGCCGACCGGCGAGGCCGACCGGCGAGGCCGACCGGCGAGGCCGACCGGCGTAACGCTACCGGCGACATCATCGGGTCACTGGCGACGGCCGATCTCCCAATAGCCCCGCCGCGGTCGGTGGGGGGCCACCACACATCCAGAACAAACTCATCCGAGCACCAGAGACCACCAGGGAAAGGCCGACCGTACACATTGCCGGACCGACCGGCGTCGCCCAGCTCAGAAAAGTAAAGAAGGGGGATGCATTCGACTCCGGGCCAACGTCGTGCGGACGCGTGGACAACAATAATTCTTGGCGGCGATGGCAAATACCTCATCACCGCCCTGACCGGGCGCTCACATCGGTAGGCAATGAATCTCGGTGGGGCGCCGGCCAGAGCCTGAGCCGTGTCAGCGCGGTCGGCTCCGCCTTCGATGGTCGCGGTCGATCGTCGGTCAGGCCGTCCGCTTTCGGGCTGGTCGCGGGCTCCTCCGGGTGATCAGAGGGTGGCTACGGCGTTGGCTACCCGGGTGCGGAGTGTGCTGGGTAGTGGGGCGTAGCCGAGTCTTGTGGCGGCGGTCTGGCCGGTGGGGCTTGACGCGTACGTCAGGAAGCTCTTGACCAGGGGTGATGCTCCCGCCTTGCACACCACCTCGTAGGTCACCAGGACCAGGGGGTAGGCGCCGGCGGAGCCGGTGCCGTAGTCGATGGCCAGTTGCAGGTCGCCGCCTGTGCCGGTGAGTTTGGCGCCGTCGACCATGTTGCCCGCGGCAGCGTCGGTCGGTGCTGTGAACTCGCCGGCCGCGTTGCCTACTCTGGCGGTCGGCAGGTGGTGGAAGCGGGCGTAGGAGGCCTCTACGTAGCCGATCGCTCCGTCCGAGCGCTCGATGGTGGACACCACGCGGTTGCTGCCCTTCTGCGCCAGGCCGCCGGGGGCCTTCCACGTGCTGCCGGAGCCGTGCGGCCAGTTTGGCGCCGCGGTGGCTGCCAGAAATTTCGTGAAGTTGTCGGTGGTGCCGGAGTTGTCGGATCGGTGGACCGGGCGGATCGGCGTCGCCGGCAGCGCGGCTGCCGGGTTGTCGCGGATGATCGACGGGTCGTTCCAGGTGGTGATCCGGCCGGTGAAGATCTGGGCGATCGTGGCGGGTGTCAAGCGCAGGCTGTCTACGCCGGCGACGTTGAAGGCCAGGGCGATCGGCCCGACCACCATCGGCAGGTGGATCGCCGGTGCCTGGGCGCAGCGGGCGTTCGCCCTGGACTGGTCGGCTGCCGACAGCGGCGAGTCGGTTCCGGCGAAGTCGCCGGCACCGGCGATGAAGGCGGCCAGCCCGGCGCCGGAACCGACGCTCGCGTATTCGACCGTCGCGTCCGCGCAGCTGACCTGGTAGTTCCGGATCCAGGCGCTGACCGCGTTGGCCTGCGCCGAGGATCCCTGTCCGGTGATCTTGCCGGACGCGCAGGAGATCGGCGCGGCCGCCGCCGGCCGCGGCGCCGAACATCCGGCGAGCGTCACCAGAGCGATCAGTCCCAGCGCTCGAAGTTTCATCGGGGACCCCTCAGCGGTATTCGGCGAAGCGTTTGCGGACGGCGACCGGGATCAGGAGGATCACCAGGCCCAGGACGGCTACCGGGATCCACGGCCAGCCGGTCAGGATGGTTTTCGCGTCGTGCAGGGCCTGGTCGAAGTCGTTCGATCGGGCCGTCGCGATGTCGGCGACCGCGGCGTCGAAGTAGGAGAAGTCGAACGAGGCGTCACCGCGGCGGATGCCGGTGAGGGCGCCGACCGCCTCCGCGCTCCGGCCGCCACGGGCCAGGCCGACGATCCGCTCGTGGTCGGCCCGGTAGGCCTGCCAGCGGGTCAGCACGTCGGAACGGCCGGCCACCGCGGGCAGGCCGCCGCCGATCTCGCCGGCCACCGCGGGCAGGCCACCCTCGATCTCGCCGGCCTCCGGGCCGCACGAGCCGCCGGTGGTCAGGCAGCCGGACTTCCGCCGGAAGTCGTCGTCGTAGTAGGCCAGGTTGTCGCTGATCAGGTAGCGGCTCGTGTCGGCGGCCGCGTCGTAGCTGATCGCCCGCGCCTGGGACAGGGCCAGGAACGGCGTGAGGCTGTCGTCGCGCGCCTCGTTCAGCCGGGACGCCTGCAGGGTCAGCACGGCGACGGCCGGGATCACCAGGGCCGCGGTCAGCCCGGTCGCGGCGAGCAGGGCCGGATTGAGCACCCGCCGGAACCGGCGGGCCAGCCACACCTGCAGGGCGAGAAGCAACAGCAGCAGGGCGGCCCCCAGCACGACCGCGACGGTCACGGCCCGGCCTTCGGTCACGCTTTTCCGGCCGTACGCCTGGGAGAGCCGTTCCGCACCGCGGTCGCGGAGGTCCTTCGCGGCCGGCAGCAGGTCGAGGTGCAGCACGTTGGTGGCCTGCGTGTAATAGCCGGCGGCGGCGTCCCCGGCGGTGAGGGTCTGCCAGACCCGCTCCCGGTAGGTGGCCAGGTGCCCCATCAGTTCGAGGACCAGGTCGTGGTCGCTCGGGGCGCTCAGGGCTTTCTGCACATCGGCGTCGACCTGGCGGCTGCGTTCCTGGTAGGTGCCGAGGGCGTCGATCTGGCTGCCGGCCAGCTCGTCCTGGCCGGCGGTGAGGACCATGCGGGCGACCTGGGCATCCATATCGCTGAGCGCGAAGTAGAGGTCGGCGGCGGTGGCGGCCTGCGGGGCGGCCTCGTCGCCGATGATCCGCACCTGTTCCTGCACCCGGGCCATGAGCAGGCTGAGCGAGGCGAGCAGGGCGACGGCGGCGACGATGGTGACCGCGGACCAGAGGCGCAGCCGGGCGGGGGTTTCGGGCCGGACGGCGCGGCGGGCGATGGTGCGGGTCGCCTCGATAACTGCGGGCACGCCGTCACGGTAATGGACGTCCGCAATTGTGGAATCGTCGGGTGATCGACAATTCCGGCCGTTAACCGGACGGCCATCCGGCGTTCAATTAATAGCGCGATCGCTGCGAATATCGACAGCTTTGGCCAGCCCGACGATGCCGTGCGCAGTGCGGACGACGCTCCCGCCGTGCCTTCAGGCGCGCGATGACCGCACGACGCGAATCATCCGCCGGGAAGGAGGTGTGCTGTTGATCGAGGAAGGAAAATCGTAGTTCCCGCCGCCGAAACGAAGTCTTGTATGAAGATGATTTGGTCGCTGCCCTGTCCCGCGGGAGTGGAAATGACGATCGACACGGAACCGGATCTATCGGCCTTCGTGATCAACCTGCTCGACGAGCATCTGGCGGCCATGCTGCTGGTCCGTGAGCGGCTGCGCCCCGGCGGCCGGATCAGCCCCGGCGCTCGCCGGACGGTCGCGCTGGACAGCATCACCGTCGCGGAGCGGTACGCCACCGAGCTCAGCCGCGCGCTGAACGACGACTAGACCGGCCGCCACTCCTGCTCGAGGATCGCGTACTGGTCGGAGTCGCGCCAGCCGTCGCCGACCCGCATGGTCTCGCGCATCCGGCCCTCGTACGTCATGCCGATCTTGACGAGGACCCGGGCCGAGGCCATGTTGCGCGGGTCGCAGGTGGCGTAGACCCGGTGGCGGCCACGCTCGGTGAACGCCATCCGCAGCAGTTCCCGGGCGGCCGCGGTGGCGATGCCCCGGCCCCACCGGTCCGGGTGGATGCCGTAGCCGATCTCACCCGCCCACGGACCGCGCAGGTGCAGGTCGGCGATGCCGACGACCTCGTCGTCCAGCAGGATCGCGTGCGGGTAGCTGGTCTGCGGCCGGCTGTGCCACAGCGCCGACGACTCGCGCACGAACGACTGGGTCTGCGCCTCGGTGTTCGGCCCCCAGGTCTGGTAGCGGGACATCTCGGGCAGCTTGGCCCATCCGTGCACGAGCGGCCAGTCCTCGAAAACCAGCGGCCGTAGCCGTACGTCATCCATCGGTTGATTTTGCCCTTTATCTGCCGGCACGTATCCGCGCGAGCGAACGATAAATGGGGTAACCGCACAGGACGCCCAGCGCAATGGCGATCATCGACCAGATCGTGCCGAGGAGATCCTCGGCGGCGGCGATGGTGTCCTGATCCAGATATTCGGTGACCCCGATGAGGCCGAGCGCACCCGGCACCAGCAGCCAGAACGCCGGCAGGAAGGACACCAGGGCGGGTGGGCCGGTGGGGCGGCGCTCGACGAAGTAGGCGACCGGGGTCATCGCGAGGGCGCCGAAGAAACCGCTCAGATAGCCGCCGAAGACCTGACTGCCGAGGCACTGGCCGAGCCAGGCGACGATCAGCACCAGCAGCAGCCACGGCAGCGAGCGCTTCGGCGCCGAGTGGAACAGGTAGGTGCCCACCCCGATGACCAGCACTCCGAGCCACGGTGCCCACCAGCCGATCAGGTTCTGCGGGTCGTCGATCAGCGTGTCGGCCGGCACCGGCACCACCTGGGTGGCGGCGGTGATGCCGAAGGCCAGCAGCATCAGTTGCAGGCCGCCGGAGACCAGCCGGCTCGCCCCGGTGATCATCTCGCCGGCCGAGAGCTCCACGACGGCCATGGTCAGCGCCGCGCCGGGCAGGAAGGTGACCAGCGGGGCGATCATCGCGCGCAGGTCGGCGTCCGCCCAGCCCGGGCCGGCCAGCAGGAACGTGATCGCGGCGACCACGAAGGCCACCGCCACCGGCATGATCAGCTGGATGCCGGGCCAGCGGCCGCCGAGTTGTTTGAGCACCCCGACCAGCAGCCCGAACAGCCCGGCGAGGACCAGGTCACCCCAGGTCGGCTGGAGCACCAGGCAGATGCCGACGGTCAGCAGGGCATGCCCGGCGATGGTGAGCCGGCGGCCGAATCGCGGGTGCTGGCCGACAATCTCCAGGACGCGGCGGCTGCCCTGTTCCGGCGTCAGCCCCTCGCCGGCCTCACGCAGCACCGCGTACAGCGCGGCGGTCTGATCGAGCCGCAAGCCGCCGCGCAGCTGGCGGGTCGGTTCGATGGTCGCGGCCCGCCCGGGTTCCAGCGCCACCACCAGATAGGTGGGCAGCACGCTGACCCGGGCGTGCGGCGCGCCGTAGGCGGTGGCCACCGCGCGCAGATGGTCCTCGATCTGGTTGACGGCCTCGCCGGCCGCGGTCAGCGCGCTCCCCAGAAACAGCAGGAACTCGAGGAGCCGGCGCTCGTCAACGACGTCTGCCCGCATAGTTCTTCAGGAACAGCGCCTCCACCAGGGCCATGTTCTCGATCTCGGACGGGTCGACACTCTCGTTCGGGGCGTGGATCAGGCAGCGCGGCTCCTCCACCCCGATCAGCATGATCTCGGCGTCCGGGAAGGTGCCGCGGAAGACGTTGCACAGCGGGATCGACCCGCCCTGCCCCTCGGTCACGGCCGGCCGGCCGTACGCGTGGCGCATCGCCGTGGTCAGCGTGTCGAACGCCGGGCCGCTGGTGGAACCGGTGAACGGCTCCCCGTCGGCCTCCCGGACGACATCCACCCGGACACCCCACGGCGCGACCGACCGCAGGTGTTCGATGAGCGCGTCCTGGGCGCGTTTGGCGTGCATGCCGGGCGGGACGCGCAGGTTGACGCGGGCCCGGGCGTACGGCTGGATGGCGGCCGAGGAGCCGACCACCGGCGGGCAGTCGATGCCGAGCACGGTCACCGCGGGCCGGGCCCAGACCATGTCGGCGACCCGGCCGTCGCCGAGCAGCTGGACGCCGTCGAGCAGGCCGGCGTCGGTGCGGAACTGCGCGGGCGGGTAGACGGCGCCGGCCCAGGTCTGGTTGTTGGCGAGGCCGTGGATCGTGGTGTTGCCGTTGGCGTCGCGCAGGGTGGCGAGCATGTGGATCAGGGCGGCGAGCGCGTCCGGGGCGGGACCGCCGAACATGCCGGAGTGCATCGGCCCGCTCATCGAGTCCACGCTGACCACCACGTTGGCCAGGCCGCGGAGACTGCTGGTGACGGCGGGCTGCCCGACCGCGGCGTTGCCGGCGTCGCAGACCAGGATCGCGTCGGCCCGCAGCAGGTCGGCGTGGCCGGGCACGAACGCCTCCAGACCGCCCGTACCCTGCTCCTCCGACCCCTCCCCCACGATCTTGACGGTGACCGGCAGCTCGCCGCGAAGGGCGCGCAGCGCCGTCAGGTGGGTGGCGATGTTGCCCTTGCAGTCGGCCGCGCCGCGGCCGTACCACCGGCCGTTACGCTCGGTCAGCTCCCACACCGGGGTGTTCCAGGCCGCCGCGCCGAGCGGCGGCTGTACGTCGTGGTGGAAGTACAGCAGCACGGTGGGTGCGCCGGGCGGGCCGGGGAGCGTGCCGCAGACGGCCTGGCTGCCGTCCGGGGTCGGGTAGGCAGCGACGTCGGCGAAGCCCAGCTCGCCGAACGTGCCGACCAGCCAGTCGACCATGCCCTCGCACTCGGCCGGCGGGAACTGGGCCGCGTCGTGCACCGATCGGTACGCGACCATGGCGGCCAGGTCGTCCCGGGCCTGCGGCATCAGCGCCTTGATCCGGCCACGGAGTACTTCGACGTCGTCGACCACGGTGTCCTCCTTCTATGGTTTCCGGCCTTTCCCGGCCAGACGAATCGGACGATGAGCAGGGCCACGAGCGCGAGGGCGGCGGCGACCAGCAGGGCGCCGGCGATCCCCCGGGTGAAGGCGTCCGCCGCCGCGGTGGTTACCGCGCGACCGAGGTCCGGCGGCAGCGTCGCGATGGCGTCCCGGAACGACGGCGACCCGACCAGTGCGTTCGTGGCCGTGTCGATCTGCGACCGGCTCAGCCCGGCCTCCCGCATCGCGTCGGTGCTGCCGGCCGACGCGATCCCACCGGTCACGGCGGACAGCACCGCGATGCCGAGCGCGCCGCCGACCATGCTGGACATCTTGAAGACGCCGCGCCGGCCAGGCCGGCCGGCACGTCACCGACCGCGGTGTTGGAGATCGGGGTGGAAGCAGGCCCAGGCCGACGCCGACGACCAGCAGGCCGGCGGCCATCAACCACAGGCTCGCGTCGGGGTGCAGGAAGCCGAGAACGGCCAGGCCGGCGGCGAGAACGACAAGCCCCAGGAGTACGGGCATCCGCCCGCCCCGCCGGGACTCGAGCCGGGCCCCGCGCGGGATGAACACGAAGATGCCCAGGGTCGACGGCAGCATCAGCAGGCCCGCCTCGACGGCGGAGTAGCCGCGCACGTTCTGCAGCCAGAGCACCAGCAGGTAGCTGAGGCCGGCGAAGGCCAGGTTCATCACCAGGTTGGCGGTCAGCGCAGCGTCGTACGGGCGAAGTTTGAACAGCTCCAGCTTGACCAGTGGCTCGGCGGCGCGCCGCTCCACGGCGTACCAGGCGGTCGAAAGAATGACGGCCGCGGCCAGCAGGCCGGCGATCAGCGGATCCCCCCACCCGGCGGCCGGGCCGTCGGTCAGCGCGAACAGCAACGCGAAGATGGCCAGGCCGATCGTCGCGAGGCCGAGCCAGTCGATCCGGCGGGACGCGTGCTCGTCGCGGGACTCCGGGGTGGAGGCCCGCAAGGCGACCAGGGTGACCACGGCCAGCGGCAGATTGATCCAGAACAGCCACCGCCAGCCCAGCCCGTCGGTGAGCACGCCGGCCATCGCCGGGATCGCCACGCCCAGGTCGGCGAAGGCCAGCCAGACCAGCCCGGTCGCCGTGCAGATGGCGGCGAGCGAGAGCCGGCGATGCCCGGTCGTCGTGGCGGCTTCGGTCACGCGGCCAGTCTCTGGCCTGCGCGGACGGTGTCACCTCATCCGTGCCGAGCGATGTGGCCGGCCCGGCCGCCCGCCGAAACTGGCGCCATGACGGATCTGGACGTGAAGGCCGGAACGGGTGTGCTGCTCGCCGCCTGCGTGTCGACCCTGGTGGTGAACGCCAACACGTCGGCGGTCACCATCCTGCTGCCGGCGATCAGCCAGGACGTGGGCGCGCCGGTCTCCACTCTGCAGTGGGCGGTGACCGGCTACATGCTGGTCGGCGCGGCGGTCATCGTGACCTCGGGCGCACTCGGCGACGTGTTCGGGCGGCGCCGGGTGTTCCTCGGCGGCCTTCTGCTGTTCGTGGCGTCGTGCGTACTCATCGCTCTGTCTTCGTCGGCCTTCGGGGTGATCGCCGGCCGGATGATCCAGGGCGCCGCCGGCTCCACGATCCTCGCCTGCGGCATGAGCCTGCTGTCGGTGGACTCGTCCGGCACCGGCCAGATGAAGGCGGTCACCCTGTGGGGCGCGGCCTCGGCGGCCGGTGGCGCGGCCGGCCCCCTGATCGGCGGGCTGCTGGTGGGCGCCACCGGCTGGCAGGGCCTGTTCTGGATCGACGCGGCGATCGCGGCCGCGTGCATCCCGATCACCCTGTTCATGGTGCGCGAATCCCGGGACCCGCACCGGCCGCGCTCGATCGACTGGGCCGGGACCGTACTCATCGCGGTCATCCTGGTCCCGCTGGTCCTCGCACTCAGCGAGGGCGGCGACTGGGGCTGGGCCTCGCTCGCCACCATCTCCTGTTTCGTGATCTCCGCCCTCGGGGTGGTCGGCTTCGTGACGGCCGAACGGCGGGTCACCGCCCCGCTGGTGGACCTCGCCCTGTTCCGCAACAAGGTGCTGGTCGGCGCCACCCTGGCGATCCTGCTGGTGGCGGGCACGATCAACGGCCTGATGTACGTGCTGAGCCTGTACTTCCAGGACCCGGACGCGTCCGGTATGACCGCCCTCCAAGCCGGCCTCGCCACCCTGCCCGCGGTGGCCGTGATGATCGCCATCACCCCGCTGATCACCCCGGTCGCCGTCCGGATCGGTCCGCGCCAGGCGGTCGCCCTCGGGTTCGTGCTGTCCGCCGTCGGGTTCGGTGCCCTCGGCTTCGCCCAGTCCGACTGGCACTACGCGATGTTCGTGCTGCCGCTGGTCGTCATGGCCGTCGGCCTCGGGTTGTCGAACGGACCCGCATCCTCGGCGTCGACGTCGTCGGTGTCGCCGGATCAGGTCGGGTCCGCGTCGGGCATCTCCAACATGGCCCGTTACGTCGGTGGCTCCCTGGCCACCGCGGCCACCGCGACCGTTTACGCGGCCGCGACCGAGACGCAGCGGGCCGCGGGCGCGAGTCCCAGCGACGCCCTCGCCGCGGGGCTGTCCCGCTCGGCCATCCTGATGGCGATCATGGCGGTGGCCGGCATCGCCCTGGCCCTGCTGCTGGGCCGGCACCGCAGCCCCGCCAACGTGGCCGCCGCCAGCGCGTCGCACGCACACACGATCCCGGTCACCCGATCGGCGGAGGTTGGACCTTCACCGGGTGCGTAACCTGGATCACTATGGGTGACGACGCAGAGGTTCTCCGGCAGCCCCTGCCCGACGGAGTGGAACTGCTGGCCCGGATCGCCCTTCCCGCCAACGGCGCCAACGATGTCGAGTTCTCGCCGGACGGACGCTACATCGGTGTCTCCGCTCTGAACACTGTGGCCATCTGGGCGGTCGGCGGCGACCAGCCGGCGAGAACCGTCATCCCGTCGGCAGACCGCCCGATGTGGCCCCACCGCACGGGAGAACGCGACTTCTACTCGTTCGGGTGGTTGCCGGACGGCCACCGAATCATGGTGGCCGATGAATTCCGGATCGGAGTTCTGGATCTCGACCGTCGCGAAGAGATCTGGGGCCAGGACCAGAGGAGGCTCGAAGGGGCGGCCGTCAGCCCGGGCGGCGAGAAGATCGCCGTCTCCAGGCGAAGCACGGTCCTGATCCTGCGGGCCGACAACGGCCGGACATTGCACCGGCTGGACGATCACGCCGGCGGTCTCCACGAATTCGCCTGGTCACCGGACGGGCGATTCCTCGCCAGCAGTAGTGGAGACCCGAGCGATCCTGAGATCCGGATCTGGGACATGGAGTCCGGCGAGCTGCGCACCCGACTCACCGGGCACTACGGATACAGCGGTGGTCTGGCCTGGTCGCCTCGAGACGACCTGCTGGTCTCGGCTTCCCAGGACAAATCCGTCCGCCTATGGGATCCCCTGGCCGGCCAACTGATCAGTGTCATCGAGGTACACACGGACGAGACACGCGGCGTTTCGTTCTCGCCGGACGGTGGCATCTTCGTTTCCGCCTCATTGGACGGATCGGTGCGGTTCTGGTCGGCCGATGATCGCCGCGAGCTCGCGGCCCTCCAGCTGTCCGAGACCTCGGATCGGCTGTTTCGCCGGATGTCCTTCACGACTGACGGCAGCCATTTCGCGCTGGCCCGGCTGGACGAACTGCTCGTCTTCCGCACCGATCTCGCCACGATCGCACGGAGCAGCACCGCGCTCGACACGGTCCGCTACACCACCGCGAAGCTGGTGCTGGTCGGCGACTCCGGAGTCGGCAAGACCGGGCTGGGCTGGCGGCTGTCCCACGACGAGTTCCAGGAGCACGAATCGACCCACGGGCAGCAGTTCTGGGTCGTCAACAGCCTCGGCGTGACCCGGCCCGATGGCACCGAGTGCGAGGCCGTCATCTGGGACCTGGCCGGCCAGCACGTCTACCGGCCGATCCACGTGATCTTCCTCGAGCACGTCGATCTGGCCATCCTGTTGTTCGACCCGACCAACCGGCACGAGACGCTCAAGGGCGTCGACTTCTGGCTGGAGCAGCTCGCCGGTCGCGGTGAGCTGCCGCCGACCGTGCTGGTCGGCGGCCGCCAGGACCGGGGCACGTCCGTGCTCGCCCAGGCCGACCTCGCGGAACTCTGCCGGCAGCGGGGCATCGCCGGCGGCTATATCGCCACCAGCGCCAAGACCGGCGAGGGCGTGGACGAGCTGCTCGGCGTCCTCAGGGATCTGATCCCGTGGGACCGGGCCGCCGCGACGGTCACCACGGTGACCTTCAAGCGGATCAAGGACTACGTGCTCGCCCTCAAGGAGCGGGCGACCACCGGCCCGGTTCTCGTCGACTTCGAGCGGCTTTTTGGCGACCTCGCCGCCTCGGATCCGCTGTGGCAGTTCACCGCCGACGAGATGCGCGCCGCCGTCGGGCACCTGGAGAACCACGGGTTCGTCGCCGTCCTGCGCAGCTCCGCCGGTCTCGAACTGGTGCTGCTGGTGCCGAGCCTGCTGCCCGACCTCGCGTCGTCGATCGTCCTGCTCGCCGACCGGCACCCCCGCGAGCTGGGCGCGGTCGACGAGAGCGCGCTGCTGACCGGCGAATATCCCTTCGCCGAGCTGACCGCACTGGATCCGGACGAACGCGAGGTCCTGATCGACGCGACCGTTGTGCGGTTCCTCCGGCACAACGTCTGCTTCCGGGAGACGCTCGGCGCCGAGACCGTACTGATCTTTCCGAGCCTGATCCGGCAGCGACGGCCGCTGCAGGACGACGCCGAGACCGTCGACGACGTCTCCTACGTCGCCCACGGCCGGGTCGAGAACTCGTACGCGGCCCTGGCCGTGCTCCTCGGCTACTCGCAGTTCTTCACCCGCGTCACGCAGTGGCAGAACCAGACCCTGTTCGAACTCGACCGGGGGCAGATCTGCGGTCTCCGCGTCATCCAGGAACGCGAGGGTGAGCTGGAGTTCGTGCTGTCGTACAGCACGGGCACGCCGGACCACGGCCGCCAGCTGTTCCAGGCGCTGTTCGAGAAGTTCCTGGTGCAGCGGGATGTCGACGTCGCCCGGTTCACGCCGGTGTGCTGCGGTGCCGGTCACCGGCAGGACCGGACGGTCGTCGTGCAGCGCCGCCGGGAACGGCGCGGCTTCCTCTTCTGCAGCGAGTGCGGGGAGAAGGTGCCGCTGCCCGACGCCGACGTGGTCGGCCGACCGGCGGCGGCCGGCGTTCTGGGGGACGTGGCACGCCAGGAGGGCTACGCCCGGCTGCGCAGCGAGTACGAGGCCAACCTCGCGCGGATCAAGGCGTACGCCCGGAGCGCCGCCGCGCCACGCTGCTACCTGAGCCACGCCGGAGACCAGGTCCGATGGGTCGAGCGGGTGCGGCACAGCCTGCGCGACGCCGGTGTCGATCTGCTCGACGACCTCGAAGATCTGCGTGACGACGACACCGTGCTGATGATCTGCACGCCGGCGTACTGGTCGGCCTGGCCGACCGGCCTGGCGGCCCGGCTGCGCCGCGGCAGCCCGGCTCCGGTGATTGCGCTACTGGTCGAGGGCAGGCCGACCGGCGACCAGCGGGCCCGCCTCGGGGGCCGGGAGGTTCGCGACTTCCGCGACGGTTCCCGGCATTTCCTGCAACTGTTCGACCTGGTTCTCACGCTGCACGGCATTCACCTGGACCACCCGGCCTTCGTGCCGCTGCGCCGCGAGATGGCCGAGCGGTGGCGGGAAGCCCTGCGCACGCTGCCGGAGCCACCACCGCCGATCACCCCGGCGCGCGAGGTCTACGTGTCGTACGCGTGGAACGACGAGAGCAAGCCGGTGGTGACCGGGCTCGACCAGGCCCTCCGGGAGCAGGGCGTCCGGATGATCCGGGACACCGAGGATCTCGGCTACCGGGGTGACATCCGGGAGTTCATGCGCGAGATCGGCCGGGGCCGCGCCGTCGTGCTGGTCATCAGCGACAAGTACCTGCGGTCGGAGAACTGCATGTTCGAGCTGCTGGAGGTGGCCCGGCACGGCGACCTGCGGGAGCGGATCTTTCCGGTGGTGCTGGACAGCGCCCGGATCTACAAGCCGGTCGACCGTCTGAAGTACGTGCGGTTCTGGGAGGAGCAGACCGCGGAGCTGGACGCCGCGATGAAGACCGTCTCGTCGGCCAACCTGCACGGCTTCCGCGAGGAGATCGACCTGTTCGAGGCGATCCGGGCCGCGCTGCCCCGGCTCGGCGACATCCTGAAGAACATCAACACCCTCTCCCCCGCCGCGCACCGTGAATCCGGTTACGCCGAGCTGGTGGCGGCCGTACTGCGTACGGTCAATGGTTGAGATCTTGCACTTGAAGTGCAATTTGATAGCGTCAGGTCATGAGTACCTCTTGGACGTTCGCCGTCGCGCGGGACGAACTCGGCCGCACCACCCTCGTCGACGGGCCGGTGCCGACACCCGGCGAGGGTGAGGTGCTGCTGCGCGTCGACCGGGTCGGGCTCACCGCCAACAACGTGACGTACGCCGTGCTCGGCGAATCGATGCGGTACTGGCAGTTCTTCCCGGGCGAACCCCGCGGGCTCGGGCCGGAGTGGGGGCTGCCGCCGCTGTGGGGCTTCGCCGAGGTGGTCGAGACCGGCCAGCGGGTGTACGGCTACCTGCCGCCGGCCGGCCAGCTGATCGTGCGGCCGTCGCGGGTCGACGAGACCGGCTTCCGCGACGCCAGCCCGCACCGGGCCGACCTGCCGTCGCCGTACAACTCGTACCGGTCCACCACCGGCGACCCGGCCTACCGGGCCGACCAGGAAGACCTGCTGATCCTGTTCCGGCCGCTGTTCTTCACCTCGTTCATGCTCGCCGACCAGGTGACCGACAACGACTTCTACGGCGCCCGGACGCTGGTGCTCTCCTCGGCGTCCAGCAAGACCGCGTATGCCGCCGCGTTCGAGCTGCACGGCCGCGGCCCGCGCCTGGTCGGCCTGACCTCACCCGGCAACGTCGCCTTCACCCGCGAGCTGGGCTGCTACGACGAGGTGCTGGCGTACGACGAGATCGGTGCCCTGCCCGCCGAGCCGACCGCCTACCTGGACCTGTCCGGCGCTCCCGCGACCCGCGCCGCCCTGCGCCGGCACCTCGGCAGCCACCTGGTGCGCGACGTCGCGGTCGGCCTGACCAACCAGGTCCCGAACACAGACGCCGCGGACGAGTTCTTCTTCGCCCCGGTGCAGATCCGCAAACGCCGGAACGACTGGGGCCTGGACGGCCTCGACGCCCGTTTCGCCGAGGCCTGGCAGCGTTTCACCGCGGTCGCCGACAAGTGGCTCGACGTCCAGGTCGGCACCGGCCCGGCCGACCTGCAGCAAGCCTGGCTGGAGGTCCTCGAGGGCCGAACCCCACCCCGGGTGGGCCACGTCATCCAGCTGTGAGATCAAGCCACCGGGGTGAGGGCCGGGCGGCCCCGGCACAACCAACCTCCGATCAACTGGCGACGTCAACCCAGAACTGAAACACCGCGTACGCCTGCGGTTCGTCGACGGCGTTCGGATCCCATGGAATGGCACGCCAGCCAGCTTGCACCCGATAATGCTGGAATTCCCCGACGTCGAATACCTCGGCCTGGCCACCCACCGTCGGTGCCTCCACGCCGAGCAAGCCCGAAGGAAGGAACAACGGGATAACCTCGCTGAGGGGCCAATCGACCACGTCGAGCGGCGCCGGCGGACCGTCCCAGAATTCAAAGGCGAATCGTGCCAGGTAAATGTCGTCGGGTGACTGCAGAAGCACCGAAGACGAACCGGCACTGAGCCAGGTATGCCCCACCTCATCCGGCCTCAGCAGATTTTCCTGAGCCTCGTGATCAAACAATCGAATCAAGCGATGATCAACGAAAGCATCGACTTCCGCCTCGGACAACAGCTTCGGCACCGGCCCTCCTGAACCCCGTCGGATCGCCCGTGGGCGCTCCTCCGCACAGCCGGATCGTAACGCTCCAGTAAGAACTCAGGATGGTCTTCGCGGACGCTCGGCACCCTGATAGCTGTCCTCGTGATGGCTCGATGCGACGAGGAAGATTGAGCAAATCGGGCGGTGTGATGACGACGAGCTGGTCGGTTCGGTGCGGGCGCTCCAGTTCCTTGCGATCCGAGATAAACGGGTCTCCGTGATCATCGGGTCTCCAGAGCGCGATCCAATGCCAGATCTCGCCCGGATCTGCCGGCGAGCGGGCGCGCCCGGCTGCCGGCTCAAACTGGTTCATGGCGGTAAGGGCAAACATGTGTCGACCGCCGGGCGTGGGCACGGGGCCAGCGGCGCACCGCCACGCTTTTGCCGATGTGGGTCTACGAAACGTCTCATGCATCGTCGAGGACATCGGTTGCCGTTTCCCGGTGAGCCACAGCGGCGATCACGGCGTAGGCGCCGACCATGGTTACGCACACTGCGGCGATCAAGAGCGGCGTAGAGGCCGTCGCCGGTTGCAGGAACAAGGCGATGATGCAGCTCAGGCCGGTTGCGGTCAGGCCACCAGCCAGCAGCCCGCCGGCGGCGACAAGCCACGGGCGAGGAATATTCAGCAATGACGCCACTGTCGCGCCGGCGAGAAACAACGCCGGAAGGCCGATCATCACCGCGACGACCGCGGCGGCAACCAGTGTCCCGGGACCTCCGGCCGCCGGATCAGAATTGACCACCGACAACGCAATCGGATAGACGATGGCTGCGCCGGTACACACGGCTGCGCCCACGAGCGCCTCGCAGAATCACTGAGACCTGATCGCTGACAGCCACGTGCTACAGCGTGCCGGGTCAGGGCAAGACCACCGTCGATGCTGATACGTACGGTGGAACAGTCAGGTCGCCCTCGTCGTCGATGGCCGGGTCACCGCGCCGAATGAAAGGCCGGCCCGGTGTGCATCGACTCATCGAATTCGCGGTAGGAGCCCGACACCGTCTTCTTGGCGCGGTACATGGCGAGATCGGCCTCCTCGATCAGTTCCTCGACGCTGTGGCCGGCGCGGTTGTAGGAGATGCCGACGCTGGCGCGTGTGGTGACGAGGCGGCCGGCGATTTCGAAGGGCCGGGCGACCTCGTCGATCACCTGCTGGGCGATGTCCTGGGCCTGTGCGACTCCGCTCAGCGGTTCCACCAGTACGGCGAACTCGTCTCCGCCGAGACGGGCGGCCATGTCCGAGCTGCGCAGCGCGGCCGACAGGCGGTCGGCGACGCCGCGCAGCAGCTCGTCCCCCGCCGTGTGCCCGAGGGTGTCGTTGACCTGCTTGAACAGGTCGAGGTCGAGGTAAAGCAACGCGGCGGTCGCCGGATCGGGGCAGGCCGCCAGCATGCGCTGGACATGCTGCCGGAACAGGGACCGGTTCGGCAGCCCGGTGAGCGGGTCGTGCTGCGCGGCGTGCACCGCGGCGAGGGTCGAGGCGCCCGCCAGCGCGAGGCTGGCCTGCTCGCCGAACGCGGCCAGCACGTCCCGCCATTCGGGTCGTCGGCTCGTGGCGTCCCGGCCGGCGATGACGAAACCGCCGGCCACCTTGTCTCCGATGTGGACGGGAACGGCTGCCAGCGGACCATCGGTCACCGGACTGTTCGCCTCCATGGCCAGCCGGGCCGCGCCGACCAGAACGTCATGGCCGGACTGGTGACCGCTGAGCGACGCGACCGTCAGCCGGTCGGCGTCGCCCGGCTCGCGAAGAACAAGCGCCGTCGTGACATCGTCCAGCAGCATCTGGGCGCCGTCGGTGATCGAGCTGAGAATCTCGCCGAGCGGGGTCTGCTGGTTGGCCGCCCGCTGGATACGCAGCAGCGTCTCGAGCAACCGTTCGCGCCACTCGAGCGCCCGGAGCAGCCCGAGCCGGGCCTCGGCCTCCTGTTCCCGCTCGCGGCGCAGTCGCCGCTCGTTCTCGAGCGTGCGCAGGCTTCGCAGGGCGAGGCCGAGCACCCGGGCCATGCCCTGAAGCATCTGGCGTTCTTCCGCGGTGAACGGCTCGTCGGCCCGGGCGAGGATCAGCTGGCCGTCGCCGCTCCGGTCCAGCGGGTGCATGGTGAGATACATCGGCCCGATGCCGGGGAAGGCCGTGGTGTCGGCCGTCGCCCGCAGACCGGTGAACAGGACCGGGTCGGGGTCGCGGCCCAGACCGACCGACGAGGCGACCTCGCCGTCGCCGACGACGGCGGCCACTTCGGCCTCGGTCGACTCGCTCGCCCGCTGCACGGCGATACGCGCGGCGCTGGCGACGTCGCCGGCCCGGGTGATGGCGCTGAAGAACTCGGTGAGCTGAAGGAGAGACCAGCCTGCCATCGGCGCTTTTCAGCTCACCGCGAGGGCGACCACGGTCAGGTGGTGCATGCCCTTCGCGCCAGGGTTGCGGGCGATCTCACCGTTGGAGAAGAAGCCGCCGTACGGGATCGGCCTGAGCGCGTCGCCGAGCCGCCGGCCGGCGAGGTCGGTGCCGTCCGGCCCGAGCGCGAGCAGCCGCACGCAGCAGTCGAAGACCAGCACACCGAGCGGGTCCGCGTCGCCGACGGCGGCGACGGCCGCGGAGCCGGCGGTGGCCGCGGCGTCGCGGAGCGCCTCCGGGTCGGCCTCCATGAACCAGACCAGGCCGCCCTCGGGGGTGTCGGCCAGCCCGGAGATGGACCGCTCGTCCGGGTCGGCCGCGAAGATGATCCGGATGTCCTCGCCGGTGCGGCGGGCCAGGCCGAGCGGCCGGACCGCCGCGAACTGCAGGAACGCGCCGGGGTCGGCGACGATCTCGGGCGGGCAACCGGTGAGCCGGGTGTAGACGTCCAGCGCCGGTTCGCCGTCGAGCTCGTAGATCTTCCCGCCCTCGCTGCGCGTGACGGCCATCGGCTCGCCGCTGCGGTGCCAGCCGTGCGCCACCCCGATGCCGACCGGCGACGCCGAGCCCAGCGCAGCGCCGAGAACCGCGTTCGGCAGCACCTGTACATCCGTACCGGAGCTGAAGAAGTGCCACGTGCCGGTCTGCGTCATGTCGTCGCCGGCGCAGCCGCCGATCAGCGGGACCTGCGCGCCGGCCACCGAGTAGGCACCGCGCACCATCTCCTGCTGGTCAGCGCTGCGCCCGTCGCCGAGCAGCAGCACCGCGCGGTGCTCGGCGTCGATGTCGTCGAGGCATGAGGCGGCGGTCGCGCCGGCCGCGTAAAGATCCATGCTCTCGTACGGCACGGCCCGCACCGACGCGGCGAATCCGGGCCCGCCGAGCGCGTTGACCACGACGCCGGCGCCTCGACCGTCGGTGGCGTATTCGCCCGACGTCGAGCAGCCGATCATGAGCACCTCACCGCCGGCCGCTGCGTGCACGGCCGCGGCCATCTCCGGCGTCGAGTGCGACGGGGAGGCGAAGACGATCAGTAGGGTGGCCGGCCGCCCGTCGAGCGCCGCGTAGCACGCTTGCGCCCCGGCCTGCGCCGGATCAGGTAGAACGCTGTTCCCTACGCCGAACCACCGTTCTTGACGCTCGTCCACCACAACTCCCTTGCGCCGGCGCGCCCGCCCGATCAAACAGAGCATCGGCAGGGTGCCCTCGAAACTGAGCTGTCGTCCAATACGGGGTCGCGGGCCGGCTGGAACACCGCTGCGCTGGTGGCGGTGGCCACCCGGAGTTTGTCCCTGCCTCGCTGCCATTCGAGCCGGCCGGACAGGAGCACGTCGTCTCCAGTTGTCGTGTGTTGAACACACGTCTACTTCAACGCCGACCCGTTCGCGTTGGACGCGGTATTCGTCGCCTCAACTCTGCTCTGGACAGCAGCCGCCTTGCACCCATCGATGACGGCGGACACCGATGTCATGCGGGGCCGGAGCAATCAGCAAAGTGTCGCCCGGCTGTGCGCGCCCGCCGCGTGCTCGCTGCTCGGCCCGGTGCTGCTCCTGACGCCGCATGCGGGCGGCAACACCGTCGACCGCACGGTCATCACCTGCGGCGCCATCGTCCTCATCCTGCTCACTATCGCTCGGATGACCCTGATCCTGACGCAGCTGAAAAGGCAGTCCCACGCTCTGGAAGAGCTCGCCATGCAGGACGAATTGACCGGCCTGGCCAACCGGCGTCGATTCGAGCAGGCATTGCGCACGGTGATGGCCGACGGCCGGGCTCACGTGGCGTTGCTCGGCTTGAACGGTTTCAAAAGCGTCAACGACGAACTCGGCCGCCGGGCCGGTGACCGGGCGCTCTGCTCCCTTGCTCAACGGCTGGAGCGCGCGGTGCCCGCCGACGCTCTGCTCGCCCGGATCGGCGGTGACGAATTTGCTGTCCTGCTGGCGGGACGGAGTGCCGCGGAAACCGGCGCGCTGGCCGAGGAACTCGCCGCCCGGCTGCGCGAACCGGTCCACGCGGGCGGCCACGACCTGCTCGTGGGCGTCGGGATAGGCCTTGCCACCGGCGAGCGCGACGAGCCGACGGAGGTGCTGCGCCGGGCCGAGGCAGCAATGTACGCGGCCAAGAGGGCCGGGCAGACGTACCGATGTTGGGAGCCGGCCATGGATGAGCAGTCGACGGGGCACGCCAAGCTCGGCGCCGAGATGCAGATCGGCCTGGACGCCGGGCAGTTCCGGGTGGTCTATCAGCCGATCGTGACTCTCCCGGAGCGCCGGATCGCCGCGGTGGAGGCGCTGGTGCGCTGGGAGCACCCGCAGCGAGGGATGGTCAGTCCGGCGCAATTCGTGCCGGTGGCCGAGCAGAACGGCCTCATCGTCGAGCTCGGCGCATGGATCCTGCGGACAGCCTGCCGGCAAATGGCTCGGTGGCGGGCTGAACTGGGCGATAGCGCACCCGGCCGAGTCAGCGTCAATGTCTCGGCCCGTCAACTCGCCCGGCCCGGCTTTGCCCGGACCGTCGCCGACACGTTGGCCGAAACGGGACTTCCACCGCACTGCCTTTTCGTAGAGGTCACCGAGACCGCCGTTTTCGAAGGCGGCCAGGCTGTGACCACGCTGCACGAACGCCGAGCAGGCCGACGCGCTCTATCGGCTCGGCTACCGACTGCTGCAGGGCTACTACTTCAGCCGTCCCGTCGCCGAGCCCGATTTCGGCCGGGGACATACCCCGATCGACGGCGTGGCGGCTGCCGTCGCCGCTGGTCAGGCGCACCTCCGGCGTCCAGAACCCGACCGCCCGCTGAACGTGATCTCGGCCGGCGGCTATTAGCTCGAGGCTTACCAGTGTGTGAGCGAAAAGGTGGTATTTCGGAGCTCACCGGATCTCGTTGTCGGGGTGGTCGCCGTCGTACGCCTGACGGGCGCGGGCGATGGCGGCCCGGTGTTCCAGCGACCAGTCGGCGAGGGCTTTGACGAGGTAGGTGAGACTTTCGCCGGTCTCGGTGAGCCGGTAGTCGACCTGGGCCGGCACGGTCGCATACACGGTCCGGGCGACCAGGCCGTCGCGCTCCAGGCGCCGCACCGTGAGAGTCAGCATGCGCTGGGAGATCCCGTCGATGGCGCGCTGAAGCTGACGGAAGCGCCGCGGCCCACTGGCGAGTTCGACGATCACCAGGACCGACCACTTGTCGCCCACCCGGTCGAGGACGTCCCGGATGCCGCAGTCGGGGTGATCCGGCTGGCCGCACGGTTCGAGCTCGGCGGCGCCGGCGGTTACCTCGGTGTGCGTCAGTGACACGAAACTGCCTCCTTGTGAGCCGCCGGGCGCGGATTCAAGATCTCACCGTAGTTACTGAAGAGAACCACGGTAGGAGACCGAACCCAAATGATCATGGTGACCGGCGTCAACGGACAGCTCGCCTCACGCACACTCGCCGAGCTGAACGAGCGAGGGGTGACTGCCCTGGGAGGCAGCCGGACTCCCACCGGCACACAGCGCCGCCTCGACTTCGACGACCCCGCGACAATCGACCTCACCGGTGTTGCGACGCTGGTCCTCGTCTCGGCCGGCTACGCCGAGGACGACCAGGTCATCGCGCGTCACCGGGCTCTTCTCGACGCGGCCGGCCGGGCGGGCGTGGCCCAGGTGATCTACACCAGCCTGACCGGTGCCGGTGATCATCTCGGGTTCGCCCTCGCCCATCGGGTCACCGAGCAGATGATCAGGGCCGGCGGGCTCGCCTGGACGATCCTGCGCAACGGCCTGTACGCCGAGCTCTTCGGTGCCTTGCTCGCCTGGACTCCCGACGGCCTGGAATCAGCCTTCGGCGCCGGCGCCCTGTCCGCGGTGGCGCGAGCGGACCTGGCAGCTGCCGCAGCCGTCGTCGCGAGCGAGCCGACCGCGCATGCCGGCCGGGTCTACGAGCTGGTGGGCAACCCGATCACCGCCCCCGGCATCGCTGAGCGTCTGGGCACCACCCACCGCACGATCGGGCTGGATGAGTACCGCGCCCGGCTGCTCGGTGACGCCGGCATGCTGCCGTTCCAGCCGCCGATGCTGGCGTCGATCGCCACCGGTGTCCGCCACGGATTCCTCGACAACACCAGCCCCGACCTCGCGCGCCTGCTGGGCCGACCGCTCACCGATCCGCTCACCGTCGCCGCGGATACCGCGGCCTCCACGCGTCCAGGCAGGCACTGATTCCCCCGCGAGCCGGGCATGAAGCGCTGACGGCCCCGGGGAGGCCACCCGCTCAGGAGCGTTCGAGGCGGCGCGCCAGATAGCGGCCGGTCGCGCTGTCCCCGGCCTCGGCGATCGTGGCGGGCGGGCCGGTCGCGATCACCCGGCCGCCCGCGTCCCCACCGCCCGGGCCGAGGTCGATGACCCAGTCGGCGCCGGCGATCGTGTCCAGGTCGTGCTCGACCAGGACGACGGTGTTGCCGGCGTCGACGAGCCGGTGCAATTGCCGCAGCAGCAGCGCGATGTCCGCGGGGTGCAGCCCCGCGGTCGGCTCGTCGAGCAGGTAGAGCGCGTGGCCGCGGCGGGCCCGCTGTAACTCGGTGGCGAGCTTGATGCGCTGGGCCTCGCCACCGCTGAGCTCGGTCGCCGGCTGGCCCAGCCGCAGATAGCCCAGCCCCACCTCCCGGAGCGTCTCGAGGCAACGAGACACGACCGGGATGTCGGTGAGGAATTTGGCGGCGTCGTCGACGGACATCGCCAGCACGTCCGCGATGTTCTTGCCGCGGTAGGTCACCTCCAGCGTCTCCGCGTCGTACCGCGCGCCGTGGCAGGCCGGGCACGGCGCGTACGTCCCGGGCAGGAACAGCAGTTCGACCGCGACGAACCCCTCGCCCTGGCACGTCTCGCACCGCCCCTCCGCGACGTTGAAGGAGAACCGCCCGGCCGTGTACCCGCGCGCCTGCGCCTCGTCCGTCGCCGCGTACAGCTTGCGCACCGCGTCGAACATGCCGGTGTAGGTGGCCAGATTGGACCGGGGCGTGCGGCCGATAGGCCGCTGGTCGACCCGGACCAGCCGGTCGAACGAGTCGAGCCCCACCGCGTCCCGCACGTCGACGTCGAGCTCCGCCTCCTCGGGCTCGTCGCTCGCCAGCCCGAGGTGGCCGCGCACGACCTCGGCGAGCACCTGCGTGACCAGCGTCGACTTCCCGGAACCGGACACCCCGGTCACCGCGGTCAGCACCCGGAGCGGCACGTCGACGGACACGCCGTGCAGGTTGTGGCGGGAGACGCCGCGCAGGTGCAGCCACCCCTGGGGCGTACGCGGGCGATGGTCGAGCGGCTCGGCCCGGCCGAACAGGTACCGGCTGGTGGCCGACTCCTCGACCTGTTCGAGGCCGGGGACCGGACCGCTGTACAGCACACGTCCGCCGCTCTCGCCCGCGCCGGGGCCGATGTCGATCACCCAGTCCGCCCGCCGGACCACGTCCATGTCGTGCTCCACGACGAACAGCGAGTTGCCCGCCGCCTTCAGCCGGTCCAGCACGTCCAGCAGCGGCTCCGCGTCGGCCGGGTGCAGGCCCGCGGAGGGTTCGTCGAGCACGTAGACGACCCCGAACAGCCCCGAACGCAACTGGGTGGCGATACGCAGGCGCTGCGCCTCGCCGGGCGACAGCGTCGTCGAGCGGCGCCCGAGGCTGAGGTAACCCAGGCCGAGGTCGAGCAGCACCTCGACACGCGCGACCAGGTCGGCGCAGAGCCGGACCGCGACCTCGGTCGTCTCCCCGGACCGAGCGGTCGGCGTGGCAGCCCCGGCCCCGGACAATCCCGCGGCGGGCCGCAGGAGCGCCACGACGGCGGCGAGGGGCATCGCGTTGACGTCGGCGATGGTGCGGCCGGCGAAGGTCACCGCGAGCGCCTCCGGGCGCAGGCCGCTGCCGTGGCACACCGGGCAGGGCACGCTCCGGACGAACCGCATCGCCCGCTCGCGCATCCGGTCACTCTTGGAGTCGGCGAGCACGTGCATGACGTGCCGGCGGGCGCTCCAGAACTTCCCGTAGTAGCCGCTGTCGATGCGGTCACGCTCGGGCTCGACGAGGACGGACGGCTGCTCGTCGGTGTAGAGCAGCCAGTCCCGGTCCTTCTTCCTGAGCTTGCGCCAGGGTCGGTCGATGTCGATCCCCAGGCCGTTCACGACGCTGCGCAGGTTGGCGCCCTGCCAGGCGCCCGGCCAGGCCGCGATGGCGCCGTCGCGGATGCTCAGCGACGGGTCCGGGACGAGCAGGTCCTCGGCGACGTCGTGCACGACGCCCAGTCCGTGACACCGTGGGCAGGCGCCGGCCGCGGTGTTGGGCGAGAACGCCTCGGCCTCCAGCCGCGGGGCGTCCGGCGGGTAGGTCCCGGCGCGCGAGTAGAGCATCCGCAGCAGGTTGGACAGCGTGGTGATGGTGCCCACCGTCGACCGCGAGCTGGGTGCCCCGCGACGCTGTTGCAGGGCCACGGCCGGGGGCAGGCCGGTGATTTCCTGTACGTGCGGCGCACCGACCTGCTGCAACAGCCGGCGGGCGTACGGCGCGACGGACTCGAAGTACCGGCGCTGCGCCTCGGCATAGAGCGTGCCGAAGGCCAGCGAGGACTTACCCGACCCGGAGACGCCGGTGAAGGCGACCATGGCATCGCGGGGAATGTCGACGTCGACGTTCCGAAGGTTGTGCTCGGCGGCGCCCCGGACGCGCACGAACCGGTCATTAACGTCGTTTTTCACCAGATCTGCTTACCCTGTCAGGCGGCGCCGAATCACCGCCACGAGCGCCCCGTCACCTCGGCGCCGGGTTCGCGGGTATGAAGATCCGGTCGGCACCCCCCGCTCGCATCGTTGCATCCAAGACAACAATGAGTCACGGTCACCAGAGGCAGAAAACCGCCTTGGGGTGTTACTCGGCGGCGCGTTGAGCAGCAGCCAGAATCCGGGCGATCGCGGCCGCTTCGACGGCGACGTCCTCGGCGGTGTCCTGCCGGTCGGCGTAGAGGCCGTTGCGCCAGAGCATGGCGTAGCCGTGCGCGGTGGCGAACATGCGCCCGATGAGGTTCAGCGCCGCCTTGGCGTCGCCGCCGGTGACCGAGAGCGCGGCCCGCAGCGGTGGCTCCATGACGGCGCGGCCGGCGTCCATCAGGTCTTCGTCGCCGATCCCGCGTAGCTCGGCGGCGAAAACCAGGTCGAGGCCGGCGCCGTTTTCAGCGGTGAATTTCGCGTAGACCGCGGCCACCGCGCCCAGGTCGGCGACCGGGTCGCTGCCGGGCAGCCCGGTGAAGGGACAGGCCGCCTGGAATCGGCGGGTGAGGTCGCCGGCGGTTTCGGTGGCTGCCGCGGCCAGCAGGGCCAGCCGGCTCGGGAAGTGCCGGTAGGGTGCCGCGCCGCTGACCTGCGTGCGCCGGGCGACCTCGGCCACGGACAGTGCGGCCACGCCTCGCTCGGCGATCAGCGTCCGGGCGCTCTCGATCAGAGCGGCTTTCAGATCGCCGTGGTGGTACCCCGCACGCTTCGGCACGTCTCCCCTCTCCGTGAACGCGTGGCAAGGCTACATGCGGTGGATCACACCGCCTTGCCGTCCAGTAATAGCACTCTTACATTAATGTAAGAGCGGTAATACATCCAGTCTCGGAGGTCACTACCATGTCCACCACCACATTGTCGTCCACGGTTGCCCTGGTCACCGGGGCCAGCAGCGGCATCGGCCAGGCCACCGCCCGCCGACTCGCGGCCGAAGGCGCCACCGTCGTGCTGGTCGCCCGCCGCCAGGACCGCATCGAAGTGCTGGCCAAGGAGATCACCGGCCAGGGTGGCCAGGCGGTCACCCTGGGCGCCGACCTGACCGACCCCGACGCGGCGGCCGGCGTCGTCGCCACCGCCATCGAGCGGCTCGGCCGGATGGACATCCTGGTCAACGCGGCCGGTGTCATGCTCAACGGGCCGTCGACCGCGGCCCCGCTGGAGGAATGGCAGCGAATGGTCAACATCAACATCAACGGCTTGCTGTACGTCACCAAGGCCGCCCTGCCCCACCTGATCGAGGCCGCCACGGACAGTCCCCGGCAGGTCGCCGACGTGGTCAACATCAGCTCCATCGCCGGGCGCTTCATCATCCCTGACGCCGCGGTCTACAACGCGACCAAGTTCGGCGTCACGGCCGCCACCGAGTCGTGGCGGCAGGAATTCGCGCGGCGCAACGTCCGCTTCGCCGTGGTCGAGCCGGGACTGGTGGACACCGAGCTGATGGGCCACCAGCAGGCGGCGGTCAAGGAGAACATGGCGGCCCGGTTCGCCGACGTCGAATACCTGCAGGCCGACGACATCGCCGAGGCCGTCGCGTACATCGTCACCGGCCCCCGCCGCCGGGCGGTCGCCGAGGTCGTCATCCGCCCCACCGACCAGATCTGAACCACCGCACCGAGCCTGCCGCCTGGTCCGATTCGGTCACCGACCGAGAGTTAGGGTGCATTCGCGGAAGTGCCCATAGTCTGCTCCCGCTACGTTATGGCGTTGCACCGCGGTGGCTGAGCCACAGCCCGAGACCTTGCGCGTCTTCAGAAGCGATGAACGCTCCCGGTGCGTTGATCAGCGCTTCGTCGGCGTGCGTCAGGCACGCCCACACAGTCGCTCCCCAGGTGTCGGCGAGTTTGATTTCCGCGGGCCGGGGACACGGGCTGCCATCGAGGGCCGGGACCTGGCAGGTTGCGGGTGCGCCCCCGCGCTGGCTGATGGCCTCTGCCGCCTGTTTGATCAAGGAGAAACGAGCCTCCGGTTCGCTAGGTGCGGTTCGCGCGTCTGCCGCGACCGCCCTGCGCTGACCCAGCAGCACGACATTGCCGTCCGGGTCCTGGGTGCGCAGTTCGCCGCCCGGCGCGTGATCGGGATAGCCGGCGAGTTGGTAGCCGTGGCCCGCGGAGTCCAACTGCTCGCGTGCCCTGCCCAGGTCGGTGACGTACAGATAGATCACCAACGGCAACTCGTGCGTGATCAGGGCAGGCTGCACGCACGCCAGGAGGAGGGTGTGCTCACCGCATTTCAGGTATGACCAGCGAGCGTCGCCATCACCGCCCGTCTGCATCTTGCTATAGCCGAACAGGGCGTAGAAAGCCTGAGCGGACTCGATGTTACGCACATAGAGGATAGGTACGGCGGCCTCAACCTCAGCTGGCATCCCAGCACCGTATCGCAGCCGCGTCGCGCCTCAACGCGAGCCTGGCAACGCTGCTCCGCAGACCGGTGGCAGGTCATGGCCGGACCCCCTCTGCGTTGCAAGAGGAATGTGTACGCCTCCGGGCGCGCGAGAGATCGTGGCAGCTGTCGTCGGTCCGCAAGAAGCTGCGGGAGGGGCGGACGACGTCCCTCGGACGGGTAGGTCAGATGACGTGCTGTGAGGATGCACGATTGGATGCACGTGCATGCGGGTATCGCCGGGGGAGTCGATGCCATGGCGTGGGGAGGATTCATGACGCCGGCTTTCTCCGACGACCGGGGCGCCCCGACGGCCATTCGAATGCGGGTGGGCGTGCAGTTGCGCCGGCACCGTCTGGCTCGGCGGCTGTCCCGTGAGGACGCCGGCTGGCACATCCGGGCGTCCGAGTCGAAGATCAGCCGGATGGAGCTGGGCCGCGTCCCGTTCAAGGAGCGCGACGTCGCTGACCTGCTCATGCTGTACGGCGTGGAGGGCGACGAGCGCCATGCCCTGCTGGAGCTGGTGCGGCAGGCGAACGCGCCCGCGTGGTGGCAGTCGTTGTCCGACGTCATCCCGCCGTGGTCCCTTTCGTACCTCGGGCTCGAGCAGGCCGCCACGATGATCCGCACGTACGACCTGCATTTCGTTCCGTCTCTGCTACAGACTCCCGACTACACCCGGGCGCTGCTGGAGCTCTCCGACGGCTCTTCCCCGGCACAGTTGAGCAGGCGGGTCTCGTTGTGCCAGGGCCGCCAGCGCGTATTGCACGGCAAGAACCCGGCGGTGTTGTGGGCGGCCGTGGACGAGGCGGCGCTGCGTCGTCAGCTCGGCGGCCCGGGCGTCATGCGCGGCCAGTTGGAGGCGCTCGCCGAGGCCAGCCGGTCTCCCAACATCCGGTTGCATATCGCCTCTTTCCAGGCTGACGCACTGGCCACCGCGGGGCTGCCGTTCGCCATCCTGCGCTTCGCCGAGCCGGAACTGCCGGACATGGTCTACGCCGAGCAGCCGACCGGCGCCGTCTACCTGGACAGGCCGCTGGACATCGAGCAGTACGCCCTCGCCATGGAGCGCGCGTGTGCCACCGCGGTGCCACCCAGCCGCGCGGAGGCACTCATCCGCCGCTTCCTGAACTCCTAAGCGTCCGCCGCGTAGCCGTATCGGCTCGGTTGATCGGCTACCCCCGAACTCCGATCTTCCATATCGTGCCCTCTTCGTGCATATGCACGTGCACACGCACTTGATTCTGCGAGTGCACACGCACATCCTGGGTCCACCGAAGTCAGCGGCGCGATGGGATACGGCATGGAAAAGAACCGCGGTCCCGAGCGGCCAGTGAGTGAATTCGCGCAGGAGGACTACCTCTTCGGCAGTGGGCCTCTCTGGCTGCGGGTCGAGCGCGTCCAGCGGGACCGCCCCGTGGAGTACAACGGCGACCTTTGGTACGAGGTGGAGGGTGTCGAGATCAGCTCGACCGGCCGGGACGTCGCCCGCCGCCAGGTACTGGTGCGGGCTCAGCGCTTGACGTCACTGCCCACCAACCGCCGCCTGTGACCCCCGCCACCGTGTGTGTGCGGCGCTGGCCGATGCTCCATATCCCGTCCCGAACTCACCAACATGGAGATGGACGAGATCCTGCTGGTGTCGAAATTCAGCGACATCCGGTGCCGGGTCTCTGCGGCGGAGCGACTGAGATGATGCGCTCGTGAGCAGTCGACTGCGGGGCATCGCCCGGGACACACTGGCCATCATCGAGCAGGGCGCCTACCGGGATCAGGTCGATCGCGCCGTGGCCGGCACCCGGCTGTACCTTCCCGGTGACAGCCTGCCGGAACCGTCGCGGGCGCGCGCCGCGGCCGTGGTCGAGGTGACCGGGGAGTCGACATTGGAGGCCACCGAGCGGCTCGGCGGTGACGTCGCCTGCCTGGTCTTCGCGTCGGCTCGTAACCCCGGTGGCGGTTTCCTCAACGGCGCTCAGGCGCAGGAGGAGAGCCTGGCCCGCGGCTCGGCGTTGTACCCGTGCCTGCGGGCGGCCGGCGACTTCTATGCCCACCACCGCGCCCACGCCGAGCTCACCTACAGCGACCGGGTCATCTACTCCCCCGCCGTGCCGGTGTTCCGCGACGACAAGGGAACGCTGCTGGCCGCGCCGTACCCGGTGTCGTTCCTGACCGCGGCCGCCCCCAACCGGGCGGCCATCGCACGCGCCCAGCCCGAGCACCTGCCCGACGTGCCCGCCATCCTCGCTCGCCGAGCCGCCCGGGTTCTCGCGGTGGCGGCCGCGCACGGGCATCGCCGGCTCGTGCTGGGCGCGTGGGGCTGCGGCGTCTTCGGCAACGACCCGGCTACGGTGGCAGCCGCCTTCGCCGCCGCGCTGGGCGACAGCCCGTGGTTCGACGAGATCGTCTTCGCCGTCCTGGACCGTCAGCGGGGCAACCCGATACGCGCGGCCTTCGAGCAGCTCAGGACGTGAGGTCCGGCCCGAGATCGAGCAGGGTCACGGTGCGCAGGGCCCGGCGGATCGCCGCCTCGGTCGTCTCCGGCCACACCCAGCCGTGGCGCTGCTCCACCGTGAAGAGCTCGTCGCCGCGGGCCGTCCACGCCGGCAACTCCCCGGCCACATAGGCGGCGCGCAGCTCCGGACGGTCCAGCCGGAACGAGTCGCCCACGAATCCCGACGGCGGTCGCAACGCCATCGACGGCACCGTCAGCGGCAGCCGCACCACCACGAAGACGCCGCGCCCCTTGTCCCCGGTGACCGCCCCGGCCAGCGCGTTGCCCGTCCAGTGCAGCTCGCCGGCCACGACCGGGAAGCCGTCGACCTCACGGGTCCAGGCCCGCCGCACCCGTACCCGGCCCTGCCGAAGCAGGTCCTGCCACGGCCAGGTCCGGGCGTCCGGCGCGACGGGGGTCCATTCGCCGGTGGCGGCCCAGTTCCGCATGCGGCGGCGCGCCCGCTCCCGGTTGATCAGGATGACCGCGGGCGGGGTGAGGAACGCGACGATCATGCCGATCAGCGTCGGCACCGGGAACCGGTCGCCGAGCAGGATGATGACGCCCTTGGTGAGAGCGAGCAGCGCGACGAGCAACGCGATGACGGCGACGACCCGGGCCAGTTCCCACCACGCACGCATCGGTGATCATCATAGGGACACATAGGCCAGGGCGAAGCCCGCCGTCGGGATGCCGAACAGCACGGAGACGACCGCCAGCCGGGCGATCGTCGGCCGTCGGGTGAGCACCGCGTACGCCCCGAACAGCACCGGCGCCATCACCAGTTGCGGGATCAGCGTCGAGCGGGGCACCAGAACGTCGACCGCCGCGCAGAGCAGCGAGAAGACAAGAGCCGCACCCCAAAGGACCAGCCCGAGACGGTACGCGAGGCGGGCGCCGAACCGGACGGCGAACGTGGTGTCCGCCGCGATGGTGTCCGCGGTCAGGTCGGTCACCGTGGTGGGCACGTAGAGCGCGGCCGCGAACAGCACGCCGATCAGCCCGAACTGCCACGGGAACTGCCACGGGTCGCGGGTGATCGACCAGCCGGCGGCGGGCGAGACGAGCCCGACCACGAGCGCGTTGACCGCGACGTCCCAGCCGGGCCGGGCCTTCAGGCGCAGCGGCGGCACGCTGTACGCCCAGCCCAGCAGGAGCACGCCGGCCACCCCGAGCACGAACAGTGTCCCGACGACCAGTGCGGCACCGACCGCGGCGAGCGCCGTGCCGTAATACCACCGGCGCAGCCGCCCGGCCGACACCGCGCCGGTGACCAGCGGCGCGGTCGCCTTGCGCGGGTTCTCCCGGTCGCTGGGCAGATCGTTCAGGTCGTTCTGGGCCAGGACCGCGCCCCAGATCAGCGGGCCCAGGACCAGCAGCGCGACCAGCGCGCGCCCGGTGTCGGCGCGAGCCGGCAGCCAGGCGTGACCGGCCAGGACGGTGCCGAGATAGGCCGGCACCCACGAGACGGGCCAGAACCAGGGCCGGGCCACCGCCACCAGCAGCACCACCGGACGTTGCGACAGCGTCGTCATGCCCGCATCTTCGAACCATGGCCCTGTGCCCGCGCTGAGACCGTGTCCCGGCTGGGCTTCACCGGTGTGTACAGCCAGGCCTGGAAGAACGCGTCCAGGTGGCGGCCGGAGATCCGGTTGGCCAGTGCGATGAACTGCGCGGTGTCGCCGTTGCCGTACCGGTGGATGGTGGGCCAGGCGCGCAGGATGCGGAAGAAGGTGGGGTCGCCGACGGTCGCGCGGAGTTGGTGCAGCGTCATCGCCCCGCGCAGGTAGACCTCCGGCGTGATGACCGGAACGCCCGGGTCACCCGGCGGCAGTTTCCAGAGTTCGTCGTCGTCGGGGAAGGCGTCGTACAGCGCGTCGAACGTCTCCTGCGCGGTGCCCTCGCCGACGTGTTCGGACCAGAGCCATTCGGTGTACGTCGCGAAGCCCTCGTTCAGCCAGATGTCCTGCCACCGGGCCAGGGAGACGCTGTCGCCGAACCATTGGTGCGCGTTCTCGTGCACGACGACGCCCAGGTCGGGGCCCCGCTGGAACTGTCGCGTCCCGTACGCCGGCCGGGTCTGGGTTTCCAGCGAGAACGGCAGCACGCCGGGTGGGGTCACCACGCCGCCCTCGGCCTCGAACGGGTACGGCCCGAAGAGGCTGCTCTCCCAGTCGACGATCTCCGTGGTGCGGCCGACACTGGCCCGGGCGGCCGCGGCGATCTCCGGGGTCAGCAGCCGCGAGTAGGCGTAGATCACCGGTCGCCCGTCCGGTGTGCGGGTCTGCTCCACGTCGTACTGCCCGATGGCGAGGAAGGCCAGGTAGGTGGTCATGGGCTTGGCCGAGTGCCAGCTCCACCTGGTCCAGCCGGGGCTTTCCAGTGCCGGCGGGCGCGGCATGGTGCCGTTGCTGAGGACCTCGACGCCGTCCGGAACGGCGACCGAGATGTCGAAGCGGGCCTTGTCGGCGGGATGGTCGTTGGAGGGAAACCACCACCACGCCGCTTCCGGCTCGCCGACCGCGAGCGCGCCGTCGGGCGTCCGGAACCAGGCGGTGAACCCGGCGCCCACCTCGGTCGACGGCACGCCCGAGTAGGTGACCCGCACCGTCATGGGGTGGCCCCGGCGCAGCGCCCGCGCCGGCGTGACCACCAGCTCGTGGTCGCCGCGCCGGACGAAACCGGCGGGCCGGCCGTCGACCACCACGGATCGGACGTCGAGCAGGAAGTCGAGGTCGAAGCTGCTCAGGTCCTGCGTGGCCCGCGCGCTGATGGTGGTGCTGCCGGAGAGTTCGTCGGTGGCCGGCTGATAACGCAGACGAACGTCGTAATGCTCGACGTCATACCCGCCGTTGCCGTAGTCGGGGTAGTAGGCGTCGCCGATGCCGGCGGCACCGGGCGCGGGCACGGACAGGAACACCGCAAGGGCGCTCACCACCGCTGTCGGCCATCCCATGCCCGGGACAGTATCCAAGTTCGTTGATCGTTTATGCCCCGTCCAGGGCGGTACGGTCGGACGCGGTGAGCAGGGCGGTGCCGACCAGCCAGCTCACGGCGACGACGAGCAGAATCCGCTCCAGCAGCGCGCCCGTCGTGCCGCGCCCGGCGAGCAGCATGGTCAGGCCGAAGACGGCACTCAGCGGCAACGTCAGCGTCAGGGCGGCGGCGGTCAGCCGCCGGATCGCCGGGCGCGCGGCCGCCTTCCAGGTCAGGGCCATCGCACCGGCCAGGACGGCCATGCCCAGGATGCTGGCGCCGGTGTGCACGAGATCGGCGGGTGTCGTCGGCTCGTAGGGCGGCAACGGGCATCGATCGGTGCACGGCACGGCGCTGGAGGTGCCGGCCAGCACGGCCGCGACCAGCAGAAGAAGCCGGGCCCGCCGCAACGCCCGGCCGAGGAGCGCGACGCCGGCGGCAAGAAGGACCA
This sequence comes from Paractinoplanes toevensis, assembly GCF_018332695.1. Classification (GTDB taxonomy): domain Bacteria; phylum Actinomycetota; class Actinomycetes; order Mycobacteriales; family Micromonosporaceae; genus Actinoplanes; species Actinoplanes toevensis. Next base: position 85,049 of record NZ_BOQN01000052.1, read on the forward strand.
GACCAAGGCGATAGACCATGGCGTACGGGTGACCCGCCGCGCCCGCCTCGCTGACATAACCCTGCCACCAGGGTTCCGGCGCGGCGATCAGCGCGTACAGCATGAGGCCCGCGCCGCCGGTGACCGCGAGTCCGGACGCGGCGGCGAGCCGGTTCCTGGTCATGCCCTCATCATGATCGTATGCGGCGAACTGTGGTGGTGACGGGCGCGAGCTCGGGGATCGGACTGGCCGGGGCGGTCGCGCTCGCCCGGGCCGGTGATGACGTCGTGCTGCTCGGCCGGGATCCGCGACGGCTGGCCGACGCCGTGTCCCGGGTCCGCGAGGCCGGGGGCCGGACGCCGGCGTCGTACCGGGCCGACTTCGCGGTGCTGGACGAGGTCCGTGCGGCGGGCGCGGCGATCACGGCCGGGCACGAACGCGTCGACGTGCTGGCGAACAACGCGGGTCTGCTGACCTCGGTGCGCCGCCCCACCGCCGACGGCCACGACCCGACCGTACAGGTCAATCACCTGGGTGGGTTTCTGCTCACCCACCTGTTGCTGGACCGGTTGCGGGCCGCCGCCAGGCCGGCCGCGCCGGCCCGGATCGTGACGACGTCCTCGCTGGCCGAGGCGTGGGGCACGCTCGACCCCGACCGCCCGGGCCGCCGCCAGTTCAGCCGCTGGCTGGCGTACGGGGCAAGCAAGCAGGCCAACATTCTGATGACGGTGGAGGCGGCCCGCCGCTGGACCGGTCTCGGCATCGTGGCGACGTGTTTCTTTCCCGGGCTGGTCCGCAGCGGCTTCGGGCGGCAGAGCCCGTCCTTCACCGTGGCGAGGCTCGCGCCCGGCCTGTTCCGCTCCAGCGAGCAGGGCGCCGACACCCTCGTCTGGCTGGCCACCGACCCGGCGGCGCTGGTCCCTGGCGGTTACTTCGCCGGGCGTACGCCGTTCCCGGCGACCGGCCGCTCGACCGACCCGGACCGGGCGCGCCGCCTGTGGCAGTCGAGCCTCGCGGCGGTCGGCCACTAGGCGTTGAAGCCCTGCAGCAGCCGGGCCAGCCGCCGCTGGTGGCCTTCCGGGCGGAGGCGACCGCCCCGGGTCAGCGTCATCAGCCCGTGCAGGCCGGCCCATAGGACCTCGGTGCGCACGTCGAGGTCGTCGTCGCCGGCCAGGGGGCGCAGGGCTTCGCGGAGCTCGCCGAACCCCTCCTGCAGCGCGGCCGGTGTCTCCGGACTCGCGAAGGTCAGATCGACGGCGTTGGTGAACATGGCCTCGTACAGCACCGGCCGGGTTTCGGCGAAATGCGCGTACGCCCCGGCGGCCGCGGCCAGCGCGGCCTGCGGTCCGGCCGCGGAGGTCCGGGCGGTCCGCAGTTCGGCGGCGAGCTCGGCGAAGCCTTCGACGGCCACGGCCGCCATGATCGCGTCCTTGCCCTTGAAGTGGCTGTACAGCACCGGCTGGCTGTACTCGATCTGCTCGGCGAGCCGGCGGGTGGTGACCGCGTCCCAGCCCTCGGCCTCGGCCAGCTCGCGGGCGGCACCGACGATCAGCCGTTCCCGCTCCTGGCGTTCCCGCTCACGACGCTCTCGAATTGCCATGACAGCAATCCTAGCGCCACTAGCGCGCCTAGCACGGTGGTGCTAGCTTTGCTCCCATATCTAGCAGCGCTAGCAAAAGGAGTTGTCGTGCTTACTTCGATCGCCTACGGGCTCGCCATCGTGCTCAACCTCTTCATCATCTTCATCGGCGCCCGGTTCCTCCTGGTGCCGCAGGAGGCCGCGGCAGGTTACGGCGTGCCGTCCCAGCCGAGCGCCTATCTGTCGGTCAAGGGCGTCCGCGACCTCACCTACGGCCTGGTCGGCCTGGCCCTCCTGGCCTTCGTGGGGGCGCCGGCGGAGGCGTGGTTCATGCTCCTCGTCGCCCTCGCACCGCTGGGCGACACGCTGATCGTCCTGCGCAACGGCGGCACCAAGGCGGTCGCCTTCGGCATCCACTTCGCCACCGCGGTGACCGTCCTGATCAGCGCCGCCCTGCTCTTCGCCGTCTGACGCTCAGGCCTACCGGTGGATCAGGGCGGGCAGCGCGAACACCATCGTCGCCGACCAGGTGACGTGGGTCAGGATCGGGGCCAGGATGCCGCCGGACGCGCGGCGTTGCAGGGCCAGGACCAGGCCGAGCAGGAACGCGGCGAAGACCAGCATCAGGTTGCCGGTGGCGACGGTCGCCGCCGCATAGATCACGGTGGAGATGAGTACGGCGTGCCGCCGCCCGATCGCCGCGAACAGCGCGCCGCGGAAGAAGACCTCCTCGGCCACCCCGTTGAGCAGGGTGACCGCCACGATCGGCACGATCGCGCCGTACCGGGCGTGGGCCAGAACGCTGTTGACGAGCTCGCGCAGCGGCGGCAACTCCCGGACGACCAGCGAGCCGGCCACGAAGATGCCACCCAGCACCAGCCCGGTCACGATCGGCGTGAGAACGGGACGCCGCAGCCGGCCACGGAACGCGATCCGGCCCAGGTGCAGCGGCCCGGACAGCAGCGCGCCCCCGACCCAGGTGAGCGCGACCAGCACGGTCAGCAGGTAGAAGACGTCGTCGCCCGGGCGCACCGACAGCGAGAACCCGAGCAGCACGGCGCCGGCCACCAGGGTGAGCGCGACGACGGCGCGGCGCCTGCGGAAATCCCGGTCCGTCTGGTGGTGGTCGCGCTCCACCTGGTCGATCAGGGACGGCCCGACGGCCCGCCGGGCGCGACCCAGCCAGGCCGAGGTCACCGTGCCGCCCGCGCCCGCACGTGCCCGGTGGCCTTGGCCCGCTCGGCCAGAGCGAGCCGCACCGCCTCGTCGTAGCCGATCGGCTCGCCCGGCAGGAGCCGGGTGATGGCGTCATCGCGCACGACGACCTCGGTGGCCATCGAGTCGACCAGGTTGCGGGCCGTCGCGAGGTCGACGTCGGTGACGAACTTCAGCCAGGCCGACGACAACCGCGGTGTCAGCAGCGGCACGGTGAGGTTGGGCAGCCGGCTGCCCCGGATCCGGGCCACGCGTTGCAGCATGTCGATGTACCGCAACACCTCCGGGCCACCGATCTCGTAGGTGCGGCCGCGGGCTTCCTCCGGCTCCAGCACCCCGGTGAGGTAGCGGACCGCGTCCGGCAGGGCGATCGGCTGGGTGCGGGTGCGTACCCAGCGCGGGGTCACCATCGCCGGCAGCCGGTCGGCGAGCTGCCGGGTGATCTCCCAGGAGATGCCACCGTGCCCGATGACCACCGCGGCCCGCAGCACGGTGACCGGCACCGGGCCGGCCCGAAGAATCTTCTCGACCTCACGACGGGAACGAAGATGCGCCGACAGCTTGCCGTCACCGGAGCCGAGACCCCCCAGGTAGACGATCCGTTCCAGATGCGCCGCGGCCGCCGCCTCGGCGAAGTTGCGGGCGGCGTCGGCGTCGCGGTGCTCGAAGTCGTCCGACCCCAGCGAGTGAACCAGGTAGTAGGCGGCATCGGCCCCGGCGAACGCCCTCGCCAGGCCGGCCGGATCGGACACGTCCGCCTCGACCGGCTCGCCCGCACCGCGGTATTCCCGCGGGTGCCGGGTCATCGCGCGCACCCGGTAACCGCCCTCGGCGAGACGTGCCGCCACATGGGAGCCGATGAATCCGGACGCGCCGCTTACCAGAACCGTCTTGGTCACAGCCCCCTACTACCCTCATCACCGCCGACATCCCGCATCGACCGGCTCCGGTCGAGCCACTCCCCCATCAGGGCGGTGAAGAGCGCCGGCTGTTCGATCTGGAGGTTGTGGCCGGCCACGTCGAGGATCGCGAACGTCGCCCGCGGGTAGTGCGGCAGCAGGGCGAACTGGTCGGCGTAGCCGACCACCTGGTCCTGCCGGCCGGTGAGGATCAGCGTCGGCCGGGTGAACGGCTCGCCGGCCTCCGGTGATCGGCTCAGCGCCCACCGCTGCTCGACCCGGTCCAGCACCGCGTGATCGGCCACGTCGAGGCCGGTCATGATCTCGTCGCGGAAGCGCCGCGCGGTCTCGGGCGTCTGGACGACCGCCACGTCCGCGAACTCGGCGGCGGTGCGCGCGTCCAGGCCGGCGACCACGGCCGGGTCGGGCCGGAGCACGCTCGGCTCGGGCAGGGTGCGCTCCGAGCGGTGGACCCGGGTGCCGATCGGGCAGATCAGTGCCAGCCCGAGCACCTGCCCGGGCCGGTCGCGGGCCAGGGCCCGGCTGAGATAACCGCCGTAGGACTCGCCGACCAGCAGGAACGGCGAGTCCCCGATGCGTTCGTCCACAAAGGCGGAGACCGCGGAGAGTACGTCGTCGGAGCTCGCGATCGACTCGTCCGCCCGGGACGCCCCCATGCCGGGCAGATCGGGATAGAGCCGGCGGTAGCCGGGGCGATCGGCGAAGACCGGCTCGAGGCAGCCCAACATCAGCCGGTGGTCGGCGGTCCAGCCATGCACGGCCAGCACCGGCGTGCCGGTGCCTCTCTCGGCGAAACTGAGCGTGGCCATGCGTCGATCGTCGCACCAGGGCTCGGACGGGCATCAACCGTTCATCGGATGCCGCCGGTTCGGTGCCGGGCCGGTCGGATGACCGATAGCGACGGGATGGCGCCCGGCTGCCAGCTTGCGTCCGCAAGACGGTCACGGTGGTCTCTGCCGGCGCGGCGGTCGCCTGCGGCTGGTTCGGGGCAGCCCGGCGGGGCTGGGAACGGCAGTGGCGCGCGTTCGCCGCCGCCTGTCTCGCGGCGACCTCGGCCGGTCAGGGCGTGTGGACGGCGTACCAGGTCAGCGGGCGACCCGAACTGGCGTCGCTGTCCTGGCCCGACCTGGCCAGGTTTTCACCGTCGGGCGAGCACGGGCCGGCGGGGTGGCCCAGCCGGCGGACCAGGAGCCTGAACCGCCGGACGACACCGAGTTCGATCGCAAGATGCGCGTCTATGTGCTGTTTCTGCGCGATGAGCATCGGCTGCAGATCGATCGGCTGCAGCGGGCCGGGAACCGCACCGCGCTGTGGACGTTTCTCGGCGGTGCCGTGCTCGGCGTTCTCGGTAACGTTGTCGTCGCCGTCTTGATGGGATGAGCGCTGCTCAGCGCCTGCGCCGGTAGTCGTCGATGGTCATGGCTACTGCCGCTACCGCCACGATCGCGCAGGTCATCGCGACGCCGCGGGCGCCCCAGGCGACCATCGCCACCGACAGCAGGCCCCACACCACGGCGCCGACTGCCAGCACCGTGATCAGTACGGGACGGGGCCATTGTCTCGGCACCCGCCTCAGGGACGGGTAGTCGGTGGTCAGTCGCTCGACGATCTGCTCGAACTGGCGCTGCCTGTCCTCGGTGGCCATCTGCTCGCCCTTTCGCCTCCGGGCACTGCTTCCCCGCGGATCGCAGGTTACCCCGGAAACCTGTGATGTTCACAGGATCCGGATGGTGGAGTCACGATGCGACCGATCCGCCGATGCGCCGGCCAGCCGGATACCCAGCTCGATCTGCCATCGTGTCTTCATCCGCTCGGTGCGTGGATCGGTCAGATATTCCTCGTAGCGGCAGCCGAACCGGTCCCCGGCCGGGTCCTCGGCGACGTCCATGGCCAGCTCGTGGGCCCGGATCCAGTCGATGAGGGTGCCGTTGGCGCGGCGGCCGTGCCCGACGTAGGTCATCGTCGCGTACCGGCCGGCCGGCAGCACACCGGGGCGGATCCGGCCGGCCGCCGGGAAGGGCCGCTCGGTGACCACGCCGACCTCGATGTCCATCGGGCCGTCCATGTCCACCACGTGCAGGCGGAAAAAGGTACGGCCGGTGCCCACGTCGTACGCGTAGAGCTCTTTCATCAGTTCGTCGCGAACCGCGAACATGCCCCGGAACGGGGTGGTCACCCGGATGCCCGCGTAATGCCGGTCGGGTTTCTCGACGACCGCGGGGGCCGTGATGATCTCCATGGAGCTCCTTCGCGTCGGCGAGAGTCGGCGAGAGTCGGCGAGAGTCGGCGAGAGTCGGCGAGAATCGTGCCATGACCCGAGACATCATGACGTCCCCGACCATCGCGACCGGCACGCTCGCCGGGAGCCCGCAACCGGTGCTGACCGGGGACGGGCTGGTCCTGCGGCCGTGGGAGGACGGGGACGCGGAGGTCTTCCTCGCTGCCTACCGGGACCCGGCGGTGCGGCGCTGGCACCCCCGGCAACCCGGCAGCGCCGAGAACGTTCTGGCCTGGTTCGCGCGGTACCGGCAGGACTGGGCGGATGAGCAGGGTGGTCACTGGGCGATCACCCGCGGGCCACAGGTGCTCGGGCGGATCGCGATGCGCGGGTTCAACCTCGACGACGGGCTGGCCGGCTGCGCCTACTGGGTGCTGCCCGAGGCTCGCGGCGCCGGGGTCGCGCCGGCCGCCCTGCGGATGCTGAGCGAGTGGGGGTTCGGCGTGGCCGGGTTCCACCGGCTGCACCTGGCGCACTCGACCCGGAACCCGGCCTCCTGCCGCGTCGCGACCAAGGCCGGGTTCGTCCTGGAGGGCACCATGCGCAGCGAGGCCGTGCACGCCGACGGACGGCACGACATGCACCTGCATGCCCGGATCCGCACCGATCAGGCGGACCGCAGCTGATCGAGGACCAGCGGGTCGATCGCGCCGGTCACGATGCGTTCCTCCAGGTTGGCGATGCCGGCCCAATCGGCGAGTACGGCGTCCAGGTCCTCGCCGGTGTGCCCGGCCCGGGACAGCAGGCCGCGCACCTCCTCGGCCACCACGCCGGTGAGCGGCAGCAGCGTGGCCGGGTCGGGGCGCTCGAAGTACATCGAGTGCAGTTCCAGCAGCCGCAGCAGCTCGGCGACCGGGTCCGGGTGGTCGTCGACGCGCAGGTCGACCCAGACGTCACTGGTCCCGCCGTACCCCATGCCCTTGGCCACCACCAGAACCGCCGCGCTCTGCCGGCCACGACGGTCTCCGCCGGCGAGGTCGCCGGCGCGCAGCGCGGCGAGCAGCCGGTACGCCAGGCGGGGCTCGGCCGCCGACGCCTGCCAGGCCACCTCCATGCCGTCGACCACCTGCGGACCGGCCAGCATGTTCCCCTGGATCGCGTAGCCGTCGCCGGCCGTGCCGCCGGCCCACGGGTGGCAGTCGGTGCCGGTGAACGTGCCGCCGTCGCCGTCCGGGCCGACCACCCCGACCTGCCGCTGCGCGAGCGGGCCCTGATCCGCGGCGGTGAGCCCCGCGACGACCGAGGCCGCCGGGACGCCGGTGGACAGGAGGGCCAGGGCCTGCGGCCGGTAGGCGAGGTTGGCGTAGGACTGGGTGGCCACCGCGCCCACCGAGGCCAGGGCGGCGGGGACGGCCGCGCCCGCCCCGAGGAATTTGCTGGCGACGGCCACTCCGTGGGCGAGCCCGTCGGCGGAGCGGGCCACGATCGAAAAGGTCATGGCGCATTCTGTAACACCGGGGGCGCAGACTGGCCGCATGGAGTGGTTACCGATCGCGCGGGCCGCCGACGTGAGCACCCGGCCGCTGGCCGTGACGGCCGCGGGCGTACCCCTCGTGGTGTTGCGCCCGGAACCGGACGCCGAGCCGGTCGTGTTCGCGGACCGGTGCCCGCACCGTCTTGTTCCGCTCTCGGCGGCGAAGGTGGAGAACGGCCGGCTCCGGTGCGCCTATCACGGGTGGGAGTTCGACGCGTCCGGGCAGTGTGTGGATCTGCCGTCGCAGGAGGGTGCGCCGCCGCCGCGGGCGAGCCTGCCGCGCGGGCCGCAGGTCCGGGTCCGGGACGGCATAGTGGAAATATCCGGTTTGCCCCCGGCGGACCCCGCTGAGCTGTTCACCAACGAGGACGAATCCCTCCTGCGCGCCTGGCACCCGGTGGGCATAGTCGGCAAAGACGACATGTCCGAAGTAGAGCTCCTCGGCACGAAATATCGTCCCGGCGAGGAACGCACCCAGGAACGCTGGGGACTGCTCTGGCTCGCCCCGCGGGAACCGGCGGTCGAGCTCTTCGACGACCCCGACCACGACGACGCGAACTACGTCGGCGCCTGGCTGCCGCCCGCCCGCAGTCCGGCCTCGGCCGGGATCGTCGCCGACAACTTCCTCGACGTGGCCCACTTCCCGTTCGTGCACGCCAAGACCTTCGGCGCGGCCGAAGAAAAAATCGTCGAACGGTACGCGGTGACCGACGAGCCGTGGGGCTGCCGCAGCGTGCAGGACCAGTGGTTCGACAACCCGGCGGACCCCGGGGTGGCCGCCGGTCTGCGCCCGGTGCGGCAGAGGCGCCGGGCGACCTATGTCTACCGCGCGCCGTTCCAGCTTATGCTGCGCCTCGAGGAGCTGGACGCCGGCGCGGTCAAGACGATCCTGTTCTTCGCCCAGCCCGAGTCGCTGACCAGCACCCGGATCTACACGAAGATGCTGTTCCACGGGATCGGCGGGGTCGCCGACCCGCCGCCCGACGTGATCCGCTCCGAGGTCGCCTTCGAGGAGGCGGTGCTGGAGGAGGACCTGGAACTACAAAGGACGCTACGGTTGCCGGGGCTGCCGCTGCGCATGCGCGACGAGTTGCACGTGCGCGCCGACCTGCTCGGCGTCCACATGCGACGAGTGCTGACCAGATTGAAAGAAGAGAGCCAACCCGCATAGTCGCCGGCCGCCGCCCTCGGCCGGCCGGCTAGGACTGAACGCTACGGCGCCCGGTCCGGAAGTGCTGCGGGCGGGGACCGGTGGTTGCCGCGACCGTCCCCGCTCGCAGCACGACCCGCGAGTCAGGCGGCCGGCCGCAGGGCCCGCCGGGCACACAGATCGGACAGCGTGGCGGCGATCTCGACCGGATCGGCGTCGACGTTCAGCTCGCGCACCAGCGCCGGGTCGAGCGGCGGCACCTCGACGTGCGAGATCAGCGGGTGGAACGGCCGCTGGTCGGTCTCCCCCGCCCCGAACAGCACCTCGGCGAGCTTCTCCCCCGGCCGCAGCCCGGTGTAGCTGATCTCCACCGGCCGGGGCGCGAGCTGGATCATCTGGCGGGCCAGCTCGGCGATCCGCACCGGCTCGCCCATCTCCAGGACCAGGGCCTCGCCGTCGCGGCCGATGGCGGCGGCCTGGATGACCAGCTGCACCGCCTCCTGGATGGTCATCAGGTAGCGGGTCACGTCGGGGTGGGTCACGGTGATCGGGCCGCCGTCGGCGATCTGGGTGGCGAACGTGGTGAGCACCGAGCCGCGGCTGCCGAGGACGTTGCCGAACCGCACGCTCAGGAACGTGCCCGCGCTGCGCCGGGCCTGGTACGCGGTGAGCCGCTCGGTGATCCGCTTGGCGTAGCCGAGCACGCTGACCGGGTCGGCCGCCTTGTCGGTGGAGATGTTCACGAACCGCTCGACGTCGCCGGCCGCCTCCAGCACGGCCAGGGTGCCCCAGATGTTGGTCTCCACCGCCTCGCTCGGATATCGCTGCAGCAGCGACAGGTGCTTGAGCGCGGCCGCGTGGAACACCACCTGCGGCTGCCGGGTCTGGAAGATGTGCCGCATCCGGCTCGGGTCGCGCACCGAGGCCAGCACCAGCGACGGATCGGTGAGCTGGGCCCGCGGGTCGATCGAGAGCAGCACCGCGAGCAGCGCCGACTCGTCCCGGTCCAGCATGATCAGCTCGGCCGGCCGGAAGCGGTGGATCTGCCGGCACAGCTCGGAGCCGATCGACCCGCCCGCACCGGTGACCAGGACCCGCTTGCCGGTCAGGTAGCCGGCGATCGCGTCCAGGTCGGTGTCGATCTGGTGCCGGCCGAGCAGGTCGGTGATGTCGGCCTCGCGCAGGTCGCGCACGCCGAGGTCGTGGTCGAGGAGTTCGGCGACCGACGGCACGACCAGGAACCGTGCCCCGGCGCCGGTGGTGATGTCGCGGATCGCCCGGACCAGTTCCGCCTCGGCGTTGGCCACGGCGAAGACCACGGTGGTCGCGCCGGTGCGTTCCAGCAGCGCGGGGATGTCCCCTCGCTTGCCCAGGACGGGTACGCCGTGCAGATGCGACCGCCGTTTGCGGGGATCGTCGTCGACCACGCCGATCGGCAGGTAGTGGCCCTTCGGGTCGGCGAGCATCGACTGGAGCAGGTGGCGGCCGGCCGAGCCCCCGCCGAACAGCAGCACCCGGGTCGCGAACCGCTCGTCCGGCCGCGACCGGGCCTGATCGCGCAGCCGCCAGGCGAGCCGGGACGCCAGCATCAACACGAGCGCGGCGATCCCGCCGACCACCGGTGCACCGGCCGGGATCGCGTCGTCGCTGGCCCACATGTCGGCCACCAGGAGCACCGCGACGTTGATCAGGGTGACCCGGATGAGGACCCGGACCTCCTCGAGGGAGGCGAACGCGTGCCGGCCGCGGTAGAGGCGCAGCGCCTGGCCGGCGAGGATCTGCACGGCGATGGCGAGGATGACGATGGGGGCGAGCGCGGCGAGATGGCGGTCCTCGAGGCCGAACTCGTAACGGGCGAGAACGGCGACATAAAGGCCGGCGACCCAGGAGAGGCCGTCCAGGACAGGCGGCATCAGGCGCCTATTCACTTCAGTCACGGCCGCACCTCCGGTCGCATTCGTCGCATTAGGCCGACCGCCGCCGGTTTTTCAGCGTAATCGACCTGTTGTCCGCCAGCGGAACTTCGGGATATCGCCGCACGCTCCTGCCCGGAAGCTTAGTTTGATCGTGAGAACGCGGCCAATGGGAGGGAAGCGTGGAGATACGCGACTACCTCCGGGTGGTGCGGCGGCAGTGGTGGGTGGTCGCCGCCGCGATTCTGGTCGCGCTCAGCGTCACCCAGGTCATCAACAAACGTACGACCCCGGAGTACGCCGCGTCGGCCGTCTTCTTCCTCTCGTCCGCGCGGGACGGGGCGTCGTCGGTGCTCGAGGGCTCGATGTTCGTGGCGGCGCGGCTGAAAACGTACACGGAACTGCTCACCGGCGAACAAATGGTCAAGGAAATCGCCGGGGCGACGAAGAACGGTCTGACAAACGACGAAATCGAGGAACGCATTACGGTGACCACCGACGGTGGCAGCGTATTGCTGACGGTGACGATTACCGACACCGTACCGAGCCGGGCACGCGCCATCGCCGATGTGATTGTCAGCCGGTTCCCGCCGCTGGTGCAGACCCTGGAGAAGCGCACCCCGGAGGCCGGGCCGGCGGTCGTCGTGGAGATCGTCCAGCCGGTGATGCTGGATCCCGAGCCGGTGTCGCCGCGCCCGCTGCACAACGACGCCCTGGCCGTCGCGGTCGGTCTGCTGATCGGCGCGGCGATCGGGGTGATCCGGGAGATCAGCGACAGCTCGATCCGGGTGGCCGGGGTGCTGCCCGCTCTGACCGGCCTGCCGGTGCTGGCCCTGATCCCGGTCGACCGCAAGGTCCGCCGCCGGTTCTTCGGCCGGGAGATCGGCCCGTTCGTCTCGGACAGCCGGTCGGCCCGGGCCGAGGCGCTGCGCCAGCTGCGCACCAACGTCCAGTTCGCCGACCGCGAGAACCCGGTGAAGATCCTCGCGGTGACCAGCGCCATGCCCGGCGAGGGCCGCTCGTCGACCGCCTGCGGCCTGGCCATCCTGTTCGCCGAGGCCGGCCAGCGGGTGCTGATCGTCGACGCCGAACTGCGCCGCCCCCGCCTCGCCGCGTTCCTGGGCCGGGAGGGTTCGGCCGGGCTGACCACGGTGCTGGTCGGCGCGGCCTCGCTCGATCAGGTGTTGCAGCCGTGGGGCACCGGGCTGTGGCTGCTGGCCAGCGGGCACCGGCCGCCCAACCCGAGCGAGCTGCTCGGCTCGGCGAAGATGGAGGAGCTGATCGCCGAGCTCCGCGACCGCTTCGACAAGATCATTTTTGACTCGCCGCCACTGCTGCCGGTCACCGACGGCGCCGTGGTGGCCGCCCGCGCCGACGGGGCGCTGCTATTGGTGCGCGCCCGCAAGACCACCGGCGCCCAGGTCACCGCGGCGGTGCGCGCCCTCGCGGCGGTCGACGCGCGGCTGCTCGGCCCGGTCTTCAACATGGTCGCCGCCCCGCGCCGCCGCCTCGGCCTGCCGACCAGCGCCGACACCACCGGGCCGCCGCTCCCGCCGGTCCCCCGGCCGGGCGGCTGGCACGCGATCGCCCTTAGCGGGGCCGCATGACCAGGCTGCCCTTCCTCAGTGTGGTGATCCCGTGCTGGAACGAGGCCGGCTTCGTAGCCGCGTTCCTCGATTCGGTGCTGGCCAACGACTACCCGGCGGACCGCTTCGAGATCCTGCTGGTGGACGGGATGAGCGACGACGGCACCCGGGAGATCGTGCGGAAGTACGCGGAGACCGAACCGCGCCTGCGCCTGATCGACAACCCGGGCCACAGCAAGCCGGTCGCCCTCAACCAGGGCATCCTGGAATCGCGCGGCGACGTCGTCATCCGGCTCGACGTGCACGCCAGCTACCAGAACGACTACCTGCGCCGGTGCGTGCAGGGCCTGATGGCACACCCCGACGCGGACAACGTCGGCGGCATCCGCCGGGCCCAGCCCCGCGACGACAACCTGATCAGCCGGGCCATCTCGCTGGCCAACACGCACCCGCTCGCGGCCGGCAACGCGAAGTACCGGATCGGCGCGGCCGGCCCGCGCTGGGTCGACACCGTCTTCGGCGGCTGCTACCGCAAGGAGGTGTTCGACCGGATCGGGCTGTTCGACGAACGCCTCGACCGCACCCAGGACCTCGAGTTCAACCAGCGGCTGCGGGCCTCGGGCGGGAAGATCCTGCTGATCCCGGACATCGTCTGCACCTACTACCCGCGCGGCGACTGGCGGGAGTTCGTCGAGTGGACCTACCGGTCGGCGTACTGGGCGTTCCGCGGCAGCCGCATCGTCGGCCGCTGGATCGGTTCCTGGCGCAACTGCGTACCGCTCGGCTTCGTTGTCGGCCTGGCCGGCGCCGCCGCGCTCGGCCCGCACTCGAAGCTGGTGCGCCAGGTGGCCGGGACCGTCCTGGGCACGTACGGCGGCATCGTGCTGGCCGCCTCGGCGCGCGTCGCGTCCCGAGAGCGCGACCCTCGCCTGCTGGTCGCGATGCCGGTGGTCTTCTTCGCCACCCACGTCGCGTACGGCGTCGGCTCGGCCGTCGGCATCCTGGAGCGGCCATGACGACCGAGGATCCGCTCTACGAGGCCGCGAAGCGGGCCACCGACGTCGTGGTGAGCGCCGCCGCGCTGGTCGCCGCCGCGCCGCTGGGCGTGGCCGTCGCCTGGCGGATCCACCGCGACGACGGCGGCCCGGTCATCTTCCGGGGCGTCCGGGTCGGCCGCGGCGGCCGCACCTTCCACATGCTCAAGTTCCGCACCATGGTGGTCGGCGCCGACCAGCTCGGCCTGTACGTCACGCCCAACGACGACCCCAGCCTGACCGGCACCGGGCGGTTCCTGCGCCGGTGGAAGCTGGACGAGCTGCCGCAGCTGGTCAACGTGCTGCGCGGGGAGATGAGCCTGGTCGGCCCGCGGCCGCCGACGGTGTGGGACGCCGACCACTACACCGACGAGGAGCGGCACCTGCTCGACATCCGGCCCGGCATCACCGACTGGGCCTCGATCCGTTATCGCAGCCAGGACACGCTCATCGAGGGACGGCCCGACCCGCACTCGGCGTACTTCGAGCTGATCCGGCCCGGCAAGATGGACCTGGCCATGGCCTACCTGCGGCACCGCAGTTACGTCGTGGACCTGGGCATTCTCGGGCTGACCGCACTGGCCCTGCTGCGCTACCCCCGCACCGACGAACTCCTGCAACGCATGGTGACGTCCGTCCGGGCCCGCGTCTGACATCGTGCCCGCGATCCGCTTGCTGGCCCGCGTGCCGGCCAAGGTGCGGCGCGACTACCTGGCCACGTCCATCGCCCACTGGCTGACCCTCGCCTCCGGCCTGCTGCTGTTCCACCTGGTCGCCGGGCGCGCCGGGGTGGCCGGCTTCGCGTACTACCAGATCGCCCGGGGCGCCGTCTCCACCGTGCAGCCGCTCGCCCTGTTCGGCCTGGTCCAGGCCCTGCACCGGTACCTGCCGCGGGCCGGGCGGAAGGTCCGGGTGCTGGCCCGGCAGGCGTTCATCCTGGAGCTCGCGGCGCTCAACGTGGTCGGCCTGCTCACCCTGGTGCTGGCCGACGACCTGGGCCGGCTGTTCCACATCGGCGGCGGCGAGGAGGTCCGCGCGGTGATGGTGCTGACCGCCGGGAACTGCCTGCTCACCGTCGCGGTGGCCGCCCTGCGCGGCAGCGGCCGGGTGCGCCGCTCCAACTTCACCTCGCTGTGCGGGTACGGCATCCTGCCGCTGATCGCGTTCGTGGTGACCACCCGGATCGACGTCTTCCTCATCCTGCAGGGCGCGTCGATGGCCGCGCTGGCCTGGTGGGGCATCGCCGAGGCCGGCCCGCGCGACGCCGAGCACCTGCCGGCCGGGCCACGCCCGGCGCCTCCGCTGCGCACCCTGGTCCGGTACGGCCTGCGCCGCACCCCCGGCGACATCGCCCTGCCCGGCCTGTTCGCGTTCCCCACGTTCTACGTCGCCGGCACGTCGCACAGCGCGGCCGAGGCCGGCTACATCGGCTTCACCACCTCGGCGATCACCCTGATCTGCTCGGTCTTCGGGATGCTCAGCCCGGTCCTGCTGCCCCGGCTCAGCGGCCACGCCCACGCCGCCGAGGCCACCGGCCGGGGATTCGGCGCCGAGTTGGCCCGCGGCCTGCGCCTGCTGCCGTTCGCGGCGGCCGGCGTGGCCGCCCTGATCAGCCTGATGCTGGTGGTCGCCGCGGCACCGGTGCTGCGCTGGTTCCTGGGCGAAGAGTTCCGCGGCGGCGACGACGTCATCCGCTTCGGCGTGCCGGTGGCCATCCCGCTGGCCATGTTCTACGCGGCCCGCCCCACCATCGACGCCCTGCGCTCGGCGCCGGTGACCACCTGGCTGCTGGTCGGCTGCCTGGCCGCCGAGGTCGGCATCACCGTCGGCGCGGGCCTGCTGCTGCCGGCCTGGCCGGCCGCGCTGGCCGGGTTCGGTGCCGCGGCCGTCGTGCTCGCCGTCTGCTCGTACGTGGCGCTGCTGCACGCCATCCCGTCGCCGGCCCGGAAGTCGGCCCCGTGACGGCCGGCCCCGTGACAGCCGCCGGCCGGCCTAGCCCGGTGATCATCGTGGCCTGCTACGTGGCGACCCTGGCCGGCCACTTCACGCTCACCCGGATGGGCATCTCGGTGCCCGTGCTCAACGACGTACGCGTGCTGTTCTTCTCCGCGGTCCTGATGGCCTTCGCCCTGGAGATCCATCACGCCGGCGTGTATCCGCTGCACACCGGACCGGCCCGGCGGACCCTCCAGCCGGTGCTGATCCTGTTCGGCTACCAGATCCTGTCCGCGACCTGGGCGCCCCGCAACGCGGTCATCAACGACGTGGTCAGCGACCTGGTTGCCATGGTGGTCCTGGTGATCGTCTACACCGCCCTCGCCGAATGGGACCAGCACCGGGTGATCGTGGTGACCATGTACTGCCAGTACGTGGCCGCTTGGCTGTACTTCCTCTACTCCGCGTCCGGCCGCGGAGCCACCGCCGCCGGCCGCTGGACCGCGTTCGGCGGCGGTCCCAACGTGTACGTCCGGGTCATGGTGCTCGGCATGGTCGCGGCGGCGTACTTCTACTTCCGCAGCGGCGGCAAGTTCCTCTGGCTCGCCGCCGCGCCGCTCTTCCTGGTCGGCGCGATCGCGTCCGGCTCCCGCGGCGGCCTGGTCGCGTTCGGCGGGATCGTCATCCTGGCCGGGCCGAGCCTGGTGCGGTTCATGCGGCGGCACGGCGCGATCAAGCCGCTGGCCGCCATCCCGATGGTCGGCGCGGTGGTGTGGCTGCTGTTCGGCGACCAGATCATGTTCCTGATCAACAACCGTTTCCTGGCCGGCACGATCCAGCAGCGCAACACCTCCGACCGGGACGTGCTCTACGAGAAGGGTGCCGGGCTGTTCCTGGAGAGCCCGGTGTTCGGCGTCGGGGTGCACGGCTTCTACGCCATCACCAACCTCGGGCCGGGCGAGAAGTACGTGCACAACCTGCCCCTAGCGGTGGCCGCCGAGGGCGGGGCGGTGGGTCTGTTGTTGCTGCTGGTGGCCCTGTGGGCGCTGCTCAAGGAGTACGCCCGGATCCCGAAGAAGCAGCGGTCCCTGCCCAGCCGGGCGTGCGCGTACTCCGGCATCTTCATCCTCGGCGCGAGCTTCTTCTCCGGCGACTACTACGACCACCGCCTGATGTGGATCTTCTTCCTGCTCGCCGCGGCCGGTTCGCCCGCGGTCGCCGCCCGTCCACCGGCCATCAGCCGCGCAGGAACGCCAGCACCGCCCTGACCCGGCGATGATCGTCGGCGTCCGGCGGCAGGGCCAGCTTGGTGAGCACGCTGCCGATGTGCTTCGCCACCGCCGCCTCGGTCACCACCAGGCGGCGGGCGATCGCCGTGTTCGACCGCCCCTCGGCCATCAGCGCGAGCACCTCCCGCTCCCGCGCGGTCAGCGTGCTCAGCGGGTCCTTGCGGCGCCCCAGCATCTGCCGGACCACCTCCGGGTCGACCACCGTCTGCCCCTGCGCGACCGCGACCAGCGCCTCCACGAACTCGGCGACCTCACCCACCCGGTCCTTCAGCAGGTAACCCACCCCGGCCGACCTGCCCGAGTCAAGCAGCTCGGCCGCGTAGGTCGGCGCCACGAACTGGGACAGCACCAGAACCGGCAGATCCGGGTCGGCGGTCCGCAGCGCGATCGCCGCCTGCAGCCCCTCGTCGCTGAAGCCGGGCGGCATCCGCACGTCGGTGACCACGATGTCGGGCCGGTGCTCGGCGACCGCGGCGACCAGCGCCTCCGCGTCCCCCACCGCCGCCAGCACGTCATGCCCGAACCGGCGCAGCATGCCCGCGACCCCTTCCCGCACGATCAGCCCGTCCTCGGCGATCACCACCCGCACGCCGTTTCCCCCGTTCCGCTTTTGAATCGGCCCGGGCAGGGTATCCGCGAACCATGGCTGGAAAGAAGCGAAGCTCGAACGAACTCGACGCCGCGGACCGCAACGCCATGCGGGACAGCACCTTCGCGTTTCCCCGGGTGCGCAAGGAACCGCTCAACGACGCCCGGCACGTGCGCAACGCGATCGCCCGTTTCGACCAGGTCCAGGACGTCTCCGACCGCGAACGGGACGAGGCCTTCCGCCGAATCCAGCGGGCGGCGTCGAAGTTCGGTGTGGAGATGACCGAGAAGAGCTGGCGAGAGCTGGGCAAGCCGTCGGCCACGAGAAAATCATCGGACAAGCGGCGTACGCCGACCAAGGCCGAACTGTCCTCGGCACCCAGCAAGCGCGAGCTGTACGACGAGGCCAAGCGCCGCGGTGTGCAGGGCCGCTCCACCATGACGAAGTCCGAGCTGGTCAAGGCCCTCGGCCGCGGATAGTCACAGCACCCGGTCGACCAGCTTGACCAGATCGGCCGCGTGCCGCCCGCCGGGGTCGAGGTCCGACCGGAAGTCGGCGATGCTGAAACCGAGCAGGTCGGGTGTGCTCGCCAACGGAGCGAGCACCGCCGCGAGCTGGTCCAGGTCCGGTCCGCCGGGCTGCGGGTAGGTCACCGCCGGCAGGATCGTCGGGTCCAGGACGTCCACGTCGAGGTGAAGCCACATCGGCATCCCCAGTGGGGCGGCCCACGCCGCGGCCCGGCTGCCCGCGCCGTGCGGGTCCCCGATCAACTCCGGTGAGCCGATCGTGAGCAGGCCGGTGGGCAGCCCGGCCAGCTCGGCCGCCGACGCCGGGTCGAGGCCGAGGGTGCGATGTCCGATCAGGGCGACGTGATGGGCCTCGACCATCGGCACCGCCCGCCCCAGGCCGGTGAGGCCGGGCGGCCCGGCTCCGGTGAGCACGGCGAGCTCCAGGTCCGCGGTCTCGCCGGTCTCCGAAGCACGAGCATCGAGGTAGTCGGGGTGGCCGTCCACCATCCACAGTCCGACATCGCCGATGCATTGCCGGGTATGGGCGAAGACGCCGAGGAGAAGGCTGCAGTCACCGCCGACGACCAGCGGCCGCCGCCCGGAATGCGCGCGCATGCCGGCGCCCAGCGAGGCCGCCAGGGCGTGCGCCGCCGCGATGGTTTCCGGCAGGGCCCGAACCCCGGTCCGCTCATCGCGGCGGCAGTCGGAGATGACGGTCGCCGCGTCGCCCAGATCGACGCCGGCGTGCCGGGTCAGGCCGGCCGCCCGCAGTGCCGCGGGACCTCCGGCCTCGCCCCGGCCCGTGCCCGAACAATCCCAGGGCGCACCGAGCAGAAACCAGTCGCGACGGTCCATGCGGTGCCTCCGGTCAGGCCGTGAGCCGAGATCCGACGACGGTGTCCTCGCTGCGAAGTCCGAAGGTGAGTGACACCCGTCCACGGTACGGCGGACCGCCACCCGGCGCCTTCTGCCCAACCGCCCCACGCGAAAGTGGCGCTGCGGCCTCGGCCCGGTCCCGGGCCGCCGCCGGCCGCCACGGAACTCTTCACCGCCCGTACTTCCGGAAGAGCCGGCGGCGGACCGCCCGGCCCGAACCGTGCCGGGCCGGCCTCGGATCTCGCCGAGGCCGGCCCGTTCGTCGCACCTGATCCGCGGGGCGGCGGATCCCGTCTAGCTGATCGTGGCCGGGAAGCGTTCCCAGACCCGGTGGGCCGGCAGCAGTTGCTGCAGGGCGGCAACGGCGGCCTCGCCCGTTTCCGCCACCAGGACGCCGGGGGTGCCGGCCGTTGCGGTCGTCTCCAGGACGGTCGCGCCGGCGCCCCAGGCGACGATGGCCTTGGCGTGCCGCCAGGTCTCCTCCACCAGCAGCAGCACCCGCGGGTCGATCGCGGCGCCCGCCGGCTTCGCCCCGGCCTTGGCGTCGCGGGCCGGAATAGCGTCCGGCGCCGGGGCCGGCGCACCGGCCAGGATGATCGCGTCGAACTCGACCGAGCGGGCCGTGGCGAACGTGCGCTGCACCGGCAGGTCGCCGACCTTGCCACCGTGCGCGGCGATCAGCAGCGGCACCATGCCGGCCGCGAACACCGCGTCGCGCACGTCATCGAGGTCGGCTTCGAGGGCGTCGGCGTCCACGACGATGCCGATGGTGCGCCCGTCCGACGGCCACTGCTCGCCGATCTGGGAGAGCACCGGGCTCGGCGTGACCTCGGCCAGCGCCTGGGTCGGCTCCGGGGCGGGCAGGCCGAGACCGGTGGCGACCTGCTCGCACAACACCGGGTCGACGTTGGCCAGGCACTGCAGCTGACGCTCCTTGATCGTCTGCTCGTAGCACTTGCCCAGCTCGAACGTGTAGGCGCGGACGATGTGCTCCTTCTCGATCGGGCTCATGCTCTGCCAGAACAGGCGGACCTGGCTGTAGTGATCGTCGAAGGACACCGGGTTCGCCCGGATCTTCGGAGCCTCGGTGACCGTCACCGGAACGTCGAGGAACGCCTGCTGGGCGTCGCCCGCCTCGAACGGGTTGCCGCCGTCCAGCGAGTTCGGGCGGTAGGGCGCGACCCCGCCGTGCACGGCCTGCTGGTGGAAGCCGTCCCGGAGCATGTCGTTGACCGGGGCGTGCGGCCGGTTGATCGGGATCTGCGGGAAGTTCGGCCCGGCGAGCCGGGTGAGCTGCGTGTCCAGGTAGGAGAACAGCCGGCCCTGCAGCAGCGGGTCGTTGGTGACGTCGATGCCCGGCACCAGGTTGCCGAGGTGGAACGCGACCTGCTCGGTCTCGGCGAAGAAGTTCGTCGGCGTCCGGTTCAGGACAAGGCGACCCACCGGTTGTACGGGCGCCAGCTCCTCCGGAACGATCTTGGTGGGGTCGAGCAGGTCGATCCCGCCGAACGTCTCGTCCGGGGTGTCCGGGAACAGCTGCAGGCCCAGTTCCCACTCGGGGAACGCGCCCGCCTCGATGGCGTCGTACAGATCGCGGCGGTGGAAGTCCGGGTCCAGCCCGGCCAGCATCTGCGCCTCCTCCCACTCCAGGGAGTGCACGCCCAGCTTCGGCTTCCAGTGGAACTTCGCCAGGGTGGTCTCGCCGGCCGCGTTGACCAGCCGGAACGTGTGGACGCCGAAGCCCTCCATGGTGCGGTACGACCGCGGGATGCCGCGGTCGGACATGTTCCAGATGGTGTGGTGCTGCGCCTCGGTGTGCAACGAGACGAAGTCCCAGAAGGTGTCGTGCGCGCTCTGCGCCTGCGGGATCTCCCGGTCCGGGTGCGGCTTGGCGGCGTGGATGATGTCCGGGAACTTGATCGCGTCCTGGATGAAGAACACCGGGATGTTGTTGCCGACCAGGTCGAACGTGCCCTCGTCGGTGTAGAACTTGGTCGCGAAGCCACGGGTGTCCCGCACGCTGTCGGCCGATCCCCGGGAGCCGAGAACGGTGGAGAACCGCACGAAGACCTGCGTCTCCTTGTCCTTGGCGAGGAAGCCGGCCCGGGTCACCTCGTCGGCGGTGCCGTAACCGGTGAACGTGCCGTGCGCACCGGTGCCGCGGGCGTGCACGACCCGCTCCGGGATGCGCTCGTGGTCGAAGTGCGTGATCTTCTCGCGGAAGTGGTGGTCCTGGAGCAGGATCGGCCCGCGCGGGCCCGCCTTCAGCGAGTGATCGGTGTCGCGCAGGCGCGCACCCTGCGCCGTGGTGAGAAAGGCGCCCTGCTGGCTGTTGGCCGTGGGCGGCAGACCGGTTTCGAGCCCGGTGGGCGTGACGGTGTCGGGGCTGCCCTGCTCGCTCTTCGGCGGCAGCGGGTCCTGCGGGGTGGTCGGCTCCTCCAGGCTCGGCACCCCGCTGCCCGGAGAACCCGGAATCGTGTCGCCCCGCACATCGGCCACCTTCGCCGCGGCCGCCTCGACGACGTCCTTGATCACGCGTCCCGGCTTGGAGCTATCCATCTGAACCGTCCTCGTTGTTGCTTACTGACAAGTATTGACGGCTCGGATACCCCAGAACGGGCGGACATAACGCGTCGCCAACGAGGGATTTCGCCCCTTTCGCGGGGTCTTTGTGCCACCTTCGGCGACTTCGAGCCCGCACGATAGTTCTGCGGGTGAGCGGGTAGTCACGGCAGGTATCCACCGACGATCCGCATCCACGGAAGGAGCCCCGGTCATGACGACCGCCCGCGAGATCATGACACCCGACGCGACCTGTGTCGGCGAGAACGAGAGCCTGGCCGACGCCGCCCGCAAGATGGCCGAGCTGAACGTCGGCTCCCTGCCGATCTGCGGCAGCGACGACCGCCTGAAGGGCATGGTCACCGACCGCGACATCGTCGTTCAGGCGATCGCGAAGGGCCGCGACCCGAACAGCGTCACCGCCGGCGAGCTCGGGCAGGGCAAGCCGGTCACCATCGGCGCCGACGACGACGCGGCCGAGATCCTGCGCACCATGGCCGAGCACAAGGTCCGCCGCCTCCCGGTGATCGACGGCCACAAGCTGGTCGGCATCGTCGCCGTGGCGGACGTGGCCCGCGCCCTCCCCGACCGCCCGGTCGGCGACCTGATCGACGCCGTCAGCGTCTGACCCCCACCCAGCACGCCTCCGGGCCCCGGCCCTCGGGCCCGCGCCCGGCAGGCATCAGGGTGGCATCGGGATCTCCACCCGTAGCCGGGTGGGACCGCCCGGTGGGCTGGACAGGGCGACCGCGCCGTCCACGGCGGCGACGCGGTCGGCCAACCCGACCAGCCCGGAACCGCTCGACGGGTCGGCACCGCCGCGGCCGTCGTCGTGCACCTCGAGGACCAGGCGGTCGCCGGTCACCTCAGCCGTCACGGCCGCGCGGCCGGCAGCGCTGTGTTTCGCCACGTTGGTCAGCGCCTCGACCACCACGAAGTAGGCGGTCACCTCGACCGCTGACGGCAGCCGGCCGGGCAGCCGGATCCGCACGTCGACCGGCACCGGCGCGGCGCTCGCCGCCTCCCCCACCGCGGCCTCCAGACCACGATCGGTCAGGACCTTCGGATGCACGCCCCGGATCAGCTCACGCACGTCGGTCAGGGCCTGTCTGGCCAGCTCGTGGGCCCGCGCGAGCTGATCGTCGGCAACCGAACCGGCGGGCAGCTCGAGGCGGGCCATGCCCAGCTGGATGGTCAGGGCGACGAGACGCTGCTGGGCGCCGTCGTGCAGGTCGCGCTCGATGCGCCGCCGCTCCAGCTCGAACGCGTCGACCAGCCGGGCCCGCGACTGCGTCACCTCGACCAGCCTGGTGTCGGCGTCGTGGATGCGCGGCGCCAGGATCGCCCGGGCCATGGCCGCGCGGGCACCGGCCCACGCGGTCACCGGATAGGCGGCGATGACGGCGAGCGGAATGCCGGCGAAGGCGAGCGGCACCGAATAGTAAAGCGGCTCGTCGTCGATGTAGAACGGGCCTAGGAGCAGGATCGACGGCAGATAGATCGCCAGGCCGACGACGAGAGCGTCCATCCAGCAGAGCATCAGCGCGGACAACATCGTGTAGCCCAGCTCGCGCCACGTCGCCTGCTCGCGCAGCCGCAGCGTCACCCAGGCCCGGATGCCGGCCCGCGGCGCCGGCCGGTGCGGATCGGGCAGCGCGTTGTTGTCGACCAGCCGCATCCGCCACCGCTCGAGCCGCCCGACCGCCACCCCGGAGAGAACCGTCGCGAGGTAGCCCGCGATGCCGACGACCACGACCGACAGCACGATCCCGGCCAGCACGAGGCCCAGGACCGCGAGGATGGTCGCGAACCCCAGCAGCGCGCCACCGGCCAGATAGGCCAGTGACCGCCATGGCCAGGCCGAGCACAGGAAGTGCGTCGGCCGCATCGTCAGCGCCTCGAGCGCGTTGCGAACCGGCATGGGGGCGACGCTACCGGCGCCGCGCACCCCTGTCGGTAGTGCTGGATATACCTTCTCGGGTCGTCCTCAGGGCGGCTCCCAGGACGATGAAGCCGATCAGGTACGGGTAGATGACGCCGCGTTCGACGAGGCCGATGAGGACGTCGGCGCCGGAGCCGAGGTCGGCCACGAAGGCCACCAGCGACACGAAACCGAGTGTTCCGAGCCCCACCAGCACCCGGCCCACCCGGCGGGGGACGCCGAGCAGCCGGTGCGCCCGCCCGAGGAGGATCGCCAGCACGTTGCCGCCCACGAACGCCGTGAAAGCGCCCAGCCCGTGATAAGCGCCGGTGCCGTCGTCGAGCGCTTCGGCGGATCCGGGGAACAGTCCCACCAGCACGCTGCCGACCGCCAGCAGCGCGGCCGTCACGACCAGCGCCCACCGCCGCCGGACCGGCAGTCCCCGCAGCATCAGGACACCGGCCAGCACGGCCGGCCCGAACAGCACGAAGCCGGTGTTCATCACCCAGGCGAGCGGCGAGTACATGAACTGCCCGAACGCGGTCGAGGGGCCGTGCACCCCGAGATCGCTGATCCAGTGGTAGGTGTAGCTGTAGGGCGGATCGGTCCACGCCGCCGCGGCGATGAACTCGGCCACGAAATAGATGGCCCCGCCGGCCATGAGTGCCCGGCCCGCCGCCCGGCTCAGGGGTGCCTCGGACTTGATGTCGCTCACCGTTTCCTCCGTCGTTCGTGCTGGTGGTGCGAAGACTCCGGCCGGTCGCTGACACGCGGCAAACACGGGGCAAACACGGCCGCCTGATTTGGGCCGGTGCCGGCGAGCGCGCGAAGATCAGGCCATGGACCGGGGTGTACGGCTACGCGTCACGCTGCTCGGCGCGTTCCAGGTGTCGGTCGGCGACACCGTCCGGCCGGTACCGGGCGCTCGGCTGCAGGGCCTGCTCGTCCGGCTGGCGCTGGCCGGCGGACGCGCGGTCGAGCCCGGCGTGCTGGTCGACGCGATCTGGGCGGACCAGCCGCCGTCCGGTCCGGCCGCCGCCCTGCAGACCCTCGTCTCCCGGCTGCGCCGCGCCCTCACCCCGGCCGGCGCGACCCCGGGCCTGGTCGAGCCGGTCGCCGGCGGCTACCGGCTCGCCGTCGACCCGGCCGACGTGGACGCGCTGCACTTCGAGCAACTCGCCGCCACCGGCCGGGAACGGCTGCGGGCCGGCGCCCCGCAGGCCGCGCACACCGCGTTCACCGAGGCCGCGGCGTTGTGGGGGGACCGTCCCGGCGCCGAACCCGCGGTCGTCGCGTCGGTGGCGCCCACGGTGGCGACCCGCCTGGCGCAGGTGTCGATCGAGGTGGTCGCCGACCTCGCCGAGGCCGAGCTGTCGCTGGGCCGGGTCGAGACGGCCGCCACCCGGCTGACCGGGTTGCTGGCCGAGCAGCCGGTCCACGAGCGGGCGGCAGCGCTGCTGATGGACGCGCTCGCCGCCGCCGGCCGCCAGGCCGAGGCGCTCGCCGTCCACGAGCGGATCCGCGAGTCGCTGGCCGACATCCTCGGCGCCGACCCGGGCACCGCCCTGCGGGAACGACATCTGCGCCTGCTGCGCCCCGGCCCGGCGCCGGCGGCACCGGCGGCCGAATCCGGCCGGGCCCGGCCGCCCGGCCTGCCCGCGCCGCTGACCAGCTTCATCGGGCGCGACGACGATCTCGCCCGGATCGGCGCCCTGCTCGCCGCCGGCCGCCTGGTCACCGTCCTCGGCCCGGGCGGTGCCGGGAAGACCCGGCTCGCGCTGGAGGCCGCCCGCCGGCACCGCGACGGGGCGTGGCTCGTCGACCTCGCGTCCGTCACCGAACCGGCCAAGGTCGCCGCGGCCGTGCTCGCCGGCATCGGGCTGCGCGGCGGCACGATGCTCGACAGCCGCAAGCCGGCCGACGGGGACGAGCTCGACGTTCTCGCCGGCGAGCTCGGCGGCCGGGAGAGCCTGCTGCTGGTCGACAACTGCGAGCATCTGATCGACGCGGTGGCCCACCTCGTCGCGGCTCTGCTGTCCCGCTGCCCCGGCCTGCGGGTTCTCGCCACCAGCCGCGAACCTCTCGCGGTCGACGGCGAGGCGCTCGTGCCCCTCGGGCCGCTGACGCTGCCCGAGCCGGGCGACGGCCTCGAGGAATCCCGGCGTACGGCATCAGTGCGCCTCTTCGTCGAGCGCGCCGCCGCCGTACGCCCCGGATTTGATCTTTCTCCGTTGACGTTGTCGCAGGTCATTGAAGTGGTCCGCAGCCTGGACGGCATGCCGCTGGCCCTCGAACTGGCCGCCGCCCGGTTACGGACGCTGTCGCTGGCCGACCTGGCCGGCGGGCTGTCCGACCGGTTCCGGCTGCTCACCACCGGCAGCCGCACCGCACCGCCCCGGCACCGCACCCTGCGGGCGGTCATCGCCTGGAGCTGGGACCTGCTCGACGACCACGAACGCACCGTCGCGGAACGGATCTCGGTGCTGCCCGGCGGCGTCACGCCCGCCTCGGCCGCCGCCGTCTGCACCGGCACCACCGTGCCCGCGGCCGCGATCCCGGACCTGCTCGCCACGCTCGTCGACCGATCGTTGCTGCAGCTCGCGCCGGTCGCCGGTCGCTATCGCATGCTGGAAACCATCCGCGAGTACGGCGCCGACCGGCTGACCGGCAGCGGCGACCTCGGCACCGCCGGTGACCTGGCCGCCGCCCACGTCACCGAACTGGTGGCCCGGCACGACCCGCAACTGCGCGGGCCGGGCCAGCCGGCCGCCATGCGGATCATCGGCGCCGAGTACGACAACGCGATCGCCGCTCTGCGCCACCGGTGCGCCACCCATGACCCGGCCGGCGCGATCAGCCTCGCCCTGACCCTGACCTGGTATTGGCAGATGTCCGGCCGGCAGACCGACGGCGCCTACTGGCTCGGCGAGGCTCTGGCGGTGCCCGGCGGCGGCCCTTCGCCCGAACGGGACTGCGCCCGAGCCGTCTACCTGCTCAACCGGGCGGACACCCAGCCGGGGGGCACCGCCGGGCAGGCTGCGGACGACCGGGCCGAGATGCGCGAGCTGGCCGGCCGGCTGCTCGATCGTCCGGAGCTGCCCGGCCACTACCGGGTGTTCGGCCCGGTCCTGCTCTTCCTGCTGGATCCGGCCGCCGCTCTCGGGATCTTCCAGGACCTGGCCGGCGGCGACGACGTGTGGCTGTCCGGCCTGGCCCACATGTTCCTGGCCGAGATCGCCGAGAACGCGGGCGAGCCGACCCGGATGCGGGCCCACGTGGAGGCGTCGCTGGCCGGATTCCGGCGGGCCGGCGATCGCTGGGGTCAGGCCGCCACCCTGCCGATGCGCGCCCAGCTCCGGCGCTACGACGACCTCGACGGCGCCCTGGCCGACCTGCGCGAGGCCGGAACGCTGGCCGCCGAGTTCGGCGGGCTCAGCCTCGGCGACCAGCTCTACAGCGACCTGCGCTGGATCGACCTGCACCTGCGGCGCGACGACACCGACCGGGCGATCGCGATGATCGACGCCGCCCGGGAGCGCGCGCTGCACGGCTCCGCGACGGACATGCTGGTCCTGATCGACACGCGGGAGGCCGGCCTCCGGGTGCGACTCGGCGACCTCGACCGGGCCGGCGAGTTGCTCGACCAATTGCTGGTCGGCGGCGCCACCGACCAGGCCCGGTCGCTGGTCGGCGGCGCCCGGGCCGCGCTCTGCCTGGCCCGGGGCGATCTGGCCGGTGCGGACGAGGCACTGCGGCAGGCGTACGCGGCCGCGCTGGCCACCCGGGAACTGCCGGTCCTGTCGCTGGTGGCGGTGCACGTGGCCGAACTCGCCGCGATACGCGGGCAGCGGCACGAGTCGGCCATGCTTCTCGGCGCCGCCGCCCGGCTGCGCGGCCTGGACGACCACACCGATCCGCGGATCCGCGAGCTCACCCGCGAGGGCCGGGCCGCGCTGGGCCCGGCGGAGTTCGCCGCGGCGTACGCGAAAGGCTGGGAGCTGGACCCGGAGACGGCCGCGACCGTGGTCGGCCGTCAGGCTTGACCCTGACGCTGCGTCAACCCTCCATGCTGGCAGGCATGAGCGTTCCTCCGACCAGCAATCAGGTTCAGCAGCCTGCGATCTCGGTGCAAGGGCTGGAGAAGTCCTACCAGGAGCTGCGGGTACTGCGCGGCGTGGATCTCGACGTGGCGCGGGGCAGCATCTTCGCCCTGCTCGGGTCGAACGGGGCGGGCAAGACCACGGTGGTGCGGATCCTGTCCACGCTGCTCAAGGCGGACGCCGGGACGGCCCGGGTGAACGGCTTCGATGTCGCCGCGCAGGCCGCCGAGGTACGGGAGTCGATCAGTCTCACCGGGCAGTTCGCGGCGGTCGACGAGATCCTCACCGGCCGGGAGAACCTCGTCCTGGTCGCCCGGCTCAGGCACCTCGAGGATCCGGGCGCGATCGCGGACGGCCTGCTCAAGCGTTTCTCGCTGACCGAGGCCGGCGCCCGGCGGGCGGCGACGTACTCCGGTGGCATGCGCCGCCGGCTGGACATCGCGATGAGCCTCATCGGGAACCCGCCGGTCATCTTCCTCGACGAGCCGACGACCGGGCTGGACCCGGAGGCGCGCATCGAGGTGTGGCAGGCGGTCGAAGAACTCGCCCGGGGTGGCACCACCGTGCTGCTCACCACGCAGTACCTGGAGGAGGCGGAACAGCTGGCCGACCGGATCGCGATCCTGCACCAGGGCCGGATCATCGTCGACGGAACGCTGGCCGAGCTCAAACAGCTGCTGCCGCCGGCCAAGGTGGAGTACGTCGAGAAGCAGCCGTCCCTCGAGGACGTCTTCTTCGCGGTCGTCGGCGACGCCGCCCGGGACGACAAATGAGGACGTATTTCTTCGCCGACACCGCCGTCCTCACCGGCCGGACCATGCGCCACGTCACCCGCAGCATGGACACCATCATCACCACCGCGATCACACCGATCGCCATGATGCTGCTGTTCGTCTACGTGTTCGGCGGCGCGATCGACACCGGGTCGGCCTCGTACGTGAACTACATGCTGCCCGGTATCCTGCTCATCACCATCGCGTCGGGTATCTCCTACACCGCGTTCCGGCTGTTCAACGACATCCAGGGCGGCATCTTCGAACGCTTCCAGTCCATGCCGATCGCCCGGTCGGGCGTGCTGTGGGCGCACGTCCTCACCTCGCTGGCCGCCAACCTGATCTCGCTCGTACTGGTCTTCCTGGTCGCCCTGCTCATCGGCTTCCGCACCGGGGCGGGCGCGCTCGCCTGGCTCGCGGTCGTCGGCATCCTCGTCCTGTTCACCCTCGCGCTGACCTGGCTCGCGGTGATCCCGGGCCTGACCGCGAAGTCGGTGGAGGGTGCGAGCGCGTTCGCCTACCCGCTGATCTTCCTGCCGTTCATCAGCTCGGCCTTCGTGCCCACCGCCACCATGCCCGGCCCGGTGCGCGCCTTCGCCGAGAACCAGCCGGTGACCTCCATCGTCAACACCATCCGGGACCTGTTCGCCCGGCAGCCGGTCGGCCACGACGTCTGGATCGCCCTCGGCTGGTGCGTCGGCATCCTCGTCGTCGCCTATATCCTCGCCACCATGTCCTACCGTCGCCGGATCTCCTGAGCGCATGCTGACGATCGGCCAGGTGGCGGCCTATGCCGGCGTCACCGTGCGGACGGTGCGGCACTATCACCAGATCGGCCTGCTGCCCGAGCCGGAACGGGACGCCTCGGGCTACCGGCGGTACACCGCGAGCGCCGTGGTGTCGCTCATCAAGGTCCGCACCCTGGCCGGCGCCGGTGTCCCGCTGTCCGAGATCGGCCCGATGCTCGAGGCCGGCCCGGCCGCCTTCGCCGAGGCGATCGACCGGATCGACCACCACCTGCGCGGCGAGATCGACCGGCTGGAGACCAGCCGTACGCAGATCTCGCAGCTCACCGCCGGGGACAGCCTGGTGCTCCCGGCGGAGGTGGCCGACTACCTCGAAAGTCTCCGCGGGATCGGGACGTCGGAACGGATGGTGCGGGCCGAGCGAGACGGGTGGATCATCCTCGCCGCCCGCTGGCCCGATAGCGTCCACGAGTTCATCAAGGCCAAGTACGCGCAGCTCGAGGACCCGCAAGTGGTCCGGCTCTACCGCCTCCTGTCGGAAGTTCTCGACACCGACACGGTCGACGACTCGCGCCTGGGGGAAGTCGCCGACATCATGGTCGGCCTGGCCGAGCAGGCCGACGCCGCCGGCGAGGTCGGGATGGGTGAGCTGGAGCAGGACGAGGTTCCGTTCGATCTGCTGGACGGGCTGGCCGACGAGTCCGACCCGCGGGCCGAGCGGCTGCGCGGAAAGATGCGCGAGCGTGGCTGGAGCGGCTGGAACCGGATGAGGCGGCTGCCGGAGCCATCTCCGTAGGTAGTGCTGGATATACCGTCAAGACTCCATCCAGCACTACTGTGCCGCCGCCACCGACCCGGTTAGCTGGTCGCCATGACGAGGGCGAACACACCTCCGGCCGTCGAGCTGCGGGGTGTCTCCAAGACCTATGGTTCCGGCGAGCGTGGGGTGGCCGCGCTGAGATCGCTGGACGTGGTCTTTCCGGCGGGCACGTTCACCGCGGTGATGGGCCCGTCCGGGTCGGGCAAGTCGACGCTGCTGCACTGCGCGGCCGGCCTCGACCGGGCCACCGGCGGCGAGGTGATCATCGACGGCACGCCGGTGGGCGGGCTCTCCGAGCGGGCGCTGACCAGATTGCGGCGGGCCCGGGTCGGGTTCGTCTTCCAGGCGTTCAACCTGATCGCGGCCCTGACCGCCGCGCAGAACGTGGCGCTGCCGCTGCGCCTGGCCGGCCGGAAACCGGAGCCGGGCGAGGTCACCGCGATGCTGGGCGAGGTCGGGCTGGCCGACCGGGCCGGTCACCGGCCGGGCGAGCTGTCCGGCGGCCAGCAGCAGCGGGTGGCGATCGCGCGGGCCCTGGTCACCCGCCCGGCGGTGCTGTTCGCCGACGAGCCGACCGGTGCGCTCGACGCCGCGTCGGGCCGTGAGGTGCTGCGGCTTCTGCGGGCGGCGGTCGACCGGCACGACCAGACCGTCGTGATGGTCACGCACGACCCGTTCGCGGCCGCGCACGCCGACCGGGTGGTGTTCCTGGCCGACGGCCGCCTGGTCGATTCGCTGGACGGCCCGGCCGGTGCCCAGGAGATCGCGGTCCGCACCGCCCACCTGGAAGAGGTCATGTCATGAGGCTCGCCTGGGACATGGTGCGGCATCGGTTCGCCGGTTTCGCCGGCACGTTCGTGGCGATCGCCCTGGGCGTGGCGGTGGTGGCCGGCTCCACCACGATCTACCTGTCGTCCCGGCCCGAGGCACCGGAACGATATTCGGCGTCATCGGTGCTGGTCCGAGCCCCGTCGGTGGGCAAGAACAGCTACGGCGAGCCGGAATACCAGTCGTGGACGGCAGCCGAGGCGACCCGGTTGTCGGCCCGGCTGGCCACGCTGCCGGGCGTGACCGCGGCCGCCGCCGACCCGGTCTTCTACGTGCAGCGGGTCGTCGCCGGGCGGCCGACCGGCGATCCCGAGGCGGCCCTGCTCGATGGGCACGCCTGGTCCTCGGCGCAACTCGGCGGTTACCGGCTCTCCGCGGGCACACCGCCGCGGCGGCCGGGCGAGGTCGCGGTCGCCGGTGCCGCGCCCGGCAGCCGCATCGAGGTGCTGACCGCCGCCGGCCCGGCCACCTGGACCGTGACCGGCACGGTCGGCGGTCCCGGCTTCTACGTCGCCGACCAGGCCGCCCTCCGCATGTCACCGGGCGTGCGCGTCATCGGCCTGACCGTCGGCGGCGATGCCGCCGGGGTCGCCGCGGCGGCGCGCGGTGTGGTCGGCCCGGCGGGCGAGGTGGTGACCGGCCACGAGCGCAACTCGCTGGAGGCGACCGCCGTCACGCGGGTGCGCTGGCTCGGCGCGCAGCTGCTGATCGCGATGGTCGGCCTCGGCGCCTTCGTCGCGATCTTCGTGGTGGCCTCGACGTGCGCGCTGAGCGCCGCCCAGCGGCGCCGCGAGATCGGCCTGCTGCGGGCGGTCGGCGCGACCCCCGGCCAGGTGCGCCGGTTGATGTATGCGGAGACGCTCGTCGTCTCCGTCCTGGCCTCCGCCGTCGGCCTTCCGCTCGGGGCACTGACCGCTCCCCTGCTGGCCGGCCCGTTCGTCGACGCGGGGCTGGAACCGGCCGGCTTCGCCGTCACCCCGCAGCCGCTCGCCCTGGCCGGTTCGTTCGTCCTCGGCGTCGTGGTCGCCCTGGCCGGCGTCGGTGCCGCAGCCCGGCGGGCGAGCCGGGTGCCCGCGCTGGACGCCCTGCGGGAGGCGGCCGTCGAACGACGGGCGATGACCCCGGTGCGCTGGATCGCCGGTGCCGGCGCGGCGGCACTCGGCGGCTTCCTGCTGGCCGAGATGCCGTCGATGCCGGCCACCGACCAGTCCACGGCGGGCCTCGGCGCCGCGATGCTGCTGCTGACCGCGGCGGCGCTGCTGGCACCGGTGGTGATCGTGCCGCTGGTGCGGGTGGTGACCTGGCCGTGGCGCCGGGCCGCCACCGGCATGCTGGTCCGCGAGGGCACCCTGGTCGCCGTTCGCCGAGTGGCATCCACGGCGGCGCCGGTGCTGCTGACGGTCGGCTTCACGGTCCTGCTGACCGGCACGGTCGCCACGATCGACGACGTGCAGGGCTCGGCCGAGGCCGACAAGATCCCGGCCGCCACGGTCCTCGCGCCCGACGGCACCCCCGGCCTGACCGAGGCCGCCGTCGCGGCTCAGCCGGGCGCGTCGCAGCTGCCCACCCGCGTCCTGATCACCCACCGCGGCACCACGGCCGGCTACCCCGCCGCCGGCGCGTCACCAGCCGACCTCACCGCCGAGCCCGGCCCGGCCGGCAACACGCCCGCCGACACGGGCAACAGCGCAGGCCGCGACGACGACCCAACCGGCAGCGGCAGCGGCAGCGGCAGCGGCAGCGGCAGCGGCAGCGGCAGCGGCAGCGGCAGCGGGATGGTGCTCGACAAGGCCACCGCCGCCAAGTTGCGGGCATCCGTCGGTGAGACCGTTGACCTGCGGTGGGCGGACGGGACCACCTCGCGGATGGAGGTGCGGTCGATCAGGGCGGAGGCGGGGCCCGGCATTCTGGTCCCCCGTGAGCTGGCCCGCCGGCACGATCCGGCCGCTTTGACCGAAGCGGTCCTGCTCAGCGGCACGCCGGTCGCCTCGGTGGGGGCACGGGCCATGACGGCGCGGGACTACGTGCAGGTCGACATCGACGACGAAGGCGAGCTCGTCGATCTGTTCCTGGTGGTGCTGATCGGCCTGACCGTGGGCTACACGGGTCTCGCCGTGGCCAACACCCTGTTGATGGCGACGGCCGCCCGCCGACCCGAGTTCCGCACCCTGCGGCTGTCCGGAGCGTCGGGCGGCCAGATCCTGCGGGTCACCTCGGCCGAGGCGCTGCTGGCCGTCGCCGTCGGCACCCTGCTGGGCGGCGCCGTGGCCGCGGCCTCGCTCGGCGGCGTCCGCGCGGCAGTCGAGGCGGAGCTGGACCGCCCGGTTCCCCTGGTCATCCCGTGGGGCACCGCCACCGCGGTGATCGTCACCTGCGCCGTGGTCGCCCTGGCCGCGACCGCGCTGCCGGTCGTGCGCGGGACGAGGGCAGCGACGTGAATGTACGCCGATTACTCAGTGAACATGGCCCGTTACGACCGGTCTCGACTCGGTCCTCAATGGATGCTAGCGTCCAAGATTATCGGCGGAACCCGATATCAAGGGGATATCCATGCACCTTGGGCAGAGCAAGACGGCCCTCCGCAAATTCCGCGTACTTCTGACAGTCGTCCTGTCATTCATCACGGCTTCGGCCACGCCCGCATTCGCGGGAACCGCCTTGCGCAGAATCCTCAGAAAAGCGTCGGTTTTCCTGGCCGTCGTCGTGTCGCTGATCGCGGTTTCGGCCACACCCGCCGCCGCCGGAGGCTTCTACTATCGCAACTATTACTTTTTCGGATCGAGTCCGAACACTCTGAGAACCATGCAGGGCGACATCTCCGTCTGGTGGGATCCGGGTTCACCTCGCCACCTCGATGTCGCCATCCACGTATACATCGACAAGTCCTTCGAGACCTACGCCGACCGGTGCGCGATGAAACTGGCCGGTCAGCTCATGGATCTCAACGGCAACGTGTGGAACGTCCCGGATGTGGCGTTCACCTGTAACGAAGCCCTGGACACCATCGGCAACAAGGGTGCCGGCGATTCGCTGTTGCGACACAGCCTCATCAGCGACACGAACGCGGCCTGGATCAGGCCATATGTCTGCGTCTACCTCTACTACACCTCCGATCCCACGGTGAGTAAGTGCGCGGGCGACGGCGCCTGGATGCAGTACAACGGAGGCTGAACCGGGGGCGCCTGGCGACGGGCCGAGGCCCCTCGTCAGGCGCGCATGACGGTGGCGATCGGGATGCCGGCCGCGCGCAAGGCCGGCACGAAGCCGCCGAGAACGCCCGCGATGATGCCGGCCAGGATGCCGGCCACGCCGGCCTCCCAGGGGAACTGGACGTTGTGCAGCAACGGTTCGGAGTCGCCGATCAGCATCGAGACGGCCTTGAGGCCGGCCACGCACACGCCGATCGCGGCCGCCGCCGTGAGCAGGCCGGTCAGCAGGGTTTCGGCCAGGACTATGCCGGCCAGGAGTGTTCGTGGGGTGCCCACGGCTCGGCGCAGGGCGAACTCCTCGATGCGTTCGCCGACGGTGGCCAGGCCCACGTTGAGGATGCCGGCCACGCCGATGAGCAGCACCAGGCCGGCCATCGAGAAGAAGATCAGCCGCATCAGCGTCAGTTCCTTCTGGCGGTGCTTGCGGGATTCCACGGTGGAGACGTAGGTCTCGACGCCCACGCCGCGCAGGCGGGTCGTCAGCACCTGCTCCACCGGCGTGGACGGGGCCAGCAGCACCCGCATCTCGGCGCCGCCGTTGCCCAGGCTGGCCGGGGACAGCCAGTTGGTGAGCTCGTCGAGGCGGACGTAGGCGCGGGGCTGCGGGTCGCCGTCGTCGACGACGCCGATGAACTGCGGGGTCAGGTTGGCGGAAGCGCCGGTGACCCGCATCTCGGCGGGGACCCGGTAGCGGTCGAAGCCCTTCGCGGCCTCCTGGTTCAGCACCAGGTGCGGGGCCATCGCCGGCATGGTGGAGAAGTCGAGCCATCGGCCGGACTGCTGGGTGAACGGCCGGAAGACCCGCACGTCGCCGGTCAGGGCGGTCAGGCGCACCTCGATGGCCGCGCCCTCCGGACCATTGCTGGTGTCCGGCTCGCAGCGGCCGTCGCCGTAGCAGACCATGCCGCCGCCCCAGTCCTCGTCGATCGGTGAGCCGCCCTCGTTGACCGGGCGGACACCGGGCTCGCCGACGATCGCCGAGACAGCCAGCGTGGCGACCCCGTCGGCGCGGCCACGCAGCGTGCTGATCACGATGTCGGCGGCCTTCGGCTCGGGGGGCATGTCGACGATCCGGGTGCCGTCGATGCCGTCGGTGAGCTGCAGGTCGGCGAGCAGGGCTTTCTCGGCGATGCTGGCGCCGGCCTGGACGACCACCACCGCGGAGACGCCGAGGAAGAGGCTGACCATGGACAGCAGGGTGCGCAGTTTCCGGGCGCGGATGCCCTGCAGGCCGATGATCAGCGACGAGCGGAAACGGCCGGAGAACCTTCTCATGCTGCCTTTCCTTCAGGGAGCGAAAGACCAAAAACGCGATCATGACGCTCGCTTCGCTCGGTCATGCCGCCCTACCTACAGAAAAGAGCGAAAAACCAAAAACGCGATCATGACGCTCGCTTCGCTCGGTCATGCCGCCACCCGCTCGGTGAGTACGCCGGCGTCCAGGTCGAGGATGCGGCCCATCCGGGCGGCGTGGTCGCGGTCGTGGGTGACCAGGATCAGGCCGCAGCCGCGGGTGGTCGCGGCGAGGAGCGCGTCGATGACCAGGGCGCCGGTCTCGGTGTCGAGGGCGCCGGTGGGTTCGTCGGCCAGCAGCACCCGGGGGCTGCGGACGAGGGCACGGGCGATGGCGACCCGTTGCTGCTCGCCGCCGGACATCCGGGCGGGGCGGTTCTTCGCGAGGTGGGCGATGCCGACGAGGTCGAGGGCTTCGAGCACGCGGGCCCGGCGTTCCCGGCGGGGCAGCCAGCCCTGGCCGTTGACCAGGGCCATCGCCACGTTCTGCGCGGCGGTCAGGTGCTTGAGCAGGAAGAAGCGCTGGAACACGAAGCCGAAGTGGGAGCTGCGCAGCTTGGCGGCCCGGCGCTCGGGGAGGCGGCTGATGTCCTGGCCGGCCAGTTCGTACTGTCCCGAGTCGGCCCGGTCGAACAGGCCGATCACGCTGAGCAGGGTGCTCTTGCCGGAGCCGGAGCGGCCCACGATGGCGACGCTCTCGCCGGCCGCCACGGTCAGGTCGACGCCGTCGAGGATGGTGCGGGGTTCCTGCTGGCCCTTGAGCACCTTGGTGATGCCGGTCAGCCGGATCAGCGGGTCGGTCATCCCACGGCTCCGGACGGGCCCTGCTGGCCGGGGGCCGCCGTCGGCAGGTCGGGGCCGGGCACGGCGATGGTCTCGTCGCCGCGCAGGCCCTTGCGGATCTCGATCACCTTGCCGTCGGTGAGGCCGAGGGTGACGTCGACGGTCTTGCGGGTGCGGTCCTCGCCGACCACGTCGACCTTGCCCTTGCCCTGGATGCCGGCGACCGCTTCCACCGGCAGGACGAGGACGTGCGAGGCCTTCGCGGTGACCACGTCGAGGGTGACCGACGCGCCGTTGATGAGCTTGATCTCCTCGGGGGCGGTGCAGACCAGCTGCAGGCCGGTCGGTTCCGAGCCGGCCGGTGCCGAGTCGCCTTCCGGAACGGGGGCACTGGGGGCGCCGGACGGAGCCGGGCTGGGCGGCGGCGGTTCCGGGATGGTCCCGGCCGGCAGGGCGGCGATCGTGCCGAGGGCGGTGCACTCGAACGGGCCGGGCCCGTTGGTGATCTGCCCGCGGACGGTCTTGACCGCGCCGGCGATCCGGTAGGCCTGGGCGCTGTCGATGTCGGCGACGATGCCGTACCCGGCGTAGCGGGCGGAGACGACCGGCATCCCGGCGGTCACGTCGGAGCGGTCGTCCAACAGCCGGCCGGCCAGGATCGAGTCCTTCGGGATCTCGACCCGGCGGGGCACCCCGTCGTTCCAGATCGACGCCACCCAGATCGGCCGGGTCGACGCGGTCTTGGACGGCTGCCGGTCCACGTACCGCAGTTCGCCGTCGACCGGCGCGACGATGCCGAAGACCGGGTTGATGGTGACCTTCCCGGCCAGGCTGATCTGGTTGGTGAGGTCCTGCCGGGTCGGCTTCACCGTGGTCACGACCGTGCCGCGCGCTTCCAGGCCGGGTGTCTGCGCCGCCTCACCGGACGAGCTGCACCCGCAGAGTACGGCGCCCGCCGCCACCAGCACACCCACCCGGGCAAGCCTGCCTCTGTCCACGGATCGTTCCCTCCGGTGAAGTCCCCAGCCGCCCGGCAGAAACCCGGAGAAGCCATGGATCATCGACGATCCGGCGCGGCGGAGCAGAGGTTACAGCGATCATGCAAGCCCCGAGGCCCGGCGCAGACGTGAAACACCGGCGAAACGGAGGGTTCTTACAGGTAGGCCCGGCATGCTCGAATGAGACCGGGGCCACACCGGGATCATGGAAGGAACGACGGCATGCTCAACCTCTCCGTCCTGCTGGAGGACAGCGCTCGCAACTATCCGGAGCGGGTGGCGGTCGTCCTCGGGGAAACGCGGCTCACCTACGCCCAGGTCGACGCGGCGGCCAACCAGGTGGCCGGCCTGCTGGTCGAGCGGGGCATCCGGCCGGGTGACAAGGTCGCCCTCTCCTGCCCCAACCTGCCGTACTTCCCGGTGGTCTACTACGGC
Source organism: Paractinoplanes toevensis (assembly GCF_018332695.1). Lineage (GTDB taxonomy): Bacteria > Actinomycetota > Actinomycetes > Mycobacteriales > Micromonosporaceae > Actinoplanes > Actinoplanes toevensis. The sequence goes on from NZ_BOQN01000052.1 coordinate 121,844, forward strand.
ATCCTGAAGGCGGGTGCGGTGGTCGTCCCGCTGAACGTGCTGCTCAAGGGCCGCGAGATCGCGTACCACCTGGCCGACTCGGACGCCAAGGCCTACTTCTGCTTCCAGGGCACCCCGGAGTTGCCGATGGGCGCCGAGGGTCACGCCGGGTTCGAGCAGACCGACGGCTGCGAGCACTTCTTCCTGATCACCGCCGACCCGGCCGCGCCGAGCACGGTCGAGGGCGCCGAGACGCTCGGCCGGGGGATGAACGGCAGGCCGCCGGTGTTCGAGTCGGTGCTGCTGCCGGAGACCGACCCGGCCGTCATCCTCTACACCAGCGGCACGACCGGGCAGGCCAAGGGCGCCGAGCTGAGCCACTCCAACCTGATCCTCAACGCGCTCACCTGCAACCGGCTGTTCCGGAGCAGCCCGGGCACCGACACGCACCTGCTGGTGCTGCCGCTGTTCCACTCGTTCGGCTCGACGGTGAACATGAACGCCGGTTTCGCCACCGCCTCGACGCTGGTGCTGTTGCCCCGGTTCGACGCGGCCGCCGCCGTGCAACTGCTGGAAAAGGAGAACGTGACGTTCTTCGCGGGCGTGCCGACGATGTACTGGGGGCTGCTCAACGCGCTCACCGAGGGCGTCGACGTCGAGCGGATCGCGAGCAACATGCGGGTCGCCGTGGCCGGCGGGTCCAGCCTGCCGGTCGAGATCATCAAAGCGGTCAAGGAACGCTTCGGGGTGACCATCCTCGAGGGGTACGGCCTGTCCGAGACCTCGCCGGTGGCCACGTTCAGCGACCCGAACAGCGAGCCCCGCCCGGGTTCGATCGGCATTCCGATCTGGGGTGTCGAGGTGAAGCTGATCGACGAGCAGTGGAACACCATCGACGGCGTCGACGAGATCGGCGAGATCGCGATCCGCGGCCACAACATCATGCGCGGCTACTACGGGCGGCCGGAGGCGACCGCCGAGGTCATCAAGGATGGCTGGTTCCGCAGCGGTGACCTGGGCCGGCGCGACAAGGACGGCTTCTACTACATCGTCGACCGGGCCAAAGACATGATCATCCGGGGTGGCTTCAACGTCTATCCGCGGGAGATCGAGGAGGTCCTGATGACGCACGAGGCGGTCTCCCTGGCCGCGGTCATCGGGGTGCCGCACCCGAGTCACGGCGAGGAGGTCAAGGCGTTCGTGATCCTCAACCAGGGCGCCACGGTCACCGAGGACGAGCTCGTGGCCTGGGGCAAGGAGCAGATGGCGGCGTACAAATACCCCCGCGTCGTCGCCATCGTCGAGTCGCTGCCGATGACGGCCACCGGAAAGCTGCTCAAGCGCGCGCTGAGCTAAGCACACACGGTCAGCCGGAGGCGCCCGGTGGGGGGACCCCGCCGGGCGCCGCCCGTCCGTAGACTCGGCGCCTTGCGCGGATACCGCACAGTAGGACGGGCGGTGGCACGGCCCGACGGAGGAAGCTTGAGCACAGCCTTGGAGGCCCGGCCCACGCCGGCAACGCAGGTCAGAACGCGGACGGCAGGACGCGGCCCGGTCACGCGGCTGAAAGCGTTGCGGCGCACGTCGCCCGGCCGGCTTCAGCTGATGCTGGCCGCCCTGATCGGGCTGGGCCTGCTCACCGGTCTCCTGGCGGGCATCACCGGCCAGCAGGCGCAGGCCGGCACCACCGATCTCGGCAACCGCGCCCAGCCGCTGCTGGCCGAGGCCGAGACGATCTACGCCAACCTGGCCGACGCCGACACCACGGCGGCCCAGGCGTTCCTGGCCGGTGGCCTCGAACCGGCCACGCTCACCGACCGCTACAACGACGACCTGACCAGGGCGACCACCGCGCTCACCGAGGCGGCCCGGCTGACCCCGGAGGGCAGCGCGGCCGCCGAGTCGGTGCGGTCGATCTCGACCGGCCTGGCCCGCTACACCGCGCTGGTGGCCACGGCCCGGGCCGACAACCGCCAGGGACTCCCGGTCGGATCGTCCTATCTGTCGTCCGCCTCGGAGCTCAACCGCACCACCCTGCTGCCCGAGGCGAAGAAGCTGTTCGACTCGGCGCAGCAGGAGGTCCGCGACGGGTACGGCGATGCGGCGGGCGGCTGGTGGTCGGGCTTCTTCGCGCTGCTGATCCTGGTCCTGCTCGGCGCCCTGCTGCTGGCCCAGCGGTACCTGAGCCGGCACACCCACCGCACGTTCAACGTTCCGCTGGTGGCCGCCACCGTCCTCACCCTTCTCCTCGGCTTCGGCACCGCCACCGTCCTGCTGACCCAGAACCGGCATCTCAACCAGGCCGAGGACACCGGCTCCACCCCGGTCGCGCAGCTCGCCGAGGCTCGCATCCTGGCCCTGCAGGAGCGCGGCGACGAGGCGCTGACCCTGGCCATGCACGGCAGCAGCGACGAACCCGAGAAACGCTGGCAGGCCGCGGACCCGCGGTTGCGCGCGGCCCTGAGCAACACCTACCTGCCCGGCGCGACGTCGGGCAGCTACGACGCCTACGCCGCCGCCCACGAGCAGATCCGCAAGCTCGACGGGCAGGACGGCAACTACGACGGCGCGGTGAAACTGGCCGTCGGCAAGGACACCACGGCCAAGTTCGAGCAGGTCACCGCCGACCTCAGCACCGCGCTCGACCAGCGCAAGGACGCGTTCACCACGGAGATCGACAAGGCCGGTGGCGGCCTGGTCGTGCTGGCGATCCTCGGGCCCCTGGTGGCCCTGGCGATCTGCGCGCTGGCGTTCGCCGGCATCCGGGCCCGGCTGGAGGAGTACCGCTGATGCGCCGCACGATCACCACCCTCGCCACGGCCGCGCTGACCCTCGCGCTTGCCGCGTGTTCCGGCGACGCGTCCCCGCTGCCCGGCAGCACTGCCCAGCCGGCACCGGAGACCAGCACCTCGGCCGCCGCCCCGGACACCTCGTGCAACGCGCGGGCCAGCCTCCGGCCGTCCGGTGCACTCCCCGAGCCGGGCAACATGCCGGCCGGCAGTTACATGGCCACGATCCAGAAGCGCGGCCGGCTCATCCTCGGCACCAGCCAGGACACCCTGCTGTTCTCCTCCCGCAACCCGTTCAACGGCCAGGTCGAGGGCTTCGACGTGGATATGGGCCGGCAGCTCGCCCAGGCGATCTTCGGCGACCCGAACAAACTGCAGATCAAGGTCATCGGGTACGACAAGCGGGTGAGCTCGGTGCGGGACGGCGACGTCGACGTCGTCGCCGACACGATGACCGCGAACTGCTCCCGGTGGAAGGACGTCAACTTCTCCACCATCTACTACGAGGCCGGCCAGCGCGTACTCGTCTCGAAGGACTCGAAGGCGACGAAGATCGAGGACCTCGGCGGCAAGAAGGTCTGCTCGGCGGCCGGTTCCACGTCGTTCCTCAACATCCAGGCCGTGACGACGAAGCCGATCGCGGTGGCGAAACCGGCCTTCGGCGACTGCCTGGTGGCGTTCCAGCAGAACGAGGTCGACGCGATCTCCACCGACGACACCATCCTGGCCGGCATGGCCGCCCAGGACCCGTACGCCAAGGTGGTGGGGGAGAAATTCACCGAGGAGCCGTACGGCATGGCTCTGTCGCAGAACTATCCCGAGTTCACCCGGTTCGTGAACGCGGTGCTGGAGAAGAACCGGGCCAACGGCACCTGGACCGCCACGTACAACAAATGGCTGGGCAGTTTCGGCGCGGCCCCGAAGCCGCCGGCGGCGCAGTACCGATGACCGACCTCGCGCCGGCCGACGCCGAGCTGCTCCGCCTCGAGACGGCCCTGACCGCGATAGCCGCGAACCTGGTCGATCTGGACGACAACCCGGCCCGCAAAGATCTGGACAAGACCCGGCTCACCGGAAAAACGGCCGCCGAATGGGCCGACGCCACCGACGCGCTGACCCAGCTGTGGGACGGCTACCGCATGCTCACCGAGCTCACCGGCCAGGCGCGGCAGAAGCGGGACCAGCGCAAACTCAGCGAGACCGAACGCGCCGAGCTGAAGCACCAGGTGCTCGGCCGGTCGATCACGCTGTCCACGACGACCGTTCCGCTGGCCCAGCGCGGCCTGCTCGGCAACAGCCAGGTGCACACCACCTGCTCCCCGGCCGAGCTGCTGTCGGCGATGGAGGCCGCGTTCCGCACCGCGGTGTCGGTGGTGACCCAGGCCGGCGACGTGTGGCAACGGCTGCTCCCGGCCGCCGCCGACGCGACCGCGGCGGTGGACAACGTGCGGGTGCTGGTCCGGCTGGCCGGCAGCGGCACGGCCACGATCGACGAGGCCGACCGGCGGCTCGGCGCCTTCACCAAGACCCTCGCGAGCGATCCGCTCGGCGTGGACCCGGCCGAGCTGGACGCCGTACGCTCCCTGGTCGCCCGGGCCGACGCCGAGCGCACCTCGGTCGCCGAGCTGCGGGATTCCCTCACCCAGCGGCTGGCCGACGCCCGCCGCCTGGCCGCCGAGCTCACCGAGGCGGCGAACGCCGCCGGCAAGGCGGCGGAGGCCGCGGCGGACCGCTTCCGGGATCAGGACATCCGGACGGTACGCGGACCGGACCTGCGCCCGGATCTGGCCGCCATCGACGCGCTGGCCGCGGCCGGGCACTGGCCGTTGATCGGGGCCAAGCTGGCCGACTGGACCCGCCGCGCCCGGGAACGCCTGGCCGGTTTGCACCAGGCCGCCGCGCACAACACCGGCCTGCTGAGCACCCGCAACGAGCTGCGCGGACGCCTCGACGCCTACCAGGCGAAGGCGCTGCGCCGCGGCCTCGGCGAAAGTACCGAGCTGACTCCCCTGGCCGAGAAGGCCCGCACTGCGTTATACACGGCACCATGTGATCTTGAGGCGGCCCGCGCGGCCGTCAACGCCTACCAGGATGCGCTCACCGCCACGATCGCGAGGGAAGGCCGATGAAGTGCGAACGTGACTGTCCCGGAACCATCGAGGACGGCTACTGCGACACGTGCGGGATGGCTCCGGCGGCCGGGGTGAAAACCGCCACCCGGGCTACCGCTCCTTCACAGCGGACGGCGGCGCTGTCCACCCGTACCGGAGGAAGCGGCCGGACCGGCAGCTCCCGCACCGGATCGCGGCGCCGCCGGTTCGGCGGCGGCCTGGTCGACGTCGTCCCGATCGTGCAGGCCGACCCGGCCACCGCCGTGATGGCGAAGGCCGAGGTCCCCGAGGAGAAGCGCTACTGCGCGAAGTGCGGCAACCCGGTCGGCCGGGCCCGCGGCGACCGCGAGGGGCGTACCTCCGGCTTCTGCCCGTCCTGCGGCGAGGGGTTCAACTTCACCCCGAAGCTGGTCAAGGGCGACCTGGTCGGCGGGCAATATGAGGTGGTCGGCGCCCTCGCACACGGCGGTCTTGGCTGGATCTACCTGGCCGTCGACAAGAACGTCTCGGACCGCTGGGTGGTGCTCAAGGGCCTGCTGAACTCCGGCGACGAGGACGCCCTGGCGGCCGCGGTGGCCGAGCGGCGGTTCCTGGCCGAAGTCGAGCACCCGGCGATCGTCAAGATCTACAACTTCGTCGAGCACGACGGCGCCGGCTACATCGTGATGGAGTATGTCGGCGGGCAGTCACTCAAGGACATGCTCAAGAAGCGCCGGCCCGAGCCGCTGCCGGTCGACCAGGCGCTCGCGTTCGTCCTGGAGATCATGCCGGCGTTCGGCTACCTGCACGACCGCGGGCTGATCTTCTGCGACTTCAAGCCGGACAACGTGATCCAGTCCGGTGACCAGATGAAGCTGATCGACCTCGGCGGTGTCGTGCACATCGACGACATGGACGCGGCGCTTTACGGCACCGTCGGTTACCAGGCGCCGGAGATGGCCACCGACGGCCCGTCGATCGCCTCCGACATCTTCACCATCGGCCGCACCCTGGCCGTGCTCACCACCGACTTCCGGGGTTACCAGAGCACGTTCAAGGACAGCCTGCCGGAGCGCGGCGAATTCGAGGTCTACCAGCGCTACGAGTCGTTCTACCGGCTGCTGCAGCGGGCCACCATGCTCAGCCCGGCCGAGCGGTTCGTCGACTCCGGCGAGATGACCGACCAGATGCTCGGCGTCCTGCGCCAGGTGCTCGCGGCCGCCGACGGCAAGCCGCGGCCGAGCACCTCGCGACTGTTCACCGGCGAGCTGCGCACCGATCTGAAGGCGGACCTCCCGCGCTGGCAGGACCTGCCCACCCCGATGATCGACCTGACCGACCCGGCCGCCGCGTTCCTGGCCTCGGTCACCGTCACCGACCCGGCCGAGGTGCTCGCGCTGCTGGCGAACGCGCCCGAGGACACCGTCGAGGTCCGGCTGCGGGAACTGCGCGCCCACATCGACCTGGGGGTGCGCGACAACGACCTCGGCCCGGCCGCGGCCAAGCGGGACGAACTGCTCGCGTCGGACGGTGCCGACTGGCGGGTCGCCTGGTACGACGGCCTGCTCGCGCTCGCGAACGAGCGCTACGACCAGGCGCGGCAGCGGTTCGACGCGGTGTACTCGGCGCTGCCCGGCGAACTCGCCCCGCAGCTCGCGATCGGGCTCACCCTCGAACTGGCCGGGGACCCGGCCGCGGCCGGTTACTACGACGTGGTCAGCCGCACCGACCCGGCGTACACGACGGCGGCGGCCGGGCTGGCCCGCTGCCGGCTCGGCGCCGGCGACCGCAGTGGCGCCGTCGAGGCGTACAACCGGGTGCCCGGCACCTCGTCGGCCTACCGCAGTTCGCAGGTCGGCGCGGTCCGCGCCCTGGTGCGGGCGCACCCGTCGGCCGCCGCCGACGTCACCTCGCTGGCCGCCGCCGCGGCCCTCATCGAACGCCTCGAGATCGAGGCGGCGCAGCTCGCCGCACTCCGCGCCGAGCTGCTCGAACAGGCCCTCCAGTCGGTGACCAGCGGCCGGGCGCTGCCGGCCGCCGTGCTCGGCCCGACCCGCAGCGGTGAGGTGCGCGAGCGCGACGTCCGGTTCGCCCTGGAGACCGCCTACCGCGAGATGGCCCAGGCCGCGCACGGCCCCGAACGGATCCGCCTGGTGGATCTCGCGAACGCGTCCCGCCCCCGGACGCGCACGTAACTGGAACGAGGCACCATGACGATGACGGACTGCGCCTCGTGCGCCGACGAGCGAGCCGCCGGCGCGGCGTTCTGCGAAGCCTGCGGGAACTCTCTCGCCGTCGCTGACCCTTGCCCGAACTGTGGCTACCCCGGCGGAGTAGGCGCCGACGGCTACTGCGAACGCTGCGGGATGCTGGCCGGCCGCCCCCGCGACCACCTGGAGAGCGACTGCGGCGACATCGCCGCCGCCGTCACCGACCGCGGCCGGCGGCACCACCGCAACGAGGACGCCATGTGGCTGGCCGTCCGCGGCACCGACGTCGACGTGGTGGTCAGCGACGGCGTCTCCGCGTCGTTCGACCCCGACGTCGCGTCCGAGGCCGCCGTCAACACCGCCGGCGCGCTGCTCGGCGCGGCACCCGACGTGGCCAAGGCCATCCTCGCCGCCAAGGACGCGGTCGCCGACCTCGTCAAGGACGGCGACCCGCGCCGGGCCGCGTCCAACCCGGCCTGCACGATCGTGGTGGCGACCGTCCGGGGCACCGAGATCAACATCGGCTGGGTCGGTGACAGCCGGGCCTACTGGCTGCCCGCCGAAGGACCGGCCGAGCAACTCACCGAGGACGACTCGTGGGCCACCCACGCCATCTCGATGGGCGCCGACCCGGAGGCCGCGATGCGCGACCCGAAGGCGCACGCGATCACCGCGTGGCTCGGCGCCGACGCCGGGCCGGTGCAGCCGCGCACCGGCGCGTTCACCGTGATCGGCCCCGGTCACCTGATCCTGTGCAGCGACGGTCTGTGGAACTACCTCACCGACCCGGCCGATTTCGGTGCCGTGGTGCGGGAGAGGTTGCGCGAGGGCGGCACTCTGATCGATGCCGCCCGCGGTCTGGCTTCGTTCGCGAACGAGGCCGGCGGCGCAGACAACATCACGGTCGCGCTCGTGCCCGTCAGCAATCTCAAGGAGTAGGAATGCCGTACACCGCCGAGGCCTTCCAGAACGAATTCCTCGCGCTGGGCGCGACCGAGGTCAACGCGATCGTCACGGTCACGTCGTCCGGCGCCGAGGGCGGCCGGCGCACCTCGGGTGCCACCGAGATCATCATCGTCGACGCGTCCGGGTCGATGCAGGCCGAGGGGCGCATCCACGCCGCCCGGCAGGCCGCCAAGACCGCCGTCGAGTGCATCGACGACGGCGTCCACTTCGCCATCATCGCCGGCGTCAGCACCGCCCAGCAGCTGTTCCCCGCCCCCGGCCAGCTCGCCGTCTCCGCACCGCAGACGCGGGCCGAGGCGATCCGCTCGATCGACCGGCTGCAGGCCAGCGGCGGCACCGCGATGGGCGCCTGGCTGCTGCTCGCCGCCCAGCTGTTCGCGCAGCGCCCCGGCGACATCGCGCACGCGATCCTGCTCACCGACGGCGACAACGGCGAGCGCGCCGGCTACCTGGAGCAGGTCCTCGCCTCGATCGCCGGCAAGTTCACCTGCGACAGCCGCGGCGTCGGGGTCAACTGGAAGGTCTCCGAACTCCGCAAGATCGCCGACGCGCTGCTCGGCACCGTCGACATCGTCGCCAACCCGGCCGGGCTGGCCGCCGCGTTCGAGCAGATGATGACCAAGGCGATGGGCAAGACCAGCGCCGACGTGCAGCTCAAGGTGTGGACCCCGGTCAACTCGACGGTCCGCTTCGTCAAGCAGGTCGAGCCCGAGGTGGCCGACCTGACCGGCAAGCGCGTCGAGGACGGCCCCCGGGCCGGCCGCTACCCGCTCGGCTCCTGGGGTGCCGAGAGCCGCGACTACCACGTCTGCGTCGACGTGCAGCCCGGCGCGGCCGGCGACGAGATGCTCGCCGCCCGCATCTCGGTCGTCGAGGGCGACACCGTGCACGCGCAGTCCCTGGTCCGGGCGGTGTGGACCGAGGACACCGCGCTCTCCACCCGGATCAACCGGCAGGTCGCCCACTACACCGGGCAGGCCGAGCTGGCCGAGACGATCCAGGCCGGCATCGAGGCCCGCAAGGCCGGCGACGACCGCACCGCGACCATCAAGTTCGGCCGGGCCGCCCAGCTCGCCCACGCCAGCGGCAACAAGGCCACCGAGGAACTCCTGGCCACCGTCGTCGACATCGAGGACGCGGCGACCGGCACGGTGCGGCTGCGGCGCAAGGTCGAGGCCGCCGACGAGATGGCCCTGGACACCCGCTCCACCAAGACCGTCCGGGTCGGGCGGGCCCAGTGACCACCTACACCTGCCCGAAGGGGCATGCGTCCGGCACCGACGACTTCTGCGACGAGTGCGGCGCGAAGATCGGCGGCACGGCGTCGATCCCCGCGGCCGCGCCCCCGGCCGCGGCCCCGGCCGCGGCTTCGCCGCCATGCCCCCACTGCGGGGCACCCCGGGCGGGCGCGTCACGCTTCTGTGAGGATTGCGGGTACGACCACAGCACCGGCAAAGTGCCTACGCTGACCGCGCCCCCGGCCGTGGCGACCCCGGTGACCGGGCAGTGGACGGCGACGATCGCGGCCGACCGGGCGTACTTCGAGGAGAACGCGATCGAGGGCGTCACCTTCCCGGCCGAGGCACCGGAACGCACCGTCACCCTGCCCGCGCCGCAGGTCCGCATCGGCCGGCGCAGCACGTCGAAGGGCACCGACCCGGAGATCGACCTGGCCGACTCCGACCCCGGCGTCTCGCACAGCCACGCGCTGCTGACCCTGAGCGTGGACGGGGTGTGGCTGGTCTCCGACCTGGGCTCGACCAACGGCACCTACCTCAACGCCGAGCAGCAGCCGCTCGGCGCCGGCCAGACCCGGCAGCTCAAGGGCGGCGACCAGGTGCACGTCGGCGCCTGGACCACGATCACCCTGCACGCCCCGTAAGCCGGATTTATCGCCGAACCCCGGCCGGGCCGGGCCGAGGCGGGATACCTTCCCGGACGTGGTGAGAGATCACCGGGTCGGTCCGGCCGAGCGCACCCAGGTGCTCGGCCTGCTCGGCAACGCCTTCGAGGCCGGGGTGCTACCGGTCGGCGACTACGACGCCCGGGTGACCGCGGTCGGCACCGCCACCCACGCGTCCCAGCTGCGACTGCAGATCTCCGACCTGCCACCGGCGTACGCCTGGGGTGAGCTGCCGCCGCTCCCGCCGGAAGCGACCCCGGCCTCCGGCCGGATCGCGCTGGTCCTCGGCATCGCCTCGGTGCCGATGTCGGTCTGCGGCATCGGCTTCCTGCTCGGCCTGCTCGCGGTGATCGCCAGCCGCGGTGGCGGCCCGGAACCGGGCGGTCCGCGGGTGACCCCGGCGTTGATCGGCCGGATCTTCGGCTTCATCGGCATCGCGCTGTCGATCGTCGCGGTGGTGGCCGTCCTGATCGCTCGCCCCTGAGCCTCCACAGTGGCCGGAGCCTTGACTCGACGGTTGAGAGCGTTAACATCCATTCTTGCCATGGCTGAAATGCCGGTGAAACATACCGGCATTCGGCACAAGGGCCACTCCCCCTGGCCCGGTCTTGTCACGGCATGGCGATGGGACGAACGGGGGACGAACCATGCTCAAACCGATTGCCGCCGCACTGCACATCATGTTGATAGCGACGGCCTTGACGGCCTGCACGAACAATTCGGACGCGGAAATTCAGCCGGCCCGGAAGGGCCAGATCACCATCGGCTTCTCGCAGATCGGGGAATCGAGCCGCTGGCGGGCCGCCAACACGCGATCGATCCAGGACGCGGCCAGAATCCAGAACGTCCGGCTGATCTTCTCGGTGGCCGGGCTCAGCCAGCAGAAACAGATTTCTGACATCCAGAGCTTCATCCTGCAGAAGGTGGACGTCATCGCCTTCTCCCCGGTGGTGGAGGCGGGCTGGGACGATGTGCTCCGCGCGGCCAAGGCCGCGAAAATCCCGGTGATCCTGACCGACCGGGCAATCCGGACGGAAGACCCGTCGCTGTTCACGTCGTCCCTGGGCTCGGACTTCATCAGCGAGGGAATCAGCGCGGCGGTCTGGACGAAGAACGAATTCCGCAAGGCGCCCGGCCCGGTGAACGTCGTCGAGTTGAGCGGCACTCCCGGCTCGGCCCCGGCGATCCAGCGGCGGGCCGGTTTCCTGGAGGGCATCGACGGCGACACCAAATTCAAAATAATCTCGTCCCGTACGGCGAACTTCTCCCGGGCCGACGGGAAGCGCGTCATGGCCGAGCTGCTCCGGTCGCACGACGACATCGACGTGGTCTTCGCCCAGAACGACGACATGGGTCTCGGCGCCGTCACGGCCATCGAGGAGGCCGGCAAACGACCCGGGAAAGACATCAAGATCGCCACCATCGACGCGATCCACGACGGTCTCGTGGCACTGTCCAACGGAAAGATAAATTTCATCGCCGAATGCAACCCGCTGGTCGGCCCGCAGTTGATGGAACTCATCCAGGACGTGTTCCTCGGCATCCCCGTGCCCAAGCGGGTGGACACCCGGGAAACGGTCTTCTTCCGAGAGAACGTCGACCAATACATCAACGACCGTAAGTATTAGTCGTGCGTCGGCCCGGCGCCCTGACTGGTCAGGGTGTCGCGGCGGCCCCGTGCGGCGGATAGGCGTGCCGCAGCTCCTGGGCGAGGTGACCCAGGTCGGGGAAGATGTCGCCTTCGCGGAATCCGCAGACGGAGACCTCATGCGCCAGGCCCGCGATGTCGGCGGCCGGCACGGTCAGCTTCTCGATGAATTCCGCGTTGCGGTTCAGCCGGTTGAGCGCAGTCGGATCGGAGTGGATGGTGAAGCAGCCCTGCTGAACGAACATCCGCAGATCTGTCTCCGCCGCCATCACCGCCATGACGGTATTCGGCTCGGCCGCGTTGTCGGTGAACGCCGGCGCCAGCAGTTCCTTGCACATCACGGCGTCGATGGACGGCGTGACGTCGGTATCCGGGTGAATTCTGTTCATGGCGTGCGGACGAAGCACCCAGATGACCGCATCGGCACCCGGCGAGGAATCGACCATGTCGGCGAGGCGGTGCTCCACCGCGAAATACGCCGCCACCAGCGGCGATCGGGTCCAGTCAAGAATCCGGGTGGGCAGGCCGTAATGCTGCATGAGACCCAGCCACGCGGCATGAGCGTCGTAGGCCGGGGCCGGGCTGTATCGAATGGCGGCACGGGAGCGGAAACGATTGGTGAAATTCCGTTCGTCGAGCGGCGTGTAACCACGGCGGATGGAAGGCTCCACATCCCAGCGGTCGTCGCGTTGGCCCCGAAACCACAAAATATCCTGGTCGCCCTGTTGGCGTCGGTTGACGGCGTCGATCAGGTCGGACACCGACCCCACGGACGAAGGCATGGTGGGAATGCTAGTCCGCCGGCCCACCCTGCATGACGTGTTCTAAGGTCAGGTGCGGGAGGCCGCGTGCCGGGCGTCGGCCAGCAGCTCCAGGGTGGCCAGGCGCAGCGCGTCGCTGCGGGCGTAGAGCGACGCCCCCGGCCCCGGCCTGGTTCGCCCGCCGAGGCCGCTGAACGAGCCGCCCGCCTCGGTGAGGATCAGGGAGGTCGCGGCGAAGTCCCAGATCTGCCCGCCGGTCTGGATGGCCAGGTCCAGGTCGCCGCGGGCGACCAGCAGGCCGGGGTGCACCGGCCACGGCAGCGGCGGGGTGACCTCGCCGATCGGGCCGACCAGGTTGGGCGCCCACGTCTCCGGGACCGCCGCGAAGCGCGCGCCCTCGAGCTCCTCCGGGCCGTCGGACACTCGCAGCGGGGTCGCGGCCACCACCCGGCCGCCGACGATCCGGCCCTCGAAGGCGCCGCCGCCGCGGACCGCCCAGAAGACGCTGCCCTGGGCCGGGTGGGCGGCCACGCCGACGATGATCTCGCCGTCCTCCTCGAGGGCGGTCAGGATCAGCCAGCGGTCGTCGCCGGCCACGAACAGCGCGGTCCCGTCGATCGGGTCGATGATCCAGCGGCGGGACGCGTCGGGGCCTGCGCTGGCACCATGCTCCTCGCCGAGGATGGCGTCGTGCGGGCGGGCCGCGGCGAGCACGTCGCGGATCGCGGTCTCGGTGGCCCGGTCGGCGGCGGTGACCACGCTGCCGTCCGCCTTGAGCTCGCGGGGCAGGTCGGCCAGGGCACTGAAGTGCGGCAACGCCACCGCGGCGCCGGTGAGCACGGCGCGGTGGGCCAGCTGAAGATCGGTCTCCACCAGGTCATCCTGCACGTGCGACCCGGCTCGCGGCGTGTCTTGGGCGCAAGGACCGCGCATCCGGGCGACAAACAATCAGCAACCGGGGCCGGTCGCCACTCCCCCGGCCACCGAATACGCGGTGATGTCGCCTTTGACGTACCCGGCCAGGTCGTCGATCGACTCCGGCTGGGCGTCGTTCAGCGCCACGTACGCGACGATCGCCGTGTCGACGGTGCGGCACGACGCCTGGTTCGCGACGACTCGCGCGTGGGCCACCAGCTCCGCCGGATCTAACGCTTGGTAAGACACGCCGGCAACACTCACTGTTACTGCTGCGGCCATGGCTACGTGGGTCAAGTGCACCGGTGCAGCCTAGGCAAGATCACTCTCAGTGGTGACCTGCCCGAACGGATGAGTCTTCCGGCCGGGAGTGCCACTCTGGGTGAAAGTGCTAAACCTGCTGCTGGAGGAAGGCGAGGATGCGGGCGGACACCGCCGGGTAACCCGGGCGGCCCGGTTTGAGGTAGTCGCCGTGCCGACCGGCCGGGACGGTCACGAAGGTTTTCGGCCACGGCAGGGCCGCGTACGCCGCACGCCCGGCGCTCAGCGGAACCGTCCCGTCCCGGTCGCCATGAATGAACAGCACGTCGGCCGAGGGGCCGCCGAACGCCGAAGGCGGGCGGCGCCCGGCCACCGACACGGCCGCCACGATCCCCGGGTCGTGCCCGGCCCGCAGCAGCCCGAGCGTCGTGGTGCCGCCGGCCGAGAACCCGACCGCGACCACCCGGGCGGCGTCCATCCGCGGATCCGCCCGCTCGGCCGCGTGCAGCACGTAGGCCGCGTCGGCCGGCTGGTTGCGCACGTCGGCCCGGTCCACCCGGACCTTCGCGTTGGTGTGCGGGTAGGCCGGCGCGACCACGATGAAACCGGCCTGCGCCCAGGTCGCGGCGAGCGGGGCGAACTGCGCGGGCAGGCCGCCGAGGCCGTGGCTGAACAACACGACCGGGTGCTTTCCGGTCAGCCCGTCGAGGGACCAGATCGTGGTGGGCAACGGGCGGTCCTTACCCCGCGCGAGCAGCAGGAGGCGGGTCGTCACCCGGGCGCGGGACTCGGCATGTGCGACGCTGCCCCCGCAACCGGCAAGCAACGCCATCAGCACGACGAATGCTCCCAACCTGCGCATGCCGTGAGCTTAGGAACGTCACGCCAGCGGACATATCACCGTTGTGGGGGCGATGAGACGACGAATATTGCTCGGCGGCGGCGCAGCGGTGGTGACGGTCGCCACGGTGGCCGGTTACCGCCGCCGTTTGGCCGAGGAAGACCTGGTGATACCGGCGGCACCGGCCGGCGAGCAGCGGCTTCTGCACCTACCCTCGGCCGCCCGGGGCCGGACGGTCGACGTCTACACGGCCGTTCCGGCCGGCCACGGCGACGGCCACGGCCTGCCGGTCTGCCTGATCCTGCACGGCGGGAGCAAACGGCCGGCCGACTTCGCCGGCCTGGGGCTGGGGAAATTCCTGACCGATGCCGTACGCCGTGGAGCACCCCCGTTCGTGCTGGTCGGTGCGGACGGCGACCGCCTAGCCTGGCGCCCGTCGGGCGGGGACGACCCGCAGCGGATGGTCCACGACGAACTCCCGGCGTGGTGCCGCAAGCTCGGCTACGACACCACCCGGATGGCGGTGTGGGGCTGGTCGATGGGCGGGTACGGCGCCCTGCTGCTGGCCGAGGCGTACCCCGGGTTCGCGCGGGCGGTGGCGGCCTTCTCCCCCGCCGTGCGGCCCGGCGACGACGTCTCGGTGGCCGCCTCGCTGCTGCGCGGCACCCCGGTCGGCCTGTGGTGCGGCAAGCAGGACAGCCTCTACTACAACGTGCGCGCGCTGGAGAAACGGCTGCCGGAGAGGCCCGCGGCGGGCGGGTACGCGGACGGCCGGCACAACTTCGGCTACTGGTCGCGATGTGTGCCGAATGCGTTCGACTTCGTCGCCGGGGCTTTACGACCCTGACGCCCGTTCCGTACGGTGGTTACTCAGAGCAACGGTTGACTCACGCTGGAGGATCCCATGCGTCGTGCCGCTGTCTTCGTCGCCGCCCTTGTCGCGGCCCTCTGGATCGCCTCGCCCGCCCAGGCCTTCGCCCACAACAACGTCCACAGCACCTATCTGCACGCCGTCCTCGACGCACTCACCCTGGTGGTGGTGTCCGCGCCGGTCTGGACGGCGCTGCTGTGGGCCGGCGGCCGCCGGTGGTGGCTGGCCGCGCTGATCGCGGTCGTGCAGATACCGGTCGCGGTGATCGGCTTCGTGCCGATCGCGAACCCCTACCTGCACCTGACACTCTTCGTGATCGCCCTCGGCCTCACCGCGGTGTCGCTGCGGATTGTCCGGCAGCAGGCCCGGGCCGCGGTGCCCGCACCCACTCACCGTTAGGCGCCCGGACGGCCAGGCCGATGACGGCGGCCTGGCCGTCCCGGATCAGCTCCACCTCGGGGCAGCCGTCGGCCGCCGGGTGCCAGCCGTCGCGGCCCCGGACGGCGTTGTGCCGGCAGTGTTCCTCGTCGGCGTAACCCCAGGCGCGCAGGATCTCCCGGTCGCCGAGGAAGTAGCAGCCGACCGTCGCGGTGCGACCGTCCTCGTCGCGGTGAAAGTAGGAGGCTCGCAGCCCCGGCACCGGAACGCCCTCGAACGGGGCGTCGTCCTGAGTACGCATAAGCATAAATTCGGAAATGTCGGGAAGCACGCACGTATCTAACCCGAACCGGTTAAGGAAATCTCAAGCATCCCGTACGTGGCGGTGATCGAGTTTTAACCTGGCTGTCAAGTGTGATGCCGGACAATGGGGCGATGGTGGCGGAGACCTTGCCGGTGAATGGAATCGAACTCTGTCTCGAAACCTTCGGCGATCCGGCCGATCCCGCCCTGCTGCTGATAGCGGGCGGCGCGAGTTCGATGGACTGGTGGGAGGACGAATTCTGCCGCCGCCTCGCCGCGGCCGGCCGGTTCGTGATCCGCTACGACCATCGGGACACCGGCCGGTCGACGTCGTTCCCGCCCGGCGAGCCGCCGTACTCCGGTGTGGACCTGGCCCACGACGCGCTCGGCGTGCTCGACGCGCTCGGCATCCACCGGGCGCACGTGGTCGGCCTGTCGATGGGCGGCGCCCTGGCCCAGCGGATCGCCGCCGAGCGCCCGCACCGCGTGCTGTCGCTGACCCTGATGTCCACCACGCTCGGGGCCGCACCGGAATCGGACGACGCGCCCCCGGAGGCCTCGGTCTCCGGCCCCGGCTCCCCGGTCGCCACCACCGACGGCGACATCTCGGAAATGCCGGACTGGTCCGACCGGAAGTCGTCGGTCGAGCGGATGATCACCGCTACCAAGACGCTGGGCGGGCTCTTCACCGCCGGCGACGCCCACCTGCGCCGGCTCGCCGAGCGAATCTTCGACCGCACCAACGACATGGCCGCCACCCAGCTCAACCACTGGTGCTGCCAGACCGGCCCGCCGCTGCGCCGGCCGCTGTGCGGCATCACCGCACCGACCCTGATCCTGCACGGCACCCTGGACCCGATGTTCCCGGCCGAGCACGCCCACGCCCTGGCCGCCGAGATCCCCGGCAGCCGCCTGGTCTGGCTGGAGGGCGTCGGCCACGAGTTCCCCCCGGCCGCCGTCTGGCAACAGGTGATCGACGAGATCGTCGGCCACGCCGCCCGCGGACGCCAGCCGGCCTAGCGCCGGTCCTCCCTTTGTACGCTGGACATTCCATCGACAAAGGGGAATACATGAAGCGGCGTGGATTCGTCACACTGCCAGCCCTCGCCCTGGCCTCGAGTCAGCTTCCGGCCCCCGCGGCACGGGCGTCCGCCGCAGCGGATGCCGCCGGATTTGCGGCCGCCGGATTTGAGAGCCCGTCCGTCGTCGAGGGCAATATGCCGGTCTTCGCCGAGCAGCTCAAGGCCGAGCTCGACTTCCCACTGGCCTGGGCCAGCCGCCGGGGCCGCAACTTCGGCGCCTGGAAGCGGCAGGCCCGGGCCAAGGTCGAGGAGCTGCTGTGGCAGCCGGTGGACCGGAGCCCGTTCGACGTCGAGATCGTCGACGAAAAGGCCCGCGACGGCTACCGGCAGCGCCAGGTCCTGTTCAACGTCACCCGGCACAGCCGCGTACGGGCGACGATGCTCGTGCCGGACGGGCCCGGCCCGTTCCCGGCCGCGCTGCTGCTGCACGACCACGGCGCCAAGTTCGACATCGGGAAGGAGAAACTGATCGAGCCGTGGTACGACGACACCCGGCTGGTGTCGGCCCGGGCCTGGTCGGAGAAATACTTCAGCGGCCGGTTCGTCGGCAACGAACTGGCCTCCCGCGGGTACGCGGTCCTCGCCGTCGACGCACTCGGCTGGGGTGACCGCGGCGGCCTCGCCTACGACGGGCAGCAGGCGCTGGCCGCCAACTTCTTCAACCTCGGCTCGTCACTGGCGGGGCTGCTGGCACGCGAGGACGTCCGCGCGGCGGCCATGCTGGCCACCCTGCCCGAGATCGACGAACGGCGGATCGCGGCGGTCGGCTTCTCCATGGGCGCGTACCGGGCCTGGCAGGTGGCCGCCCTGTCGGACGACATCGCGGCGACGGTCGCGGCCTGCTGGATGACCGGCCTGAAGGAGATGATGGTCCCGGGCAACAACACCCTGCGCGGCCAGTCGGCGTTCTACATGCTGCACCCGGGCCTGTACCGCTACCTCGACATCCCGGACGTCGCGAGTCTCGCCGCGCCGCGGCCGATGATGCTGCTCGACGGCGCGACCGACCCGTTGTTCACCCCGGCCGGCGTCGCCGTCGCGTACGCGAAGATGCGCGCGGTCTGGGAGTCGCAGCACGCCGGGCACCGCCTCCGCACCACGATCTGGCCGGAGCTGGGCCACGTCTTCGTGCGGGAGATGCAGGACGACGCCTTCGCCTGGCTGGACCGCCGACTCAGGCGCTGACCCGGAGACCCGCAGGACCACGGCCTGGCCGCGGAGCGGTGTTCAGCTGGATCGCAGGCGCAGGCCGGCCAGCAGCACGCCGCCCGCGAACAGCGAGCCCATGCACATCGCCAGGTAGATCAGCAGCAGGTCGAAGGCGCCGCCGAAGGCCATCGCGCTGAGCAGCACGGTGAGCATGAACCCGGCCGCCACCGACCCGACGGTCACCGTCCAGGCCGCCGTCTTCTGCGCCGGCGTCCAGTGCGGCGACGCGGTGGCCAGCAGCATCCCGGCGAACGGCGAGATCACCGGCAGCACGAACGCGCCCGCGGTCAGCATCCCGATCGCCGTGTACTCGGCCGCACCGCCGCCGGTCCGCACCGAGGGGACGGGCGGCGGAGGCGGCGGAATGAGCGCCGGGAGGCGTACGTGAGCCGGAAGCGCACCTCTTCGCACCGCCGCGACCAGGTCCTCGGGCGGCCCTAACCGCCGCACGATCGATGCGGCGTCCTCGAGCGGGTCGACCGCCGCGACGCGGCGGGCTGCGATGTAGTCCGCCACCGTGTTCATCAGCTCGTCGCGCTGCTCGGGCGAGAGATCGTCACTCTGCGCCCACAGCGCGGCCAGGTAGTCCAGGACGATCACGTCGGTGTGGGCGAGCGGTGCCGTGGTCATGTTCTTCCCCCATGCTGGTCCGGCGGGTAGGCACAGCATCGGCTCCGGGCGATCCGCGCCGCATCGGTCCGGGGACCGAATCCGCGAACCCGTCTGCAACTTTCGGCCGATTCCGCTCACGTTCGGGCCGGCCCGGGCGATGTGGTTCCGGCGTAAGGGAAGTCCGGCGGCGATCGCGGTGGGGGCCGCGGTCGCCGTCAGGGCAGGATGGGGCCATGCGCCTGGTCTCCCTGCTGCCGTCCGCGACCGAGATCGTCTACGCGCTGGGGCTGGGCGACGACCTGGTCGGCGTGACGTTCGAGTGCGACGAGCCGCCGGCCGCCCGCACCGAGAAGACGGTGGTGGTCGGCGGCCGCGACACCCGGGGCATGACCCCGGCCGCGATCGACGCCTACGTGAAGGAGCAGATGGCGGCGGGTGACGATCTCTACACCCTGCACGCGGGCGCCCTCGCGGCGCTGCGCCCCGACCTGATCCTCACGCAGGACCTCTGCCGCGTCTGCGCGCTGCCCTCCGACCACGTCGACGAGGCCCTCGAACATCTGGGCTGCCGCGCCGACGTGCTGTCCCTCGACCCCTACTCGCTCGACGAGGTCCTCGACACGTTCCTGCGGGTGGGTGCCGCCGCGGGCGTACCGGAAAGGGCTTCGTCGCTGGTCGCGGCCCTGCGCCGGCGCCTGGCCGCGGTGGCGTCGGCCGTGGCCGGCCGGCCGCGGCCCCGGGTCGCGGTGGTGGAGTGGGTGGACCCGCCGTTCACCGCGGGGCACTGGGTGCCCGATCTGGTGACGGCGGCGGGCGGCGATCCGGTGGCGGCCCGCGGCGGGGCACGCTCGGTGCAGATTTCGTACGCCGATCTGGCCGCCGCCGAGCCCGACATCGTGGTCGTGACCCCGTGCGGGTTCCACCTCGACGGCGCCGCCGCCCAGGCCGCCGCCGTGCCGCCGCACTTCCCGAACGCCCAGGTCTGGGCCATCGACGGCGATGCCCTGATCGTGCGTCCCGGACCCCGCCTCGTCACCGGCGTGGAGGCGCTGGCCGCGATCTTCCACCCGGACGCGGTGCCGGCCCCGCCGCCGTCGACGATCGCCCGGATCGCCTAGAGCCGGTGGCCTGTCCGGTTGGGTCAGGCTGCGAGGACGGGCTGGCGGGCCGGGGCCGACCAGCGCTCGCGGGCCGCCGCGCGGACCCGGGAGGCCCGGTACAGCCAAAGCGTGTCGCGACCGAACGACCAGGTCAGCGAGCCGAGCGCGACGGCCAGGGCGGCCACCGCCAGCAGGTGCGGGAGCAGGTCGGCGGTGACCAGGGCGAGGACGATGCCCTGCAGGGCCGCGACGACCTTGCGGGAGAACCGGTACGGCAGCGCCGCGTTGAGCCACGGGCGGGCCCACGAGGCGGCGACGAACACGTACCGGTAGGCGCCGAGCGCCACCGTCCACCAGCCGAAGCGATCACCGGCGTACACGCTGAGCACCAGGATCAGGAACGCGTCGATCTCCATGTCGAACCGGGCACCCAGCGCCGTGGTGTTGCCGGTGCGGCGGGCCACCTGGCCGTCCACCCCGTCCAGGGCCAGGGCGACCCCGGCCACCGCGACCAGCGCGGGCGTGCTGACCGGGTGCGCGAACGACGTCACCACCAGGGCGGTCACCCCGCCCACCAGGATCGCCCGGCTGAAGGTCACCACGTTGGCCGGGCCCATCCGGGTCATCCTGGCCCGCTGCAATCCGACCGCGAGCAGCACGCAGAGCACGAGACCGTAGCCGGCACCGGCGGCCAGGCCGGCCGGGGTGAGCCCGAGCGTCGCGGCCAGCGCGACCAGCAGGATGAGCTGGGCGGCCAGGCCGGTCATCGGGCCGCGCGAGGGCGCCGACGGGGTCGCTGCGAGTGTCACCGTGCCTCCAGTGCAAGATCGGCTGCGTAGTGTTGCCGCTGTCAGCGCTTAACACGAGCAGCGGCGGCATTCGGTTCAGTAGTTGAGGAGACAGCCCATGTCGGGTGACGCACAGGCGTTCTGGCTGGCCTCCCCCGGGCGGGGAGAGATCCGTTCGTCGCCGGTGCCGGTTCCGGGCCGGGACGACGTGGTGGTCCGCACCCTGCACACCGGGGTGAGCCGCGGCACCGAGACCCTGGTCTTCACCGGCGCCGTCCCGGAGAGCCAGTGGGAGTCGATGCGCGCCCCCTTCCAGGAGGGCGATTTCCCGGCGCCGGTGAAGTACGGCTACCTGAATGTCGGCGTCGTCGAGCACGGTCCCTCCGCCCTGCTGGGCCGAACTGTCTTCTCCCTTTACCCGCATCAGACGCGATATGTCGTACCGGCGTCGGCGGTCACCGTCGTTCCGGACGGCGTACCCCCGCATCGTGCTGTTCTGGCCGGCACGGTGGAGACCGCGGTGAACGCGCTGTGGGACGCGGCCCCGCTGATCGGCGACAGAATCGCGGTGGTCGGGGGCGGCATGGTGGGTTGTTCGGTCGCCGCCATCGCGGCGACGCTTCCGGGCGTACGCGTTCAGCTGGTCGACGTGGATTCCGCGCGCGCCCGCACCGCCGCCGCCCTGGGGGTTTCGTTCGCGCACCCGGCCGACGCCGACGGCGACTGCGACGTGGTCATCCACGCCAGTGCCACGTCGGCCGGCCTGACCAGGTCCCTGGAGCTGCTGGCCCACGAGGGCACGGTGGTCGAGCTGAGCTGGTACGGCGACAAACAGGTCAGCGTCCCGCTGGGTGAGTTCTTCCACGCCCGACGATTGACGATTCGCAGCAGCCAGGTGGGGAACATCGTTCCCGGACGCCGCCGCAGCTACGCCGACCGGCTCGCCCTGTCCCTGGAGCTGCTGGCGAACCCGGCGTTCGAGGCCTTGATCACCGGAAGGACACCGTTCGCCGAATTGCCCGACGTGATGCCCCGCCTGGCGGACGGTAGCCTTCCCGCCCTCTGCCACGTGATCGACTACCCCGAGGAGTAGCACTTGTTCAGCGTCACCGTCCGCGACCACATCATGGTTGCCCACAGCTTCACCGGCGAGGTCTTCGGCCCGGCCCAGAAGCTGCACGGCGCCACCTTCGTGGTCGACGCGACCTTCCGCCGGCCCGAGCTGGACGACGACAACATCGTGGTGGACATCGGCCGCGCCCTCGAGGAGCTGCGCACCATCTGCGGCGCCCTGAGCTACCGCAACCTGGACGACGAGGATGCTTTCAAGGGCATCAACACGTCCACCGAGTTCCTGGCCAAGGTGATCGCCGACCGCCTGGCCGACAAGGTGGCGTCCGGTGACCTCGGCGCGGGCGCCGCCGGCCTGACCGGCATCTCGGTGACCCTGCACGAGTCCCACGTGGCCTGGGCGAGCTACGAGCGCACTCTGTGACGACCCCGCTGTGGGCGGTGCTGCCGGGCGGGATCGACGACCCGGCCGCCCCCAGCGGCGGCAACCGCTACGACCGCAAGATCCTGACCCTGCTCTCCACCGCCCCCGATCTTGTGGAGTTCGCGCCCTCTCCAAGCACCAGCTCAACAAAATCGCAGCCTGACGGCGGCAGCGCGGTGCGTGAGGTGCATGAGATTGCTGTTGGCGGCTCGTGGCCGGTGCCGGCCGCGCCGGCGCGGGCGGCCCTCGGGCGCGCGCTCGCCGACATTCCGGATATGTCCGATGTGCTCATCGACGGGCTGGTCGCCTGCGGAGTGCCGGAACTTCTGGAACCGCATCGGCGGCGGCTTCGGCTGATCGTGCTGGTTCACCTGCCGCTCAGCGACGAGACCGGCCTCGATGCCGCCGAGGCCGCACGGCTGCGCGCCAAGGAGCGCGCGACGCTGCACCTCGCCACCCGGGTGATCGCCACCAGCAACGCCGCCGCCCGGCGCATTTCCGACATGCACGGCCTGACGGATGTCGCGGTCGCGGTGCCGGGAGTCGATCCCGCTCCTCCGGCCACCCCCGCCGCCGACGGCCACCGCCTGCTCTGCGTCGCCTCGGTCACCCCGCGCAAGGGCCAGGATCTGCTGGTCACCGTCCTGGAACGCGATCTCGCCGACCTGAGTTGGACGTGCACGTTCGTCGGTGCCCTGACCCGCCCCGTCCCGCACAGCAGCGCGAACATCCACTTCACCGGCCCGAAGGCGGGCTCCGATCTGGACGCCGCCTACGCGAACGCGGACCTCTTCGTCCTTCCGTCCCGCGCCGAGACCTACGGCATGGTGGTGACCGAGGCCCTGGCCCACGGCCTCCCGGTGATCGCCACCGACGTGGGCGGCGTCTCCGAGGCCCTCGGCCACGCCCCCGACGGCACCCGCCCGGGCCTGCTGATCCCCCCGGACGACCTGGCCGCGCTGGCCACCGCACTGCGCCGCTGGCTGACCGAGCCGGCCCTTCGCGAGGCACTGCGCACCTCCGCCGCCGCCCGCCGGGAAACCCTCCCGACCTGGACCGACACCGCCCGGCAGATCAACGCTGCCCTAGGCGCATGACGCCCCGACCACGAGCCGCAGGCGTACGAATCAACCCGAGGAGAGGCCGCATGACCGGAGAGTTCAGTGAAACCTGGCTGGGGCTGCGAGAGCCCGCCGACGCCGCGGCCCGCGCCGGCGACCTCGTCGCCCTGCTGCCCGAGCCGGTCCGGACCGTCCGGGACCTCGGCTGCGGGACCGGGTCGCTCGGGCGCTGGCTGGCGCCGCAGCTGCCGGGGCCGCAGCACTGGATCATGGCGGACCGGGACCCGGTGCTGCTCGAGTACGCGGCGGCGAACATGCCGTTCGCGGGGGTGACCGTCGAGACCTCGCTCGGTGACGTCACCGAGCTCACCGCCGCCGACCTCGCGGACACCGACCTGGTCACCTGCTCGGCCCTGCTCGACCTGCTCACCGAGGACGAGGTGGGCGATCTGGCCGCGGTCTGCGCGGCCTCGGGCACCCCGGCGCTGTTCACGCTGTCGGTGGCCGGCACGGTTGCCCTCGAACCCGGGCAGGCCGAGGACGAGGCCGTCGAGGCGGCGTTCAACGCGCATCAGCGCCGGACCGTCGGCGGCCGCCGGCTGCTCGGGCCGGACGCGCCGGACGTGGCGAAGGCCGCGTTCGAGAAGGCGGGTGCGACCGTCGTCACCCGGCCGAGTCCCTGGCGGCTGGGACCGGAACTGCCCGAACTCACCGCGGAATGGCTGCGCGGATGGGTGGCCGCGGCCCAGGACCAGCGGCCCGACCTGCGGTTCGATCGTTATCTGGCGGGGCGACTCGAGCACCTTCCGACCGCGACGGTCGGACATGTCGATCTTTTAGCGATCTTCGGCTGAACCCTTTCGGTCCGTCCCGGCGTACTAGGGGAAGACGGGCGAACTGAGGGGGACGGCGAAGTGACGCGATCGATCTGGCCATGGTTGCGGCTGCTCGGCGGGGCGGCGATCCTCGCGGTGCTGCTGTGGCGGCTCGGCACCGGCGCGTTCCTCGACGGACTCCGGGTGATCGACGGGCCGGCCCTGGCCGCCGCGTTCACGATCGGTGTCGTCACGACCGTGTTCAGCGCGTGGCGCTGGTGCCTCGTCGCCCGCGGGCTCGGCCTGCGGCTGTCGTTGCGCGGTGCGATCGCCGACTACTACAAGGCGCTGTTCCTGAACGCGGCCCTGCCGGGTGGCGTGATCGGTGACGTGGACCGGGCGGTCAAGCACGGCCGGGACGAGGGTGACGTCGCGAAGAGCGTCCGCGCGGTGGTCCTCGAACGCACGGCGGGGCAGATCGTCCTGATCGGTGTGGGCGTGACCGTTCTGGTCACCGTACCGTCGCCCGTTCTGACGCTTTTGGACAAGCACGGCGCGGTCGCCGCGACGGTCGGCCTGGCCGTCGCCGCCGCCGGCGTTCTCGTTCTTCTCGCCTGCCGCCGCCTGCGGCAGGGCGGTTCCCGGGTGGCCGGCGCGATCCGGACCACGATCGGTGAGATCCGCACCGGCCTGCTCGCCCGCCGTAACTGGCCGGGCATCACGCTCGCCTCGACCGTCGTCCTGGCCGGTCACCTGGCGACGTTCGTGGTGGCGGCCCGGGCGGCCGGTTCGCAGGCCGAGCTGCTCAAGCTCGCCCCGCTGATGCTCCTCGCACTGCTGGCGATGTCGCTGCCGCTGAACATCGGCGGCTGGGGCCCGCGTGAGGCGGTCACCGCGTGGGCGTTCGGCGCGGCCGGCCTCAGCGCCTCGCAGGGCCTCACCATCGCCGTCGTCTACGGCGTCTTCGCCTTCGTCGCGGCCCTGCCGGGCGCGATCGTGGTGCTGGTCCGGGCCGTCACGCGGGTCCGGGTCGTGGCCACGACCCAGGCCGTACGGGCGGTGGCGCCGGTGTCCCCCGCCGTCGGCTACGCCGTGCCGCAGGAGCGGCGCGAGCTCGTCCGCACCGGCGCGTGATCGCTGGTGTTGTTCACACCACCGTTACTCGTCCTGGAACCGGTCGGAGAGGGCGTACCGCAGCAGCACCACGTCACCGATCTGGCGCACCCCGGCCAGTCGCGCCCGGTGACCGGGGCCCCACGGGAAGTCACCGTCGCTGACGAACCGCGGCGCCCGCGAGTCACCCACGAAGAACGGGGCGACGACCAGCTGCAACTCGTCGGCGAGCCCGGCCGTCAGGAACTGGGTGTGCATGCTGCCGCCACCCTCGACCATGAGCCGGCGCACGCCCCGGGCGGCCAGGTCGGACATGACGAGAGCCAGGTCGACCGGGTCGCCCGCGTCGATGATGGTGGCGACCTCGCCGAGCCGCTCCTGGGCGGACCCGACCGCGGCGCTCGCGCAGTAGACGAGCTTGTCGACGTCGCCGAGGGCGAAGAAGCGGGCGGCCGGATCGATGGCGCAGCTGCCGGTCACCGTGACCTTCAGTGGATGTGGCGGCTCGCCACGCGTCACCCGCGCCTGCTGGCGCTCCGCCGAGCGGATCATCAGCCGCGGATCGTCCTGGCGGATCGTGTTGGAGCCGACCAGGATCGCATCACAGCCGGCCCGCACCTCGTCGACCCGGTCGAAATCGGCGTCATTGGACAGCAGGAGGCGGTCCTGCGCGGCGTCGTCGAGGTAGCCGTCGATGGACATGCCGCAGCTCAAGAGCGTGTAAGGACGATCAACCACCGATGACGCCTCCAGTCGAGCGACGATCGTCACCCCGGTCGAACAGTTGCGTCCAAGATAATCCGGGACACGATTACAGACACATTCGCGGTCTGTTGCGTTGTGGTCACCTCGACAGCGGGCATAGCGGATCAGCGGGGAAACAACGAGGAGGACCGATAGCGATGATGAAGGCCACGGTGCGTCAGCAGGTTACCGTTCCGCTGCGCTTCACGGATGGATACACCACCCCGGCCCGGGTGATGACCTTCGACGGGCTGGTGGACGGCAAGGAGCACATCGCCCTCGGCCTCGGTGACTGGCAGCGGGCGCTGACCAAGTCGGCGGCCGGCGGCCGGGCGCCGCTGGTGCGGCCGCACAGCGAGTGCATGACCGGCGACGTGTTCGGGTCGCTGCGCTGCGACTGCGGGCCGCAGCTGCGCGAGGCGGTGGAGCGGATCGCCGAGCAGGGCGGCTTCCTGCTGTACCTGCGTCAGGAGGGCCGCGGGATCGGGCTGTACGCCAAACTGGACGCGTACGCGCTGCAGGACTCGGGCCTGGACACCTACGAGGCGAACGTGGCGCTCGGGCACGGCGAGGACGAGCGCGACTACTCGGCGGCGGCGCAGATGCTGTTCGCCGTGGGTGCCGACCGGGTGCGGCTGCTGTCCAACAACCCGGACAAGGCGCTCCAGCTGGAGAAATGCGGCATCGAGGTGACGCAGCAGATCCCGACCGGGGTGCACATGTCACCGGCCAACGTGCGTTACCTGGCCACCAAGGCGACGCACACGTCTCACACGATCGAGCTACCCCTGGCCGAGTAGGAGACTGTCAGGCATGTCCGGCAGGATGGGTCGATGACCGACGACCCAGGGCGGTTGCTGGCGGCCCTCGACCAGGTGCCGTTCATCCTGGCCGTGTGCGAGGGCCCCGAGCTGCGGGTGCTCTCGCTCAGTGCGGCGACCCGGGCGGTCCTGCCCGGACGGCCGTTTCTGGGCGTGCCGATCCGGGACGTGATCAGCGACCTGATCGGCCAGCAGTTCGTGGACCGGTACTACGAGGTCTACCGCACCGGCGTGCCGGTGGCCGGGCAGGAGTGGCGCGCGCACCTGGACATGCCGGACGGCAGCGTCCATGAGATGTTCGCCAATTTCACCATTTCGCCATGGTTTGCCGACGATTCGGGCAAACCGCGCGGCGTGATCGGGGTCGGCTTCGACGTCACCGAGATGGTCCGGCAGCGGCAGGCCGCCGAGCTGATCGAACGGCAGCGCTACGAGGAGAGCCGGCAGGTGATCACGGCCCTGCAGCGGGAACTGCTGCCGGCCGGGCTGCCCGTCCTGCCCGGACTCCAGGTCGCGGCCAGCTACCTGCTCGCCGACGCCGACACGGCGGCCGGCGGCGACTGGTTCGACGTGGTGGTGCAGCGGGACGGCCGGGTCGCGCTGATCGCCGGGGACGTGGTCGGGCACGGCGTCGCCGCCTCCGGCGTGATGGGGCAGCTGCGGGCGGTGCTGCGCGACCGCCTCGACGACGGGGCCGGCATCATCGAGGCGCTCACCGCGGCCGACCGCTTCGCGACCCGGTCGGCGGGCGCGCACGCGACGACGATCTGCATGGCGGTGCTCGACCCGGTCACCGGGGAGCTGGCCTACTGCACGGCGGGCCATCCGGCCCCCCTGGTGGTTTCGCCAGGCGGTCAGACCCGCTATTTGCGGGGTACGGGCGGGAAGCCCCTCGCCACCGCCGGATCCTTCCCGATCGGCGTGGACCGGCTGGAGCCCGGTGAGCTGCTCCTGCTCTACACCGACGGGATCCTCGAGCGGCCCGGCCGCGACCACCCGTCCGGCGCCGCCGAGCTGGCCCGGGTCGCCGCCGACAGTGCCGCCGGGCGGGCGCTGCGGGATCCGTCGGCGACGCCGGCCGAGCGGGTCTGCACCCAGACCGTCGAACTCCTCGTTCGGGCCACCGGCCACCAGGACGACATCACCCTGCTGGCCGCGCAGCGGGTGCCGCAGCCACCGGCCCTCGTCCTCGGGCTGCCGGCCGCACCGGCGGTGCTGCGATCCTGCCGGGAGGAGGTCGACGCCTGGCTGACCGGACTGGGGGCGGCGGCTGCCGACACGTTCGTCATCCAGCACGCGCTCGGCGAACTCCTGACCAATGCGATCGAGCACGCTTCCCCGGCGTACACATCAATGGTTGAGGTTCGGGGTCGGCTCGGCGCAGCCGGGCAGGTGGAGATCTCGGTGCGCGACCATGGCGCCTGGCGCGAGCCGACGGCCCAGCCGAACCGGGGCCGCGGGCTCGCGATGGCAGCGCAGCTGGTGGAGAGCGTGCAGGTGGAGCCGTCGGCGCAGGGGACGATCGCCCGGCTGCGGCACACCCTGGTGCGGCCGGCCCGGCTGCTCGACCCGGTCGCGGCGGTCGTCTCCGAAACCAGGCCGACTGCTTTTCGCATCGTGGAGGAACCGGGCGGGGACGAGACGCGGGTCCGGATCTCCGGCGACATCGACACGGTGACCGCCGAACAGGTGCGCACCGAGCTGCTGCGGCGCAGCCGGGGAGGAAACGTGCCGATGCGGGTGGATCTGTCCGGCGTCACCCATCTGTCCAGCGCGGGCGTGTCGGCGCTGCACCACGTGGCCGCCCAGCACGCCGAGCAGAAGGCCGCGCTCGACCTGCACGCCGCCGACGGCACCCCCGTACGGGTGATTATCGACCTCGTCGGGTTATCCACAGGCCTCGGCAAAATGTCGGCCGGTCCCTCTACCATCGCGGGGTGACTTCGGCTCTCTCCCCCGCCATGGACGTCCTCAACCGCGTGTTCGGCTACCCCGACTTCCGGGGCAGCCAGCGCGACATCATCGAGCACGTGATCGGCGGCGGCGACGCCCTCGTGCTGATGCCCACCGGCGGCGGCAAGAGCCTGTGCTATCAGATTCCCGCCCTGGTCCGCCCCGGCACCGGCGTGGTCATCTCCCCGCTGATCGCGCTGATGCAGGACCAGGTCGACGCCCTGCGCACGCTGGGCGTGCGAGCCGGCTTCCTGAACTCCTCACAGGACCTCTCCGAGCGGCGGGTGGTCGAGGCCGAGTTCGTCAACGGCGAGCTCGACCTGCTCTACGTGGCACCCGAGGGCCTCGGCGTCGCCAACACCCAGCGACTGCTCGACCGCGGCAAGATCTCGCTGTTCGCGATCGACGAGGCGCACTGCGTGTCGCAGTGGGGCCACGACTTCCGCCCCGACTACCTGGGCCTGTCGATGCTGCACGAGCGCTGGCCCGACGTGCCGCGCATCGCCCTGACCGCGACCGCGACCAGCGCCACCCGCACCGAGATCGCCACCCGACTGCAGCTGACCGACGCGCGGCACTTCACCCAGAGCTTCGACCGCCCCAACATCCAATACCGCATCGTCGGAAAGAACGAGCCCCGCAAGCAACTCCTCGACCTGCTGCGGTCCGAGCACCCCGGCGACTCCGGCATCGTCTACTGCCTGTCCCGGGCGTCGGTCGACAAGACCGCGGAGTTCCTCGCGCAGAACGGCATTCCGGCACTGCCCTACCACGCCGGTCTCGACTCGCGGATGCGCGCGGCCAACCAGTCCCGCTTCCTCCGCGAGGACGGCCTGGTCATGGTCGCGACGATCGCCTTCGGCATGGGCATCGACAAGCCCGACGTCCGCTTCGTCGCCCACCTCGACCTGCCCAAATCGGTCGAGGGCTACTACCAGGAGACCGGCCGGGCCGGCCGCGACGGCCTGCCGTCCACCGCCTGGCTCGCCTACGGCCTGCAGGACGTCGTCCAGCAACGCAAGATGATCGAGAGCTCCGACGGCGACGCCGCCCACCGGCGCAACGCCTCCCAGCACCTCGACGCGATGCTCGCCCTCTGCGAGACGGTCTCCTGCCGGCGCGGCCAGCTCCTGGCCTACTTCGGCCAGCGCGAGGCCGAGGGCACCTGCGGCAACTGCGACACCTGCCTGGCCCCACCGGAGTCCTGGGACGGCACGGTCCCGGCGCAGAAACTGCTGTCGACCGTGCTCCGGTTGCAGCGTGAGCGCGGCCAGAAATTCGGCGCCGGCCAGTCCATCGACATCCTGCTCGGCAAGCAGACCGACAAGGTCCAGCAGTTCCGGCACGACGAGCTGAAGGTCTTCGGCATCGGCGCCGACCTGCGCGACCAGGAGTGGCGCGGCGTCGTCCGGCAGCTGCTGGCGGCGGGCTACCTGGCGGTCGAGGGCGAGTACGGCACGCTGGTCCTGACCGCCACCAGCGCCGAGGTGCTGCGCGGCGACGTCAAGGTGATGATGAGGCGCGAGGCGCCCCAGCAGAAAATCCGGACTCCCCGCACCCGCACGGCTACCGCGGCCGCTGCGGCTCCCGACTTCCCGGCCGAGGCGGCCCCCGACTTCGAGCGCCTGCGAGCCTGGCGAGCGGCCACCGCCAAGGAGCAGGGCGTCCCCGCCTACGTCATCTTCCACGACGCCACGCTGCGAGCGATCGCCGCTCTGCGCCCGACGACGCTGGCCCAGCTGGGCACGATCAGCGGCGTGGGCCAGAGCAAACTGACCAAGTTCGGCCAGCCCGTTCTGGACCTGTTCCAGGGCGCCTCCCCGGGTGCAGCGGAGGCCGCCCCCGGGCTTGCTGCCGGTGGGTCTGGGCCGCTTGTCGCCGGGGCCACCGCTTTAAGGGCCGGAACTGGCGCGGCCGGAACTGGCGCTTCAAGGGCCACAGCCGGCGCGGGGATCTCCCCGGCCGCTGCGCCCGGGCCGGACCGGGCCGCGGCGGCTGGGCCTGCTGCTGGCCGGTCGGCCGGCGCCGAATCCGCGCCGCCGCGGCAGCGGCCCGCCGACGAGCCGCTGTTCTTCGGCGACGAGGAACCGCCCGAGGACGAGCCGCCCTATGACCCCTATTACGACAGCTGAGCCTGGGATCGGGCGGCACGCTCCGGACGCAGACCGATCGGTGCTGCGCCGCCCGCCGGGCCGAGAATCTTTCGGGTGACGGTCGGTCAGATCAGAGTGGCCGGCTGGCAGAGGACCTCGCCGCTCTCCCGATCACGACACAGGTACTCCCCGCCGGCGTGCACCCAGCCCCACAGGTCGTCGAGGACGAGCTGCTCGGAACAGTGCAGGCAACGCGGCGTGGACTGCTGACCGGTTGATGCATCCGCCAGATCCTGCACC
The DNA here is from genome assembly GCF_018332695.1 of Paractinoplanes toevensis. Classification (GTDB taxonomy): domain Bacteria; phylum Actinomycetota; class Actinomycetes; order Mycobacteriales; family Micromonosporaceae; genus Actinoplanes; species Actinoplanes toevensis. Next base: position 152,945 of record NZ_BOQN01000052.1, read on the forward strand.
TTGAGCGCCTCCCCGTGGTTTCGTGCGGCGGACCGTTCATGGTCACCCGCAACGTCAGACGCTTAGAGATACCGGCGGCGTCACCGCCCCGCCAACCGCTGAATGAACAAATTTTTCGGTCCATGTTGACCATCAACGTGGAAGAACAAGCCGCGCCGTCAATGTGGATGGCCCGGCTGAGCACCGAGCCGACCGGGGTTGCCCGGCCTCGGTAGCGTGTCCGCGTGAGCAGAACCCGCACCTGGTGGCCGATCGGCCTCTCCCTGGTGGCGGCGGTCGCGCTGCTCTACGCGGTTGTTCTCCCGGGTGGCTACCTGACCTGGTTGCGGGTGGCCATGGTGCTGTGGGCGGTGGCCGCAGTGGGCTGGGTGGTGTCGCTGGCCGGCCGCTCCTGGATGCTCCGGTCGGTCCTGCCGGTGGTGTCCGTCGTGACGATGGTGGTGGCCTGCTCGGGCATGGTCGGCCGGGTGCTGTTTCCCCTGCATCGTTCGGGTCTGGAGCGGCTGGCGACGGCCCCTCTCGGCGGAAGCTACGGCCTCTACCGTTTCTCGGCCGTGTGGAGCCATGACGGCTGCGTGGCGTATGTGACCGAGGACAGCGGCATGTCGTACTTCTCCGGCCTGCTGCGATGCACGCCCGGCGTGCGGCCGTCCCCCCGCCTGGGCGACACCGCCGGCGACGCCGTGTTCGACCCGCTCGGCGACGACTGGTACGCCTTCAGCGTCCCGCGTTCCGGCTCGCAGATCTGGGGCTTCAACCCGTTCACCGTCCGAGCCACCACCCAGGTCTGACGGGGCCGCTTCCTTGACCCACTCCGGTGGGGTGCAGGCGTGATCCACGTCATCTTCGGCATCGGCGTGGTCGGACCGGCCACCATGGCCCTGACCGCGATGCTTGCCGGTCACCGGTGAAGGGTTGACTGTTCACCTCACGGGTCGAGCCTGGCGTTCATGACTTTGAAAAGGCGTGACGTCCTCGCCGCCGGCGGCCTCGGGCTGGTCGGCGGCGCCCTCGGCAGTGGTGTGCTGCCGGTACCGGCCGGCGCGGTGGGCCGTCCGATCAGCGACGGTTACGGCCCGTTGAAACCGGCCGGCAAGGAGCTGGCCCTGCCGGCCGGCTTCCACTACCGGACCTTCGGGGCGGCCGGCACCCGGATGAGCGACGGCCTGCCCACCCCGGGCTGCCACGACGGGCAGGGGATCTTCCCGGTCGGGCACGGGCGGGTGCGGATCATCCGCAACCACGAGGTCGATTCCGACACCCCCGGCACCCGGCCCAAGGCCATCGGCCGGACCGACGCGTACGACCGGGCCGGGCCGGCCGGCTGCACGTCGTCGCTCTACGACCTCGGCTCGGGGCGGCTGCTGGAGAGCTTCCTGGTCCTCAACGGCACGCTCAGCAACTGCAGCGGCGCGGCCACCCCGTGGGGTTCGTGGCTGTCCTGCGAGGAGACCACCGAGGGCGTCGGCGCCGGCTTCGAGAAACCGCACGGGTACGTCTTCGAGATCCCGTCCGCGGCGCGCGGCCCGGTCCGGCCGGTCCCGCTGAAGGCGATGGGCCGCTTCGAACACGAGACCGCCCCGGTCGACCCGCGGACCGGCGTCGTCTACATGACCGAGGACAACGGCGACCCGGGCGACGGGTTCTACCGGTTCGTGCCACGCCGCCCCGGGCAGCTCGCGGCGGGCGGCAGGCTGCAGATGCTCGCGATCACCGGCGAAAAGGAGTACGACACGGCGACCGGTCAGCGGGTCGGCGAGGTGCTCGACGCGCACTGGGTCGACATCGACGAGCCCGACCCGTCCGACGCCGAGGACAACCCCGGTTCGGTCTACTCGCAGGGCCGCGCTAAGGGCGGCTGCCGGTTCCTCGGCCTGGAGGGTTCGGCCTGGGCGGACGGCGGCGTCACGTTCGTGGCCAGCGAGGCCGGCGACGGGGAGAACGGCCAGGTCTGGCGGTACATGCCGACCGGTCACGACACCGGCAAGCTGCAGCTGCTGTTCGAGTCGCCGGGGCCGAAGACGCTCAACCAGCCCGACACCGTGGCCGTCTCCCCCAGCGGCGCGATCCTGCTGGCCGAGGACGGCGACGGCGAGGACGCCGACGGTGGCGACAACTGGCTGCGCATCCTCACCGCGCAGGGCACGATCGCCAACCTGGCCAGGGTGATCGTCCCGCTCGACCTGCACTTCTGGAACCCGGAGGACTTCCCCGAGCCCGGTCCGACCGGCGCCAGCGAACTGTCCGGGGCCGCCTTCACCCCGGACGGGGAACACCTTTTCATCAACGTGCAGTACCCGGGCGTGACCTGCGTGATCACCGGCCCGTGGCGTTAGGGTTGTGATCATGACTTCGAGGCCTGTCCGGATCGGTGTGCAGATTCAGCCCCAGCACGCCGACTACGCGTCCATCCGTCGTGCCGCCGCCGAGGCGGAGGAGATCGGCGCGGACATCCTGTTCAACTGGGACCACTTCTACCCGCTCTACGGCGAACCCGACGGCCTGCACTTCGAGTGCTGGACGATGCTCGCCGCGTGGGCCGAGCAGACCTCCCGCGCCGAGATCGGTGCGCTGGTGACCTGCAACAGCTACCGCAATCCGGAGCTGCTCGCCGACATGGCCCGCACCGTCGACCACATCGGCGACGGGCGGCTCATCCTCGGCATCGGCTCGGGCTGGTTCGAAAAGGACTACGACGAGTACGGGTACGAGTTCGGCACCGCGGGCGGCCGTCTCGACGACCTGGCCGATGCCCTGCCGCGGATCGAGTCGCGCCTGTCCAAGCTGAACCCGGCGCCGACCCGGAAGATCCCGGTGCTGATCGGCGGGGGCGGCGAGAAGAAGACGCTGCGCCTGGTGGCCAAGCATGCCGACATCTGGCACAGCTTCGGCGACGTCGAGACGGTCGAGCGCAAGACCGGCATCCTGCGCGAGCACTGCGCGACGGTGGGCCGCGACCCGGGCGAGATCGAGATCTCGTCCGGCGTACGGGGCAAACCGGCCGACTCCGGACCGGCCCTGCTCGATCTGGGCGTCACCATGTTCACGGTCGGCACCGGCGGCCCCGACTACGACTTCACCGAGCTGCGCGACTGGGTCGCCTGGCGCGACGAGGTCAACGGCTAGACCGCCTTACCGGCGGCGGGGAATCGAGACGTGGAAGACTATGATCGCGTCGTGGACGAACTCGACACGACGGTGGCGCACCCGGCCCGGCGATACAACTACTGGCTGGGCGGCAAGGACAACTTCGCCGCTGACCGGGAGTCCGGCGATCAGCTCGAGAAGCACTTCCCGAAGGTACGAGCCGGTGCCCTGGCCAACCGGGCGCTGTTGCAGCGGGCCACCCGATTCCTCGCCGCCGAGGCCGGCATCCGCCAGTTCCTCGACATCGGCACCGGCCTGCCCACGGCCGACAACACGCACGAGGTCGCCCAATCGGTCGCACCTGACAGCCGCATCGTCTACGTCGACAACGACCCGATGGTCATGGTGCACGCGCGGGCCCTGCTGACCAGCAGCCCGGAGGGTCGCACGGCGTACATCGAGGCCGACCTCAACGACCCGGCCAAGATCCTGGCCGACCCGGTAGTCGGCGCGACCCTCGACCTGTCGCAGCCGGTCGGCCTGATGCTGATCGCCGTGCTGCACTTCATCCACGGGGACGGCGCGGCCAAGCCGATCGTGCGCGAGCTGCTGGAAGCGCTGCCGTCCGGCAGCTTCCTGGTCGCCACCCACGCCACCTCCGACTTCGGCACGCCCGAGCAGCAGGCGCTCTACCGGCAGCTGATCGAGGAGGGCAAGTCCGACGTGTGGACCCGCCCGAAGGACGAGTTCGCCGAGCTCTTCGACGGCCTGGAGCTGGTCGAGCCGGGCGTGGTCCCGGCCAGCGAGTGGCGGCCGGAGCCGGGGGCCACCATCCCCCAGCGCTCCGACATCAACGTGTGGACGGCGACCGGCCGCAAGCCGTAGCAAAATGCTGACATGTCCCTAAAAGACAGTTGACAGTCTCTCAAACATCCCGCCCTAGGGTCATTCGCAGGCATCAATGAATGACCCTTCGGAGGAAAGTAATGCGCTCTCACCTCGCCGCCGCGGTTGCCGCCGGTGCGGCCCTCGCCCTCACCGTCTCGGCGCCAGGGTTCGCGGCCGCCCCGACATCCGCCGTCCTGAACGCCGGCAGCCCCGACGCGATCGCCGGCAGCTACCTGGTCACCCTCAAGGCCGGCGCGACCGCCGACGCCGGCCGGCTCAGCCACCGGTATGGCGGCAACGTCACCCGCGTCTTCGGCCACGCCGTCGACGGGTACGCCGCCCGGCTCACGTCCCGGCAGGCCGCCCGACTGGCCGCCGACCCGTCGGTGGCGACGGTGGAGGCCGACCAGGTCGTCCGGATCACTGACACCCAGAGCTCGGCGCCGTGGGGCCTGGACCGCTCCGACCAGCGCAACCTGCCACTGAGCACCACCTACACGTACGGGCCGAGCAGCGGCGTCACCGTCTACGTGGTGGACACCGGCATCACCGTGACCCACACCGACTTCGGCGGGCGGGCAAGCTACGGGTACGACGCGGTGGACGGCGACAACGTGGCCCAGGACGGCAACGGGCACGGCACGTTCGTGGCCGGGGTCGCGGTCGGCACGAGGTACGGCATCGCGAAGAGCGCCAACGTCGTCGGCGTGCGGGTCCTCGACAACAACGGCTCGGGCACCACCGCCGGGGTGATCGCCGGCATCGACTGGGTCACCGCCAACGCGCGGGCCGGCTACTCGGTCGCCAACCTCAGCCTGGGCGGCGGCACCAGCAGCACCCTGGACGCCGCGGTCCGCCGGTCGATCACGGCCGGCATTCCGTACGCGGTCGCGGCCGGCAACTCCGGCGTCAACGCGAGCAACAGCTCCCCCGCCCGGGTGACCGAGGCGCTGACGGTAGGCGCGACCAGCAACACCGACGCCAAGGCCTCCTGGTCGAACTACGGCTCGGTGCTAGACCTGTTCGCCCCCGGCGTCTCGATCACCTCGGATTGGCGGACCAGCAACACCGCGATCTACACCGGCAGCGGCACATCGTTCTCGTCCCCACACGTGGCCGGCGCGGCCGCCCTGTACCTGGCCGCCCACCCCGGCGCGCCGGTGACCACGGTGAACGCGGCCATCGTCAACGCCGCCACCACCGGCGTGGTGACCAGCCCCGGCAGCGGCTCCCCGAACCGCCTTCTCTACACCGCGACCCTGTCCAGCTGACCGACCGCGAGCCACCTGAGAGAGATGCCCGGTCCCCGAGCGGCCGGGCATCGGCGTAGCAGCAGGTCGTGATCTCACGAGCTGAGTCGCGACACGCTTGCCGCTCGGCGCTTCTCCAGGCTGGTCATTCCAGCCTATTCCTGCAGCCTCGAGATCGACCGCCTCGGTCGCGCCAAGACCACCGCGCCGGCTGGCACCGTTCGCCGCGGTGGCGCCGCCCAATTCGCTGCCAATCTCCCGGGCCGGAACGCGGGCCCGGGCCGAAGGTGGGCCTGCCACCGCTACGCGTCGGCACGTCCGAAGACGGCTATCGGAAATATCCGGATTGCCGCCGGCACCGCACTCGCAACGGCATGAAGGTTGCTTTATCCGCCCGATGATGAATGGTTTCAGTGATTCGTCACCCAATTGGTTAATTGGCCCTCACAGCCTCCGAGATTGGCATGATCAGCTATTAGCGAGCACGGTTCGCGGCGCGGAAGAATGTATCCATGCGATACCAGCAGCTTCAGATATTTACCCGGCCCGAGACTGCTGCTATGCGCGACCGCACGAAAGCGCGCAACTATTCGCCGGAGAAGGATGAGTTCCGTCGCGACCATGCGCGTCGGCGGCGCTGGGGGCTCATTCGGCGTCATGCGTGGAAGCGGTGCCGCCAGCATGGTTGCTCCCGCGAGTGCGCCGAGGTGGGCCTGCACGACGAGGCCGAGGCGGTTCCGCCGTTGCTCTGGCCAGACCAGGCACGCTGCACGCAGCGGCCGTCGCCGACGATGCCAAGCCAGGAACTCCCGAGCCAGGAAGTCTCGGCCGAGTCTGACCGGTCGTCAGGCGACGCGCGGCGGGCCGGCCGGTCCACTCCCGCCGGCCAAGCGCCCGTCACATGCCAGCCAGAGATCGCAACCCGCGCCGAGCCAGCAGCCAGGACTGACACCACCAGCCACACCCCAACCCGCCCCAAGCCCACAACCAAGACCGACCACCAGCCACACCCCAACCCCACAACCAAGACCGACACCACCAGCCACACCCCAACCCGCCCCAAGCCCACAACCAGGGCCGAGGCCACCGCCAAGATCGAGTCCGCGCGGCTGGTCGAAGCGGCGACGCAGGGCAGCCCCGCGCGCCGGGCGCACACCGCCAGCAGAGGGAGCGATGCGGGCCGCGTTGAGCCGACGCGCCGGACCGAAGCCACCGACCCCCGTGGGCCTCGCGCGACGGAACACACGATGCGACCACCCGATGCCCTCGCGCGGCCCAGATCCGGTTACTGCGCAACGCCCACTCAGCCGGACAGACCAACCGGCCGAATCGCTGCCAACCGCATAACCACCGGCCGGATCGCCGCCAGCCAGCCAGCCAGCCAGCCGGCCGTCCGTCCGTCGACCGCATCACCGCCAGCCGGATCACCGCCAGCCGGATCACCGCCAGGCACGTCACCGCTGGCGGATCACCGCCAGGCGCATCGCCACCAGAGGCGTCACCGCCAGCCGGATCACCGCCAG
>NZ_BOQN01000053.1 GCF_018332695.1 Paractinoplanes toevensis
AGCGGGCCCGCCGCGAGGGCCTGCTGGCCCTCGAGGACGCGGTCAAGACGGTCGAGCACCCCTTCCTGAAGCGTGGTCTGCAGCTGGCGATCGACGGCACCGACCCGGAGGAGCTGCACGACATCCTCCACGCCGAGATCGCGGCCAAGAAGAAGGCCGACAAGGCCGCTTCGAAGCTCTTCGAGAACATGGGCGGTTACGCCCCGACGATCGGCATCATCGGCACGGTCATGGGCCTCGTGCACGTGCTCGAGAACCTGAACAAGCCGGAGACGCTCGGTCACTCGATCTCCGCGGCGTTCGTCGCCACCCTCTGGGGTGTGCTCAGCGCCAACCTGATCTGGCTTCCGGTCGCCGCCCGTCTGACCCGCCTCAGCGCGGTCGAGGCGGAGGAGATGGAACTGGTCGTCGACGGTGTCCTTGCCATCCAGGCCGGCTCGAACCCGCGTCTGGTCGCACAGAAGCTCCGCAGCCTCCTCCCGCCGGATGAGGCGAAGAAGGCCGAGGCGGCCGCTAACACCAAGAAGGCGGCGTAACGGATGAGCTCAGGTGGGGGTCGTCGGAAGAAGGCTCACGAAGAACACGAGGAGCACGTCAATCACGAGCGCTGGCTCGTTTCGTACGCCGACATGCTCACCCTGCTGTTCGTACTCTTCGTGGTTCTCTACTCGATGTCGGACGTCAACATGAAGAAGTTCGCCGAGCTGGCATCGGGTTTGTCCGCCGGTTTCGGTGCGCAGAGCGCCGCGTTCTCCGGGCAGACCTCGACGCTGGACGGCGCCGGCCAGAGCGCCGAGATCGTGCAGATCGACCCGGGTGCCAACCCGGGTGACGGCAAGACCGGCACGTCGAACATGACCGAGAAGGAGAAGGCAGCCGTCGAGGCGGCTGTCAAGGCCGAGGACCGGCTCAAGGCTTCGCAGAACGCCCAGGCGGCGGCCAAGGAAGCCCAGGACCTCAAGAACGTCGAGAACCAGTTGGCTGACGCGCTGGCCAAGGCCGGCCAGCTCAACAACGTGAAGTTCACGATCGACAAGCGCGGTCTGGTGGTCACCATCGTCACCAACGAGGTGGTGTTCGCCGGTAACCGGGCCGACCTGAAGTCCGGTGGCAAGAAGATCCTGGACGCGCTGGCACCGACGCTGGCGAAGCTGAAGAACAACATCGAGGTCGACGGCAACACCAACCAGCTCAAGGCGGTCACCACCTACTACCCGAGCGGCTGGGAGCTCTCCGCGGCTCGCGCCTCGACCACGGTTCGGTACCTGTCCGGCCACGGTGTCACCAAGAACCGCCTCAGTGCGGTCGGCTTCTCGGACACCAAGCCGCTGATCGACCCGAAGGACCCGCGCTCGATCACGATGAACCGCCGGGTGGACGTCGTCGTCCTCACCACCCTCCCGGCCGACCAGGCGGCACTGCTGCCGGCCGCGGCCGGCTCGGACGCCAAGCTGCACACCGGGCAGACCACGGCACAGGCCGCCGCGCTGGAGAAGGCGGTCGAGGCCGCGAACAGCGCCGCTGACACTTCCACTTCTACTTCCACGACCACGCACGACTGACGGGGGGATTCCAATGGCTGACGAGAACAAGGAAAGCGCTGCCGAGGCGCCGAAGAAGTCCAAGAAGATGCTGATGATCATTGTGATCGCCGCGGTCGTGCTGATCGGTGGTGGCGCTGGCGCGTTCTTCATGCTGAAGGGCGACTCCGCCGAGGCCAAAGCGCCCGAGAAGGGCTCGGTCACCGCGATCGACGAGTCTCTGACCATCAACCTGGCGGACAGCCACTACCTGAAGCTCCAGTTCGCTCTGCAGCAGACGGCGGATGCCGGCACCGAGGAGGTCGACACCAGCGAGGCGATCGAGCTGGCGATCGACGAGTACACCGGCAAGAAGGTTGCCGAGCTGGAGACCGAGAAGGGCCGCGAGGCGATCAAGGAAGAACTGCTCGCCAAGATCGTGAAGGCCTACACCGAGGACGGCAAGAAAATGGTCATGGGTATCTACTACACCGCCTTCGTGACCCAGTAATCGACTGAAACGGACGGGCGGGATCACTTCGGTGATCCCGCCCGTTCGTCGATCTACGGCTAAATACGGCCCTCACGCTCAGCGGTTCAGGAAGTGAGCCGATGGGGACGACGTGACCTCCGGAACACGATCCCCGGGCAAGATGTCGCGCCGTGGGCAGAGCGGGGGGCCCACGGCGTACGACTTCCGCCGGCCCGTCAAACTCTCCCGGGACCACGTCCGCACGCTGCAGACCGCGTTCGAGACGTATGCCCGTAGCTGCGGCACCCTGCTGACCACCCGGTTACGCGTGGTCAGCAGCGTCACCCTCGCCGCCATCGAGCAGCTCAACTACGACGAGTACGTGGCGTCGCTCTCCAATCCCACCGTGATCGCGGTGGTGGGCCTCGATCCGCTCGACGGCACGGCCCTGATGGAGATGTCCTCCTCCACCGTGATGACCGCTATCGACCACATGCTCGGCGGACCCGGCGGACCTCAGCCGGAGCGACCGCTGACCGAGGTCGAGATGCCTCTGCTGCGCGGGTTGCTGGAGCGCATGCTGGGCGAGCTGAGGTACGGCTTCGAGACCCTGGTCGACATCCAGCCGAAGCTCAAGGAGATCGAGTACAACGCCCAGTTCCTGCGGGCGCACGCGCCCGGTGATGCCTGCGTGGTCGCCACCTTCGAACTGAAGATCGGCGCCGAGGAGTGCCTGGCCAGCATCTGCATGCCGTTCAACATGATTCTGCCGGTGCTGTCGCGCACCGAGGCGGTCGTGCTCAGCGACAAGGAACGGGCCAGCAAGAACCTCGCGCTGCGCAACCTCACGGCCGGTCTTTTCTCGGCTCCGATCGACGTTGCGGTCCGATTCCAGCCCATTCGTATGCGTACCGATGACATCGTGGACCTGCGTCCCGGTGACGTCGTCCCGCTGAGTCACGCGACCAGCCGGCCCCTCGAGGTGACCGTCAACGAGACCGTTTTCGCTCACGCAGTTCCCGGTAATCAGGGCGCCCGGCTCGCCTGTCTCGTGGTGCCGCCGCCCAAGGAGTCGTCCAAGGAGTCAGGCCGCCCATGACCGCGCCCACCATCACCGCGCCGCAGCTGGCGCTCGCCCGGAACGCCGCCGAAGCCGCCCTTGCCGTCCTGCCCACCAGCCGCACGCTCGCCGTCGCCGCCCCGGTCGCCGCCTCGGCGGACACCGTCATCGAGGGCCAGGCGGTCACCGCCAAGTTCAGCGGTGCGGCCAGCGGTGAGGTCGTCGTCGTGGTCGGCCAGGATCTCGCGGACGCGCTCAAGGAGAGCCCGCTCGGCGAGCTCGACCTGACCGCCGCGGTCCGGCCGGCACTGGAGGCGGCGGCCCGGGTCTTCGGACCGGTGGTCCTCGACCCGGGGCAGGTGATGGAGCCGGGTGTCGCGCTGAGCGCGCTGGCCACCAAGGAAGACGCCGTGGTCGTCCCGCTGGTCGAGGGCGAGGAGGTCCGCGCGGTGCTGGCCCTCGCGCTGAGCCCCTGGCCGAGCGAGGAACCCGGCCAGATGGACGTGGCCACCCGGTCGCCGGCGCCGGCGACCGGAGTGACCGGCGCGGCGCTGAACCGCGGCGGCCTGGACATGCTGCACGACGTCGAGATGGAGGTCTCGGCCGAACTCGGCCGTACCCGGATGAGCGTGCGTGAACTGCTCTCGCTCAACCCGGGCGCGATCGTCGAACTCGACCGGGCCGCCGGCAGCCCGGCGGACCTGCTCGTCAACGGCCGGCTGATCGCTCGGGGCGAGGTGGTCGTGGTGGACGAGAACTTCGGCATCAGGATCACCGAGATCGTCGCCCCGGGCGCCGAGCGGGAGTAACGGCCTTGCTCGAGCTCGTCCTGCGGATCGGCTTCTCACTGCTGGTCGTCCTCGGCCTGATGTGGGCCGTGGCGCGGCTGGTACGCCGCCCGCTGAGCGCTCGCCGGGCGCATGGCGCGCTCGCCGTACTCAATCGGCAGCAGATCAACCGCAACGCCGAGGTGGCCGTGGTGCGGGTGGGCGACCGGGCGATCATCATCGGGGTCACCGAGGCGCAGGTGAACTTCCTCGGCGAGGCCGACGTCGCCGATTTCGAGAAGCCCGAGCACGAGGAGCACGTCCCGCTCGAACCGGCCGACCTGCCGGCCGTCCACCCGGCCGGCCCGGGCGCGAACCGGCTCGACCGGACCCTCCTGGAAACGATCCGCGACCGGACATCGAGGCGATAAGCCATGCGACGCGCGATCCTGCTTCTGCTTGCCACGGTCGGCCTGGCGCTGGTGCTGCTGCCCGGCGCCGCGTCCGCCGAGCCGCGACCGGCGCCGATGGCCCCGGCGGTGGTGACCGTGGCGATGCCGGATCGCGTACCGCAGGCGCCGGCCCCGCCGTCGCCGCCGAGCATCAATTTCAACGTCAACGGGACCAACCCGGACGGCAGCCGCCCGGCCTCCTCGCTGGTGATCATGCTGGGCCTCACCGTGCTGTCGGTGGCGCCGGCCCTGCTGCTGCTCTGCACGTGTTTCACCAAGGTCTTCATGGTCCTTGGGATCACCCGCAACGCGCTCGGCCTGACCAGCATGCCGCCCAACCAGGTGCTGGCCGGTCTGGCCCTGTTCCTGAGCCTGTTCATCATGGGACCGACCGTCTCGGCCATGAACGAGCAGGGGGTGCAGCCCTATCTCAAGGGTGACAAGACCCAGTCGCAGGCGTTCAAGGACGGCGTGCAGCCGCTGCGCGACTTCATGTGGAAGACCACCCGTGAGGACGAGGTCGGCCTCATGATCAAGCTGTCCGGCTCGGACCAGCCGCGGAACAAGGAAGACGTCGAGCTGACCACGCTGATCCCCGCGTTCGTGCTCTCCGAGCTGCGGGCCGCGTTCATCATCGGCTTCGTCATCTTCATCCCGTTCCTGCTGATCGACATGGTCGTCTCGGCCTCCCTGATGTCGCTGGGCATGATGATGCTGCCCCCGGTGACGATCTCGCTGCCCTTCAAACTCCTGCTGTTCGTCATGGTCAACGGGTGGGGGTTGATCCTCACGGCGTTGGTGGCGTCCTACCGATGAACTGGAACATCCCGATCGCGGATCTGCTCGCGATCCTGCTGGGCGCTGCCCGGACCGGGGCCTTCCTGATGATCTGCCCGCCGTTCAACTCCCGGTTCATCCCGGGCACCGTCAAGGCGCTGCTGTCGGTGGGTCTCACCCTGCCGATGGCGCCGTACCTGCGCGGCACCATCCCCAGCCTGCAGACCGCCGACATCATCGCCAGCGCCGCCCTCCAGGTCTTCGTGGGTGCCTCGCTCGGCTTCCTCGTGGCCATGCTGTTCGCCGCCCTCCAGGCGGCCGGTGACCTGCTCGACCTCTTCGGCGGTTTCACCCTGGCGATGGGTTACGACCCGCTGTCGATGAACCAGAGCTCGGTGTTCGGCCGGTTCTACAACCTGGTGGCGGTCACCATCCTGTTCGCCACCGGCGGTCATCAGATGATCCTGCGCGGCTTTCTCCAGTCGTTCCGGACCATGCCGCTGAACCTGTCCTTCGACCTGACCACGTTCAGCCAGGTCCTGCTCAAGGGGGTCGGCGAGCTGTTCCTGGCCGCCATCCAGATCGCCGGCCCGCTGGTGATCGTGCTGTTCCTCACCGACGTGGCATTCGGTCTGCTCAACCGGGTGGCGCCCGCGCTCAACGCGTTCCAGCTCGGGTTCCCCGCCAAGATCTTCGTCCTGCTGCTGCTCTCCGGCATGTCGATCACCCTGTTGCCGCCGGTCATCGAGAACCTGGTCGAGAAATCGGTCACCGCCGTGCTGAAGTTGACCGGCGGCTGAGGTGGTGACCCGTGTCCGGTGAGAAGACCGAACAGCCAACTCCACAGAAACTCAAAAAGGCCAAACGCGAAGGCCAGATCGGGCGTACGCCGGACATCGGCGCCTGGTTCGGCATGCTGGCCGCGAGCATCCTGCTGCCCAAGACGATGGGTACGGCGATGGAGCACGCCCAGGAGCTGGTCTCCCAGGTGCCGGACGTGATCGACCGGCCGGAACCGGCTCTGGCCCTGCACATCCTCCGGGAGGCCGGCTTCGGCATCGCCTGGGCGGTGCTTCCCCTGTCGGTCACCCTGATGCTGGTCGGCATCGCGTCGGCCGGCGCGCAGGGCGGCATCCGCATCGCGACCAAGCTCTTCATCCCGAAGTTCAACCGGCTCAACCCGCTGCCCGGCATCAAGAAGATGCTCGGGCCGCAGGCGCTCTGGGAGGCGATCAAGGCGCTGGTCAAGACCGCCGTGCTCGCGGCGGTGCTGTACACCGAGACCAAGGACCAGATCCCGGTCCTGATGACCGCCGGCCAGCTGCAGCTCGGCACGCTGCTGGCGGTGGTCAAGGACGCCACCATCGGGCTGATCCGGGCCGCCTCGGTGGCCGGCATCGTGATGGCCGCCGCCGACTACTTCGTGGTCCGCCGCCGCACCAACAAGCAGCTGCGGATGACCAAGGAAGAGGTCAAGCAGGAGAACAAGAACGCCGAGGGCGACCCGCTGATCAAGGCCCAGATCCGGGCCCGGCAGATGGCCATGGCCCGCAACCGGCAGATGGCCGACGTGCCGATGGCCGACGTGGTGATGGTCAACCCGACGCACGTGGCGGTGGCGTTGCGGTACGAACCGACCAAGGGCGCGCCGCGGGTGGTGGCCAAGGGGCAGGGCCCGCTCGCCACCAAGATCCGTGAGCTGGCCACCGAGCACCGGGTGCCGATGGTGCAGGACGTGCCGCTGGCCCGGTCGCTGTACGCCGGCTGCGAGGTGGGCGCGGAGATCCCGGCCGACTTCTACGGCGCGGTGGCCAAGGTGCTGGCGTTCGTGATGAGCCTGAAGGCACGTGGTTCGGCGGCAGGCCTGCACCGCAACCCCAATTCCACCTCAGCAGCCGCATAACCGAAAATTTAGGAGATTTCCTCACATGCGTCCCTCGTACGAGGGAGACTCTGCGTGAGGGGTGAGGTACACCCTGTGCCTGGGAAGGTGCCGTGAAGAGCCGCAACCTCAGTCGACTGGCCGTACCCATCGGGGTAATCGGCATCATCATCATGATGGTCGTCCCGTTGCCGACGTTCCTGCTCGACACCCTGCTCGCCGTGAACATCACGGCGGCCCTGCTGATCCTGCTGGTCAGTATGTTCGTACAGAAGCCTCTCGATTTCTCGGTTTTCCCGGCCTTGCTCCTGGTGGCCACCCTGTTCCGGCTCGCGCTCAACATCAGCGCCACCCGGCTGGTTCTGCGGGACGGCGACGCCGGCAAGGTGATCCACGCGTTCGGCAGCTTCGTGGTCGGTGGCAACCTGGTCATCGGCCTGGTGATCTTCCTGATCCTGGTGATCGTCCAGATGGTGGTGGTGACCAAGGGTGCCGAGCGGGTCGCCGAGGTCGGCGCCCGGTTCACCCTCGACGCCATGCCCGGCAAGCAGATGGCGATCGATGCCGACCTCAACGCCGGCCTGATCGACGAGGACCAGGCCAAGAAGCGCCGCGCCGAGGTGGCCGCCGAGGCCGAGTTCTACGGCGCCATGGACGGTGGTTCCAAGTTCGTCAAGGGCGACGCGATCGCGGCCATCATCATCACCGTGATCAACCTGGTCGGCGGCTTCGCCGTGGGCCTGATCCAGCAGGGCATGTCGGCCACCGACGCGATGAACCACTACAGCCTGCTGAGCGTCGGCGACGGCCTGGTCTCCCAGGTGCCCGCCCTGCTGCTCTCGGTGGCCACCGGTCTGATCGTGACCCGCTCGGCCACCTCCGGCGACATGGGCACCAGCGTCACCGAGCAGCTCAGCCAGAACAAGCTCGCGCTGCGCATCGGTGGCGGTGCCGCCCTCGCGCTCTGCGTCATCCCCGGTCTGCCCAAGATTCCGTTCCTGCTGGTCGGTGTCGCCGTGCTGGCCATCGCGCAGCGGGTCAAGGACCCGGTGCCGGAGGACGAGGTCGCCGCGAAGGCCGCGGCCGAGGCGGTCGAGCTGCCGGCCCCCGACTCGCCGGAACAGCTGCTCGGCGAGATGCGGGTCGACCCGCTCGAGCTCGCCCTCTCGCCCGACCTCGTCGACCTCGTCGACACCAGCAGCGGTGACCTGCTCGACCGGGTGCGTGCCCTGCGCCGCAAGATGGCCATGGAGCTCGGCGTGATCATGCCGCCCGTGCGCACCCGGGACGACTTGGACCTGCCGCTCTCGTCGTACGCGATCCGGATCTCCGGGGTCGACGCCGGCACCGGCGAGGCCCCACCCGGCACCGTGCTGGCGATCGGTGACGGGCTGCAGGGCCTGCCCGGCCGCGCCGGTGTCGAACCAGTCTTCGGCCTGCCCGGCAAATGGGTGCCGGCCGAACTGCATTACCAGGCCGAGCTCTCCGGAGCGACGGTGGTGGACCGGGCCAGTGTGATCATCACGCATCTGGCCGAGGTGGTCCGCAGCAACGCGAGCCGACTGCTCGGCCGCGAGGACGTCCGGGCGCTGACCGAGATGGTGAAGCGGACGCACCCGGTCGTGGTGGAGGAGCTGACCCCGGCGGTTCTCAGCCTCGGTCAGATCCAGAAAGTGCTGCAGGCAATGCTGGACGAGGGCGTGCCCATCCGCGACCTGGTCCGAATCTTCGAGGCGCTCTCGCTGAGAGCGAAGATCTCCGTCGACCAGGACAGCCTGGTGGAGGCGGCGCGGGCCGCGCTCGGCCCGGCCATTGCCGCCCAGTACGTCACCGGCGGCCGGCTCACGGTGATCACCCTCGATCCCATGCTCGAGCAACAACTGCTCGAATCGTTGCGGCCAAGCGAGACGGGAGCCTTCATGGCGATCGACGGTTTGCGTGCCGAGGCGATCGTCAGCGAGGCCGCTCGCCTGGCCGAGACCGCCGAGCAACAGGGCCTGTCGCCCGTGCTCGCCTGCTCGCCACAGCTGCGGCTCCCACTGATGCGCCTGCTGCGCGCCGGCTCACGCCGGGTGCAGGTGCTGTCGTACGGCGAAATCTCTGGTTCCACAGCACAGATCGAAACGATAGGGGTGGTGAACGGTGCCTACGCGGGTGCTGCTTGAGGGACCGGCCATCGAGCCACTGCTGGCTCAGGTACGCGATGAGTACGGCTCCGGTGTCCGGATCATTTCCGCCGACAAAGTCCGCAGTGGCGGCGTCGGAGGTTTCTTCGCGAAGCAGCATTACGAGCTTTCCGTGGAGGTCCCGGACCCGAACGAGGACAGGAATGACATGGCGAAACGACCGACCTCGGACAACGGCCACACACTGGAACGACTGCTGGAACGCGCCGAATCGCAGGATCGCCTGGACGAGCCGGCCCGCCCGGCCGCCCGTACGGTGACTCCGGCGACCTTCGGCCAGGCCCGGCCCGGCGAGACGACGTTCTCCCGGCCGGCCGCTCGCCCGGCCCCGGCACCGAGCCCGGCCGAGGACAACAACTTCGGTGCCGACGAGGGCCGGGGTGCCGCGCACAGCGACACCAACGCGGCGTTCGCCGAGCTGATGGCCGGGCTGGACTCCACCGGGCACGCGCCGCTGCCGGACTTCGAGCGGAACCCGCCCCGGCCGAAGGCGGGGGTGCCGCTGCGCGGCGAGGACGCACCGACCGTGCGCCCGTTCCGGCCGGCCGCGACCACGGAGCATGCGGTGAACCATCCGCCGAAGGCGACCGCACCGGTCGTGTCCGCCCCGCCGGCTCCGGCCGCCGAGCCGGAACACGTCGCGCAGCACGCGGAGCACGCGGAGCACGCGGAGCACGCGCAGCCGAGTCTGGCCGAGCGGATCGGTGGTCTCGGGGCCAGCGCGGTCGAGATCGACGAGCCGCCGGTCGAGGAGATCATCGAGACGCCGCCGGCGCCTTCGACGGCCGCGGCGTTCGGGCTGAAGCCGGTAGCGGCGACACCGCCGCCGGTGGTGGCTCCGGCCGACAGCGATCCGGTGATCCGCAACCTCATCTCGGTCGGCATGCCGGAGGCGATGGCCAGCCAGATCACCGGGGCGGACACGTACGCGGGGGTGCTCAGCGTGCTGGCCGCGCGGCCCTCGGCGCCGGGCATTCCGGACGGGCCGGGGGAGATCCTGGTGCTGGCCGGGGACATCAACCTCGGCGTACCGATCGCGCGGCACCTGCTGGACCAGATCGGCGTACCGGAGAATCACCTGCTCCTGGCCGCTACGTCGACGGCCGGCACCGGCCTGCACTCGTCCCGGTTGATCCCGAACCGCGAGGCGGCCGAGTCGCGGGTGGACAAGCTGCACAACGCCGAGCAGGCGTGGGTCGTGGTGATGGACGCGCCGGTGGGTGGCACCGACCCGCTCTGGGTCAACGAGATGTGCGACGCGATCGGGGCCACCGCGGTCTGGGCGGTCGTCGACGCCACCCGCAAGACCGCCGACACGGCCCGCCACCTGCGCACGCTCGGCGAGGTCGAGTCGCTCGTGGTGCACGGCGTGGAGCTCACTCAGGACCCGGCATCGGTGCTCGGCCTGGATCTGCCGATCTTCTCGCTGGACGGTAAGCCGGCCACCCCGCACGCCTGGGCCGCCATGCTCTGCGCGCGGATCGCGACCGACATCATGCCGGTGGCGGCGCCGCCTCGACGGGCGTCGCGCACGGTGCGGCAATGATCCGTCCGTCGGTCCTGCTGTTCGCGTTCGTGATCAGCGCACCGGCACTGTACCGGTACGTGCTCGACCAGCTGGATCTCACCGACGTGCTGATCAGGTTCATCATCGCGGTGCCGATCGCGGCACTGCTGCTGGCCGCACTGCGGTTCGTCACGGCGGGTTACGGACGAAACGGCGATGGTGGGGAAGCCACCGCTGTCACGCCCAGCCCGATGGACGCCGAGAAAACGGCCTGACGAGGACGAAGACGCCGGTGGACACCAAGAGTGTCCACCGGCGTCTCGTTCTATCCATCTATTTATGCGTGGATGTCGAGCCGGCTGCTGCCGGGCGTGCGGCGGGTCGTCGGGGCGGGCTCGGCCGGTACCTCGGGGCCGGCCGGGCCGTTGTCCCGCCGGCCGCCCGGGTAGCCCGGCGCGGAGAACTGCTGCCGCGCCTGCTCCTGCTGGGCCGTGCCTTGCCGCAGGTCGAGCGAGCAGTTGCCGAAACCGGAGTCCTCCAGCTCGCGGCGCAGGTCGCCCAGCGCGTTGCGCAGTGCCTCCGTGCCCGCGTCGGTGGTGCCGGTGAGCTGCAGGTTGATGTCGCCGTTGCGGATCTCCGCCACCACCTGGACCGGGCCGAGGTCGGCCGGGTGCAGGTGCACGGTGAGCCGGTGGATGCCGTCGGCCTCCAGCTTCAGCGGCATGATCCGCATCGCCACCTGGGCGGCGGCGGGCGGCAGCGGTGCCTGCGGATTGGCCGGCGGCGGAGTGCCGGCCGCCGGGGCGGCCGGGGCGGTGGGTTGCGGTCCGGAGACTCCGGCCAGGCCGGCCTGACCGAGTACGCCGGCCGTGGCCGTTCCGTCGGGAGCGAGAGCGGGAGTCGCGGCCGGGGCGGGCGGCATGCCGGTCGGCGGGGCGGTCGCGGCATCCGGAGCGGCCCGGTCGGGTGCGGCGGTGGTGGCCGTGGCGGGTGCCGGCTGCGCGCCGGCGTCGGGGGCCGGCGTGGCGGGGACGGGCGGCTGAGCCTGCGCCGCGGCCGGTCCGGTGGGTGCGGCCGGTGCCGTGGCCGCGGCCTGCGCGGCGGCGTCGGCCGGGGCGGGCGTGGCCGGCGGCGTGGGGCCGGCCGCGGCGGCCGGGGTCGCGAGGGCGGCCGGAGTCGGCGGTTGCTGGCCGGGCGTGGCTGGTGCCGTCGGCGTGGCGGCCGGCTGGGTGGCGGTGCCGGTGACCCCGGCGTTGCCGAGCTCGGCCGGCAGGGCCGGGCCGTTCGGCGTGTTCGCACCGGTCACCGGCTTGCCGGAGGCGTCGCGCAGCGTTCCGGCGGGCAGCGTCGCGGCCTCGGCCGGTGTGTTGGTGATGGTCTCCTGCGACACGGCCGCCGGGATGGTGGCAGCCGCATCGGGGTTGGCGGCCGCCGCCGCGTTCGGTCCGGCGGCGGGCGAGACGCCGCCGACCGCCGACACCCCGGCGGGCGGTGCGGTGCCGGCCGGAGTGGCGGCGGATTGCGCGGTGGCCGGCGTCTGCGGTACCGGTGTGGCGGCGACCTGACCGGCCATCGCGGCCATCGCGGCCATCGCGGCCGGGGCCGGCTGGGCGGTGGCGGCCTGTGCGGCGTCGCCGGTCTGGGCCGTCGCGGTGTCGGCCGGCTTGGTGTCGGCCGCCTTCGCGTCATCGGTCTGAGCGGTGTCGTCGGCGTCGGCCGGCTTCTCGGCCGGGCCGGTGGCGGCCTTGCTGTCGTCCCCGCCCTCGGCCGAGGTGACCCTGTCCTGGTCCGGTTCCGGACGGCTCTTGTCGGTGCGGGCGCGGTCGTCGACCGTCCGCCGGTCGACGGTCCGGTCGACCTCGGGACGGTCGGCGCCGGCGCGGTCGTCGGCCAGCCGTCGGGCGGCGTCGGTGTCCCGCTGCTGGGCGCCGCGGTTCGCGGCGGTGCGGTCGGCGGCCGCGTGGTCGGCGGCGGCCCGGTCGGCGGTGGCCCGATTGGCGGCCGCGCGGTCGAGCGAGGCCCGGCTCGCCGCGGCCCGATCGGCCTCGGCCCGGTCGGCGCGCTGGGCGGCCGCCCGCGCGGCCCGATCGGCCGCGTCGCGCTCGGTGGGCCGCTTCGTCGTGTCGGTGTCCTCGTCGGGCCGGCCCAGCTCGGCCGAGAGCGCCGAGCCGAACTCGTCGCCCCCGTCCCCGCGCTTGCCGTTCGTCCGGCGTCCGACGTCCAGCGGGTTCGTGCGGTCCGAACCGGTGACGGAACTCGGCGTCTTCATGCGGCTCTCCCTGGTCGGATACGGGGGCGGTCGAGGGTCAGCCGCCGAGGGCGGCGAGGGCCTTCTGCACCTTCGGCACATACGCCTGGGTCTCGGCGAACGGCGGAATGCCGTCGTACTTCTTCACCGCGCCGCCGCCCGCGTTGTAGGCGGCCAGGGCCAGCGGCACCGACTTGAATTCGCGCAGGTTGCGGGCGAGCAGCTTCGCCCCGCCGAAGATGGCCTGCTCCGGATCGAACGCGTTGTCGACGCCGAGGCCCTTGGCGGTGGACGGCATCAGCTGCATCAGTCCGCGGGCGCCGACCTTGCTGACCGCCTGCGGGTCGTAACCGGACTCGACCTTGGCCACCGCGGCCAGCAGCTTCGGCGAGATGCCGTACTTGGCGCCGGCCTTGACGAACAGGTCGCCGTACGGGACACCGGCCAGCGCACCGTTGCCGGACAGGGCGGCCGGGCGGACCGAGGCCATGTTCTGGGCGGCGACCGAGGCGGAATCGGTGACCACGCGACGGATCTGGGTGGGCGTCTCCCACACCTTCTGGATCTTGACGTGGTCGCCCGGCTTCGGCGCCGCGATCATCTTGTTGTCGCCGAGGTAGATGCCGACGTGGTCGACCGGCGAGTCGAAGGCCAGGATGTCGCCCGGCTTCGCGTCAGCCATGCTCGCCACCGGCTGGCCGGCCTTGGCCTGCTGCCAGGAGTTGCGGGGCAGCTGGATACCCAGGTCGGCGTAGGCCCGCTGGACCAGGCCGGAGCAGTCCAGCCCCTTGTCCGGGTTGGTGCTGCCGAAGACGTACGGGGTGCCGAGGTACTTCTTGGCCGCGGCCACCACGTCGGCGCCGGAGCTGCCCCCGCCGATGGTCGGCAGCGGGGCACCGGTGGCGTCGGTCAGCATCGAGGCGAACGTCGAGTCGCCGCCGGGCTTGGTGGTCACGGTGCCGGCCGAGGCGGTATCCGGAGTGATCGGGGTGAGGCCGAGCTGGCTCTGCAACTGCTGAATGCGGGAGAGGACTCCACTGACACCCAGACTCATGCTCTCAGCTCCCGTCGGTCAGGCCGCGGGCGGCGTTACGGGCTTTGGAGGTGGTGGACAGCTCGTCCAGCGACGCCTGGTCGACCCGCAGGTCGTGGGAGCGGACGAGCTCGGCGTGCCGCTCGGCCATCATCTCGACGGCCCGGCGACGCTTGGCGGCGTCGGCGAGGACGGCCATCCGCTCCCGCTCGATCTGCTCGGCGTCGGTCACCATGCGCTGCGCGTCGAACAGGCTGGCGGCCAGCGACTGCCGGGCGACCAGCGACGCGACCATGGCGCGGGCAGTGCCCTCGCTCGGCGCCTCGGCGCCGACCAGCTGCAGGCTGCGGCGCTTGACCAAGGCCTGGGCATCGCGAATCTCGGCGCGCGACTGATTGACGGCACCGCGGGCGGCATCCTCCTGCGCCTTGCGGGCGCGGAGCACGGGTGCGAGTCCGAAGATGCGTTTCAAGGTTGGGCCCTCCAAGCGGTGGTCCGGGTCAGGACTCCCTCATATGAAGGGATCGGCCCGACCCCGAGTTCACTGAGTGCTGCACCCGACCTGCACCTGAGCTGGCGGCCGCGAGCTCTCAAGTGGCGGTGACGAGGGCGTGCAGTAGGGCCCAGGACTCGGCTGGGTTGACTCGTTCGTCCATGTCCTGGCGCAGGAAGGCGGTGATCCGGGGCCACAGGGCGTTGGCGCGGTCGGCCTCCGGGTTGGTGCCCGGCACGTAGGCGCCGATCTCCACCAGCTCGCGCACCTCGCGGTGGGCGGCCATCAGGCGGCGCAGCTCGGTGGCGTCGGCGCGCTGTTCCCGGCTGGTGATCTTGTTAGCGACCCGGGAGATCGAGTCGAGCGCCTGGACCGCCGGGAAGTGACCGGCGGTGGCCAGTTTGCGGTCGAGCACCACGTGGCCGTCGAGGATCGAGCGGGCCGCGTCGGCGATCGGCTCGTTGTGGTCGTCGCCCTCCACCAGCACGGTGTAGAGGCCGGTGATGCTGCCGCGGGCGCCCGGCCCGGCCCGCTCCAGCAGCGAGGCGAGCATGGCGAAGACCGACGGCGGATATCCCCGGGTGGCCGGCGGCTCGCCGACCGACAGGCCGACCTCACGCTGCGCCATGGCTGCTCGGGTCACGCTGTCCATCAGCAGCAGCACGTCATGCCCGTCGTCCCGGTAGTACTCGGCGATCCGGGTGGCTACCGAGCCGGCGCGCAACCGCACCAGCGGCGCCGCGTCCGAGGTCGCGATCACCACGACCGACCGGGCCAGCCCTTCCGGGCCGAGGTCGTGCTCGATGAACTCGCGTACCTCCCGGCCGCGCTCACCGACCAGCGCGACCACGTTGATCTCGGCCGAGGTGCCTCGCGTGATCATGCTCATCAGGCTGGACTTGCCGACACCGGAACCGGCGAAGATGCCGATCCGCTGCCCCCGCCCGCACGGCACGAGCGTGTCCAGTACGCGTACGCCCAGGGGCATGGGTGCGTCGACCAGCTGTCGCTCCATCGCCGACGGCGGCGCGGCCTCGATGCTGACCATCTCGCCGCGAAGCGGCGGACCGCCGTCCATCGGCCGGCCCAGGCCGTCCAGGATCCGGCCCCGCAGGTCCGGGCCGACCGCGACGCGCAGTGGTGCGCCGGTGTTGGTCACCGGCGTGCCGGCGCCGATCCCGGTCAGCGGGCCGAGTGGCAGGCAGGACAGCTGCTGGCCGTCCAGCGCGGCCACCTCGGCGAAGATCGCCTCCGGCCCCTCGCCCATCTGCACCAGGTCGCCCACCCGGGCCTGCAGCCCACTCACCGTGACCCGCAGGCCGACGGCGCCGGTGACCCGGCCGCGGGTGAGCGGCCGGGCCGCGGTCACCGCCGCCGACATCCGATGCCGGAACAGGTCGGTCATGAAGCTCGGTCTCCTTACCGCCTAGATCCGCAGCGCCTCCCGGGCACGGAGGACCGCGGCCTCGATGGTGGCGTCCACCGACGCCATGCCGGTGTCGGCGAGCGCGTCGCCGGGGCGCAGCTTGGGGTCCGGGCGCAGGCTGACCCGGCGCCCCTCGTAGTCGAAGTCGGACGGTCCGTCACCGATCAGCGTCTGGTAGTCGGCCGGGCAGAGGCTGACGGTCAGCGCACCGGTCTCCGGCGCGGCCGCCATCGCCCGGCGCAGCGCGTCGGCACCGCGCCGCTGGTCGTCTTCCAGGGTGCGGCCGACGATCGCCTCGGCCAGCTCGAAAGCGTGCGTGAGCACCACCTCCTGGAGCTCGGTGAAGCTCGGCATGAGCTGGTTCTCCAGCGCGGTGACGGCCCGGCCGAGCGCGTTCACGGCCTGCGCCAGGGCGGCGTTGCGGCGCTGTTCGTTCGCCAGTTCGCTGGCCCGCGCGCGGGCCGCCGCGTCCTCGGCGGCGGCCGCGGCCTCGCGTTGACCCTGGGCCCAGCCCTCGGCGTAGCCGGCGACCCGGGCCTCTTCCCGGCCCTTCGCCGAGGCCCCGCCGGAGCTGGGCGTTTCGTGCCGCAGGTCGACGCCGAACTGGGCGGCCTCGGCGGACTCGGCGACCGAACCGCGCAGGAACGGCAGCGGGCCCTCAGGCGATGAGCTCATCGGCCTCGCCGCCACGCTGGACCTCGATCTGGCCGGAGTCCTCGAGCGAGCGGATCACCGAAACGATCTTCGCCTGGGCCTCCTCGACCATCTTGACCTTGACCGGGCCGAGCAGGTCGATCTCCTCGATGAGGTTCTCCCGGCCGCGCTCGGAGAGGTTCTTGGTGATCTTGTCGCGGACCGTCTCCGGTACACCCTTGAGCGCGGTGGCCAGGTCGGCCGGCTCGACCTGCCGCAGCACCAGCTGCACGGCGCGGTCCTCGAGGTTGACGACGTCCTCGAACATGAACATCCGGCGCCGGATCTCCTCGGCCAGCTCGGGGCTGCGGGCGTCCAGGGCCTCCAGGATGAGTCGCTCGGTGGTGCGGTCGGCCCGGTTGATGATCTCCACGAGGGGCTGCAGGCCGCCGACCGTGGAGAGCTCGTCCGGCTGGAGCACGGTGGAGAGCTTGCGCTGCAGGGCCGCCTCGACCTGCCGGATGATCTCGGGGGAGGTGCGGTCCATCACCGCGATCCGGTGCGCGACCTCGGTCTGTACCTCGAGCGAGAGGCCGGCCAGGATCGCCGAGGCGAGCGCGGCCGGGATGTGTGCGAGCACCAGCGCGATCGTCTGCGGATGCTCGTACTGCACGTAGGAGAGCAGTTGCCGGGGGTCGGCGTGGCTGAGGAAGTTGAACGGGATGTCGTTCATCGAGGCTTCGAGGCGATCCAATATCAACGCCGCGCGCTCCTTGCCGAGCGACGCCTCGAGCAGCTCACGGGCGTAGTCCATGCCGCCGGAGCCGGCGTACCGGGTGGTCGCCATGGCGTAGAACTCGTCCATCACGTCGTCGACGACGGTGGGTTCGAGCTTGCCCAGCCGAGCGATCTCGGCCGAGATCATCTCGACTTCCTTCTCCGACATGCTGGACATGATCTGCGCGGAATGTTCCTTGCCGAACTGGACCAGCATGATCGCGGCCTTGCGCACGCCCGTCATCGACAGCGTCGTTAGCTGCGGTGTGCTCAACGCGTACTCTCCTCAGCCCGTCGGGGGAACTTCTCTGCGTTACCAAACGGAGCGAAAAGGGCGGTCGGCGGAAGCCGACCGCCCATTTCGTCGTGTCAGTGCACCGGCGCGTCGGCGGCGAGCCAGCCGCGTAGCAGCACTGCCATCTCCTCAGGCTGATCTTTGACCATCTGCTCGATCTCCCGCACTCGTTCCTCCCGAGCTTCCCCGTCCGAGTAGCTCTCCGGGGCGGCTTCCAGCATCTGGGCCGGGATCGCGCTGTTCAGTTCCGCGAGGCGCTGCTGCTCCAGCGCGGCCTGCATGTCCTCCAGATGCTTGCGCTCCTCCGGGGTCAGCGCCTTGCGCTTCTTCGAGCGGCGACTGGCCCGCCAGGCGAGGAAGAGCAGCGCCAGCACGACCGCGGCGAGCGCGCCCGTCTTGATCATCGTCAGCTGTTTGGCCGACTGGTCGGCCACCGCGGCGGCGTTCAGAGCCTGCTGGGCCGCCTGGGCCGCGCTGGTGTCGAAGGGCATGGCGCTGACCGCGATGGTGTCGCCGCGGGTCGAGTCGATGCCGGCCGCCGCGCTGACCAGCTGCTGCACCTGGGCCGGGTCGATGGTGCCGGCGGTGGTGCTGTCCAGCAGGACGGCCACGTTCAGCTTCTTGATGCTGCCGGGGGCGCTCTTGCGGGCCTCGGTGGTCTCGTTGATCGCGTTCTGCTTGGCCGAGTTGCTGTTCTCGTACTGACCGGTGCCGGTGGTGCCGGTGGTGCAGCCGGGGCCGGAGATGTTGTCCGGGCCGAGGACGCCGCCGGCGCAGTTACCGGAGTTGTTGTACGCCTCGCGGCTGTTGGTCTCGGAGAGGGCCGGCAGCGACGGGTCGGAGTTGTAGGTCTTGCTGTTCGTCGTGGTCTGGTCGAAGTCCAGCTCGGCGGTGGTGGTGACGACCGCATGCCCGGGACCGACCACGCTGTCCAGCATGTTCTGCAGCGAGCTGTTCATCCGGTTCTGGAAGGCGACGGTCTGCGACTCGCTGCCGCTGTCCCCGCCGGTGCCCACCGCCGCGCCGCCGCCGGTCGACAGGATCTTGCCGTCCGCGCCGGCCACGGTGATCTCGGTCGGATCGAGGCCCTCGACGCTGGAGGCGACCAGATGCACGATGGACTGCACCTGCTGGCTGGACAGCGGAGAAGTCGAGCTCGAGGCGACCAGGACGGAGGCCGTCGGCTGGTCCTGGTCGTCGGCGAAGACGTCCTTCTGCGGGATGACGAGGTGCACGGTGGCCGCCTCGACACCGTCGATCGACTTGATCGTGTTGGAGAGTTCACCCTCCAGGGCCCGCTGATAGTTCGTGTGCTGCATGAAGTCGCTGGTGGTGATGCCCTGCTGGTCGAGCAGGGAGTAACCGGTCCCGGCGTCGCCGGGCAGGCCCTCGCCGCTCAGCGACAACCGCAGGGTGTTCACCTGATCCTGCGGGACGAGCACCGTCTGGCCGTCGTTCGCCAGCTCGTAGCTCGTGCCGGACTTCTGCAGCGACTCGACGATCGCGCTGGCGTCCTTGGTCGACAGGTTGTTGAACAGGATCGAGTACGTCGGCTTCGACGCCCAGGTGGCGAAGAAGTAGGCGCCGACGACGAGAGCGATCACCGCCGCGAGCGTGACGGCCTTCTGGCCCGGCGTGAAAGACCGGAAGGTGTCCGTGACGCGGCGGACCGGAGCGGGAAGGCGGTCGGTCATGTCAGGCCTGCATCCTCATGATCTCTTGGAAAGCTTCCACGGCCTTGTTGCGTACCGCGAGCGTGAGCTGGAGACCGAGCTGAGCTTCGGTGGCGGCCATGGTGTATTGCGCCGGGTCCTGCAGGGTTCCGTCGGCGACCTGGACCGCCAGGTCGCTGGCCTTCGACTGCGAGGCTTGCACGCTCTCCAGACCCTTGGACAGCATGCTGGTGAAGCTCTCGCTGGGACCGTTGACCGCCTCGGCGGCGTTCGCCGCCGGGTTCGATCCGGCCAGGCCGGCGACGCTGGACACCGAGTCCAGACCGCCTACCGCGGATAATCCGCTGATGGCACTGATCGGCGAGATCATCTAACTCACTTCCCCAGGTTGATCGCGGCGGCGTAGGAGTCCTTGGCGCGGTCGACGACCGCGAGGTTCGCCTGGTAGGCGCGCTGGGCCATCATCATCTGGGCCATCTGGCTGCCCAGGTCGATGTCCGGCTTGCGGACGTAACCCTGGCCGTCGGCCAGCGGGTTGTCCGGCTCGTAGGTGAGTACGCCCTGGGCGCTACCCATGGCCACGCCGCCGACCTGGGCGCCGTTGCCGTCCGCCGCCTCCTGGGCGACCACGTAGCGTGCCTGGAAGGCCTTCTCGGACGTACGGCTGGTGTTGTCGATGTTGGCGATGTTGTCGGAGACCGCGTCCAGCCACTTGCGGTAGACGGTCACGCCGGAGCCGGCGACTCCGATGGCGTTGAACGTGCTCATTTATCAAGCCCCCTTGATCGCGTCGCGCAGCATCGAGTACTTGGAATCCATGGCCCGCAGCGTCAGCTGGTAGCGCATCGTGGTGTCGATGTGCGACAGCGTCTCCTCGTCGAGGTTGACGTTGCTGCCGTTGAGGCGGGTCGGCTCGAGCGAGTCCTGGACGCTCGGGGAAACGCTCGAGGGCGACTCGCCCTTGGCGATCGCGCCGTGCAGCGCCTGCTCGAATTCCACCTTACGGGCCCGGTAGCCGGGGGTTTCGATGTTTGCGATGTTGTTCGCGATAGCGGTCTGCCGAGCCGCGAGACCGGCGGCGGCAACCCGCAGCGAGGATGACGAGACGTCGTCGAACACAGCAGCTCCTTGGAGGTCAGTCCAGGTGCCGTTCCGTGGCTTCTCGGGGAGCAATCCGTTGCTCGTATCATGCATTTCGGCCTGACCGCCGATCCGCTGAGCGTGTAACGGTTGCCGCGAGGTTGCACGCGAAAAGTCCCGGAACCCCATCCGGGGCTCCGGGACTTCGGTTACATTGCGCGGTCTACGTAGACCGGGCGTTTGACCGCCTCGCCGGTCTCGATCCGGGACGTCATCGCGGTCTGCCGGCGATTCGCCGTCAGCCGCCGGGCGATCTCCTGGGCCGCCTTCAGCTGACGGGTGAGGATCTCGTCCGCGCGTGGCTTGAGTTCCAGCGGCAGGGCGCCGAGCTCCGTGGGTGGCTTCCACAGGTCGGCCGGCGGGGTCTCGGCGTGCCGATGTTCGTCGGCGAGCATCGCCTCGACGTTGGCGACGTCCAACTCGAGCTCGTCCAGAGCGTCGATCCAGGCGCCGTTCCAGTCCATGGTCAGCCGGCGACCGCCGCGGCGGCCGCCTCTCGCCAGGTGTCGCGCAGCGGTTCGGCCAGGTTGCGGATGGCCGCCACCCGGTCGGCGTCGCGGGCGATGTTCGCGCCGATCAGCTCGGTGAGCATCCAGCCGTAGATGTTGGCCAGGGCGGGCGCGCCCGACCAAGCCTCGACGTCCAGGCTGGTGCGCAGTTCGATGACGATCTCCTGGGCGTGGGTGATCTTGTCGTGCGCGGCCTCCCGTTCCTCCGCGCGCAGTGCCTGCTCGGCCTGCATGAGGTCGAGCACGAGGCGGTCGTACAGCATGAGCAGGAGCTTGGCGGGTGAGGCGGTATTGATGGAGTCCTGCAGGTAACGGTCACGCAAGTGCGGGGCGGTCATCGGTCTCCTCGATCAACGCTGTGGTGGCTGGTCAGGACGATGCGTACGGGTCAGCCGAGGCCGGCGAGCTGCCCGGCGAGCCAGGTGGACTGGTTCTTGAGGTTGCCGAGGGACACCTCGAGATTGGAGTACTGCTTCTGCAGCGCCAGCTTCTTGGCCGCGAGCCGGACGTCCCAGTTGCTGATCTGGGTGTTGAGGCTGTCGATCTCGTTGTTGCGCCCGAGGATGACCGACTT
Source organism: Paractinoplanes toevensis (assembly GCF_018332695.1). Classification (GTDB taxonomy): domain Bacteria; phylum Actinomycetota; class Actinomycetes; order Mycobacteriales; family Micromonosporaceae; genus Actinoplanes; species Actinoplanes toevensis. The sequence goes on from NZ_BOQN01000053.1 coordinate 21,425, forward strand.
GAGGTTGGTCGTCATCGTGGTGGTCATCTTCTCGATCTGGGTGCCGAGCTTCTGGCCGGCTTCCTTCACCCGGTCCGGGTTGGTGGCGTACGCGTTGAGGAACTCGGAGCGGGTGAACTTGAGCTGCCCGTCCTGCTGGAGCTCGATGCCGAGGTTCTTCAGCGACTTGATCTTGTCGGTGATGTCGGCGCCGCCGGCCGCCTCCTCCGACCAGTTCAGGCCGGTGCTGATCGAGCCGAGGATCTTCGACGCGATGTCCCGGACCGAGAAGTCGCCGGTCAGCGGCGAGCCCGTCTTGGTGGCCGGGTCGTACGCGGTCTGGGTGGAGATCTCGGTGAGAGCGGCGTTGGCGGCGTCGACGAACGCCTGCATCTTGTCGGCGATCGCCCCGGTGTCGTTGGTGACGTCGATGGTGACGTCGTTCTCCTGCTTCGAGACGGTGAGCGTGACGCCGTTCATCAGGCCGGTGAACGTGTTCGTGTCACTGGTCACCGTGTAGGTGGAGCTGCCGCCCCCCTCGACCTCGATCGTCGCGCTCTTGGCCGCCGTGGTCTCCGGCGAGGTGCCGTTGGCGCCGAGCCCGTCCAGGCCGGTGATGGTGAAACCGTTGCTGGCGCCCGATTTGCGGCCGGTGATCTGCAGAACGCCTTCGCTGTCCGACGTCTTCATGACGTACGCCGAGACGCCCGCGTCGGAGTCGTTGATCGCCTTGGCGATGCCGGCGGCCGATTTGTCCGCGGTGATGTCGATGTCGTACTGCTTGCCGGCGGTGGTGGTGATCGAGATCGTGTCGGGCGCCGACGATATGGGGGCGGGCTTGGTGTCCAGCTTGCCGTCGCCGTCACCGTCGACGTAGGTGGTCACCTTCATCGTGGTGGCCTGCTTGCTGGCCAGCGAGGTGACGTCGAAGGTGAGGCTGCCGGTGGTGGCGCTGAGGTTGGTGGAGGTGCTGACCGCGACCGAGGAGGAGCTCGAGGTGGCCGCGATGGCGCGCCAGGTGCCGAGCTGGTTCAACGCCCCGGCCGCGCTCTTGAACGCGGCCACCTTGGCATTCACCGACGTGTACGAGGCCGAGGCGGTCTGCGCCGTGGTGACCTTGGCCTTCAGACGGTTCTGCGGAGCCTGCTCCACCTGCATGAGCTGGGCGATCACCGTCGACGTGCTCATGCCGCTGACAAGTCCGTCTACAGAGCTGGACGACACAGTGGCCTGCCTTTCGGTGCGGAAAAGAAGCGGGGGCAACCGGCGCGGTTCTGCCGGCTACCCCCACCTATTCGGCCGTGAGCGTTGCGTATTCAGTTCCAAGCGGTAGCAGCTCGGTTATCGGAGCAGCGAGAGAACGTTCTGCGCCGACTGGTTGGCCTGGGACAGCATCGACGTGCCGGCCTGGGTGAGGATCTGAGCACGGGTGAAGGAGACCATCTCCTGCGCCATGTCGGTGTCCCGGATGCGGGACTCCGACGCGGACAGGTTCTCCACCGCCACGTTGAGGTTGTTGATGGTGTGCTCGAAGCGGTTCTGGTAGGCACCGAGCGAGGCGCGCTGGTCGGAGACCGTGGTGAGCGCCTTGTCCAGCGTGGTGATCGCGCTGGTCGGGTCGGTGGTCAGGTCGACCGTCTTGGTGCCCAGCGTGCCCGAGTCGACGGCGCCGATGCTGAACGCGATGCGCTCCTTGGCGTTGGCGCCGACCTGGAACTGGCCGGTGTTGCCGCCGCTCACGTCGGCCAGGGTCGTCGCGACGTCGATCTTCAGGTCGGCGAGGGCCGTGGTGCCGTCGTCGGCCGCGGTGAAGTCGCCGACGCCCTGCAGCTGGTAGGACGTGGTTCCGTCCTTGGTGGTGGTGGAGGTCATGCTGACCTCGTTGCCCTGCAGGTTGTAGTCCCGCAGCGCCGAGCCGACCGCCTCGTTGAACCGCTTGACGACGTCCGCCGGGCTGGTGTCGTCGGCGCTGCCCGCGACGGTGACCGTGATGCCCTTGCCACCGTTGAGGGTGGTGAGGTCGACGGTGCTGCCGTCCTTCTGGGTGATCGTCGTCTGGCCGCTGATCTTCGTGAGGTCGACGGTGTAGCTGCCCTGCGCGCTGGCCGGAACGACCGGCAGGCCATTGGCGCCGGCGACCTGGGTGTTGGCCGGCGTGGTGGTGTCGAGCGCGGTGCGCTTGGTGGCGCCGAAACTGCCGTCGAGCAGCTTGGCCTTGCCGAAGGCGGTGGTGCTGCCGATGCGGTCGAGCTCCGCGTTCAGCTGCGTCATCTCCTTGTTGGCGGCCGAGGCGGCTTCCTTGTCGGTGGCGCCGTTGTTGGCGGACTGGACCGACAGGTCACGCATGCGCTGCAGGATCGTGGTGACCTCGTTGAGCGCGCCCTCAGCGGTCTGCGCGACGCTGACGCCGTCCTGGGTGTTGCGCACGGCGACCTTGAGACCGCCGACCTGTGCGCGCAGACCCTCGGAGATCGAGAGGCCGGCCGCGTCGTCCGCCGCCCGGTTGATGCGGAAACCGCTGGACAACTTCTCCAGCGACTTCGACATCTGCCCGTCGGTGACCGACAGGTTGCGGTAGGCGTTCTGCGCGGCGATGTTCTGGTTGATACGGAGACCCATTGGTAATTCCTCCTTGAGCGGGGTCTTTCCGGCCCATCCGTGAGGCCGTGGCGATACGCCGGGTCCGATCGGCGTGCCGCCGACGGTCATTGAGCAGTCTCTGAGATTTCTTCGCACTTTTCCGGCAAACCCGAAGAAACGTGAAATGAGCTGATCGGGCCAAATTCCTCAGCGGCGGGGCGGACGTGCCGACCTGTCCGAATGAGCGGGCATGTCGAGGGGGCGTGCCCGACACCGAGACGGAGGACCAGGGTGAGCCTGACCGACCTGGCCAGCGTCCTGTGGCGTTCACGTGAGCTGCTGGAGATGCTGCTGTTCAAGCTTGAGGAGGAGCAGTTGCTCCTCGCGTCCAACCGCTCCCGCTGGCTCAGCCACGCCACCCGCGAGGTTGAGGTGGTCCTCGACCAGATCCGGCAGACCGAGGTCATCCGGGCCGCCTACGCGCAGGACGTCGCGGTCGAGCTCGGGCTCGGTGCGGAGGCCTCCCTCGGTGAACTGGCCGACGCCGCGCCGCCCCCCTGGTCCGATCTTTTGCACCAGCACCGCAAGGCGTTCCTGATGCTGACCTCCGAGATCAGCGCGCTCGCCGATGTGAACCGGGACCTGCTCACCGCCGGCCAGCGCGCAGCACGCGAAACCATGCTCGCGTTCGCCGAAACTGTGGAAACGTACGGACCGCAAGGCCAGACCGTTTCCGGCGGCGTGCGCCGCTCCAGCCTGGTTGACGAGGCGATCTGATATGGCTAGCACTTTCGGCGGTATCAACACGGCGCTCAGCTCGCTCTACGCGCAGCGGCGAGGCCTGGACATCACCGGTCAGAACATCGCGAACGCGAATACCGAGGGTTACACCCGGCAGCGCATTCGGATGCAGTCCCAGACCGGCAGCCTGAACCCGGGCGTCTACTCCACGACCGATCAGGTCGGCAACGGTGTCACGGTCGCCGCGATCGAGCGGGGCCGTAACCAGTACCTCGAGGACCGCGGTCGCACCGAGCACGCGAGCTCGGCCTACCTGGCCAACACCAAGGGCACCTACGACCAGGTCGAGAGCGTGCTCGCCGAGCCGAGCGACACCGCTCTCCAGGCCCGGCTGCACGACATGTGGGACGGCTGGAACGACGTCGCCAACAACTGGCAGGACCCCTCGACCCGCAGCGCCCTCATCGAGCGCAGCCACACCGTCGCCACCACCCTGAACGACACGTACACCTCCCTCTCGCATCACTTCGACGACCAACACAACCAGATGGACGCGTACGTCACGCAGGTCAACACCATGGCCGCCGGGATCGCCGACATGAACAACCAGATCGCGATCGCGCAGAAGGCCGGCCTGCCCGCCAACGAGCTCCAGGACGAGCGCGACCGCCAGGTCATGCAGCTTTCCGAGCTGTCCGGGGCGACCGCGATCCTCAAGGACGACGGCACGGCCAACGTCTACATCGGCAACGTCGGCCTGGTCGAGGGCTTCAACGCCCGGAGCCTGGAGCTCGCCGGCCCGGGCACCCTGGACGAGGTCATGGCCTCGGGCGACAAGGTGTCGCTGAAGTGGACCGACACCGATACCGACGCGAGTGCCGGCGGCACCATGGGCGCGATGCTCGACTCGATGAACACCCTGCTGCCGGGCATCGTGAAGGACCTGGACAGCGTGGCCAAGGGCATCGCGGACACGGTGAACGGCACCATGTCGGCCGGGTACACGATCGACGGCAAGCCGGGCGACGGCAGCGACCCCGACGTGCCCCTGTTCTTCGACGGCACCACCGCCGCCAAGATCAAGGTGGCGCTCACCGACGCGTCGCAGGTCGCTTTCTCCCAGGGCAACCCCGACATGAACGGTACGGATCCCTCGCTCGACCACTACAACGCCGACAAGCTGTCCGGCATGGGTGTCGACCCCAACGGGCCGGACGCGACGTACCAGTCGATGATCGGCCGGCTCGGTGTCTCGGCGCAGGCGACCGCCCGGCGCAGCGAGATCCAGGATTCGGTGACCGATCAGGTGGACTCGGCCCGGCAGGGCGAATCGGGGGTCAACCTCGACGAGGAAATGACCCATCTGCTCACCTACCAACGCGGTTATGAAGCGGCGTCGCGGGTGCTCACGACGATCGACTCGATGCTCGATCAGCTCATCAACCGCACCGGCCTGGTCGGCCGGTAATGGCGGGGAGAAATAACGCATGACCATTCCCAGCAGGACCACCGAAACGAGCATGACCACCAAAGCGCTGGGCGATCTGCAGCGCTCCCTCGCTCGTGGACAGAAGCTTCAGACCCAGATCTCCAGCGGCAAATTGCTGAGCCGGCCGTCCGATTCGCCGACCGGCACGGTCACCTCGTTGCAGCTGCGCGGCGAGGTGCGGGCGACCCAGCAGTACGCGCGCAACGCCGACGACGGTCTCGGCTGGCTCGGCACCATTCAGGACAAGCTCGGCGACGCCTCGAGCACGATCATCCGGGTCCGCGATCTCACCGTGCAGGCCCTGAACTCGGCCAACAACGACCAGTCCCGTGAGGCGCTGGCCGTCGAGATCGACAACATTCGCCAGTCGATGCTCAGCGAGGCCAACACCAAGTACCTGAATCGGCCGGTCTTCGGCGGCAGCACGCCCGGCTCGGTGGCGTACGCCGACGCGACCGACGGAAGTGGCGACATCGTGTTCGCCGGCAACAAGAATCAGACGACCCGGACGGTCGGTGCGAATGCGCAGGTACGCATCGAGATCAGCGGTCCGGAGGCATTCGGTGAGCCCGGTACCGATACCGAGCTCTTCGGCGTTCTGAAGAAGCTTTCCGCCGATATCCGCAGCGGCGATTCGGCCTCGTTGGACCAAAGCCTACAAAATCTGGATAGTGCCCACGATTTACTTAAATCCGCACTTTCGGATGTAGGCGCCCGATATAATCGGATTGAACAGATGAAGCAGTCCGCAGACGACCATCTGTTATCCGTGACGTCGCAGCTTTCCGACATCGAGGATGTCGATCTGCCTAAGGCGATCATGGAATTGCAGATCCAGCAGACCTCGTACCAGGCCGCCCTGGCCGCCACGGCCAAGGTGATCCAGCCCTCGCTCATCGATTTCCTGAGGTGACCATGAGTACTCGCACCGCGTCCCGACCGATTGAGGCGTCCATGATCGACCCGTCGCTGGGTCTGCCGACCATCACGATGGCGGTGCCCATGCCCGGCTTCCCGGCACATCGGGAGTTCGTTCTGGTTCGTCTCAACGAGGACGGACTGCTTTACGCTTTCACGTCCATCCAGGACCCGGACCTGCGCTTCCTGGTGGCCCCGCCGGAGCCGTTCTTCCCGGACTACGCCCCGGAGATCGAGAACGAGGTCTTCGCGGCGCTGAACTCGAAGGACCCCGACCGGCTGCTGCTGATGACGGTCATCACGGCCGGCACCGACGAGACCACGGCCAACCTGATGGCACCGATCGTGGTCGACCGGGACACCCACCGGGCCATGCAGGTCGTGCTCAGCGGTTCCGGTTACCCGGTCCGCGCGATCATGCACCGGGCCTACTGACGTCCCGTCGGCGGCGCGGTCGCCCGGTCCGCGACCGCGCCTTTCGCGTTGCTGTCCGTCCACGGATGGGGGAGGGCACCGGATGCTTGTGCTGACTCGCCGAGCCGGCGAGAGCGTGATGATCGGGAACGACGTGATCATCACGGTGCTCGAGGCGCGCGGGGATGTCATCCGGCTGGGCATCCAAGCCCCGCGCGACATTCAGGTCCATCGTGAGGAAGTGTTCCGGGAGTTGCAGGCGGCCAACCGCGAGGCGGCCTCGCCCACCGACGATGCGGTCCGGGCGATCACGAAGATGCTGCAGTCGCCGGAGGAATCCGGCTGATCGGGGGTGCCCCGGTGCATCGCGCCGGGGCCTACCCGGATCCTGGGGGGATCGATGGCGCGACTGGCAGATATCGGCATCGCCAAGCGGCTCACGCTGATCGTGGCGATCGGTGCGGTCGTGCTGGCGGCTCTCGCCGTGATCACGGTGATCAGCCAGAGCAAGATGACCAGCCAGGGTCTGAAACTGGTCGGCCTGCAGGCCGGAGCGTCCGCGCTCAACCACCTGGACACCCGGCAGAGCGAACTGAAGGTGGACGCCTACCGCTCCGCTCTCGGCCAGGACGTGACCCAGGACGTCAGCGACGACGTGGACTCCTCCACCGAGGCCGCGGACGCGGTCGAGGCCGCCGGGATGCCGGCCGATCTCACCGCGAAGTTCGCCGGTTACCGGGCCGACTTCACGTCGTTCAGCGACTTCATCACCCAGTTCGCGGCCGACGCCAAGATGAACGTGGCGTCCGTGCAGTCGCGGCTCGACGAGATCTCCGAGCGCAACCACGTCACCGACGATGAACTCGGCGGTCTGGTCGACGAGGTGAGCGCCCTGGTCGTCGCGGAACGCGCCGAACTGCGGCACATCTCGAGCACCACCCAGTGGACCGTGCTCATCGTCTCCGGGGTCGGCCTGATCGTGATGATCGCGCTGGCCGTGCCGATGGCCCGCTCGATCCTGGTCCCGGTTCGCCGGCTCGGTGCCGTCATCGACCAGGTCGCGGCCGGCGACCTCACCGCGCGCAGCGGCATCACCAGTCGCGACGAACTCGGCCGGATGGCCGGTGGCCTGGATGGTGCGCTCGACTCGATCCACCATTCCCTGGAGACCATCGGCAAGGACGCGGACCAGCTGGCCAGCGCGGCCGGCGAGCTGTCCGCGGTGGCCGCCCAGATCGCCGAGGCGGCAGGCGACACCGACCGGCAGACGTCGGCGGCCTCGGCCGAGGCCGAGGAGATCTCCCGCAACGTGCAATCGGTCGCGGCCGGTTCCGAGGAGATGGGTCTCTCGATCCGGGAGATCTCCCACAACACCAGCGAGGCGGCCCAGATCGCGGCGATCGCGGTGTCCGAGGCGGCCCGGGCCACCGAGACGATCCGCCAGCTCGGCACCTCCTCCGAGGAGATCGGCAACGTGATCAAGCTGATCACCTCGATCGCCGAGCAGACCAACCTCCTCGCGCTGAACGCCACCATCGAGGCCGCCCGGGCGGGCGAGGCCGGCAAGGGCTTCGCGGTGGTCGCCTCCGAGGTCAAGGACCTCGCCCAGGAGACCGCCAAGGCGACCGAGGACATCGGCACCCGGGTCAACGCGATCCAGCAGGACACCGGCGGGGCGGTCGAGGTGATCTCCCGCATCTCCGAGGTCATCGCGCAGATCAACGACTTCCAGACCACCATCGCCAGCGCGGTCGAACAGCAGACCGCGACCACCGGCGAGATGAGCCGCAGCATCGCCGAGGTGGCCAGCGGCTCGTCCCGGATCGCGCACAACATCTCCGACGTCGCCGCGGCCAGCGCCTCGGCGGTGCAGGGCGTCGAGCAGACCCGCGAGGCCTCCACCGAGGTCGCGCGCACCGCCGATGACCTGCGCGGACTCGTTGGAGCGTTCCGCCTCTGAGCGGCTTTGTGAAACCGGACTGCACCGCCCGACGACCGGGCCTGTCAACACCGCTCCCGCATTCTGTACCAGGACGGAAGATCTCGAGCCTGGGAGAAATAGTGGGCGCAGAGCGGGAAACAGTGATCGAGGCGCTGGACCTTACGGTGGACGCACATGCGCACACCGGGTTCGCGGCCGGTCGCGACAGTGTCGGCGTGGTCGTCTCGGCCGCCGACCGGGCCGGGCTCACCGCGCTCACCTTCGCCGACCAGGTCGGCCCGGACACCACCTGGCTGCCGGCCTACGCCGACGCGGTGCGCCGGGCGCAGCTGCGCACCGAGATGACCCTGCGGGTCGCCGCCGAGGTCGAGGTGGTGCAGCCGGACGGCTGGCTGGCCTGGCCCGCCGACCTGGGACCGCTGGAGGCCATCTCGGTCGCCGTCTCCCGCCTGCCGCTGGCCACCGGTCCGCTCGCCCCGCGCGAGGTGCGCGCGATGCTGAGCGCCGGCGAGCTGACCGCCGAGCAGGTCGCCGAGAGCGTCATCGTCGCCACCGTGCGTGGTCTCGAGCGGGCCTCCCGCTATGCCCCGACCCAGCTGGCCCGCCCGCTGAGCCTGCTCGCCCAGGTCGGCCTGGACGACGCCGCGATCACCCCGGACATGGTCGACGCGCTCGCCGCGGCCTGCCGGGAGACCGGCACGATCGTCGAGGTCAGCGAGGCGTGGCGGTGCCCGTCGGCGCGGATCGTCGCGCTGTTGCGCGCGGCACGGGTGACGCTGGTTCCCGCGAGTGACGCCCGGTACGCGGCCGAGGTCGGCCAGTGGCAGTACCTGCGCCGGGTATGACCGAAACAGAACACGATCAGTAGTCGTCTCCGTACGCTCGATCATGCCCGGTTGAAGCATCCGAAGCATGGGAGAGATGCGATGAGTATGGTTCAGCAGGCCATCGAGGTGAGTGCACCGCTGCACACGGTGTACGAGCAGCTCGCCGCGTTCGAGAACTACCCACGGTTCATGAGCGGCGTCCGCCAGGTCACCCCGATCGGCCTCGACCAGACACACTGGATCATGGACGTCGACGGGAAGCGGCGCGAGTTCGACGCGCAGATCACCGAGCGGTCCATCGACGAGCGGGTCTCCTGGTCGACCATGGAGGGGCCGCTGCTTGCCGAGACGCTCACGCTGCGTCCGCTGGGCGAGACGAAGACGCAGATCGTCGCCCAGCTCGAGGCGGACATCGCCTTTCTGATGCCGAGCGACCGGCACGGCCAGGCGTCGCTGACCAGGCGGCTGAAGGAAGATCTGACCACGTTCAAGGGTCTGGTGGAGAGCGGCGTGCTCGGCGGCCGGGCCAAGCCGATCGGCGGCGCGACCCGCCCGTCACCGAAGCGGCCGCTGCCCGGGGCCAGCACCAAGACGCTCGCGGCGAACGCCAGCCCGGCAAGCGTGGCCGCCCGGATCCGTAACCGCAATCCACACCCGGGGGCCGGCTGGGGAACGAGTGCGGCCGAGCGGAGCAACTCGAGCCGGGTCGACCTTCCCCGCCACAACCTCGGCACCACTGTGGACATCACCACCGCGCCCGGCATCAACGACGAGCACGATCTCGACGACGTGCTGGCGCCCGGGCGGCGGATCGGCCGGGCCGGCCCGGTCAGCGGCGGCGCGGCCGGCACCGCTCGGATGGGTGGCCGCACCACGCACAAGGACGCCTGGGGAGACGGCATGATCAACGAAGAGGACCGGGGCTCGGCCCACGACATGTGATCGACCGCTGAGGAGGGACCCCCGGGCTTACCCGGGGGTCCCTTTCAAATAGGTGCCGAATCCAATGTCACGATGAAGCGTGCGCCGCGAGGTTCGACCGGTTCGTACCGGATCGTTCCGCCATTCGCCTCGACCAGGTGCCGGACGATGAACAGTCCGAGCCCGGCACCCCGCATGAAACGTCCGAAAATGGTCGGCACCAGCTCGGGTGGCATGCCGGGGCCGCTGTCCTGCACGACCAGTTCCACCTGATCACCGCGGCGCGCGCCGGTCATCCGTACCGGCGGATTCCCGTACGCAAGCGCGTTCTTGACCAGGTTTTGAACCACGACCGTCAGGTGCCCCCGGTCGGCCAGCGCCGCCAGATCGTCGTCGATCGCGATCTCCACGCCCTCGGCGGCGGCCTGGGACGCCACCTCCAGCAGCGGCACCGGCGCCTGCCGCGCGGTGACCGAGCCGGTGTCCAGCCGGAAGAGCAGCTGCAGGTCGTTCATCATCTTGATCAACCGCTGCGTGTTCTTGTCGATCTTCGTGGCCAGCTCGAGCCGGATGTCGTCGGGCAGGTCGGCCCAGTCCGCCCGGAGCAGCTCGGCGAGGCTCGCGATCGAGCTGATCGGCTGGGCCACGTCGTGGGTGAGCATCGAGGTCAGGTCGTTCTTGAAGGCCAGCGCGGTTTCCAGCCGGGCGTTCGCCTCGCGCAGTTCGGTGTTGTGTGCGTTGAGCGTCTCCTCGGTCCGTTTCCGGTCGCCGATGTCGACGTAGGTGGCCACGTAGGCCCGCGGCGCCCCGTCCGCGTCCGGGATCGTCGCGACGGTGGCCAGCACCGGCACCGCACTGCCGTCGACCCGGGGCATCAGCCAGTCGCCGCCGGTCGGCGGCAGCGGCGGCGGGTCGAGCCGGATCGGTTCGTCCGGCCCGTGCCCGGTCAGCTCCCGCCAGCGCCGGTTGACGTCGATCACCCGGTGGTTGGCGTCGAGCACCATGACGGCCTCGTTCATCGACTGCAGCAGAGCCGAGGCGAACTCCTGCCGATCGTCCGGCTCCTCGTGGGGCCGGGCCAGCACCGCGCCGAGGGCGAGAACCAGCAGTGAACCGGCCACGGCCGGCGGCATCAGCCCGCGCGGATCGGGATCTTCGAAGACGCGCGGCACCAAGCCGGCCAGCGCGACGATCGCGGCGCCGGCGACCAGCGGGTCGGCGGCCCGGAAGCGGGCGACCCGGACGTCGAGGAAGGCCAGGCCGAGCCCGGCGAGCACGGTGGCGATCGCGGCCGCCGGATGCTGGTCCAGTGCGGTGGCACCGAGCACGGCGGCGGCCAGGGCGACCAGCGGGGCGGCGACGCGCACGACCCGGCCGGCGGGCAGCACCTGTAAAAGTAGGGCGATTCCGGCCGGAACGAGCGCGGCCGCCGGACCGAGGTCCGGCGGCGCGCTGTAAGCAGTGGCGAGCACGCCCGCGGTCGCGACCGCGAGCCCGGCGCACCCGGCGGTCAGCCGGGAAAACCTGCCCACATCATGCGCCGCAATACGCACATAAGCTCCTCACTACGGAGTAAATGAGCATAACGCGGACTTTTTGTCAGGCGGTTACTTACCGGCCCACTCGTAGCCCTCTTCAAGCTGGATGCGCTCGCCGACCCGGACGATGTCGTCGTGGTGGCGGTTGGCGTGGTGCCCGCAGAACGCAAGCTCGCCGCCGCTGGTAAGCGTGACCACCAACTTCGCGGCCGCGCTGCATCGGTCACAGCGGTCGGTCAGCTCGGCAACGGTGGTGATCTCGGGCGACAGCAGGCTGGTCATATCGCTCTCCTTGCTCGGTGGCGGTGTGCAGCGGTACAGCGGGTAGATCGGCCCTCCACCGCACAGCCTTAGGTTTCTCCGGCCAGGGTTCCGGGCGGTCAGCGCTGGGCGGAATTCGGTGCACCGCAGCTGCAACCAGCCGGGTCCCCGGTAGCCCGGGAACAGTTCTCACCATTCCCTCAGCAGCCTTCGGCATGCCTGTATCCCCCCGTCGAGTGGGCCGAAGCCAACGAGAGGAAACCAGCTTGCGCATCGCCACCCGACTCGCTCTGCTCACCGTCACCGCCGCCGCCATGGTGGGCGGAGCCGCCGGAACCGCGATGGCCGCCCAGCCGGGCGGCATCGCCAACAGCTACATCGTGATGGTCAAGGCCGGCGTCGGTCCGGCTTCGTTGACCGCACGGTACGGCGGTGAAGTCGCCGAAACCTATTCCGCCATCGACGGCTTCCACGCCCGGATGACCGCCGCCCAGGCCGCCCACCTCGCCACCGACCCGTCGGTCCGGTACGTCGAGCCGGACGCGACCGTCACCGCCGCGGCCACCACCACCCCGACCTGGGGTGTGGACCGCCTCGACCAGCGCTCGCTGCCGCTGTCGAAGTCGTTCACCGCCCCGGCCGCCTCGAACGTCACGGCCTACGTGCTGGACGGCGGTGTCCGGGTCACCCACCGGGAGTTCGGTGGCCGGGCCAGCAACGGCTGGGACTTCGTCGACGACGACGCCGTGGCCCAGGACTGCAGCGGGCACGGTACCCACGTGGCCGGCACGATCGGCGGCGCGACCTACGGCGTGGCCAAGGACGTGAAGCTGGTCGCCGTCCGGGTGCTGGGCTGCAAGGGCAGCGGTGCCTACTCGGACATCATCGCGGGCGTCAACTGGGTCACCGAGCACGCGAAGAAACCGGCCGTGGCCAACATGAGCCTCGGCGGCACCACCAGCAAGGCCCTCGACGACGCGGTGAACCGGTCGATCGCGAGCGGCGTCGTTTATACGGTGTCGGCCGGCAACGACCACCGGGATGCGTGCAAGCAGTCGCCGGCCCGGATCCCGGCCGCGATCACGGTGGGCGCTACCGATGTGAACGACACCCGTGGGTCCTTCTCCAACTACGGTTCCTGTCTCGACATCTTCGCGCCGGGCGTCCGGATCGAGTCCGCGGCGAACGGCTCGAACACCGCCACCAAGACGATGAGCGGCACCTCGATGGCGAGCCCGCACGTGGCCGGGGCCGCGGCCCTGGTGCTCGCCGTTCACCCGGACTGGACCCCGGCCCAGGTCCGGGACGATCTGGTCGGCCGGGCCGGCAGCGGCCTGGTCCGCAATCCCGGCGCGAGCTCGCCGAACCGGTTGCTGTTCACCGGTTACCTCAGCGGCGTGACGGCGGCCAAAACGCACTGACCGGTCGGATGTCGTAAAGGTCTGGCGGTGCAACCGGGCACCGATAGCGTGAATCGGGTACTCGACGCGAAACCTGGAGGACCCATGTCGCAGGCGCCCGACGCGGAGAACCGGCCCACCGTCCTCGTCGTCGACGACGAGGAGGACCTACGCGACATCATGCGCCGCATGCTCGAACGGCGCGGTTTCTCGACCCTGATCGCCGGTGACTCGCAGGAGGCCATCGCGGCCTGCCGGGACCACCCCGGCGAGATCGACATCCTGGTCACCGATCTGGGCCTGCCCGGGGTCTCCGGTGGCGAACTGTCCCGGACCGCCACCGAGCTGCGCCCGGGCATGCGGGTCGTCTACATCTCCGGCCTGCCCAAGGAGATGGCGGTCGCCGAAGGGTCGATCGAGCCGGACGCGCTGCTGGTCAAGAAGCCGTTCAGCACGGAGCTGCTGATCGAGGCGCTGCGCTCGGTGCTCGCCGAGAGCGCCACGCCATAGCCATCTGATTCACGAGCGCCGCCGTCACCATGACGGCGGCGCTCTTCTTTGTCCGGCGTCCATCGTGTCCGCTCCCGTGCTGCACCCGCGCTTTCACCAACTGAGAACCGGCTCCCGTCGACGGTGAGGTCAAGCAACGACCGATCCGAATTATCAGCGGGGAGACAGCAGTGAAGCGCAAGCACGCGGCAGTGGGAGCGGTCGCCATCGGAGCGGTGAGCGCCGGCTTCCTGATGGGCGGACAGGCGGGCGCGGCGACCACCGCGACCGGGCCGGCGATCCGGACCGTCTTCGCGAGCGACGACGCGTACGTCTCCAGCACCCGGACCGCCGCCAACTTCGGCGAGGCGGAGAAGCTCGTGGTCGGCGCGTCCGACGGCGAGACCCGGACGACCTTCCTGACGTTCCGGACCGGCGGATTCCCGGCCGGCGCGACCGTCGGCAACGCCCGGTTGATCCTGCCGTACGACGGCAAGCCGGCCGAGGCGCGGCTCAGCGTCTACCCGGTGACTGGCACCTGGGCCGAGAACGCGATCACCGCGGCCACCCAGCCGAAGATCGCCGCGACCGCGGTCGGCTCGGCCGTGCCGCGGGCCACCGACCAGTCGGTGACCATCGACCTCAGCTCGACGGTGACCGGAGCGGGCACCTACATGTTCGCCCTCCGGTCCGCCTCGACGACGGCGGTGACCCGCTTCCAGTCGGCCGAGTCCGGTGACCAGGGTGGACCGCGCCTGGTCGTGAACTACACCCCGGCGCCGGCGGCGCCGGCCGCCTGCGCCACCGGTGACCTGCTGGTGCCCGACTGCGGCGTGCTCTGGGGCGCGGCGGCCGGCGGCTTCACCGACCTGCCGCGGGACACCGCGCTCAAGGACTGGGAGGGACTCACCGGCCGGACTTCGACGATCTTCCACGCCTACCACAAGGGCGACGAGAAGTTCCCGACCAAGGCCGAGATCGCGATGACCCGGGACGCCGCGAAGCCGCGGGTCCTGCTGCTCAACTGGAAGGTCGCCTACGGCACCACCTGGGCCAAGGTCGCGGCCGGGCAGAAGGACGCACGGATCGACGCGTGGGCCGACTACGTGAAGGCCAACTACGGCACCCAGAAGTTCTTCCTGGCCCTGCACCACGAGCCGGAGAACGACGTGCAGACCGGCGCGGCCTCGGGGATGACCGCGAAGGACTACGCGGCGATGTACCGGCACGTCATCGAGCGGCTGCGCGCCGACGGGGTGACCAATGTGGTCAACGTGCTGGCCTACATGGGCAACGAGAAGTGGATGGCCCAGTCGTGGTGGAAGGACCTCTACCCGGGTGACGACGTCGTCGACTGGGTCGGCCTCGACTCGTACGTGAGCGTGGAGAAGGGCTACTACCACTTCGGTGACTTCGGTGACCTGCTCGACCGGCAGCCGACCGGTGGCGGTCTCGGCTTCTACGACTGGTCCGTCAAGAACCACCCGAGCAAGCCGATCATGGTGGCCGAGTGGGGCATGTACCACCGGGTCTCCTACCCGGCCAGCAAGGCCGCCGCGTTCAACTCGGTCCTGCCCGAGCTGGCCGCCCACCCGAAGATCAAGGCGGTCGTCTACTTCGACACCGCGCGGGACGACGAGGGCGACCGCAACATCGCGGTGAACTCGACCGCCGACAGCCTCACCGCGTTCCGCAAGGTGGCGGCGTCCCCGATCTTCGACGTCAAGCTGAACAACTGATCTTTACTCACCCCCTGGGGTCGGGCCGGTCCGCTGCGGAGGACCGGCCCGACCTTTATCCCGGCGTTCTACTCCGGCCAGGGCACCGTGAATTCGCCGAGCCGCCAGCGGCCGGGGCCGTCCAGCACCGGACGGC
The DNA here is from genome assembly GCF_018332695.1 of Paractinoplanes toevensis. Taxonomy (GTDB): domain Bacteria; phylum Actinomycetota; class Actinomycetes; order Mycobacteriales; family Micromonosporaceae; genus Actinoplanes; species Actinoplanes toevensis. The sequence continues at coordinate 36,799 of NZ_BOQN01000053.1, forward strand.
CCTCGTCGCGCATCCGCCGGCAGGTCGCCAGCCAGCGCTGCCGCGGCCCGAACGGGGTCGCCTCGGTGTCCCAGGCCCGGCCGAGCGCGCGCAGCAGCTCGTGGATCGGCTCACCGTCGACGTTGTGGTGGATCAGCGCCTTAGGCAGCCGCTCGGCGAACGTCGCCGGATGGTCCAGATCGGACAACCGGGCCGAGAGGGTCAGCGATTGCGGCCGCTCGTCGGCGACCACCGCCCAGGTGGCGATCCGGCCCAGCTCGTCGCAGGTGCCCTCGACCAGTCGCGCGCCGGTCGCGGTCATCTGCCGCCAGGCCGCCTCGACCTCTGGTTCGGAGTACTGCCGCAGCACGTTGAAGGCACGCACCACGACCGGTCGCAGGCCGGCCAGCTCGAAACCACCACGGCGAAAATCCAGACCCGGCGGATCCGCGTACGGCATGGCAGCCGTCACGCGTACCGGATCGATCTCCAGACCGACCACCGTGACGTCCGCCCGCACCGCCGCCGTCAGGCGGCTGTGCAACTCCACCGCGGTGACCGGCGTCGCACCGTATCCGAGGTCGATGACCAGCGGATCGGTGGCCGCCGCAAGAAGATCGCGGAAGCGGTACGCGATGAAGTTGTCGACACGGCGCAGCCGGTTGGGATTGGTCGTCCCTCGGGTGATCGCGCCGACCGGCTTCGGCACCTACTTCTCCCGGTGCACCTTGTGCTGCGCGGCCTGCGCGAGCGGCCGGATCACCAGCCGGTCGATGTTGACGTGGTGCGGGCGGGTGGCCATGAACGCGACGCAGTCGGCGATGTCGTCCGCGACCAGTGGTTCCTTGACGCCGTCGTAGATCGAGTCGGCTTTCGCCTGGTCGCCGTCGAAGCGGTTGAGCGAGAACTCGTCGGTGCGCACCATGCCCGGGTCGATCTCGGTGACCCGGACCGGCTTGCCGGACAGTTCGAGCCGAAGTGTGCCGACCAGCGCGTTCTGGGCGTGCTTGGCCGCCGTGTAACCGCCGCCGCCCTCGTAGACCGTGAACGCCGCGGTCGAGCCGATCGTCACGATCGTCCCGCGGCCGCTCTGCTCGAGGGCCGGCAGCAGCGCCTTGGTCACCCGGAGCGTGCCGAGCACGTTCACGTCGTACATCCACTGCCAGTCGTCGACCCCGCCGGTTGCCACCGGATCGAGGCCGCGGGCCCCGCCCGCGTTGTTGACCAGCAGGGTGAGCTCGCCGTCGAGGCCGGCCACGACGGTGGCGAGGCCGGCCACCGAGGCGTCGTCGGTGATGTCGCACTCGACCGCGGTGGCCGCCGGCCCGATCTCCTTGACCAGCTCCTCGAGCCGGTCGACGCGGCGCGCTGCCGCCACCACGTGGAAACCCTCCCGGGCCAGCCGGCGAGCCGTGGCCGCACCGATTCCGCTGGAGGCGCCCGTGATCACTGCGATGTTCTGCATGCCTCTTATCCTTCCTCGTCGCCGATGACTTCAGTCACCCACGGGTGCTCTGTATGTGGTTGCAGAAGCAAGTACGGGGAAGATTGACAAAGACGTAACAAGTCAACGTTACGTTTGACCGCTTCGGGAGGAAATATCGTGGTTGACTGGCCGGCCCCGCGGCGCATCGCCACCCTTTCGGTGCATACCTCCCCCCTGGAACAGCCCGGCACCGGCGATGCGGGCGGCATGAACGTCTACATCGTCGAGGTCTCCAAGCGACTCGCGCGCCTCGGCGTCGAGACGGAGATCTTCACCCGGGCGACCCGTAGCGACCTGCCGCCGATCGTCGAGATGGTGCCCGGTGTCACCGTGCGGCACGTCACCGCCGGTCCGTTCGAGGGCCTCGCCAAGGAGGACCTGCCGTCCCAGCTGTGCGCGTTCGCCAACGGCGTGCTGCGCGCCGAGGCGGCACACCCGCCGGGCCGATATGACCTGATCCACTCGCACTACTGGCTGTCCGGCCAGGTCGGGTGGCTGGCCCGGGAGCGCTGGGGAGTGCCGCACGTGCACACCGCGCACACCCTGGCCAAGGTGAAGAACCGCTGGCTCGCGGCCGGCGACCGCCCCGAACCGAAGGCCCGGGTGATCGGCGAGGAGCAGGTGATCGCCGAGTCCGACCGGCTCGTCGCGAACACCGCGGTCGAGGCGCAGGACCTGGTCACCCACTACGACGCCGCGCCCGCGCGGACCGCGGTCGTGCAGCCCGGTGTCGACCTGGACCGCTTCCGGCCGGGCCCCGGTGCCCGCTCCCGCTTGGGGCTGCCGCCCTCGGGCCGAATTGTTGCTTTCGTCGGCCGGATTCAGCCACTCAAAGCTCCCGATGTGCTGATTTCCGCCCTGCCGTTCATGACCGACCCGTCGGTCACCATGGTCATCTGCGGTGGGCCGAGCGGAAGCGGCCTCGATCGGCCCACCGCCCTGATCGAGTTGGCGGCCTCGCTCGGCGTCGCCGACCGGGTGCTGTTCCTGCCGCCGCAGACCGGCGACGACCTCGCCACCCTCTACCGCTGCGCCGACCTGGTCGCGGTGCCGTCCTACAACGAGTCGTTCGGGCTGGTCGCGCTGGAGGCGCAGGCGTGCGGCACGCCGGTGGTCGCGGCCGCGGTCGGCGGCCTGGTCACCGCGGTGCGCGACGGGGTGAGCGGGGTGCTGGTCGACGGGCACGACCCGCGGGACTGGGCGCACGCGCTGGACTCGCTGCTCGCCGCTCCGCGGCATCGCGCGGCCCTGTCGCGGGGCGCGGTGGCTCGTGCGGCCGGCTTCTCCTGGGACCGTACGGCCGAAGGACTGCTCCAGGTCTACCGTGGGGCGGTGGCCCAGCACCGCGAGATGATCGCCGCCCGGCTCGAGGCGTACGCATGGTGAGCTCTCTCATCTCCCTTGTCGAGAAGGTCCTCACCGACCGGGAACTGGAGTGGGACACCACCGCTCCCGGCGCCTACGTGGTCACGCTGCCCGGCACCCACAAGCTCAAGACCGCCTGCAACCTGATCGTCGGTGAGCACGCGCTGCGCATCGAGGCCTTCGTGATGCGCCAGCCCGACGAGCGCCGCGAGGAGCTGTGGGCGTGGCTGCTGCGCCGCAACGCCCGGATGTACGGCGTATCGTTCTCGATCGATGCGGTCGGCGATGTCTACCTGACCGGCCGGGTGTCGCTCAAATCCCTGGACGAAGATGAGTTGGACCGTCTGCTCGGCGCCGTTCTCACCTATGCCGACGAGTCCTTCGACACCATGCTGGAGATCGGCTTCGGCACCTCGATCCGCCGCGAGTGGGAGTGGCGGGTAAAGCGCGGCGAATCCACAGCAAATCTTCAGGCGTTCAAGCACCTGGCCCCGGATGTGCCCGAAATTGGGTGATTGGTGCCCGCGTTTACCCGATCGATAGGGTGCGACGCATAATCATGCGGCGCCCGTCACCAGCGCAACAACGATGAACAAATGGTTACCGATGGGGAGTCCGGGCGACCGGATGATTGAGCAGGCGATCCGCCGATCGGCTATTTGTCGGTGACTGTGACGGTGCAGACAGATGGCAGACAGCCAAGTGGCTTGTAAGCCTTGACCGCCCCAACTAGCGTAATCAATGGACGCCTGGCCGTTAGTTCGGGGAACTGGTTGATCAGAAATGGTCGCCGCGGTGGGCGTTTGGGGACGGGTGGCATATGCCGTTGGGGGACGGCGCGACCCGAGACCGGCGGTTAGTGCGGGCGACGCCTATGGGGATGGGCGTCGTCCGCCGCCGCCGGTGCTTTGTTTCCAGGCTCTTTTCGGCCGACCGGTCGTGTCGGCCTCCTCGCTTCGGCTCTGGTCCCGTCTGGCTGGCGGGTTGCTGCCGGCTCTGGTCTCGCCCGCTGCTGGCCTGGTCGCCTGGTTGCGCGTTTCGGGTCGGGTCCCGCCAATTCCAGAAAAAACGCGACCCCGGCCCAGGTTTCCTCCAAACGGAGGGCGGGACATTTTCCCGCGGAAGATCTTTCGGTACGCGCCGGCTCACTCCGGTGGCACTCGGTCCCGGCAGGCGCAACCACCCTCCGCGCGCCCGCTGCGGGCGGGCCCGGCCCAAGCTCGCCACCCCGACCCGCCCACCGAACAGTCCCGGGCGACGGCCATCGTTGCCGCGCGAGGGCTGCGTGTTTCCTTGCGCGAGAGCCGCGGCACGTGCTGGTGTGGCGCCCTGCTTGCGGGGTGGCGGCGGTCGGGTGATGTTGCGGTTGGTGACGGTGTGGCCCGTACCGGAAAGCGGGTTTGATTCTCGCGACCCTGACCTCTGTGTCTAGCGGACCTCCGCGGTCGCTGCGGTCTCTGACCGGATGGCGGCCGCGTGTCGCTCACGGCTCGGGCCGGCGGCCAGGTGCAGCACCGCCGCCACCAAGCCCACCCCGGCCACCACCAGCCAGTGCCAGCTGCCCAGGTATTGCAGGCTCGCGCCGCCGAGTGCGGGCGCCAGAAATGCCGCGGCCGGGAACGTCAGGTAGAAGACGGCCTGGTAGCGACCGCGCAGCGCGGCCGGCGCCAGCTCGGAGTTGATCGCGGCGTTCGGGGGAGCGGCCAGCATGCTGCCGATCGTCCAGATCACCGCGGCGGCCAGGTAGACCGGTAGGTGGTCGGCCAGGACGATCACGCCGAAGCCGACCGCCGTGATCGCCTGGGCCGCGGCCAGGACCCGGGCCTTCGGCCGGTTGTCGATCAGTCGCGGCACGAAGAGCTGCCCGACCACGATGAGCGCCCCGCTCACCGCGACCACCAGGCCGTAGGCGGACGGGCTCAACCCGTCCTCCCGCATGGCCAACGGAACGATCGTGTTGTTCTGCGTGTAGACCAGCGCCTGCAGCAGCGTCAGCCCGGCAAAGGCCAGAAAGATCCGGTCGCCGAGCACCGCCCGAAGCCCACCATCGCTGCTGGCCGAGTCGGCACCCGCGCCGCTTGCGGTGCCCGTACCGGTCGCCGCTCTCGCGGCTGAGCCGGTCGCCGGAGCCCTCCCTCGGCGATCTTGTTGAATTGCCGGCGGCGGCCGGCGCAAGGTTTCCGGCACCCGTCCGGCGATGATCAGCGCGGCGGCCAGGGCCGACGCCGCGTCCAGCAGGAACAGGCCGATGTAGCTCCACTCGGCCAGCACGCCGGCGACCAGCGAGGCACCCGCCGTGCCCAGGTTGAAGGCCCAGAACTCCAGGTTGAACGCGCGCAACCGCCGGTCCGCCGGAACCAGGTCGATGATCGCGGCGACGAAGGCCGGCCCCGGCATCGACTGGGCCAGGCCCATCAGGGCGCAGAGCGCGGCGATCAGCCCGAGGTTGCCGGCGAAGGCGAGCCCGGCCAGCACGACCGCGCAGGCCAGGTGGGACCAGACCAGCGTGCGCCGGCGGCCCCACCGGTCGGCGAGGACGCCGCCGGCCAGGGTGCCGATCACCCCGCCGATCCCGTACGTCCCGACGATGAGTCCCGTCATCGCGGTCCCGGCGCCGCGTTGCGTGGTCAGGTAGAGCGACAGGAACAGGACCGCGAAGCCGCCCAGCCGGTTGATCAGCAGTCCGGCCCAGAGGTACCAGTAGGCCGAGGGCAGACCTCCGGCCGTCGCGCGCAGCCAACCCCGCACCCCAACCCCCAATTGGAAGCAGTGTTAACAGTTCCATTAGGAGATTACCGCCGGGCGGTCACACCCGCGACTCGTCGGTGACCGGCACCATGGCGGGCCGGGTCATCAGCTCGGCGATCCGCCGTTCCCGCCGCGGCCCGGTGATCAGATGCCCGGCCGCGACCAGCACGCACACGCCGAAGCACCCGATCCACAGTGCGACGTTGCCGAGGTGCTCCTGGGTGAGGCCGCCCAGAATCGGCGCCAGCGCCGTCCCGACCGACCAGGTCAGTGAGTTGAGGCCCTGGTAGCGGCCACGCAGCGAGGCCGGCGACAGGGCCGCGACGGTCGCCGCGTTGGACGGCGACTGCAACATCTCGCCGAGCGTCCAGATCACCACGGTGAGCGCGAAGAACCAGGCCGCGTTCGCGAACGCCACCAGCCCGAGGCCGACTCCCATGATGAGCGAGGCGAGAGCCAGCACCCGGGACCGGTCGAGGCCCTCGATGAGCCGTGGGACGAACAGTTGCCCGAGCACGATCAGCAATCCGTTGACGGCGATCACCCAGCCGTACGTCGCCGCGGACAGACCGTTCGACGTCATCGCGATCGGCAGGGTCGACAGGTGCTGCATCATCACGATGACCGTGCCCAGGCTGATCGTCAGGTAGAGCAGGTAGGTGCGGTCCCGAAGAGCCGCCCCCAGGCCGGCGCCCGAGTGCCGGGTCCGGCCACCGGACGGGCGGGTCTCGGCCAGGAACACCAGGCTGATGATCGCGGTGATCAGGGTGGTGCCCGCGTCGATCACGAACAGCAGCAGGTAATCCGCCTTGGCGGCGAGGCCGGCGCCGACCGCGGAGAGCGCGAACCCCAGGTTGATCGCCCAGTAGTTCAGCGAGTAGGCGCGCACCCGGTCGCGGTCGGGCACCACGTCGATCATCATCGCCGAGAAGGCCGGCCGTACCGCCTCGGTGAACACCCCGAGCAGGAAGGTCACCGCGAGGATCTGCCAGTAGTCGTACGCGAAGCCGAGCGTGAGCATCAGGGCCGCCGCGCCGAACTGGGCGGTGAGCATGGTGGGCCGCCGGCCCCACCGATCGGCCAGCACGCCGCCGACCGTGGTGCCGATCGCTCCGCCGACCCCGTACAGGCCGATGACCAGGCCGGCCTGGCTCTGGCTGAAATGCCGCTCGGCGGTCAGGTAGATGGCCAGGAAGATCACCACGAAGGAGCCGAGGCGGTTGATCAGCGTTCCGACCCACAGGAACCAGAACTGCCGGGGCAATCCACCCGCGGCCTGCTGAAACCAACCCCGCACGTCATCTCCGTAAGTGCCGAACCGCCCGTAATCACTTACAACCTATGGGCCGGGGCAACCGGTTTTCCACGTGGCGGGCGCCACTGCCGGGTCGCCGCCCGCGGCGATCGGGCCTGCGGCAGGATGGAGGTCATGACTGGGACTCTGGTGCTGCTGCGACACGGCAACAGCGAGTGGAACGCCAAGAACCTCTTCACCGGCTGGGTCGACGTGGACCTGGACGCCAAGGGCGAGGACGAGGCCCGCCGCGGCGGCGAGCAGCTGAAGGAGTACGGCGTGCTGCCCGACGTCGTGCACACCAGCGTGCTGCGCCGCGCGATCCGGACCAGCGAGATCGCCCTGCACATCGCCGACCGCCACTGGATTCCGGTGAAGCGCTCCTGGCGGCTCAACGAGCGCCACTACGGCGCACTGCAGGGCAAGGACAAGAAGCAGACCCTCGAGACGTACGGCGAGGAGCAGTTCATGCTCTGGCGCCGGTCGTACGACGTGCCCCCGCCGCCGATCGAGGACGACTCGGAGTTCTCCCAGTTCGCCGACCCGCGGTACGCGGCACTCCCGCCGGAGCTCAAGCCCAAGGCCGAGTGCCTCAAGGACGTCCTCGAGCGGGCGCTGCCCTACTGGTACGACGCGATCGTGCCCGACCTGCAGGCCGGCAAGACGGTGCTGGTCGCCGCGCACGGCAACTCGCTGCGCGCGATCGTGAAGCACCTGGACGACGTCTCCGACGAGGCGATCGCGAAGCTGAACATCCCGACCGGCTTCCCGCTGCGTTACGACCTCGACGACAACCTGCGCCCGATCAACAAGGGCGGCACCTACCTCGACCCGCAGGCCGCCAAGGACGCCGCGGCCGCGGTCGCCAACCAGGGCCGCTAGTTCCTCCCGAACAGGGAAAAGGCCGGGACGCCCCCGTGGCGTCCCGGCCTTTTCGCGGCCGAGCGGTTAGCTCAGGCCGTCCACCGGCTGACCGGTGACCAGGAAGACCAGCTGCTCGCCGATATTCACGGCGTGGTCGGCGTAGCGCTCGTAGAACCGGCCCAGCAGGGCGCCGTCGATCGCGGTCTCCGCGCCGTACGGCCAGTCGTCGTGCAGCAGGACCTTGAACAGCTCGCGCTCGAGGTCGTCCATCCCGTCGTCGGCCTTCTCCAGCGCGGCGGCTGCCTCGGCCTCCGGCTTGGCGAGCAGATCGGCGATCTGCTCGGCCATCTGGTCGGCCACCTCGGCCATGCCCTTGAAGACCGGCCGCAGCTCGGCCGGCACGGCCGGCGACGGGTGCCGCCGCTGTGCCGTCTTGGCGACGTGCTCGGCCAGATCGCCCATCCGCTCGAGATCGGCGGAGATGTGCAGGGCGGTGATCACCATGCGCAGGTCGGAGGCGACCGGCGCCTGTCGTGCGATGGTGTCGGCCACCTTGGCCTCCACCTGCTTGTAGATCTCGTCGACCTCGGCGTCCCGCTCGATGACCGACTCGGCGGCCTTGAGGTCGGCGGTGAGCAGGGCGGTGGTCGCCTTGCGCATGGCGGCCCGTACGGCCTCCGCCATGGTCACCAGCAGGCGACTGACCTCGTTGAGATCTGCCTGGAACTCCTCGCGCATGTCCTCGTCCCGGGGGTCTGGGTCGCGCCGTTTGGGCAGGGCACGACCTTGGTTGGTGCTAAACCTAGGTCCGTTCTACGGCCTGAACGTGAACACCGGTGAACGACGCCGGGCGCAGTGGTGAACATTATTCGACGCGCGCCCGTTATGTCCGGTTGATCGTAGGGCCCAGGTAAACAATGACCCTACGATCGCTGCGTGGACTTGGCGTACAGCATCCTCCTTGCCCTCGTCGCGCTCGCCGTGGGCGCGGTCGTGGGTGTGGTGTTGGCCCGTGCCCGCAAGGCGCCGGAGCAGGCCGGTTCAGCCGGCGCCCGGTCGGACGAGGGGGGACGCACCATCGAGACGGACGACGGTTCGCCCGCCGCCGGCAAGCACGGCATGAAGGGGCTCGGCCGGAAGAGCCTCGACTCGCTGCGCGTCGGTGTGGTCGTGCTCGACGCCGAGGATCACCCGGTGCTGGTCAACCCGGCCGCCCGCGCGATGGGCCTGCTGCGCTCCGGCGGGGCGCCCGGCACGATCGCGGCGCACCCCATCCTGCGTACCCTCGCCGGCCAGGTGCGACGCACCGGCGTTCGGCGCGAGGTGGAGCTCGACCTGCCGCGCGGCCGCGCCGGCGCCGCGTCCGCCCCGCTCGGCCTGCACCTGCGAGCGGTGGCACTGAATTCCACGCACGTGGCCATCGAGGCCGCCGATGTCACCGAGTCGCACCGGCTCGCCCGGGTCCGCCGGGACTTCGTGGCCAACGTCAGCCACGAGCTGAAGACCCCGATCGGTGCGTTGCAGCTGCTCGCCGAGGCGCTGCTGGACGCCACCGAGATTCCGGCCAGCCAGCTCGAGCCGGACGACGAGAAGTCCGAGGACCTGGTCGCCGCCCGGCGCTTCGCCGAGCGCATCCACCACGAGTCGGCCCGGATGGGCCGGCTGGTCAACGAACTCCTCGAGCTCACCCGGTTGCAGGGTGCCGAGCCATTGCCCACCCCCGAGCCGGTCTCGGTGGACTGGGTGATCGCCGAGGTGATCGACCGCACCCGCACCACCGCCTCGGCGAAGAGCATCGAGGTCAAGTACACCGGTCCCAAGGGCGCGACGGTGTACGGCAGTGACAGTCAGGTGGCCACCGCGGTGACCAACCTGGTCGAGAACGCGATCGCCTACTCGGGCGAGGACACCGTGGTGTCGATCACGCTGCGTCAGGGCGACGACTGGGTCGAGGTCGACGTCGAGGACCAGGGCATCGGCATCGCCCCGCACGACGTCGACCGGATCTTCGAGCGCTTCTACCGAGCCGATCAGGCCAGGTCACGGTCCACCGGCGGCACCGGCCTCGGCCTGGCCATCGTGAAGCACATCGCCACCAACCACGGCGGCCGGGTCGACGTCACCAGCACCCTCGGCGACGGGTCGACGTTCACCCTGCGCCTACCTGCGAGACCCCCCGAAACCCCCTTGCCGTTACCAGCGGCAATTGAGATCGAGTCCGGTGCGGCCGGGCGCTAGTCCCGGAGACCGGAAGATGGAAGGAACCACATTGGCCCGCGTGCTCGTGGTCGAGGATGAGGAGTCGTTCTCCGACGCCCTGTCGTACATGCTGCGCAAGGAGGGCTTCGAGGTGTCGGTCGCCCCGACCGGAACCTCGGCCCTGACGCAGTTCGACCGGACCGGCGCCGACATCGTCCTGCTCGACCTCATGCTTCCGGAGATGTCCGGCACCGAGGTCTGCCGCCAGTTGCGGCAGCGCTCCGCCGTCCCGATCATCATGGTCACCGCCCGGGACAGCGAGATCGACAAGGTGGTCGGCCTGGAGATCGGTGCCGACGACTACGTCACCAAGCCCTACTCGCCGCGCGAGCTGGTCGCCCGCATCCGCGCCGTGCTGCGCCGCCAGGGCGCCGACGCACCCGAGGTGACCACCCCGACGCTGGCGGCCGGCCCGGTCCGGATGGACGTGGAACGCCACGTCGTCACGGTCGACGGCGCCGGCGTACAGCTGCCGCTGAAGGAGTTCGAGCTGCTCGAACTGCTGCTGCGCAACGCCGGCCGGGTGCTGACCCGAGGCCAGCTGATCGACCGGGTGTGGGGCGCCGACTACGTCGGCGACACCAAGACCCTCGACGTCCACGTCAAGCGCCTGCGCTCCAAGGTGGAGCCGGAGCCCTCGGCCCCGCGCTACATCGTCACGGTGCGCGGCCTCGGCTACAAGTTCGAGCCGTGAGGGGTCGTCGGGGTGGCCGGTTCGCGGCCGCCTCGCTGGGTGGGTGACCCGGCTGCCACGGTGGCCGGGTGGATGGCGATCAGGCCGGACTTCAGCCGGGCCGTACACAGCTCGGCGAGTTTGTCGTAGGCGGCCTTGCCGACCAGGGCGGCCAGCTCCGGGCCGTAAGTGATGTACATCGGGTCCGAGCCGACGTGCGCCTCGGGTGAGGACGTGCACCACCAGTCCAGGTCGGCGCCGCCGGGGCCCCAGCCGCGGCGGTCGAACTCGGTCAGGGTGGACTGCAGGATCTTGGTGCCGTCCGGGCGCTTGATCCAGTCCTGTTCCCGGCGGACCGGCAGCTGCCAGCAGACGTCCGGCTTGTAGGTGAGCGGGTGCACGCCGTCGCGCAGCGCCTGGGCGTGCAGGGCGCAGCCGCCGCCGGCCGGGAAGTCGGCGTCGTTGAGGAAGACGCACGGTCCGTCCTCGGTCTGGATGGCGGTGCGCCGGGCCGGCTTCGCCCCGTCGATGGTGTCCATCTCGGTGTAGTTCTTGAAGCCCCGCCGGTAGTGCTGCCACGTCTCCGGGCTGAGTTTCTGGACCGCCGCCTTCACCCGGTTCTCGTCGTCGGCGTCGGTGAAGAACGCACCGTGCGTGCAGCAGCCCTCGTGGGCGCGGCCGGCCACGATGCCGTGGCAGGCCGATCCGAAGACGCACGTCCAGCGGGAGAGCAGCCAGGTCAGGTCGGCGCGAACGAGGTGTTGTTCGTCGGCCGGATCGAGAAACTCGATCCACTCACGAGGGAAATCAAGGCCGACCTCGGGGCGGATCTGGTCACGGCGGGTCACTCGCGACAGCGTACGCGTGCAGGTGACTAATACCGGGTTGCCGCCCGGTATGACCGCATATACCCGGGCGTGTGGCGAGCTTGCGCGACAGACGGGTCTACCCTTTCAAGGGTGAGTTCCCGCGTTCCCGTGCTTCTGTCCAGCTCCTCGGTCTTCCCCGAGCCGACCGCGGCTGCCTTCGAGATGGCCGCCACCGTGGGTTACGACGGTGTCGAGGTCATGGTGTGGACCGACGCCGTCAGTCAGGACGCCGGCGCCCTGAAGGGTCTGACCGACCACTACGGCGTGCCGGTCCTGTCCGTGCACGCGCCGTGCCTGCTCGTCACCCAACGGGTGTGGAGTTCCGACCCCTGGGAGCGGCTGACCCGGGCGGCCCAGCTGGCCGAGTCGCTCGACGCGCCGACCGTGGTGGTGCACCCGCCGTTCACCTGGCAGCGCGACTACGCCAAGAACTTCGCCGCGGGCCTGGCCAAGGTGCAGCAGCGGCACCCCGACATCTCCTTCGCGATCGAGAACATGTTCCCGGTGAAGATGGCCGGACGCTGGTTCGTGCCCTACACCCCGGGCTGGGACCCGACCGAGACCGGCTTCGACGCCTACACGCTCGACATCTCGCACTGCTCCGCGTCCCGGATCGACGCGCTCGACATGATGCAGAAGATGGGCTCCGGCCTCAAGCACGTGCACCTGGGCGACGGCACCGGGGAGGGCCGCGACGAGCACCTGGTGCCCGGCCGCGGCAACCAGCCGTGCGCCGAGGTGCTGCGTTCGCTGGTGGCGCGCGGTTTCACCGGTTCGGTGGCGCTGGAGGTCTCGACCCGCAAGGCGGCGAGCCGCCCGGCCCGGGAGAAGGACCTGCGCGACTCACTGGAGTTCGCCCGGCGCCACCTCGCCCCGGCTAGCAGTTCGGCTCCGGCGATTACGCGGGCGTGAGGTTGGCGGCTCGCTTGCGGGCGCGGTGCGCTGCCACGTGCGAGCGGGTGGCGCAGCGTTCCGAGCAGAAGCGCCGGCAGTTGTTGGACGACGTGTCCAGGTAGACGTTGCCGCAGCGCTCGTCGGCGCAGATGCCGAAACGCGCGCTGCCGTACTCGCAGAGCCAGACCGACAGGCCCCAGACGGCACCGGCCAGGTATTCCGCGCTGACCGACGCGCCGCGGCTGGTGACGTGCATGTGCCAGTCGCTGGCGTCGTGACCGGAGATGCGTGGCTGCACGGGGAAGGTCTCCAGCAGCGAGTTGAGTTCGTTGACCGCCTCGGCGTCGCGGCCGGCCGTGCCGAGCTCGAAGACGTCACGCAGTCGTCGCTGGGCGCGGCGGAACACGCCGAGGTCCTTCTCGATGATGTGTTCCCGCATCCAGGACTGGTCGTCGGCGAACAGGGCCCGCAGGCCGGCGAGGTCGCTGAGCTCCGCGTTGACGAGGTCGACCGCGGTTCGGGCGTACGCATCGAAGTTCACCCGACAACGGTAGCCGCACCGCGCGCGGACGGACATGGTTGCCGCGACCGGCGCGGTTTCGGGCGATACCCTCGGCCCATGCTCCGTTCCGTCTTCCTGGCCGCCGCGGACTCGTCCCGCCTGGGGCGGTTGGTCTCCTCGGCGACCCTCAGCAAGAACGCCGCCCGCCGGTTCGTGGCCGGTGACGACGTGGCGGACGCGCTTCGCGCGGCGCGCGAGCTGGCCGACGACGGCCTGGCGATCACGGTGGACCATCTGGCCCCCGAGACGTCGACGGCGGAGCAGGCGAAAGCCGTCCGCGACGAATACACCGAGCTCCTCGGCCGGCTGGCGAGTGCCGGCCTGACGCCGGCGGCGGAGGTGAGTGTCAAGCTCTCCGCGCTGGGCCAGCGCATCGACGACAAACTCGCCTTCGAGTACGCCCTGGCGGTGTGCGCGGCGGCGGCCGACGCGGGCACCTCGGTGACCCTCGACGCCGAGGATCACACCACCACTGATTCCACCCTGGAGATCCTGGCCGGGCTGCGTAAGGACTACCCGTCGACCGGTGCGGTGCTGCAGGCCTATCTGCGGCGCACCGAGGGCGACTGCCGGGAACTGGCCACGACCGGGTCGCGGGTGCGGCTCTGCAAGGGGGCCTACTCGGAACCCGAGTCGGTCGCGTTCCAGGACCCGCTGGACATCGACAAGTCGTTCGTCCGCTGTCTGAACATTCTGATGTCGGGGGAGGGCTACCCGATGGTGGCGACCCACGACGCCCGGCTCATCGCCATCGCCGAGGACCGCGCCCGCTGGTTCGACCGCTCCGCCGAGGAGTACGAGTTCCAGATGCTCTACGGGATGCGCACCGAGGAGCAGGCGCGGCTGGCGGCGGGCGGCAACATCGTCCGGGTCTACCTGCCGTACGGCGAGCAGTGGTACGGCTACCTCATGCGTCGCCTGGCCGAGCGTCCCTCGAGCGTGTCGCTGTTCGGCCGCGCCCTTGTCCCAGGGAAGTAACCTTTCGGGCTAAATCGGCACATAACTGGCGTGTCGGCCTTGACTTTTTATGGTCATTTCACGGAACGCATCGCGTTGGTCACAGTCGTATCGATAACGTTCTGATGACACGCACGTAAGTCGCCCGCCGGGGGACGTGCCCGCGAAAGGATCGGTGCGAGGGAAGATGACGGGTCCAGCCCAGACCGAGGAACGACTCTCGGAGGTGCGGTTCCTCACCGTTGCCGAGGTGGCCGCGCTGATGCGGGTCTCCAAGATGACCGTCTACCGCTTGGTGCACGGCGGTGACCTGACCGCGGTGCGGGTCGGCCGGTCGTTCCGGGTGCCCGAGCACGCGGTGCACGACTATCTGCGGGGCGCCTTCTCCCAGACCGCGTAGGGGCCGTTTGGGCCTGCCCCCATCGGGCCGGTACGCTGGTGCGGTTGGCTCCCGGCGTATTACCCGCCGCTGCTTCGCGCGGCGAGGGATCCGGGACGCCGTCCAGAACGGACGCGGTCGTGCCCCGGTGGGCATCCGGGTCCGACCCACATGGTTTCGAGAGGCAAATTCGTATGGGCTCCGTGGTCAAGAAGCGCCGCAAGCGTATGGCGAAGAAGAAGCACCGCAAGCTGCTGCGCAAGACCCGCGTCCAGCGTCGCCGTTTGGGTAAGTGATCGGGGGCCGGGCGCTAGCCTGGCCGGCCCGCACTTACCTCTTTGGTCGCATCGGAAGCCGCACCGGAAGGTCCGCCCCTTGGTGACCTCACCGCCCCGTGTCGTCGTGGTGACCGGCGTGAGCCGGTTTCTCGGCGCCCGGGTGGCCGCCCGTCTGGCCGCCGATCCGCGCATCGAACGCGTCGTCGGCCTGGATCCGCATGAGCCTCCACCGGCCCTGAGGGCCGTCCTGGAGGACGTCGAGCTGGTCCGGGCCGACGCTCGCGCCGCTTCCGGCGCCATGGCCGATCTCGGCGCCGAGGCAGTTGTGCACATGGCGGTGACCAGTGCCCCTGATTCGCAGCATGGCGGACGCCAGGCGATGAAGGAGCAGAACGTCATCGGCACGATGCAACTGCTCGCCGCCGCCCAGGGTGCTCCCGGCCTGCGCAAGATCGTCGTGCGCTCGTCGACGGCCGCCTACGGTGCGTCGTTCCGCGACCCGGCGGTCTTCACCGAGGACACCGAGCCGCGGGCGGTGCCGCGCGGTTCGTTCGCCCGCGACATCCTCGACATCGAGGGTTACGTCCGCGGATTCCGCCGCCGCCGGCCCGACGTGTCCGCGACCGTGCTGCGGTTCGCGCCGTTCATCAGTTCGACGGCCGACACCACGCTCACCCGACTGTTCGCCCAGCCGTTCGTGCCGACCGTCTTCGGTCGCGACGCCCGGCTGCAGTTCGTGCACGTCGACGACGCGCTCGAGGTGCTGCACCGGTCGGTGCTGGAGGACCACCCGGGCACGTTCAACGTGGCCGGTGCCGGGGTGCTCGCACTGTCCCAGGCCGTGCGCCGGGCCGGCCGGATCGCCCTGCCGTTGCCCGAGGGCACCTTCTCCACCCTGTGGGGCCTGGCCCGCAACGTCGGGATCGGTCAGATCGGCCTCGACCAGGTCGACCTCTTCGTCCATGGCCGGGTGGTCGACACCACCAGGCTGCTCGACGAGTTCGGTTTCACGCCGCGCACCACGGCGGCCGCCTTCGACGAGTTCATCCGGGCGCACGCGAACGGTTCCTCGCTGACCGCCGCGCGGATCGAGGCGGCCGAGCGGGCCATCCTCGACGGCGTCCGCCGGCTGCGCGCCGAAAGCAAGACCGCCGAAAGCAAGGTCGCCGATAGGGCGACGGCATCCGTCAAGGGTGATGCGGCGTGAGCCAGCACGAGTACCGTGACATGCTGCCCGGTCACGCCGACTTCACGCTCCCCAAACCGGCCGCTCCGGCCCGGGTCAACGGCCGGCGGCCGATCCCGGAGGTGCCGCAGATGAACGGCCATGCCGCAGAGTCGCCGGAGCCCGAGCCCGCCCGTCCCGTCGACGTCTGGGATCAGCGGGTCGCCGCCGGTCTCGCCTTCCTGCGCCGGCGCCTCGCGGGCACCTATGAGGTCGACGACTTCGGCTTCGACCGCGAGCTCAGCGACGCGGTCTTCCACCCGCTGCTGCGGGTGCTCTACCACGACTGGTTCCGCACCGAGGTCTTCGGCATCGAGCACGTGCCCGGCGAGGGTGGTGCCCTGGTCGTCGGCAACCACTCCGGCACGGTCGCGCTGGACGCGCTGATGCTGACGACGGCGCTGCACGATCAGCACCCGGCCGATCGGCACCTGCGGCTGCTCGGCGCCGACCTGGTGTTCCGGATGCCGATCGTGAGCGAGCTGGCCCGCAAGTCCGGTGCCACGGTGGCCTGCAACCCCGATGCCGAGCGCCTGATGAGCGGCGGCCACCTGGTGGGCGTCTTCCCGGAGGGCTTCAAGGGCATCGGCAAGCGCTTCGCCGACCGCTACAAACTGCAGCGCTTCGGCCGGGGCGGGTTCGTCTCGGCCGCCCTGCGCACCGGCACCCCGATCGTCCCGGTGGCGATCGTCGGTGCCGAGGAGATCTATCCGATCCTGGCCGACGTCAAGCCGCTGGCCCGGTTGCTGGGCCTGCCATATTTCCCGGTCACGCCGACGTTCCCGTGGCTGGGCCCGCTGGGTCTGGTGCCGTTGCCGAGCAAGTGGCTCATCCAGTTCTGCCCGCCGATCCCCACCGCGCACCTGACCGAGCACGCCGACGATCCGATGGTCGTCTACAACCTCGCCGACCAGGTTCGCGAGACGATCCAGGCCACTCTGCTGGAATTGCTGGAAAAACGCCCGGATCCGTTTGGACTTTGAGACGAGGGCGGCCGGTGACAGAAGCCGCCTATAGTGACAGATGAGGGGCGGTCCGGTAACTCCCGGCAACCGCCCCTCGCCATATCTGTAACCGAATCGCCCTAGTTGAAGCCGAAGAGCTCCCCGAGCAGGCCGCCGACCGGGTCGTCGGCATCGGTCTCGGCGGGCTCTTCCGACGGGCTCAGCGGTGTTCCGCCGAGCGGTGCGACGCCGGGGGCCGGCGAAACGGTCGGGCTGGCCGCGACGTCGGGCTTGATGGTCGCGCCGGGCTTCGCGGGCGGCGTGGTCCGGTCCGCCTTGGCCTTCGGTTTGTCGCTGTCCCGGGTGGTGGACTTGCCGCTGTGCCCGTTGGGCCGGTTCGACGCGGTGCCGTCGGCCGTACTCGTGCAGTCCTTCAGCTTCGGCCCGAGCAGGTCGGAACCGGCCGAGAGCACCTGCGGGCAGTTCAGCCCGGTGCGCAGCTCGTCGCCGCGCTTGCCGACCGCGTCGAGCAGCGACAGCGACTGCGTGGCCCGTTCCTTGTTGGCCGGGCTCAGTTTGTCCAGCGCCGGCAGCATCGTCTGCCGCTGCTGCTGCACAAAGGTGTCGACGGTGGCCAGCGGCTTGACGTCGCGGTGCGCGACCGCCGAGGTGTCCAGCAGCCGGACGCCCTTGCGGGTGTCGGCGTCCATGTCGTCCAGCACCCCGGCGAAGCCGGCCGCGCTGCCGGGCATGGCGACCGCCTCGGCGAGCCGGGTGCGGGCGAAGTCCAGCGACAGCTGGCCCCGGGTGACGTCGGAACCGGCCATGGCCAGTTGGGCTCGCTCGGTGGAGCGCTTTACCCCGTACAGCGCGTCGCCGGGCGACGCGTTCTCGCTTGCTGCGGAGATACCGGAAACCGCCAGTGCACCGGCGGCGACGCCGATGACGATTGCGCCGCGCGCCCGGATCCGCCGGCCACCCTGGCCGAGGATCGTGGCCCGCAGCCCGGCCCGGCCCGGTGCCGCCGAAGCGGCGGCCACCAGCCCGTCGGACTCGGCGGCGGTGGCGGAACGGCCGATGCCGTCCCGTTCGGCGGTGGCGACCAGCATGGCTCGCAGACCGATGCGGAACTCGGGATCGACCTGGACCCCGGGCTTGGCCGCGGTGAGGCTGGAACCGATGGCGACCAACTCGGCGAGCCGCTCGTCGGCAGGGCCGTGGCTGTGGTGCCGCCGGCCGCCGGTGCTCTCGTCGAGAAGCTCCGCGAAGCGCTCGGCGCTCCGCCGGTCGAAGAAGTCGAAGCTCACCGCGGGCACCTCCCCTCGCTCGTGACTGTCTCGTCGGCAGCGTCGCCGACGGTTGCGACGAAACCGGTGGCTGGTAAGGCCTTTCGGGGTCGCACCCGGACAAACGCGTGACACTCGCCCCCGGTTACGGGGCCGAACAGCTGATATCGGGCAACGTAGATCGACATGTGCGAGACCTGGGTCACCACTGGAACCCTTCGGGCAGCAGGCGGGCGAGCGCCCGGACGGCCCGGTACTGGAGAGCCTTGATCGCACCCTCGTTCTTGCCCATGGTCTGTGCCGTCTCGGCCACCGAGAAGCCCTGCAGGAAGCGCAGCACGATGCACTCCTGCTGTTCCGGGTTGAGCTGCTTCACCGCGGTGAGGAGGGCGACGTTGGTGATGTGGTCGACCACGGCCGACTCCGGGCTGCCCTCCGGACCGCGGTCCTCGCGGTCGGCGTCGAGCACGTCCCCGGTGGTCACCTCGAGGCGGTAGCGCCCGGACTTGAAGTGGTCGGCCACCAGGTTGCGGGCGATCGTGACGAGCCAGGCGCCGAGGTCGCGGCCCTGCCAGGTGAAGCTGCCGATGCGCTTGAGCGCGCGCAGGAAGGTGTCCGAGGTCAGGTCCTCGGCGAGCTGCCGGTTGCCGACCCGGAAGTAGACGAACCGGAACACGGTGTCGACGTACCGGTCGTAGATGAGCCCGAACGCCTCGGACTCGCCGGCCTGGGCTCGTTCGACCAGCGCCCACACCTCGGCGGCGGCGTCGCCCGGATCGGGGCGGGCCGGGTATTTCGGCGGCTCGCTCTCGCTGGGCGGCCCGGTGGTGCTCTGGGCCGGCACCACCACGGTCGCCTCGCCCGGCGCCGTGCTCTCCGGCAGCTGGCTGCGCTGACCGGCGGTGGGCTGGGCCGGCATCGGCGGACGACCGGGCACGGCGACCCGGCCACCACCCGGCATCGGCTTGGCGTTACCGGTGGGCGGGACCCGCACCCCGGGTGACTCGTTGACAGGGCGTCGGTTGCTGGTCCGCTTCGCACCTTCGCCGCGGATGGTGTTGGCGATCATGTCGTCGACCGATCGGCGGAGGGAGGTCAGGCCCTCGGAGATGGCGAGGCGCGCCGCGAACACGTCGCGGTGGTACGGGTCTCCGGCGTACACATGACTCACTGCGCCTCCTCAGCCCGGCGGGCCCGATCCGACTGCAGATCCGTCCCGCCAGACGTGGATAAGCAGTAATTCCGTGCTTTTTGTGGCACAGCGGCCTCCTCGGGATGAGGGGTGATCACTCATAGCAAAACGGGTGGGGCGGCCCGCGAAAATGCCGACCGACCTCACCCAGGGCTTTGGAGTCCGTTACTCAGGCACGAAGTATCACGGACTCCGAACACACGGAGTCGCACACCGTGTGCGCTGCGCAAAAAGTGTACGAAGTGGCGCAGACAAGACACAAGGAACGTCTGCCACGATGGTGGACACCCTCGTGAACGCGACGGACAGGCTGTCCGCCATCGGAATCTCGGCACGTCTGTGCCAGACTCGTCCCTCGTGGAGGACCCCGTTGCCGCCGCTGCCGCACGCCGCCCCGATCACCCCGCGCTGATCACCCCGGAAACCACGCTGACCTGGGCAGAGCTCGACGCCCGGGTGGACGCTGCGGCCCGTCGGCTGGTCATGCTGGCCCGGCCCGGCGAGCGGGTCGCGATCGTGCTCGGCAACTCGATCGACTTCGTGGTGACGTACTACGGGGTGCTGCGGGCCGGGCGGGTCGCCGTTCCGCTCAACCCCGGTTACACCGCCGACGAGCTCGATCACGTCATCACCGACTGCCGGGCCGCGGTCGTCGTCGCCGAGGAGCCGGGGCGCACGAAACTGCGGTCGTCGACCCCGCCGTGCGTACCCCCTGATCTGGGAACCGCGACCGGTGATCTGCCGGAGGTCGCCGCCGGGGATCTCGCCGTGCTGCTCTACACCTCGGGGACGAGCGGGCGCCCGAAGGGCGCGATGCTCACCCACGCCGCCCTAGCCGCCAACCATGAGCAACTCGATGCGATCGAGCCGCCGGTGGTCGGCCCGGACGACGTCGTCCTGCTGGCCATGCCGCTTTTTCACGCTTACGGGTTGAACACCGGGCTCGGCACGGTTGCGCACCATGCGGCGACCGGCGTGCTGATCGACCGCTTCGACCCGGCGGTCTCACTGTCGGTGATTGCCGAACGTGCGGTCACCGTGACGGTCGGCGTGCCCGGCATGTACGCCGCGTGGTCGCGGCGGCCGTCGGCCCGCGCCGCGCTCAGCAGCCTGCGCACGGCGGTGTGCGGCGCGGCGCCGCTCACGCCGGCCGAATCGGCTCGCTTCACCGTGGCGACCGGAAAGACCATTCTGATCGGGTACGGGCTGACCGAGACCGCCCCGGTGCTCACCACCACGGCGGTCAGCGACCGGGGCAAGGCCGGGTCGATCGGGCGTCCATTGCCGGGTGTGTCACTGCGGCTGCGCGCCCCCTCCGGCGACGTGCTGTGGGAGGACGGCACCGCCTCCGCCGACGAGGACCTGGCCGAACTCGATCTGTCGATCGAGGACACGGCCGGCACCGACCCGGGCGAGATCGTGGTGCGCGGCGCCAATCTGTTCTCCGGCTACTGGCCGGACGGCGCCGGCGGGCCGGATGCGGACGGCTGGTGGCCCACCGGCGACATCGCCTACGCGGACGGTGACGGCGATCTGCGCTTGGTCGACCGGATCGGTGAGTTGATCCTGGTCAACGGCTTCAACGTCTACCCGGCCGAGATCGAGCGGGTGCTCGACGCGCACCCGGCGGTGGCCGAGTCGGCCGTGATCGGAGTGCCCGACGACGAGGCCGGCCAGCGCCCCCACGCGTACGTTGTCGCCGCTCTCGACCCGGCGCCCACCCCCGCCGAGCTGCAGGTCTACTGCGCCGGACACCTGGCCCGGTTCAAGCTGCCGAGCGTCGAACTGGTGCGTGAGCTTCCGCACTCGGCGATCGGCAAGGTCCGCAAGGGGGAGCTGTGAGCCGAGTCGTGCTGATCAGCCGGGACGGCTGTCATCTGTGCACCGACGCGGAGGCCGTGCTCGACCGCATCCTGCCTGGTCAGTGGGAGCGGGTGGACGTCGATTCGGACGTCGAGCTGGAGCGCGACTACGGCGATCGGGTGCCGGTGGTGCTGCTGGACGGCGCCGAGCACGGCTACTGGCGGGTCGAGGAGGCTCGGCTTCTTCGGGATTTGGCGCGACAGCCGGGGGAGCCCCGCATATAGGTTGTTCGCCGTGGCGCGTACTCATCTTGTCTGGGACTGGAACGGCACCCTCCTGGACGACCTCAGCCTGGTGGTTTCCTCGACGAACGAGGCATTTGCCGCGGTCGGTGGGCGCAGCGTGGACGCCGACGAGCACCGGTCCCGGTTCCGCCGGCCGGTTGCCGAGTTCTACGCCGAGATCCTCGAGCGGGCGGTCGACGAGGAGGAATTCGGCAAGCTCGACCGGATCTTCCACGACGCGTACCGGATGGGCCTGACCAGCATGGCCCTGGCGGCCGACGCGACCAGCGCGATACGCGCCTGGCCGGGCTCGCAGTCGCTGCTGTCCATGTGGTTCCACAACGAGTTGGTGCCGGCGGTCGAGACCTACGGGCTGGCCGGTCTCTTCACCCGGGTGGACGGGCTGCGGACCGAGGTCGGCGGTCACCTCAAGGCCGGTCACCTGGCCGCTCACCTGGCCGAACTCGGGATCCCCGGTGATCAGGTGGTGCTGATCGGCGACTCGCTCGACGACGCGGCCGCGGCCGACTCGGTGGGCGGGCAGGCGGTGCTCTACACCGGCGGGTTTACCCACCCCGACCGGCTGCGCGCGTCCGGTCGTCCGGTTGCCGACACGCTGCTGGAGGCGGTAGAGGTGGCCCGGTCGCTGAAGTGAGGCGTACTTTTGGGGGAGAGCTCCAATAGCACGCCTAGTGGATCTTTGTCCACTCGTGGGGCCAAGATCGCGATTTGTGCACGCCTTCACAAGCGCCTACTCTGTGACTTCGAAGAGCCCCGGTACCACAGGCTGTCGAGCCGGGCGTCCAGGGGGCTCGCACCTCAAGGTTCGACACCTCGTCGGCACGGAGTCAGATGAGTCAGCAGCGTCACGGAAGCACGTCCGGCGGCAGCGACCGGGCCAACGCCGTCCCTGCCTTCCCGGATCTTCCGGAGGCGACGATCGCCCGCCTGCCCGAGTACCTTCGTGCACTGCACAACCTCGGTGAGGGTGGCGCGGACACGATCTCCAGCGAGGGTCTGGCGGCGGCGGCCGGCGTCAACTCGGCCAAGCTCCGCAAGGATCTCTCCCACCTCGGGTCCTACGGCACCCGCGGTGTGGGCTACGACATCGCCCTGCTGATCGAGCAGATCGAGTACGTATTGGGTCTCGACCAGCGCCGGGCCGTCTGCCTGGTCGGTGTCGGTAACCTCGGCCACGCGCTGGCCGGCTACGACGGCTTCGCCAGCCGTGGCTTCAAGATCGTGGCGTTGTTCGACGCCGACCCGTCCAAGGTCGGCGAGCGCATACACGGTCTGATCGTGCGGCACATCGACGAGCTTCCCCAGGTCGCCGTCGAGGAGACGATCGCCATCGGGGTCATCGCCACCCCGGCCGGTGCCGCTCAGGCGGTCGCCGACGAGCTCGTCGCGGCCGGCGTCACCAGCATCCTCAACTTCGCACCGTGCGTGCTGTCCGTTCCGGCCAACGTCGACGTGCGCAAGGTCGACCTGGCCATCGAGTTGCAGATCCTCTCATTCCACGAACACCGCAAGGCGTCGCTCACCGCGCTGCCGGGCGGCCGTTCCGCCACGGGGGCGGGAAACCAGGAGGCGGTCGGGTCGTGAACCTTCTGAGCGTCGGCGCGTCCTATCGCACCGCCGACATCGGCACACTGGAACGGCTCACCATCGCCGACGGCGAGGTGCCCCAGCTGCTGCACAAGCTGGTCAGCCAGCCGTACGTGGGTGAGGCCGTCGTCCTGTCCACCTGCAACCGGGTGGAGATCTTCGCGGCGGTCAGCGGCTTCCACGGCGGTCTCGGCGACGTCTGCAACGTCCTCTCCGAGGTGTCCGGCATCCCGGCCACCGAGCTGGCCGGACACCTCTACGTGCACTACGACGAGGCGGCCGTGCTGCACTCGTTCCGGGTGTCGTCGGGGCTCGACTCCATGGTCGTGGGTGAGTCGCAGATCCTCGGCCAGCTGCGGGACGCGTACCACGCGGCCACCGAGGCGGACAGCGCCGGACGCCTGCTCCACGAGCTGATGCAGCAGGCCCTGCGGGTCGGTAAGCGGGCACACTCCGAGACCGGCATCGACAAGGCCGGGCAGAGCGTGGTCACGGCCGCGCTCGACGTGGCCTCGGCCCGGCTCGGCGATCTCGACGGCAAGTCCGCGCTGGTCATCGGGGCGGGCGCGATGGGCGCCCTGTCGGTCGCCACGCTCACCCGGGCCGGCGTCGGCCCGGTGCGGATCACCAACCGCAGCGCCGAGCGCGCCGACCGGCTGGCCGAGGCGTACGGCGCGGTCGCCGTCCCCTTCGACGAGCTGGACGCGGCCCTCCGCGACGCCGACCTGGTGATCTCCGCGACCGCGGCGAGCGAGCCGGTGCTCACCCGGCAGCGGCTCGAGCGGGCCGGTTCGCTGGTCGTGCTCGACCTGGCCGTGCCGCGCGACGTCGCCCCCGACGCGACCGACGTGGACGGCGTCACGATCATCGACATCGACAGCCTGGCCGCGTCCCGGCAGGCGCTCCCGGCCGCGGCCGAGACCGCCGCGGTCGAACAGATCGTCACCGCCGAGGTCGACCACTTCCTCGCCTGGCTGCGCGGCTCCGACATCGCGCCGACCGTCGCGGCTCTGCGCACCCGCGCCGAGGACGTGATGACCGCCGAACTGCGCAAATTGTGGTCCCGAAGGGCGGAATTCACCGAGGAGCAGCGCGCGGATGTTTCCCGTACGCTGCATCGGGTCGTCCAGCAGCTGTTGCACTCGCCGACCGTGCGGGTCCGCCAGCTTGCCGCCGAACCCGGCGGCGACCAGTACGCGGCGATGCTGCGTGAGCTTTTCGACCTGGACGTTCCGCACGCCACCCAGGCCGACGCCGTTCCCGAGATCGGAGGTAACCGGTGAGTACCCCCTTGCGACTCGGCACTCGCGGCAGCGCACTCGCCCTGGCGCAGTCGCAGCAGACCGCCGACGCGCTCACCGCCGCGACCGGCCGGCCGGTCGAGCTCGTCCGGATCGTCACCCCCGGTGACCGTTCCTCCGCTCCGGTGGCCCAGCTCGGCGTGGGCGTCTTCGTTTCCGCGCTGCGTGACGCGCTGCTGGCCGACGAGATCGACTTCGCCGTCCACTCGTACAAGGACCTGCCCACCGCCGCGCACCCGGCCCTGCACATCGCGGCCGTGCCGCCGCGGCAGGACCCCCGCGATGTGCTGATTTCCCGCGGCGACCGCACTCTCGCCGAGCTTCCGCCCGGGTCGGTCATCGGCACCGGGGCGGTGCGCCGAATCGCGCAACTGCACGCTTTGGGCCTAGAGTTGCAGGTCACGCCGATCCGCGGGAACATCGACACCCGGATCGCCCGGGTCCTCGGGCCCGAGGCCGATCTGGACGCCGTAGTCCTCGCCCGGGCCGGAGTGGCGCGTCTCGGCCGCACCGCCGAGATCACCGAAACGCTCGACCCGATGCTCATGCTGCCCGCCCCCGCCCAGGGCGCGCTGGCGGTGGAGTGCCGGGCCGGCGACGCAGACCTGGTCGAGCTGCTGGCCGCACTCGATCATGCACCGTCTCGCTCCGCTGTCGTGGCGGAACGGGCGTTGCTTGCCACGCTCGAGGCCGGGTGCTCCGCCCCGGTCGCGGCACACGCCGAGCTCGCCGAGGGCGAGGAAGGCGACGAGATCTACCTGCGCGGTGCGGTGATCAGCCCGGATGGATCCCGAGCCATCCGCCTGTCGCGCACCGGAACGCCCGCCGACGCGGCGGAGATCGGCAAAGCACTTGCCGCCGACCTCCTCGAGAACGGCGCCGACACCCTGATGGGGAGCACAGAATGACCACCCGCACCGCCCGCAAGCCAGCAGGACGCATCGCGTTCGTCGGCGCCGGCCCCGGCGACCCGGAACTGCTGACCCGCCGAGCGCACGCTGCGCTGACCGATGCCGACCAGGTGGTCTACGACCGTGGCGTGCCCGACTCGCTGCTCGCCGCGATCAAGTCGGAGGCCAAGGAGGACGCCCAGTTCAGCCCGGCCGAAGGCGCCCCCGGCGACGTCGCCAAGGTGCTGCTCTCCGCGGCCAAGTCCGGCCTGTCCGCCGTGCACCTGGTGGCCGGCGACCCGTTCGGCCACGAGTCGGTCGTCAAGGAGGTGCAGGCGGTCGCTCGCACCGCCGTGCACTTCGAGGTCGTACCCGGCATCGGCCAGGCCGAAGGTGTCGCCACCTACGCCGGCGTTCCGCTGCCGGCCGTGCGCACCGTCGCCGACGTCGGCGACGTGACCGCCCTCGACTTCGACGCGCTCGCCGCGTCCGCCCGCAAGGGCTCCTTCGCCGTGTCGGTCGACGCCGGCGACTTGGCCGCCGTGCGCGACGGGCTGCTCGCGGCCGGTGTCGAGCCCGGCACCCCGGTCGCGGTGACCGGCGACGGCACCGGCGAGACGCAGTACACGACGACGTCCACGGTCGACAGCTTCGTGGCGGCGGCACTCGGCTTCACCGGCCGCGTGGTGCTGTCGGTCGGCACCGACGTGGCCGAGCGCGACTCCCTGAGCTGGTGGGAAAACCGCCCGCTGTACGGCTGGAAGGTCCTGGTCCCGCGCACCAAGGAGCAGGCCGGCGCGATGAGCGCACGCCTGCGGGCATACGGCGCGATTCCGTGCGAGGTGCCGACCATCGCGGTCGAGCCCCCGCGCACCCCCGCCCAGATGGAGCGCGCGGTCAAGGGCCTGGTCGACGGCCGGTACGCCTGGGTCGTCTTCACCTCGGTGAACGCGGTCCGCGCGGTCTGGGAGAAATTCGACGAGCACGGCCTCGACGCCCGCCACTTCGGCGGCGTCAAGATCGCCTGCATCGGCGAGGCCACCGCCGAGGCGGTCCGCTCCTTCGGCATCCAGCCCGAGCTGATCCCGGCCGGCGACCAGTCCAGCGAGGGCCTGCTCGCCGAGTTCTCGCCGCACGACGAGATCCTCGACCCGGTCGGCCGGGTGCTGCTGCCCCGCGCCGACATCGCCACCGAGACGCTCGCGGCCGGGCTCATCGAGCGTGGCTGGGAGGTCGACGACGTGACGGCGTACCGCACGGTGCGCGCCGCCCCGCCGCCGGCTGAGATCCGCGACGCGATCAAGTCGGGTGGCTTCGACGCGGTGCTCTTCACCTCGTCCTCGACCGTACGCAACCTGGTCGGCATCGCCGGCAAGCCGCACGCCCGTACGGTCGTCGCGGTGATCGGTCCGAAGACCGCCGAGACGGCGACCGAGTTCGGCCTGCGCGTCGACGTCCAGCCCCAGCACGCGTCCGTGCCGGATCTGGTCGAGGCGCTCGCGTCGTACGCGATCGAGCTGCGCGAGAAGCTGGCCGCGATGCCGGCCAAGCAGCGTCGCGGCTCCAAGGTTCAGGGACCTACGGCCCTCCGTTTCCGTTAGAGGAGCGCTCATGTCGTACCCCGACATCCGCCCGCGCCGCCTGCGGCGCACTCCGGCCCTCCGCCGCCTGGTGGAGGAGAACCGGCTCGCGCCGTCCGAGCTCGTGCTGCCCCTCTTCCTGAAGGAGGGGCTCACCGAGCCCAAGGCGATCAGCTCGATGCCCGGCGCGGTTCAGCACACCCGCGAGTCCCTGCGCAAGGCCGCACACGAGGCGGTCAGCGCGGGCGTCGGCGGCCTGATGTTGTACGGCGTGCCCACGGACGACCACAAGGACGAGACCGGTTCGGCCGGTCTCGATCCGAACGGCATTCTCAACGTGGGCATCCAGGATCTCGTGGCCGAGGTGGGCGACTCCACGGTCATCATGAGCGACCTGTGCCTGGACGAGTTCACCTCGCACGGTCACTGCGGGGTGCTGGCGCCGGACGGCTCAGTGGACAATGACGCCACATTGGCCATTTATGCTGATCTGGCGGTGGCGCAGGCCGCGGCCGGGGCCCACATGATCGGCACCTCCGGCATGATGGACGGCCAGGTGGGCGTGGCCCGCCGCGCCCTCGACAAAGCGGGTTATCAGGACGTTTCGATCCTGGCCTACTCCGCCAAGTACGCGGGCGCGTTCTACGGCCCGTTCCGCGAGGCCGTCGAGTCCAGCCTGCAGGGCGACCGCCGGCAATATCAGCAGGACCCGCCGAACCTGCGCGAGGCCCTGCGCGAGGTCGACCTGGACGTGGCCGAAGGCGCCGACATCGTCATGGTGAAGCCGGCCCTGCCCTACCTCGACGTGATCGCCGCGATCCGCGACCGGGTGACCGTCCCGGTCGCCGCCTATCAGGTCTCGGGTGAATACGCGATGGTCGAGGCGGCCGCCGCCAACGGCTGGATCGACCGCGACCGGGCCATCCTCGAGTCGCTGACCTCGATCAAGCGAGCCGGCGCCCAGATCATCCTCACCTACTGGGCCACCGAGGTCGCTCAGAAGCTGCGCTTCTAGTTCTCCACCGGCTCGAGGCTCTGCACCAGCTGGGCGACGTCCGAACCGTACTCATACCAGTCGCGGTCGGCCTGGTAGCCCAGCTCGGCGTTGACCTTGAGCATCGACTCGTTGTTGTGCGCGTTCCAGGTCTGCACCTCGCGCAGACCTGGCTCGGCCGACCGCAGCTCGAACAGCATGCGCGCCTTGATCGCCCGGTCGATGCCGTAGCCGCGGTGGGCCCGCACGACGATCGTGTCGTACTGGTCGGCGCGCTCCGGATGCTGCGCCGGCACCACCACCTCGGTCAGACCGGCCACCACCCCGCTCGACTCGTGGATGGCCAGCACGATGTACGGCTTCAGGCCGCGCTTGTGCAGCGTCTCCAGGGAGTCGCGCAGCCGCTGCGGGTCGGACGAGCGCGGCGCGAGATCGAGGTCCTCGTCGTCGTCCTGCGCCTCCAGCTTCGCCTGGGCGTAGGCCTCGAGCAGGGACTCCGGGGGACCGCCCGGGTGATATTCCACCCGGTAGCCGGTCGCGATGCCGTCGGCCATCTCGTGCAGCGACGGCCAGTCGACCGAAGACAGGTTGAGGACGCTGCGGGTCTCCACATACTCCCGCTCGAAGCCGAGGGACTCGTAGAACGCGATCGCCGGAGTGCCGCCGATCACCTCGACCCCGATCGACGAGAAGCCCTCCAGGTAGGCGCGTCGGGCGGCCACGGCAACCAGCTCCCGGCCCAGGCCGCGGCGGCGCAGCGACGGCTTGACCATCACCTCGAGCACGCCGATGTCACCCAGCAGCAGAATGCTGACATGCCCGAAGATCTCGCTCTCCCCCTCGGGAAGGCGATCATCCTCCGCGACCCAGCTGATCCGGCGCTCGCCGGGCATGGTCTCGGCCAGGTAATCAGCGACCTGGACGTCCTGCCATGGTGGATCGTCGGGGAGATCTTCGGACAGCACCGTGTTAACCGTCTCCACGAGCGATCGGATCTCCCCCGCCGACGCTGACCGGGGATCCCATTCACGCACCCTCACCCGTACAGCTTGCCGTTAACCGGACCAACTGGGAAGTGCTGGGAACGGAAATGTGCGAGGGCCGTCACTGTCCGTTTATGTTCGGCTGCGTTGCCCGTAGTCGTTCGCCGCTTCGAAAACCTTCTGGGCGTACGGCTGAACAGCGTTGTACGAGAGAATCGCGTCCCACCACGACTCCGCCTTGGACAGGTCACGCCCGCCCTGGCACAGATAGGTCGCCGCGGTCAGTGACGCATCGTCGATGTCGTTGGGGTCGGCGACCCCGCTGTTATCGGCGTCCACCTTGTAGCTGTTCCAGGTGGACGGGATGAACTGCAACGGCCCGACCGCCCGGTCATAGGTGGTGTCCCCGTCCAGCGTGCCCTGATCGGAGTCGGCGATCAGCTGCCGCCCACCCTTGCCGTCCAGCGGCAGCCCGTAGATCGGCGGCGACACCGACCCGTCCACCCCCAGCACTGCTCCGTTGGCGCTGCCGTGCGCCGACTCGACGCTGGCGATCGCGGCGATCGTGGTCCAGCTCAGGTGACAGCCCGGCATGGTGCGGCTGAGCACCAACTCGGCGTACCCGTAAGCCTGGACCGCCACCACCGGGATGCCGACCTTGGTGCCGACCTGCTGCGCCCACCCGTTCAGGGCGTCGGCGGGCCGGGCACCGTTCTGCACCGGCTGGGCCGGTTCGGTGGTCGCCGGAGGAAAATTGCCCGGCCCCGCCGGGGCCGACCCGGTCGGCAGGCCGGCCGGGAAACTCGCCGGCGCCCCCGAGGCGGTCGCCTCCAACGGAAAGCCGGGCGTCACGCTGGGCGACGGCGCGGCCTGCAGAGCTTTCGGTACGAGGTAAGCACCAGCCGTCCCCGCCGCCCCGAGCAGGAGGAGCGCGATGATCCCCGGCAGCACGAGCCGCCCGCTGGGCCGTTTGGCCCAGTCCGAGGTGCTGCGCCCAGCCTTCCGAGCCACCAGCACCGGATTGGCCCGCCGAAGCCCCCGAGCCTGAACCGGCACAGCCGCCGCAGCCGAGTCCTTACCCGCCCCATCCGGCTTATCCGATTTATCAGCATCAGCACCGATTCCGGCAGACTTGGCCTCAGCCTCCGCTTTGGAGCCAGCGGTCGCATCGCCACTCGCCGTGCCCGCACTCGCCGTGCCCGCACTCGCCGTGCCCGCACCCGCTGTCGTCGTGCTCGGCGTCGCCGCGCCCGGCGGCGTGGCCCCAACTGCTGTGCCCGCGCGTGCTGTGTCCGCGCCTGGTGTGTCCGCGCCTGCTGTGTCCGCGCCTGCTGTGTCCGCGCCTGCGGTGCCCCCACCTGCGGTGCTGGCGCCTGCGGTGCTGGCGCCTGCGGTGCTGGCGCCTGCGGCGCCTGTTGTGTCTCCGCCTGCTGTGGCCCCGGCTGTTGTGGCCGCGGCCGACGTGGCCTGAGCCGGTCCGGCGGTGGGCTGCGTCGGGTCGGTGGGCTTGGCGTCGATCGGCTTGGTGGCGATCTCGGGGCCGGCGTTACTTCCTGGCTTGGCTGAGGCGTCCTCGACCGCGCCCTGCCCGCCGGCGGCAGCGGGGGGTGCGCCCTCCGCCTTACTCGTGGGCGCGAGGCTGCCCGCGCTCGCCGACGCGGCCGGGGCGGCATCGGGCGCGGGCTTTCCGGACGCCAATGTGGCCGATTTGTCCGTGCTCGGGTCGGGCGCCGCGCCGGAGCTGCCGAGTGGTCCGCCCTGGTGCGGCGCGGCCGCGCGCAGCTCAGGTTTGTCCACCGGTTTCTCCTGCCCGTTCGCCACGGCCCGACCATACCCGGCGACGGCTCGCCGCAAGAGGCCGCGTAGACGAGGCCGAATCACATTCTGAAGGGCAGACCTGCTGGGTGCCTTTCTGTCATACGGGGGGCCTACGCTTTGCCAATGCCGCGTTACGAGTTCCGGTGCCGCTCCTGCGGCGACACCTTCGAGGTCAGCCGCCCGATGCGAGAGGCCACCGCGCCCACCGTCTGCCCCCAGGGCCACGACGACACGGTGAAGCTGCTTTCCACCGTCGCGGTCACCGGCCGCGGCGGCTCGCCCTCGGCCCCGTCCGCAGGCCCCAGCGGCGGCGGCTGTTGCGGCGGCGGCTGCGGCTGCTGAGCCGCCCCGCCCGCCCCGCGTGGTCTGCC
>NZ_BOQN01000054.1 GCF_018332695.1 Paractinoplanes toevensis
CCAGATGCACGTGTCCCGCCTTTTGACCCGTGCTTTGGCGAAGCTTCGTGCGGAGCTGAACGGTGCGCTGTAATCGCGCTTAGAGCGGCGAGACACTCTGAGCTGGCTGGCCTCGCTCCGCTCGGCGGGCGACGTCAGCGGGCTCAGCGCGACTTTGGTTGCGCTCAAACCAAGAGGCCCCGATCGAAGATCGGGGCCTCTTTCTGCTGGCTGGTTACTGAGCGCCGCTGGCGCGCCAGTTCAGCTGGATCAGGAGCTGGCGGGCCTGGTCGGCTACCTCCGAGTCGGAAGTGACCGCGTACTGGCCGGCTACCAGGGAGCTGCGCGAGGCGAAGTCGCGGCGGCCACCGGTGGCGGCGTGCGCGATCGCGCCGAAGATGGCACCCCAGGCCGCGCCGATCAGCAGGCAGACCAGGATGACGCCGAACCAGCCGGAATCGCTGAACAGGCCGAACAGCAGGCCGATGAACAGACCGAACCAGGCGCCGCTGGCCGCCCCGGCGATCGCCGCCCGGGCGGTGGTGAGCCGGCCCAGGACGTTCTCCACCAGGCGCAGGTCGGTGCCGATGATGGCGGTGCGCTCGACCGGGAACTTGTTGTCGGACAGGTGGTCGACGGCCTGCTGGGCCATCGCGTAGTCGGGGTAGGTGCCGACCACCTCGGTCGGCACGCTCGGCCCGGCCGGCGCCTGCGCGGGCACGCTCGGCACCGCACCGCCCGGGCCGGGCGGGATCTGCCCGGCGGCGCTGCCGGGTGCGGCCGGGATCGGCGCGGTCGGAGCGGAATCGGTGGGGATCGTCTCGGTCGGTGCCGCGTCGGGGGCCACCCGGGGTGAGGGGATCGGGGCGGTCGGTGCGTTATCGGTGGCCGAAGTGGTGATCGGCTTGTCGGACGGAGTTGTCACTTGCTGCCTCCCTTGGTGCGGCGGCGGACCGCCGTCTTCGCCGGTGCGGTCTCCGGCTTGTCGCCGGACGCCAGCCGCACCCAGATCAGAAATGCGCCGGCCACGGCGGCGGTCATGCCGGCCGAGCCGGCCAGGAACGCGAACCGGCCGGAGACGAGGTCCGGCGTGACGCGTTCGGACATGGCCGTGGTGATCAGGCCGAGGATGCCGGCGGCGCCGGCCACGACCGTGACGATCAGCAGGACGACGGTGCCGACCCGGCTGTGCCGCTCGGCCGGCCCGAGGTGCCGGGATCGCCGCAGCCGGATCACGAAGGCCACCAGCGACGACCAGGCCAGCACCAGCAGGACCGCGGCGACGGTGTCGCTCGGGCGGTGCCACTCGGCCCAGACGGTCGCGATCGCGATGACCGTGACGTAGCCGGCGCCGATCATGGTGACCATGCCGCGGACGGCGGCCGGCAGCACCAGGATCAGCGCGAACGCCACCGAGGCGGCCGCCGCGGTGTGCCCGCTCGGGAACGAGTTGGGGGTGGTCAGGCCGTCGTAGTCGGGCCGGTCGAGGCGCATCTTCAGCAGCTGGCTGGTGCCGTTGGCGCCGATCACCAGCAGGGCGGCACCGACCGCCAGGTCGATCCGCTTGCGCAGCACCCCGATGGTGGCCGCGGCGAGGCAGACACCCACCAGGCTGACCAGGGTGGTGCCGTTCAGCGTGCGGCTGAGCACCTCGACCACGCGGGGGTGATCGACGTCGCCGCCGCGCATGGCGGTCGTGTCGACGTACTGGCCCAGGGACGTCAGCACGCAGACGCGGTACAGGGCGGCGACCCCGGCGGCGGCCAGGATCGCGACGGCCAGAGGGGCGAGGACATGCCCGGCGCCACCGCGCGCCTTCGCGGGGGTGGGTGCCGATTCGGTTCGGGACGCCAGGGCCGTCATCGGCGAGGTCCTCCTGCAGGCTGCTGATCGTACGAGACGGAGGGCGTTTGCCCAATCGTGCCCAGTTTCAAGCACGCGTAAGTCTCACGCGTTTCGCTGTGTCGCAACAGCCTCCTCCGGCGACCGTGGCAACTCAGCCGCAACCGGGATCGCTCTTGCCCCGCAACGCCCCCTCGGGACCTTGAAACGGACAAATGCCTGACCGAGACCGGGGGACGTTTCATGGGCTTCGACACCCGCCGACTGCTTGCCGCACCACTACTGGTGCTCGCCGCCGGTGGTGGCCTCCTGGTGGCTCCGGCCGCCGCCCAGGCCGCCGGGGTGACCGCGACCGTCGACGTGCGCACCGCGCCGCTGAAGACGCGCACGAGCCCGTCGCTGGCGTCCCGGATCGTCGGCACGCTGAAGAACAACCAGAAGGTCACCGTGATGTGCGCGGTTACCGGCCCGTCCGTTCGCGGGTCGGTCCGCACGAGCACGCAATGGGACAAGCTGTCCACCGGCGCGTACGTGAGCCACGCGTACCTCCGGACCAGCGGAAGTGTGCCGCGGTGCGCGACCAGCGCGCCGAAGGCGGCCCCGGCCGTGACGGCCAGGACCGGCACTGTGCGCAGCACCGACGGCTCGGTCAACGTGCGCACCGCGCCGAACACCAGCGCCCCGGTCAAGCGGTCGATCGCCAACGGCGGCACCGTGCAGGGGGTGTGCGGGGTGGTGGGCACGAAGGTGTCCGGCACCGTGCGCACGACCACGCAGTGGAACCGGCTGACCGACGGCGGTTACATCTCGCACGCCTACGTCGTCACGCCGACGCTGACGCTGTGCCCGGGCGCCTCGCTGACCCCGGCGGACGACACCCCGGCGATCACGCCGGAGCAGTTCCTCAAGGCGTCGGTGCCGGGTGCGCAGCAGGGCTGGCGGGAGTACGGCGTGCCGGCCTCGGTGACGATCGGCCAGGCGATCCTGGAGTCGGGCTGGGGCCGCAGCAGCCTGTCGGCCACCGACCGCAACTACTTCGGGATCAAATGCCAGAACGGGGCGTACGGGAAGCTGGCCAGCGGCTGCCACAACTACGTGACCACCGAGTGCACCAAGGCCGGCCAGTGCTTCTCCACCACGGCGACCTTCCGGACGTACGCCACGATGGGGCACTCGTTCCGCGACCACGGCAGCTTCCTGCGGGTGAACAGCCGTTACAAGCCGGCCTTCGAGTACTCCAAGGACGCGAACAAGTTCATCTGGACCGTCTGGAAGGCCGGGTACGCGACCGACCCGAACTACTACACCAAGATCACTAGCCTGATGGCGTCGTACAACCTCTATCAGTACGACATCTGGAAGTAGAAGCTTTGTATCACCCCCGTCGGCCGAAGCGGCTGACGGGGGTGATTTGCGCATTACGCTGGTTTTGGTGAGGCGACGGGGGAGCGCGGTCGCCGGGCGTCCCGGACACGGGCGCCTGGCCGCGTTTCTCGCCGTCGCCGTGATCGTCGTGGGCCTGACCGCCACCGGGCTGATCGTGTCGGGCCTGCGTTCCGGGCAACGGGAGAACGCCGAACGAGTCATGGACCAGCGAGCCGAGATGGCGAAGGCCGCCGTGCTGACCGAGACCGCGCGCTACCGGTCGCTGCTCGAGGCCACCGCCACCGGCCTGGCCACCGACAGCAACATGACCTGGGACGACTTCGACGCGGCCACGTCGTCACTGGCCAACGCCGGGCTCAAGGGCGCGTCCAGCGTCGCGTTCGTGGTGCCGGCCACCGACGCGCAGATCCCGGCGGTGCAGGCGCGGTGGCGCTCGCGCGGGGCCGACGGGCTCGTCCTGCGGCCCGCCGTGACCGGCCAGGAGCACTACTTCTCGATCTTCAACCGGGGGCTGCGCAGCTCCGGCACGACCAGCGGCATCGACCTGGCCGCGGCCCGCGAACCGGCCGAGGCGATGCGGGACGCGCGCCGGATGAGCTCGCCCGCCGTCTCCGACACGTACGTCCTGCTGCGCGACCGCAACCTGCCGGCCGCCCAGCAGCAGCACTCGTTCGTCTTCGCCGCGCCGATCTGGCCGCGCACCGCCGATCCGCAGTTCCGCGGCTGGATGGTGCTCGGCATGCGTGGCCAGGACTTCCTCAGCGCCGTGCTGGCCGCGGTCAGCCAGGGTCAGCTCAACGGCGAACTGCTCGCCGCCAACACCGACGGCAGCCGGCCGGCGGTGGCCCACTACTTCGTGCCCGGCGAACCCGACATGGAACGGGAGAGCCTGCTCGACGTCGCCGACCGGGAATGGACGCTGATCATCCGGGCCGATTCCGGCAACCTGCCCGGCGCGCACAGCCCGCTGCCCGGCCTGGTGCTCGGTGGCGGGATCGCCATCACGCTGATCGTGGCCGGGCTGGTCTACGTGCTGGCGTCGGCGCGCTCCCGGGCCGTCGCCCGGGTCGAGGCGGCCACCCGCGAGCTGCGCCAGGCCGAGCAGGAGAGCCGCCATCAGGCCGTCCTGCTCGCCGCGGTGATGGCCAGCATCGGCGACGGGGTCGGCGTGGTCGACGGGAACGGCGAGTTCATGCTGCACAACCCGGCCGCCAAGGAACTGCTCGGCATCGACCAGGACACCTCCGACATGGCCGCCTGGCAGGAGCACTACGGGCTGTTCCGGCCGGACGGCCGGACCCCGTTCCCGCACGACGAGCTGCCGCTGATCCGGGCCCTGTCCGGGGAGAGCTCCAACGGGGTGGAGATGCTGGTCCGCAACGCGGGGCGGCCCGAGGGCATCCTGATCAGCGTGGACGGGCGGCCGCTCGACCCCAGCGCCGGGGAGGCCGGCGCGGTCGCGGTCTTCCACGACATCACCGAGCTGCGCCGCTACGAGAACGACCTGGCCGTCTTCGCCGGGGTGGTGGCGCACGACCTCAAGGCGCCGCTCACCGTCATCCGCGGCCATTGCGAGGAACTCCTCGAGGACGGCGAACCCTCGCACTCGCTGCTGCGCATCGTCCGGGCCGTCGACCGGATGGCCGCGATGATCGACACCCTGCTGGCCTACACCACCGCCCGGGACGCGCCGCTGAACTTCACCGCGGTCGACCTGTCCGCGCTGGTCGGCGAGGTGGTCCAGGACCGCACCGGGCACCTGCCGGACGACCAGGTGCCGGACGTGTTCATCGGCGAGCTGCCGATCGTCGCCGCCGACCCGGCGATGCTGCGGCACGTCCTGGACAACCTGATCGGCAACGCGCTCAAGTACGTCAGCCCCGGCTCCGCCGCCCGCGTCGACATCACCGCCGGCCCGGTCGGCGACGGCTGGACCCGGGTGGCGATCGCCGACCGCGGCATCGGCATCCCGGACGCCGACAAGCCCGCCGTCTTCGAACGGTTCCATCGGGCCCACGCCGACGCCGGCTACGCCGGCACCGGGCTCGGCCTGGCCATCTGCAAACGCATCGTGGAGCGCCACGGCGGGGAGATCGGCGTCGCCGACAACCCCGGCGGAGGGACGCGCTTCCACTTCACCCTGCCATTGGAGGAGTACGCCATGAAGCTCAGGTCCACGAAGAAGGACGCGCCCACCGACTCCGACGACGACGAGGCGCGCGAGAAGCTCGAACGTGCGCTCGCCGAGCGGGCCGCCATGGAGAACACCCGGCTGCCGGGGCTCAGTGCCCTGCCGTCGTCGGCGCCGTCGGGCGGGGATCCGGCCGGCACCCGGCTGCGCTCGCCGGTGCCGCACCACCACCCCGCCGACCCGGAATAGATTGGGGCGCATGACCATTCCCGCCCTCCCGGTCGCCGGCAGCGACCTGGCCATGCCGCTGCTCGGCTTCGGCACCTGGCAGCTGCGCGGCGAGCAGGCCTACAAGGCCGTCCGCGCCGCCCTGGACGCCGGCTACCGGCACATCGACACCGCCACCATGTACGGCAACGAGGCCGAGGTGGGCCGCGCGCTCGCCGACTCCGGCGTGCTCCGCGACCAGGTCTTCATCACCACCAAGCTGCCGCCCGAGCGGGCCGGCAAGGAGCGCGCGACCATCTCGGAGAGCGTGCGTCTGCTCGGGGTGGACGCGGTCGACCTGTGGCTGATCCACTGGCCGCCGTCCCGGGGCCGGTCGGTCGCGGTATGGCGCTCGTTCGTCGCCTTGCGCGACGAAGGCCTGACGCGGGCGATCGGCGTGAGCAACTTTGACATCTCGGATATCGATTCCCTGGTCTCCGAAACGGGCGAGGCGCCGGCCGTCAACCAGATCCGGTTCGGACCGGCGCTCTGGGATGCGGGGCTGGTTTCCGCGCACCGCGACCGCGGGGTCATCGTCGAGGGCTACTCGCCGTTCAAGACCACCGACCTGCACGACCCGGTGCTCACCCGGATCGCCGCCGCGCACGACGTCGACCCGGCCCGCGTGGTGCTTCGCTGGCACGTACAGCATGAGATCGTGGTGATCCCGAAGTCGGCGTCGCCGGCCCGGGTATCGAGCAACTTCGACATCGGGGGCTTCGCGCTGACCGACGAGGAGATGGCGGCGGTGGACGGGCTCGCCAAGCGGCGTTAATCACCAGGCGTTTCCGGCGGGTTCCGCCTATTCTTGCTGCGCCATGTCG
This sequence comes from Paractinoplanes toevensis, assembly GCF_018332695.1. GTDB lineage: Bacteria > Actinomycetota > Actinomycetes > Mycobacteriales > Micromonosporaceae > Actinoplanes > Actinoplanes toevensis. Next base: position 6,430 of record NZ_BOQN01000054.1, read on the forward strand.
ATAACACCCGCCTCGCTCCGCGCCCTTTTTCCCGACCTGCTCCCTCGGGACGAACGGCGGCTCCAGCGCAGGCTGGACGGCACCCGCCGGATTCGTGACGAGGCGGCCCGGGCCACCGCTCTGGCCGAGATCGAAGCCGAGGCGGTCGCCGCGCGGGGCCGCCTCGAGGCCAAGCTCGCCTCCGTCCCGGCCATCACCTACCCCGAGTCGCTGCCGGTCAGCCAGCGCAAGGACGACATCCTCGCCGCCATCCGCGACCATCAGGTCGTCGTGGTGGCCGGCGAGACCGGCTCCGGCAAGACCACCCAGATCCCCAAGATCTGCATGGAGCTGGGGCGCGGGGTGCGCGGCCAGATCGGGCACACCCAGCCGCGCCGGATTGCCGCCCGCACGGTCGCCGAGCGCATCGCCGAGGAGCTCGACCGGCCGCTGGGCTCCACGGTCGGCTACAAGGTGCGGTTCACCGATCAGGTGAGCGACGACACCATGGTCAAGGTCATGACCGACGGCATCCTGCTCGCCGAGATCCAGAACGACCGGATGCTGTACCGGTACGACACCCTGATCATCGACGAGGCCCACGAGCGCAGCCTCAACATCGACTTCATCCTCGGCTACCTCCGCGAGATCCTCCCGCGCCGCCCCGACCTGAAGGTGATCATCACCTCGGCGACCATCGAGACCGCCCGGTTCTCCGCGCATTTCGGTGGCGCTCCGGTCATCGAGGTGACCGGCCGCACCTACCCGGTCGAAGTGCGTTACCGGCCGTTGGTCTCGGTGGATGCCTCGGACGAGACCGAGGAGCCGATGGACCAGGTGGACGGCATCGCCGACGCGGTCGACGAACTCGGCCGGGACGGGGACGGCGACATCCTGGTGTTCCTCTCCGGCGAGCGGGAGATCCGCGACACCGCCGAGGCCCTGGGCAAGCGCAACCTGCGCAACACCGACATCGTCCCGCTGTACGGCCGGTTGTCCGCCGCCGAGCAGCACAAGGTCTTCGAGCGGCACTCGCAGCGCCGGGTCGTGCTCGCCACCAACGTGGCCGAGACCTCGCTGACCGTCCCCGGCATCCGCTACGTCATCGACCCCGGCACGGCCCGGATCAGCCGCTACTCCAACCGGCTCAAGGTGCAGCGGCTGCCGATCGAACCGGTCTCGCAGGCCAGCGCCAACCAGCGCAAGGGCCGCTGCGGGCGGGTCGCCGACGGCATCTGCATCCGGCTCTACTCGGAGGAGGACTTCGAGTCCCGGCCCGAGTTCACCGAGCCGGAGATCCTGCGGACGAACCTGGCGAGTGTCATTCTGCAGATGACCAATCTCGGTCTCGGCGACCTCGCCAAATTCCCGTTCATCGACCCGCCGGACCGGCGCAACATCACCGACGGCGTGAAACTGCTCGAGGAGCTCGGCGCGCTCGACGACCGCAAGCTCACGCCGCTCGGCCGCCAGCTCGCCCAGCTGCCGGTCGACCCGCGGCTCGCCCGGATGGTGATGGAGGCGGACAAGCAGGAGTGCGTCGCCGAGGTGATGGTGATCGCCGCGGCCCTGTCCATCCAGGACCCGCGCGAACGGCCCACCGAGAAACAGCAGCAGGCCGACGAGAAGCACGCCCGGTTCACCGACAAGGAATCGGACTTCTTCAGCTATCTCAACCTGTGGCGCTACCTTCGCGAGAAGCAGCAGGAGCTGTCCGGCAACCAGTTCCGCCGGCTGTGCCGCTCCGAATTCCTGAACTATCTGCGGGTCCGCGAGTGGCAGGACATCTACGCCCAGTTGCGGCAGGTCGCCCGTACCCTCGGATTGTCTCTTGTCGAAGACCGTGAGGACGTCGCCGAGGGTGCCCATGTGCACACCGCCCTGCTGTCCGGTCTGCTCAGTCACATCGGCCTCAAGGAGTCCGACAAGCGCGAATATCTGGGCGCCCGCGGCGCCAAGTTCGCGATTTTTCCGGGCTCGGCGCTGTTCAAGAAACAGCCGCGCTGGGTGATGTCGGCCGAACTGGTCGAGACCAGCCGGCTGTGGGGCCGGGTCAACGCCCGGATCGAGCCGGAATGGGCGGAGAAACTCGCTCCGCACCTGGTCAAGAGCTCCTACAGCGAGCCGCACTGGGAGAAGAAACAGGGCGCGGTGATGGCCTTCGAACGGGTCACGCTCTACGGCCTGCCGATCGTGCCGCGACGGAAGGTGCTCTATTCCAAGGTCGACCCGGTGCTGTGCCGCGAGCTGTTCATCCGGCACGCGCTGGTCGAGGGTGACTGGGAGACGCACCACAAGTTCTTCGGTTTTAATCGGGCGCTCCTGGAGCGCATCGAGGAGATTGAGAACCGGGCTCGGCGCCGGGACATCGCGGTCGACGACGAAACCGTCTATGCGCTCTATGACGCCCGCATTCCCGCCGACGTGGTGTCGGCCCGGCATTTCGACGCCTGGTTCAAGAAAGCCCGGCGGGACGATCCGGAACTGCTCCAATTCACCCGGGAGATGCTGGTCAACGCGGGCCGCGACGCGGTCGACCCGAACGCGTTCCCGGACGCCTGGCTGGCCGGTGGGGTGAAGCTGCCGCTCAGCTACTCGTTCGAGCCCGACTCGGTGGCCGACGGGGTGACCGTGCGGGTGCCGCTCGCCCTGCTCAACAAGCTCGACGCCGACGACTTCGGGTGGTCGGTGCCCGGCTTCCGCAAGGACGTGGTGATCTCGCTGATCCGGGCGTTGCCCAAGGCGCTGCGCACCAACTTCGTGCCGGTGCCGGACTGGGCCGAAGCGGTCCTCGACCGGGTCCCGGCCCGGCGCGGCCCGCTGCCCGACGCGATCGGCACCGAATTACGCCGGCTCACCGGCACCGTCGTGCCGGCCGATGCCTGGCGGCCCGACCAGGTGCCGGCCCACCTGCGGATCAACTTCCGGGTGGTCGACGAGAACGACAAGATCGTGGGGGAGGGGCGCGACCTCGACGTGCTGCGGCGCTCGCTCGCCCCCGCGGTCCAGAAGACGATCTCCGCGGCCGCGGGCGACATCGAACGCCGGGGCATCACCACCAACGACTTCGGCGCGCTGCCGCGCCGCCTTCAGCAGGTCCGCGGCGGGTACGAGGTGAGCGTCTATCCCGCGCTGGCCGACGAGGGGGACTCCGTCGCCGTACGGGTATTCGAGACCGAGGCCGAGCAGCGGCTCGCCATGATTGCCGGGACCCGGAAGTTGCTGCTGCTGACCCTGCCGCCGGCCGCCCGCTACCTGCAGGGGCGGCTCGACAATCGGGCCAAGCTGGAACTGTCCCGGGGTAATCCCTATCGGTCCATCGCCGACCTGCTCGACGACTGCGCCGGGGCCGCCGTGGACCGCCTCGTCGCCGATGCGGGTGGGCCGGCCTGGTCGTCGCCCGCCTTCGCCACGCTGCGCGACACGGTGCGGGAGGACCTCGTCGACGCGGTGGCCAACGTGGTGACCCAGGTGCAGGCGGTGCTGGCCACCACCTACGAGGTGTCGCAGCGTATCGCCAGCAGCTCGAACCCGGCCCTGCTGGCCGCCCTCGCCGACATCCGCCAGCAGCTCAAGGCCCTGGTCTACCCCGGGTTCGTGACCGCCACCGGCTGGCGTCAGCTGCACCACCTGCCGCGCTACCTGCGGGCCATCTCGTACCGCCTGGACCGGGTCGGCGGAAACCTGGCGCGGGACCGCCAGTTGATGGCGCAGATCCACGAGATCGAGGCGGAGTACCGCGAGCTGCGGGCCGAGCTCCCGCCCTCCGACGAGCTCACCGCGATCCGCTGGATGATCGAGGAACTGCGGGTCAACCTGTTCGCTCAGGCGCTCGGGACCGCCTATCCGATTTCGGACAAAAGGATATATAAGGCGATGGACCAGCTCCCGGCGTAGCGAGCCCGTAGGCGCTCGGGTGCCGTTCGGTTACCCCCCTGTTTCGGGGTGCCCGCAGGCCCTAGCGTTCTGGCCATGACGAACGAATTCCTCGCCTTCGCCCCGATTTCCACCGCCGCGGACATCCCGGTTCTCGACCCGGCCGCCGCGCTGCTGGACGAGATGATGGCGCGCGTCGGCGTCGACGGCCTCGCCGCCGCGCTCGCCGACCCGGGCCTGCTCGCCCTGGTCGACCAGCACGCCGCCGCGGTTCGGGACGCCATGATCGACGCCGACCGCGACCTCGACGCCGCCGGCCTCGCCGCCTACGCCACGTCGATCGTCGCCGCCGCCCGCCGCGGTGGCCGCACGGTGCCCGCCATCGGCGAGGCCGCCACCCGCCCCGCCGACTGGAAGGCCGCCGACTGGCACCTGCTGCGCCTGCTCGGCGTCTGCATGCTGGCCGAGGTTCTGGACGTTCTTCCGTAACTAATCCGGCAAAACGCGTTCTCATAGGTATGAAGATCGCAATTGCTCTAGCGGCGGCAGCCGGGATGCTCATCCCGGCGTCGCCCGCCCTCGCGGACACTCCCGGCACGCTCGCGCTGGTGGCCCGCTGGGACTTCAACACCGGCGCCACCGCCGGCAAGATCGCCGACACCTCCGGCCGCGGCCAGGCACTCAGTGTCCGCACCGCCGACCAGGGCGTGATCCGCTTCGAGGCCGGTGCGGCCGTCTTCCCCGCCGCCTGCGCCGCGGGCGCCGCGACCTGCTCGCGCGGCCTGATGGAGGCCCCGAACGCCGCCAACCTCAACCCCGGCACCCGGTGGTTCCGCTGGTCGGCCCGGATCCGCCTGACGAAGGCGCAGCTGGGCGGCTCGGCCAACATCATGCAGAAGGGTGTGGCCGGCACCGGCAGCCAGTGGAAGATGCAGCTGGGCGCCACCAACGGCCGGGCCCACTGCGTCATGTCCGGCACCGGCAGCGCGACGGCGTACTTCGCCCGCTCCAGCGCACCGGTCACCGACGGCCAGTGGCACAAGATCCTCTGCCAGCGCCAGGGCACCAACCTGGCGATTTACGTCGACAACGTGCTGCGCGGCCAGACCACCATCCCGGCGACGCTGTCGATCAGCAACTCGCTGCCCCTGCGCATCGGCGGCCCCAACTTCAATACCCGCAGCGACATGTACCACGGCGCCCTCGACGACGTGTACGCCGAACTGGGCTGACACCCGCTCCCACTCCCGCTGATCGCCGGGCCGGGCTACTTCCGGCACCGGTCGCGTTGGCCGCCGGGCCGGGCTGCTTGCGGCACCGGTCGCGTTGGTCGCCGGGCCGGGCAGCTTCCCGGCACCTGTCCCGTTAGTGGCTCGGCCGTTCGGCCGGGCCACTTCCGGTGCCGCCCGTGTCGGCTTCTTGTGCGCGGGGAGCCCGGCGGGCGGTTGCCTGCCGGGCTCCCCGATGCGCAGCGGACCGCGCGGGCCGGCCTAGCTTCGGCGGAAGGCGTAGGAGCGGGACTTTCCGCCGCCGCTGCGGGCGTGGTCGCGTTCGGACCGGCCCCGAGCCGCCTGCCGGCCGTCCCGGGCACCATGGTGAACGGCTTCCGGCGCGGCGTCCGGACCGGCTGCGGTCTTCGCGGCGGGCCGGCCGAGGGCGGCGGCGAGATCCTGTTTGACGAGATCGTCCTGGTCTACGTGGACGGAAAAGCTCTGCGGGGGCATACGTACCTCCTTCGCGCCCCGCCCCGGGCGCCGGACCGCATGCGGCGGCCAGGCCCGCGAGGCCGGGCTGGTCAGGGTGAAGCCGTGGAAGAAAACAGACTGCTCCGGGCGTCGGCGCGCCGGTGTCTCCACGGCGGACAACCCGCCGGAGCACCCGGAGCCGGAACGCTGGGGCCGCGACCGCGGCCGGCGAGCATCAGGAGATCATGCGTGCCACGCTAGCCGGACGCCTCGACCGGCGCGACCGAATTAATTCGGCGCGGGTGCTCGCTTGCGGTCGTGCCGCACGATCGGTTCCATGATGCTCAATGTTCACGTGACCGGCCGCCGCGTCGTGGCGACCCTGCTCGACGGCGTGCTGTTCGGTTTCGTGGCCTCGGCACTGGGCGTCCAGCAGGACAACACGACCTACCAGCTGAGCAACGTCTCCTCGGCCGGCGGGCTGTGGTTCGTGCTTTTCGTGTTCCTCTACTACGTGCTGCTCGAGGGCCTGACCGGCCGCACCGTGGGCAAGCTGATCACCGGCATCCGCGTGGTGGACGCCGAGACCGGCGGCCGCCCAGGCTTGCTGTCCGGCATCGTCCGCACGCTGCTGCGCATAATCGACGGTCTGGTGGGCTACCTGGTGGCCCTGATCGTCGTAGTCAACTCGAAGAACCGCCGCCGCCTCGGCGACATGGCCGCCAAAACCCTGGTCGTCCGAGCCTGAGCACCACCGCCACCGGCCACGGCCGAGTCAGCTTTGATCGCCGGCCGTATTCGGAGTCGGCAGCCCGGCACTGGCCATGGTCGAGTCGGCAGCCGACGCCGGTCACCAGCGAATCGGACGGAACCGCCACCCGATCGCCAGGGACAACGACGGCGTAGCCACTCCGTAGCCCGGAACGTCCGACTCGTCCGGTCGACGTGGAGGCGAGAGCGGCTCGCCGTTCCCACCCATCGGCGACGCGTTCCACGATGCGGGCCGATCGCCAAATGCTGGACCTGGCTCCCGCATTCCGGTCGGAGGCGCCACATGATGGACACCGCTGGCCAGATAAATCCATTTATTTCATGCTTGACGCCGCGTGGTCGGGGTGCCGCCGGCTCAAAGTCGTGGATTTGCTGCTCGCAGCGAGCAGCAAATCCACAAGATCGGCCCAAGGAACCGCAGCCGAGAGAAGCGGCGGGCGCGGCGGTGCGCCGCGCCGGGTGCATCGATGCGGCGGCGACGGTGATGCGGCGGGCGGGGCGTTGCCGGCGTGCGGTGGGCCGGGCGGTGCCACGGGCGGTGATGCGGTGGGCGGGGCGGTGCTGGCGGGCGGCGGGTGACGGTGATGGGGCGGGCCGGGCGGTACCGGCGCGCGGTGGGCCGCGCGGTGCCACCGGGCCGGGCGATGCGGTGGGCCGGGCGGTGCTGGCGGGCCGGGCGATGCGGTGGGCCGGGCGGTGCTGGCGGCCGGCGGGTGACGGTGATGCGGCGGGGCGGTGCCGGCGCGCGGTGGGCTCGGCGGTGCCACTGGGTTGGGCGATGCGGCGTAAGGGCGGCGCCAAGATAGTGCGGTGCCGGATGATCTGCCGGGCCGGGCCGGGCCGGGCCGGGCTGGGCTGGGCTGGGAGAGGCGTGGACGGGGCGGGGTTACGGGGATAGGCGGGACAGGCCGGCGTCCAGCACGGACAGGGCTCTTGGGTAGTCATGTAGCTGGTCGCGGATCACCTGCAGGCCTGCTCGCAGGGCGGGGGACGGGACGCCGCGGGCCTGGAGTACGTCGTTGGTCCAGTCGACGAAGTCGGTGAAGATCTGGGGCTCGCTCAGGTACAGGGCGGAGGCCAGGAAGTCGACCACGTGGCCCATGTCTTCCAGGGTGGAGTCGGTCTGCTGGTCGTTGTAGGACGCCATCGCGGGGAAGGCGGTCATCAGCGAGCGCATGCCGGTGACGATCAGGTCGGGGCGGTGGCGGACCACATGGGTGTACTCGTCGTCGCCCAGGAAGGCGTGCACCTGGGGGTCGCGCGGTGGGGGTGGCCACGACGAGGCCAGGCGGGCCACGGCCTCCTCGGCGCCGGCCGCCCAGGCGTCGGCGCCCAGGGTTTGTGCGTAGCGGCCGCCGGGGCCGAAACCGCGGCCGCCGGCGATCACCGGGATGCCGGCCGAGCGGCAGGCCGTGATGGCGGCGTGGGCCCGGGGCAGGCGGGTGGAGATCATGCAGCTCAGGGCAACCGCGTCGGGGCCGGTCTGGTGCAGGTGGGTGACCAGGTGCGGGCCGGGGACCGAGGGGCCCAGGAAGTCGACCCGCCAGCCGTCCAGGCGGAGCATCTCGGCCAGGATGCGGACCGGCAGGGCGTGCCACTCGCCATCGACGCAGGCGATCGTGATGCGGCCGCGGTCGGGGCGGCGCGGGGTGTGGGCCGCGAGGGCCGCCAGGGCTCGTTCGGCGGTGGCGGTGGCGGCGTGTTCGCGGGCGACCGTCCACTCGTTCGCCGCCCAGAGCTCGCCCACCCGGGACTGGGTGCGGGCGATCAGGTCCATCATGATGCGCTGCGGCGGGATGTCCTGTTCCAGCAGTGCGGTGACCACCTCGACCGCGCCGTACTCGTCGCCGTCGCCGACCAGGCGGAGGAAGTGTTCGCGCAGGCCGGGATCGTCGAGGTCGAGTGGCGGGTTGGGCGTGAAGACAGTCATGAGCGCTGGCGGACCCTACGGGTGTTGAGGGCGAAGGAGGACTGGGTCTGGCCGCCGTCGCGCAGGCTCAGGGCCGTGCGGACGGGGGCGCGCACCGCCAGCATGGCGATGTCGTCGCGGGCGCCGCCGTGCATCCAGTCGGAGACCAGCTGGCGGACTCGCTCAACGGTGGCCGTGGCGGGCAAGCCTTGGCAGGTGGAGAGGGCGGCCTTGAGGCGAGCCTCGCCGTACTGGGCGGTGGTGGTCGGGCCGCCCCGGGCCTCGAACAGGCCGTCGCTGTAGAGCAGGCACAGCTCGCCGGGGGCCAGCTCCACCTCGGCCGGGCGGACCACCGTCTCGGTCACGGCGCCGATCAGGGTGCCGCTGACCGGCACCTCCTCGACGGTGCCGTCGGCCCGCAGCACCAGCGGTGGCGGGTGGCCGCCGGTGGCCAGGGTCAGCCGGACCCGGCCGTGGTCGGCCCGGCGCAGTGCGCCGACGACCAGCGTGACGAAGCGGTGCTGGCGGCCGGACTGGAGCAGGGCCTGGTTGAGCACCCGCAACATCTCGGCGGGGTCGGCGTCGACCAGGTGCAGGGCGCGCAGGGTCTGGCGGACCTTTCCGGTCAGGACCGCGGCCTCGGGGCCGGTGCCGCACACGTCGCCGAGGGCCAGCACGGTGTCGCCGCCGGGGTGGGTGGGCTCGAAGACGTCGTAGAAGTCGCCGCCGATCCGCAGCGCCTCGCGGGCCGCCTGGTAGGAGCCGACCAGCTCCACGCCGTCCATCTGGAGCAGCTCGGGCGGCAGCAGGTCGGCCTGCAGGACGGCGGCCGTGTCGGCCTGCTCGCGGTAGAGGGCGGCGGCCGAGATGGCCGAGCCGGCCCGGGCCGCGAAGATGCGGGCCAGGATCTCGTCGTCGGTGGTGAAGGTGCTCCCGCGCTTGGCCAGGATCAGCGCACCGGCCGGTTCGGCGGTGCCGGGCAGCGGGGTGACCAGCAGCGCGCCGATCTCGCCCAGGCCGAGCCAGGACGGCGCCTGGGCGGCGTCGAGCCAGCGACTGGGGATCGGCGGGAAGCCGCCGAGCACCTCGACCATGCCGGGCACGTCGGACAGCTGGCTCTCGGCGACCGAGCCCTCGACGATCCGCTCGCCACCGGTGAGTCGCAGCCAGGTGCTGCGCCGGCGGTGCGGCGGCAGGATGACGACGGCCGCGTCGGCCAGGTGGGCGACCGCCAGCTCGGCGGTGGTGCGCAGGCAGCGGCCCTGGTGCAGGGAGGCGGACAGGCGGCGGCCGGCGTCGGCCAGGAACGCCGTGCGGGCGCGCTCGGCGGACAGGGCGGCGGCGCGGTTGACCTCTTCGGTGCGATCGCGCAGATACCACGCGTAGTGATCTTCGTCGAGCGTGCGGCGCCGGCCGGCTATGTGGCGCCCGGCGTGTTCGACGGTGAAGGTGTCGGCCCCGGCGGTGAGAGCGCCGCGCAGCGTGGCGACGTCCGGCACCAGGTTCGCGGCGGCGGTGTTGACCAGCAGGATCGTGTCATCGGCGGTGCCGCAGAGGAGGACCGCCTCGGAGGCGGCGTCCAGAGCGGCGCGGAGCAGAGCCGGTGCGGGCACCAAGGCGCGCACGTCGCCGGCGACAGCCGGCGATTGCCCGGTCAATGATTTCCCCTTTCGGTCTCCCGCCGATGTGATCGTTCCGCACAGCCTAATCCTTGAACGGTGGCGCGGCTCGGTAGGACTGGCCGATCATGGAAGGTCATCCATCGATGTCGACGACGATCGGGGCGTGGTCGGAGGGGCCTTTCCCCTTGCGGGCCTCCCGGTCGACCACCGCGTCCGTCACCCGGTCGGCGACCGACGGGGTGGCCAGAACCAGGTCGATCCGCATGCCCATGTTCTTGTGGAAATTTCCGCCGCGGTAGTCCCAATAGGTGAACGGATGGTCGCCCTTCATGGGCCGGGCCGGGATGTCGCGCAGGCCCGCGTCGCGGATCGCGGCCAGGGCGGCCCGCTCGGGCAGGGTGACGTGGGTGGAGCCGACGAAGACCGCCGGGTCCCACACGTCGTCGTCGGTCGGTGCGACGTTGAAGTCACCGGCCACCACGGTCGGACCAGCCGATATATCCGAGAGAAGCGAATCCCGCAAAGCGGAAAGCCAGGCGAGTTTGTACTGGTAATGCGGATCGTCCGGGGTGCGGCCGTTGGGAACGTAGACCGACGTGAAGCGAATCCCGCCGCAGGAAGCGCTGATGGCCCGTGCTTCCGGGTCCGGATAACCGGGCTCGCCCGGGAAGCCCTGGCGCACGGCGGACAGGCCGATGCGGGACAGCAGCGCCACCCCGTTCCACCGGCCCTGCCCGTAAGCGGCGATCTCGTAGCCGAGGGCGGCGACGTCGGCCGAGGGGAAACCGTCGGCCGCGACCTTCGTCTCCTGCAGGCACAGCACGTCGGGCTTCGTGTTCGAAAGCCACTCCAGCAGCCGCGGCAGGCGGGCGTTGACCGAGTTGACGTTCCAGGTGGCGAAGCGCATCAGGCAAGCATGCCGGAGTCAGCGCACCGCCGCTGCCAACGCCGCGGCGAGCCCGACGGTGAGCACGAGCAGGGCTCCCACCATGGCGGTCATGTCGTCCTCCTCCCGGTATGGGCTGTGACGCCGGTTACCTCAGGGGAGGAATGATGCCCGAGTGGTACGACTCCTGCCAAGGGCCGTTCGGAAGGTTTTACCTTTGACGCTCAGTAAGGCCGGCGGCGAGGGTGGCCGCGGTGCCGGTGGCGTGCCAGGCGGCCGCGAATTCGGCCGGTGCCACCGCGGGACCCCAGAGCCAGCCCTGTCCGATGGTCACCCCGACGGCGGCGATCGCGTCCCGCTGCACCCGGGTCTCGACCCCCTCGGCGATCACGCTGAGTCGCAGGGCCTGACTCATCGCCACGATCGCGCGGACGATCTCGCCGGCCTCCTCGTCGGCGCCCAGCCCGACCACGAACGAGCGGTCGATCTTGACGCCGGTAACCGGGAACCGGCGCAGATAGCCGAGGCCGGAGAAGCCGGTGCCGAAGTCGTCGATGAGCAGTTTCACGCCGAGCTCGCGCAGCTCGTAGACCGTCCGGGCGCTGGTGCCGGAGTTGTCGACCATGACCGACTCGGTCATCTCCAGCGCCACGCACCGGGCCGGCACCCCGAACCGCAGCAGCTCGGCCGACACCACCAGCGGGAAGGTCGACACGGTCAGCTGCTTGGCGGAGACGTTGATGGACAGGTAGAAGTCGTCGTCGACGGTGCCGTCGGCGCGCCACGCCGCGAGCTGGCGCAGCGCCTCCTGGCGCACCCAGTCGCCGAGCATGCCGATCAGGCCGGCGTCCTCGGCGATCGGGATGAACACGGCCGGCGAGATCGGGCCGCGCTCCGGGTGCGACCAGCGGACCAGCGCCTCCGCGCCGATCGCCCGCCCGCCGTCGACGTCGATGAGCGGCTGGTACGCCACCCACAGCTGCTCGTCGACGATCGCCTGGCGCAGCGCCACCTCCATCTCGATGCGTTCGCGCACCTGGTCGTGCATGGAGACGTCGAAGAACGTGGTGTTGCCGGGCCCCTCGGACTTGGCCTGGTACATGGCGGTGTCGGCGTCCCGCATCAGCTCCTCGGGCTCGCCCTCGGGCCCGGCGAACGCGATGCCGAGCGACGCGCTGATCTTCAGCTCCACGTCGCTGACCACGAACGGCCGGTCGAAGCAGCCGAGCACCGTCGCGACCAGCCGCTCGGCGTCGGCCCGGTCGCCGAGCGCCGCGACCAGGAACTCGTCGCCGCCGAGCGCCGCCACCGGCATCTCGTCGGGGAAACCGGACCGCAGCCGCTCGCCGACCTCGATGACCAGCCGGTCACCGGTGTCGTGCCCCCACGTCTCGTTGATGTACTTGAAGCCGTCCAGGCCCAGGACCAGCACCCAGGTGGACTCGGGACCGCCGGCCGGGGTCTTGCCGAGCAGCCGTTCGATCGACGTGGTGATCAGCCGCCGATTGGGCAGGCCGGTCAGCGCGTCGTGGGTGGCCTGGTGCTCGGCGTAGTGCTGCGCGACGGCTTGGGCGCGGACCGCCGCGATCGCCCGGACCAGTAGCAGCGACACGACCAGCAGGCCGATCACGGCGATCGCCACCCGGTGCCCGGTCGCGTCGCCCACCGTCATGAGCAGGATGAACGGGGTGGCCAGGGCCGGCACCAGCAGCACCATCCGCCGCCCGGACCAGGCCGGCACCGGCGGCCGGGCCGGCCTGCCCATCTCCACCGCCGACGGATGGATCGGGGTCACCCCGAAGGCCGTGTACGCGAGCAGGAACGGGGCGTCGAGCAGGGGAGTGGTGTAGAGGTGGCCGGACGCGCCGACGATCGCGTACCCCAGGTCGCCGACGAACAGCAGCGCCATCGCCACCACCATGCTGATCAGGCTGGGTGGCCAGCTGCGCGCGGTGAAGGTCAGGCTGAGCACCAGCATCAGCAGCACGACGTCGAACAGCGGGTAGAGGCCGGCCAGCGCGGACACGACGTCGGAGCGGTCCGGCACCCGGACGGCCGGCACGGCGAGCAGAAGCGTGCTGGCCAGTCCGCCGGCCAGGCAGACGATCATGCCGTCGATCACGGTGTGCCACTCGACGCTCTGCCGGGCGCGCAGCAGGACGATGAAGAAGCCGCAGAACAGGAAATAGCCCGGGATCGTGCAGGCGTCGGCGAGCAATGGCAGGCCGGCGTCGGTGGCGAAGGGCCGGACGATGATGCCGAGCAGGAAGATGATCCCGGCCCAGCCGACCAGCTGCCAGGCGCGGCGGGGCTGCGCGCCGTAGCGGCGCGGCCCGGCGAAACACGCCCAGACCGTATTGCCCCCGATGATCAGTGTGCACACGGCATTGATCACGGGGTTCAGGTCGAGCAGGTACACGACCGTCGCCGTCACCCCGGTGAGGGCGAGCAGTCGCCATTTTTCGGTCATCAACCGTCAGATCGGCTCTTTTGCCAGGGGAGTTAGCGTGCCAGCGCCTTTGTCGTCCCGGAGGGCGTCCGCTGGGCCGGCACCGCTCGGCCGTGCACGAAGATAGTCGGGCTGGCCGCCCGATGCAGTACTTCTCGCGCAACTGATCCCAGCAGACCGGCGCCCCGCGTTCCCCGCGGTCCCACCACGATCACCCGGGCGCGGGACGACGCGTGCACCAGGCTGGGTCCGGGCTCGCCGGCCAGCACCCGGGTGCGGAACCGGCCCAGTTCCGGCACCGCGGCCAGGGCGTCGGCGAGGATCTGCCGGCCCTGTTCCTCGTGCCGCCCGCCGTACTCCTTCACGACGTGCACCACCTCGACGCCGACCTTGCGGCGGCGGCCCTCGGCGGCGGCGTGCCGCAGCGCCTGCACTCCGCTGGCCGAGCCGTCCACGGCCGCCATCACCACGCCCGAGGGCGGGCGTGGCCCGCGCGCCACCAGCACCGGGCAGAACGACCGGGCCACCGTCTGCACCAGCACCGAGCCGGGCGGCAGCCACGGGGTGGTGGCCAGGCCGTCGTCGCCCAGCACGAGCAGCACCGCGCTGCGGCTCAGCCGTAACAGCACGCGATCGGGCAACCCGTCCACGAGTTGGCCTGCCACTCGCACCCGAGGTGTGGAACGCTTGGCGGAGGCGACCGCCTCGTCGAGCACCTGCGAGGCGGCCCGGCGGGCCCGGTCGTAATCGAGACCGGCACCCGGGACACCCTGACTTGGCCAGGTGAAAGCGTGAATCACTCGGAGCTGACAACCGCGCGAGACCGCCTCACGCGCGGCCAGTCGCGCCGCGGCCAGGCCGGCCGACGTGCCGGTCACGCCTACCACAACAGGGTTCCGCACGGGCCCCACCTCCGTTGGTGTTCTACCCACCATTATCTATGCAAGAACGCCACTCTTCGTGATCAATCCCTCAGCGGGTGGCCACCTGATGACCCATTCAGGTTGAGGGTTTACGGTGAACGACAAATTCTTGTGGACATCTGCCGGTGAAGTGAGGGAAATACATGACGGATGTCAAGCTCGACCACCCTGGTGGCCAGTTGTCGATGGCGGTGCGTGAGGCCGTCGAGGGTCCGGGCGGCATCGACGTCAGTGCCCTTCTCAAGGAGACCGGCTTCGTCACCCTCGACCAGGGTTTCGTGAACACGGCGTCGACGACCTCGGCCATCACCTACATCGACGGTGACGCGGGCATCCTGCGTTACCGCGGTTTTCCGATCGAGCAGCTCGCCGAGAAGTCGACCTTCCTCGAGGTCTCCTATCTGCTGATGCACGACGCGCTGCCGACGCCGGCGCAGCTGAAGGACTTCGGCGACAAGATCCGGGTGCACACGCTGCTGCAGGAGGAGATGCGCTCGTTCTTCTCCGGCTTCCCGCGGGACGCGCACCCGATGGCCGTGCTGTCCTCCGCGGTCACCGCGCTGTCGACCTTCTACCAGGACGCGCTCGACCCGCTCGACCCCGAACAGGTCGAGATCTCGGGCATCCGACTGATGGCGAAGCTTCCGACCATCGCGGCGTACGCCTACAAGAAGAGCATCGGCCACCCGCTGCCCTACCCCGACAACTCCCTCGACTACGTCGAGAACTTCCTGCGCATGACCTTCGGGCTGCCCACCGTGCAGTACGACGTGGACCCCAAGGTCGCCAAGATCCTCGACATGCTGTTCATCCTGCACGCCGACCACGAGCAGAACTGCTCCACGTCGACGGTCCGGCTGGTCGGGTCGGCGCAGGCCAACCTGTTCGCGTCGGTGTCGGCCGGCATCAACGCGCTGTCCGGCCCGCTGCACGGCGGCGCCAACGCGGCGGTGCTCGAAATGCTCGAGCAGATCCGCAAGGACGGCGGCGACGTCAACGCGTTCGTCACCCGGGTGAAGAACAAGGAAAAAGGCGTCAAGCTGATGGGCTTCGGCCACCGGGTCTACAAGAATTACGACCCGCGCGCCGCCATCGTCAAGAAGGCCGCCCTGGAAATGCTCAACACCCTCGACAAGCCCGACCCGCTGCTCGAGATCGCGTTCCAGCTCGAGGAGATCGCGCTCAGCGACGACTACTTCGTGAGCCGGAAGCTTTACCCGAACGTCGATTTCTACACCGGCCTCATCTACAAGGCGATGAACTTCCCCACCAAGATGTTCACCGTGCTGTTCGCCATCGGCCGGCTTCCCGGCTGGATCGCCCAGTGGTCCGAGATGATGGTCGACCCGGCCACGAAGATCGGCCGCCCGCGCCAGCTCTACACGGGTTTCGCCGAGCGCGAGTTCGTCCCGATCGACAAGCGCTGATTTTCGGTCAGTTCTTGGTTGCGCCCCGCCGGTTCTCTTCCGGCGGGGCGTTTCTTTTCAACCCCGATGAGTACGCATACCCCGTCCCCAACCGCACTATCGCCGCCCCGCCGAGGCGGCGGCCTGGGTGCGACACCGGGCCGTCGCGGGCTTCCGGCCGGGACGTCGGCGGCCGGTCGGACGGCTCCGGCATACGCTCAGTTCATGGACTCGACACCGGCTGTACTGCGACATGCGGTCGGGGCCCTGCTGAAGTGGCGGGAACCGGCCGTCCGCGCGGTGTCGCGCCTGATCCCGGCCGACGTGCTGTGGTATGTGGACACCGGCGAGCCGGTCTTCGCGCTGACGTTCGACGACGGTCCCGGGCCGGAGACCACGCCCGGCCTGCTCGAGGTGCTCGGACGGCATGCCGCGAAAGCCACGTTCTTCCTGATCGGGGAGCGGGTGCGGGCCCATCCGGAGCTGGTTGCGGCGATCACCGCGGCCGGCCACGAGATCGCCAACCACCTGATGCGCGACGAGCGTTCGGCCCTGATTCCCGACGCGCGGTTCCGCCGGGACCTGGCCGAGGTCACTGAGCTGCTGGCGCCCTACGGCCCGGTGAAGTGGTTCCGGCCCGGGTCAGGGGTGTTCACGCCGCGGATGCTGCGCTCGGCGGCCGAGCAGGACCTGCGGGCCGTGCTGGGCACGCTGGTGGCCGCCAACCGGGACGGACCGGCCGACGCGCGGATCGCCCCGGACCTGGCGGTGGGCGTCCGGCCGGGCTCGATCGTCGTGCTGCACGAGGGAACACCGCGCCGGCGCGGCGTCGTCGAGACGACCGACGAGCTGCTCGGGATCCTCAGCCGACGAGGGCTGTCGGCGGTCACCGTCTCCGACCTGGTGACCCGCTGAGGGGTCGCTCCGGGCCGGAAGCTCGCGACGGCCCGGTGTTGCAGCCAGGCCGCCGCCTCGGCGGGACGGCGATGGTGCGGTTGGGGAGCGGGTGGCGCGTACCTTTGAATGATCTTCTTTAGAATGCTTCCCGTGACGCATCCTTTTCGTGCCGCGATCGAAGCCGGTGACATCGAAGCCGCGGTCGGGCTTCTCGCCGACGACGTCGTTTTCCACAGCCCGGTCGCCTTCAAGCCGTATGCGGGGCGGGCGGCGGTCGCGACGATTCTGCGGACCGTGCTCACCGTGTTCGAGGATTTCCGCTATGTGCGGGAGATCGGCGCCGATGGGGCCGCCGATCACGCGCTGGTGTTCGAGGCGCGGATCGGCGACAAGCAGCTGACCGGCTGCGATTTCATCCACGTCGATGCCGATGGGCGGATCGACGATTTCATGGTGATGGTCCGGCCGTTGCGTGGCGTGCAGGCACTGGCCGAGGCGATGGGGTCGCGGCTCGCTACTTCCTGACCCAGGGTGCGAACGCGTTGGCCCCGGCCGGCAGGTGGGCGGCCAGTTCGGGGCAGTGGCGGTGGATCAGGGCGGTCATCGTGGTCTCGGCGATCCAGTCGAGGCCGAACTGGGTGTAGATCTCGGGGCGGTAGTCGGGTCAGGAAGCGGCCGCTCTGCAGCCGCCGCGACGCCATCAGGATGAACACCCGGAACGCCGTGTCGGAGAAGCCGAAACCGGCCGGCGGGGTCTCGGCGAACAGGCCCACCATCGTGTCCACCTCGTCGATGCCGCGGTAGACGGTGCGCAGGCGGCGTACCGTCTCCGGATCTTGACTGAGGTCCTCCCAGCGCTCGATGCGGGGCATGTGCAGCGCCGCGCGGAAGTCGTTGTAGCGGGGGACGCCCCGGGCGCGGGTGCGCACCAGGTCGACCACCGACAGGTCGACGATCTCGCCCTCGCGTTCCAGGTTGAGCAGCGCCTTCGGGTAGTTGCGCAGGGTGATCGCACCCGGGTGGGCGGTGCCGAACGAGTAGAGCGCGTTGGTCAGGCCGATCTCCCGCAGCACGTCGTCGGCCTTCTCGCCCTGCAGATCCAGGAACGTGTCGCTGCGCAGGTGCGCGCCGGTGGCCGCGTCCTGGAACGTGTAGTCGTCCGGGATCAGCGGGTGCATGCGGTAGACGGTGACGAAGTCCTCGGTCAGCGAGTACGGCGCACCGTGGTGGTCGGGCGTCGTCTTCGGGATGCCGTGCAGGGCGTTCGCGTCGGTCAGCCACAGCCCGATCCGGCTCAGCCAGTCCTTGGCCGGCACGCCGTACCAGTTGACGTGCATCCCGCGGTCGAGCACCTCGGTGGCGAGGATGGCCGGCGTCCACTCCACGGTGTGAATCTTGGCGATCAGCGCGGCCACGATCAGTCGGGCGGTCTGGTAGATCCGCTCGTCGTCCCACTGCGAGTTGCGGTCGCGCAGCTCGACGCAGAGGGCGTTGTGCTCCCGCGCGAACAACGTGTGCATGGTGCCGAGCCCGAGCCACCACGCCTCGTTGAAGCCGGTGATCTCCGAACCGTGCACGTCGACCGGCAGATAGCCGTCCGGCGTCAGCCGCAGTGCGGCGCCGTCCCGGAGGGTGTTCGCGCTATCGGTGCCGTACACCTCGGAGCCGTCCCACCAGTGCGAGGCGACGTTGCCGAAGAGCAGCTCGTGGCCGTCCGCGCCGACGCCCTTGCTGATGTTGCCGCCGATCCGCATCTCCGGCTCGAGCGGGCCGCCCGGGGTGTTGCGCCAGCCCGGCACGTCCGGTGGCAGCGGCACCCGCACGTCGTCCACGCCGAGTGGATGCCGGGCGTGCACCACCCAGTCGTGCACCTGGAACTGGATCCACGCGGCGGCCAGGATGTTCAGCGTCGTCGCCGGCTTGAAGGTGTCCCGGTGCAGCAGCTGCCGGCTGACCGTCACCGGGTTGGGCTCGTCGCTGTTCCGAATGCCCGGCACGTTGCGGCCGAAGGCGGCCCCTACGGCACCCATCGACGGCTCGGACAGGTCGTTCCCGGTGCCGTCGGGCGTCCGGAAATCCCGGTTCCCGGCCGGCTCCGGGACCGGGCGGACCTGGGGCGGGGCCTCCCGCACCTCGGTGTCGATCAGGTTGTCCCGGCGCAGCACGTCCCGCAGCGCGGCCAGGTTGAGCAGGGACAGCGCGGTCGGCAACTGGTACCAGGGGCCGGAACCGGTTGACCGTGCCGAAGATGCCGCGCATGGCGGCGCTCGCTATCCGGTTGCGCAGCGGGACGTCGGTGATCCAGCGCTCCCGGTTGCGGTGCGCCGAGCTGGCGTCGTAGGCGGCCTTGCGAACCCGGTTGAGGTTTTGCCCAGCGGGCGGAATTCCGCGGTGGTGTTCCACGGGTTGAGGCGCAGCTTTCGGGCCTCGGCCGAGTCCTCGGAGCCGGAGTGGATGGTCAGCACCGCGATCGGCTCGGGCGGCGCCGACGGCGATCGCCAGTCGACGGCCGCGTCCTCGATCGGGGTCGCTCGGGGGTCGCGGAACCGTTGCACGCACAACTCGAAGGTGACTTTCCCGCCGGCCAGCCGCTGCCGCATCTCGTGGCCGAGGAAGTCGGTCCCCGGCCGGCGGATTCGCGCCCTTCGTCGCGTCCAGGGGCCGCAGAAGGTACTGCAGCGCGATCTCCTCGCCCCAGGTGATCGGGGTGCGGCTCCAGTACGTCTCGGTGGCCACGCTCGCGGCCTTCTTCCTGCCTGGACATTTCGCACCATTCTCCGGGTCTCGGCCGGCCCGAGCACGAACATCAGCCGGACCAGCCCCAGGTAGCGGCCCACGCCGCCGCCCGCTGTGGCCAGCGCAAACTCGGTGAACTGGCGGGCGTCGCGGGCGTGCGCCACCGGGGCGCTGGTCATCAGCAGGTCGTGACCTTGGCCTGGAACCCGGCCACGACCGGCCCGCCGGCCGCCTTCCGGTTCTTCGCCTGCGTCTGCATGATCTTCACGGCCATGCGCTCGAACTCGCGCCGTTCGGCCTCCGGCGAGCCGCCCAGATAGGTCTCCCGCCACGACGCCCTGATCCCCGTGGTCATCCGTCCACCCCCGACTGAGTTGGCGTCGTTCATCGAAGCGCATCCGCGCCACCATGGGTGCCTCGTGTCGGTTTGCCGATATCCGGCGCGGCCCGTCAACCCAGCCAGTCGACTACCGGCGCGGCGCCGTCCTCCGCGCGCAGGCGGGCGGAGAGGGCCTGGGCGCGCGCGGCGTAGTGCGGGTTGGTGGTGACCTCGCGCAGCGCGGCGGTCAGCGCGCCCACCTCCAGGGGAATCGGTGGTGGGGCCGCGCCCAGCCGGTGCAGCCGGCGGGCCCAGAACGGCTGGTCGGCCAGCCGGGGAACCGCGATCGCCGGCACTCCGGCGCGCAGGCCGGCCGCGGTGGTGCCGGCGCCGCAGTGGTGCACGACCGCCGCGACCCGCGGGAACAGCCACTCGTGCGGCACCGCGCCGATGCTCAGTAGGTCGTCGCCGCCGCCGTCGGCGGCCAGGCCCGACCAGCCCGCCTGGAGCACGGCCCGAACACCCGCCCGGCGGACCGCGGTCACCACGATCTCGGCGAGTTCCGCGCCGCGGCCGGGGGCCATGCTGCCGAAGCCGATGAAAACCGGCTTCCCGTCCGCCAGGAAGGCCTCGAGTCCCTCGGGTGGCGGGGTGGGCGACGGCGGGGTGGGGGCCGGCCACCAGTAGCCGGTCACCCGCAGTGCGGGGTGCCAGTCCCGGGGGCGGGGCACCACCGCCGGGCTGAAGCCGTGAAACGTGGGTTCGCTGAACTCCTGCTCCCGGCGCAGCACCCGCAGGGACCGGCGGGGAAGACCCAGCTCGTGGCGCAGGTCGCGGATCGTCGTGGCGTAGAGCGACTCCACCGCCCGGAACGTCAGGGCGCCCATCGCCAGGTTGCCCAGCGGGCCGAAGGATCGGCCGCCGGTCAGCACCGGGCCGAACTCCCGCGACGGGTGCACCGGCTGGAGGAAGACCGCCGCCCGCCGTACGCCGAAGGCCTCGGCCACCTGATGGCCGAGCGGCGCGACCAGCGTGGAGAGCAGGATCGCGTCGGGTTTGTTCGCCTGCACGGCGGCCAGCACCCCGGCTGCCAGCTGCGCGACGAGGGGACGGGCCAGCGTGTACATCCGGGCGAGGGCTCGCGGGCCGCCGCCCTCGACGGCGAGCTCGAGGGTGGTGCGCAGGTCGCCGGGGATCGGGAGGAAGCCCAGGCCGAGCGCTTCGATCACGGCCCGGAACGGCTCGTGGGTGGCGATCGTGACCGCGTGGCCGGCCTCGCGGAGCCGGGCGGCCAGGCCGGTGTAGGGCGCGACGTCACCCATCGAACCGGACGTGATGATCAGAACCCGCATGCCCTCAATTGTTCAGCAGGCCGGTGGCCGGCAGGCCGCAGGCGCGCTGGGCCTGGCGGGCGTGGCCGTTCACCGAGGCGGCGACCATCAGCAGCTCGGCGAAGCCGCCGCCCAGCACGGCGTTCTCGGCGCTTCCGGACGAGCCGAGCAGGTTGGCGATGTTGTCGACGTCGTCGGCCAGGCCGTTCACCGCGGAGCGCAGGTCGCGGTCGAACACCAGCATCCGGGCGCGGCCGCGCAGGTCGTCGGCCTCGCCGTGCATCCCGTCCAGCTCCGCCTGGGTGACCCGGCCGTCGGACGCCGACGTCGAGGAACCGCCGAGGGTGGAGTTGTCGGCCATCGTCGAACAGACCGAATGCCGGGCGTACGCGTTGACCGCGGTCGCGCCGGCCCCGAGCGCCACGACCACGGCCGCGACCAGGCCGATGATCAGTAGCTTGTTCGGGCCGCGACGGGGTGGCGGGCCGTAGACCGGCGGTATCGGCCACGGCGCGGGGCCGGGCGGGTATCCCCAGCCGGGCCCCGGGCCGGGCGTGGCCTGGAAGTGTTCGGGTGGGGGCTGGAGGTACTGCGGGTGTCCCGGCGGCGCCCATGGCGACGGCGGCTGCTCCGGTTGCATCCGGCGGCACCTCCCTGCGATCTGTCGATCATGTGTCGCTTCGGCAGGTGCCGAGGAAAGCTGAGCGGCCCGGCCGCTTCCCTCAGGTTCGGGATCGATCGGCCGACGGTGGACACATGGTGCCGCTCCTCGTCTCCGCGATCGCGGTCTCGCTCAGTGGTGCCTGGCTGGTGGCCGGCTTCTTCCACGAGTGGGCACACCCGGTGATCGGGTGGCTGCCGCTGCCGGTCACCTCGGTCCTCGCCGGGTACGCCTGCTGGGCCGCCACCCGCCGGGCCGGCCTGGACCCGAGCACCCGCCGCTTCTGGCGGCACCTGACGATCGCCTGCGCCCTGTTCACCGCGGGCATCATCGCCAACGCCGCCGACGCGGTGGGCGGCCCGGAACCCTCCCAGCGGGTCGGCCCGGCCGCCCTGGTCTTCTATCTCGGCGTACTCGTCCTGGTGATGTGGGCGCTGCTGCGACTGCCGTCGTGGCAGCGCAGCCGCAGCGACTGGCTCCGCTTCGGCGTCGACGCCTGCGTCGTGCTGATCACCGTGGCCGCGTTCGTCTGGCGGTTCTCGCTCCGCGACCACCAGGTCTGGGTCAAGCAGACCGGCTCGGCCGGCGCGATGCTGGCCATCGCCCTGCTGACCGCCCTGTCGATGGTCACCTTCATGAAGGTCGCGTTCGCCGGGGCCGGCCGGCTGGACCGGCGCGCCACGTACATTCTGGCGGTCGGCGCCGCTGTCGCCGCGTCGTTCGGCGGGATGTCGCCGTTCCTGATCGACAAGCCGTACCTGTCCAGCAGCCTCATCTCGGTGCCGGTGGCCGCGTTCGCCATCCAGCTCGCCGCGGTCAGCCAGGCCCGGGCCGGCAACCGCGCGCCCCGCGACCGCGGCGTCCACCGGCGGATCAGCGTCGTCCCCTACCTCGCGGTCGCGGTCACCGACGGCCTCCTGCTGACCACCAGCGCCCGGACCCCCGGCGAGACCAGGGCGATGCAGGTCGTCGTGGTCGCGCTGACCGTGCTGGTGATGAGCCGGCAGATCATCGCGCTGCGCGACAACAACCGCCTGATGGCGACGGTCGAGAGCCACCAGGCGGAACTCACCCGCCAGGCCACCCACGACAGCCTCACCGGGGTCGCGAACCGGGCCCTCCTCGAACAGCGCACCCGGGAACTGCTGGCGGACGGCGAGCCGATGCAGGTGCTCCTGTTCGACCTGGACGACTTCAAGACCGTCAACGACCGGCTCGGTCACCAGGTCGGCGACCGGCTGATCGTCGAGACCAGCCGCCGGCTCACCGCCCTGGTAGGCGACGACGGCACCGTGGGCCGGCTCGGCGGGGACGAGTTCGCCGTGCTCCTGCCGGCCGGGCCGGACGTCGAGGCGCTGCTCGATCGCCTGGTCGCCGCGGTCGGCGAACCGGTCGACCTGGCCGGGAACCTGATGGTCACCGGCGTCAGCGCCGGCATCACCCGCAGCCGGGCCGGCGACGACCCGGCCGAGCTGCTGCGCCGTGCGGACGTGGCGATGTACGCGGCGAAGGCGGCCGGCGGCAACCAGTGGCACTGGTTCGACCCGGGCATGGACCGGGCCGCCGACGAGGCCGCCCGGATGGCCGCCGAGCTGAGCCAGGCCCTGCTCCGTGACCAGATCTTCGTGCTGTTCCAGCCGATCGTCGACCTGAACACCGGCACCGCGGTCGGCGCCGAGATGCTGATGCGCTGGCGCCACCCCGAGCAGGGGCTGATCCCGCCGGACGTCTTCATCCCGGTCGCGGAGCGCACCGGCACCATCATCGAGCTGGGCCGGTGGGTGTTCGAACAGGCCTGCCTCCGGTCCGCCGACTGGGACCGCCGCTTCGGCACCGCCGCCCCCGAGAAGATCAGCGTGAACGTGTCGGCCCGCCAGCTCGCCGACCCGGCCTTCGTCGCGACGGTCCGGGACATCCTCGACCGCACCGGCGCCGATCCGGCCCACCTGATGATCGAGGTGACCGAGACCGCGGTGCTCGACACCGGGGACGCGCTCACCCGGCTGGATGCCCTCCGCGCGCTCGGCCTGCGGGTGGCCCTGGACGACTTCGGCACCGGCCACTCGTCGCTGAGCCTGCTGCTGGACCTGCCGGTGGACGTTCTGAAGGTGGACAAGTCCTTCGTCAGCGGCGAGGCCGCCGAGCACGCCGGCGCGATCGTGGTCCGCAACCTGATCGGCTTCACCGACGACTTCGGCATCGACGCGGTCGCCGAGGGCGTGGAGACCAGCGCCCAGGCCGACCGTCTGCGCAGCGCCGGCTACCGGCTCGCCCAGGGTTATCTCTTCGGCCGCCCGATGCCGGCCGCCGACTTCGAGGCCTCGTTCCGGCGAGCGACCGCGGCCGCCTGACGGCGGTCGCCTGAACAGTGCGCCGTTTCGGGAGCATGCGCGGCGGATAGGTTGAGGACATGACGGACGTCGTGATCGGGATCGACACCGGGACCACCGCCACCAAAGGGATCGCCGCCGGGCTCGACGGCAAGCTGCGCGCGCACGTTTCGGTGCATTACCCGCTGGCCGTGCCGGCCGCCGGGCGGGCCGAGCTCGACCCGGCGCACCTGCGCGACGCCGCCGTCAAGGCGCTCACCGACGTGGCCGCCGCCTGCCGGGACAACGGCGACCGGGTCGTCGCGGTCAGCCTCAGCGCGTTCCTGCACGCCCTGGTGCCGATGGACACCGCCGGAAACCCGCTCGGACCGCTGGTCACCTGGGCCGACGCCCGCTCCGGCGAGCAGTGCGACCGCATCCTCGAAGCGGGCCAGGCCAAGTCGCTGCAGGCCCGCACCGGCACCCCGGTGCACCCGATGTCGCCGCTCACCAAGCTGGCCTGGTGGCGCGACAACGACCCGGACCTACTGCGGGACACCCCGCGCTGGGGCGGCGTGAAGGAACTGATCCTCTCCGCGCTCACCGACGAACCGTTCCTGCTCGACCTGTCGGTCGCCTCCGGCACCGGCCTCTACGACATCCACGCCCGGCGCTGGGACCCGGAGGCGCTCGAGATCGCCGGGGCCCGGGTCGGGCAGCTCGCCGAGGTGGTGCCGACCACCACGGTGCTGCGGCTCAAGAAGGGTCTCGCCGGTCTGCCCGACGGGCTCCCGCTGATCATCGGGGCCGCCGACGGCCCGCTCGCCAACCTGGGCGTCGGGGCCACCCCGGCCGGGGTCGCGGCCATTTCTCTCGGCACCAGCGGAGCCTTGCGTACGGTCGTCGACCGGCCGACCGCCGACGCCGACGGCCGGCTGTTCTGCTACGCGCTCACCGAGGACCGGTGGGTGATCGGCGGGGCCGTCAACAACGCCGGCTCGGTGGTGCGCTGGGCCGGGCAGAGCTTCGCGGCCGGGTTCGAACGACCCGGTGCCGAGGGGGAGGACGCCGACGAACTCGACGCCGCCCTGCTCATGGAGGCACAGAGCGCGCCACCCGGCAGCGACGGGCTGCTCTGCCTGCCCTACCTGCTCGGCGAGCGGGCACCCTGGTGGCGGTCCGGGCTACGCGGCGCCTACCTCGGGCTGCGTCGCGAACACGGGCGGGCTCACCTCGTACGCTCCGCGGTTGAAGGGGTTTGCCAGCAGTTGGCCCTGGTGCGGGACTCGTTCGCGACGGAGGGGTTCGCCGTGAGCGAGGTGCGCGCCACCGGCGGTGCGGTCGCCTCCGAACTGTGGGTGGGAGTGCTCGCGGCCGCCCTCGACCTGCCGGTCGCGGTGGCCGACACCCCCGAGGGCACCGCGCTCGGTGCCTGCCTGCTCGGCTGGCACGCGGTGGGCGAACTGCCCGACCTCGACCACGCCGCCGCGCTCATCGGAATCGGCGAACCGACCGTGCCCGACCCGAAGAACGCCGACCTCTACCGGCGGCTGCGGCCCCTCATCGAACAGTCCGCCCTCGCGATGATCGACACCGTCAAGGAACTCGACCGGCTCGCCCCGCCGCCGACGCCTGCGATTCCCGTCACCGGCGGCCGCGTTGACGCCACGCACGGCGGTGAGAAAGAGTGACAGCCGAGCGGTAGCGGAGGAACCCGGTGAAAATCCGGGACGGTCCCGCCACTGTGACCGGGAAGCGACTCGCGGTGTTGTGCCACGGCCGGCGACGGCCGGAAGGCGCGCGGGCTCGTGGTGATCCGGGAGCCAGGAGACTCCGGCCGCTCGTGACACCGGTCGCGTGGGCGTGGACACCCGCGCAGGAGGGACTTTCGTGACGCCGTACCCGTTCTCGGCCGTGGTCGGACTGACCGACCTGAGGCTCGCACTGCTGTTGACCGCCGTCTCGCCGCACGTCGGCGGAGTGCTGGTGCGAGGCGAGAAGGGCACCGCGAAGAGCACCGTCGTCCGCGCCCTGGCCGCGCTGCTGCCGCCGGTCTCGGTCGTGCGCGGCTGCCGCTTCGCCTGCGACCCGGCGGCCCCCGACCCGCAGTGCCCCGACGGGCCGCACCCCGCCGACTCGCCGGCGCTCTCGCGCCCGTCGGCGCTCGTCGAGCTCCCGGTGGGAGCCACCGAGGACCGCGTCGTGGGCACTCTGGACATTCAGCGTGCGCTGGCCGACGGCGTCAAGGCGTACGAGCCGGGGCTGCTCGCCGCGGCCCATCGCGGAGTTCTGTACGTCGACGAAGTGAACCTGCTCCCCGACCACCTCGTCGACCTGCTGCTGGACGCGGCCGCGATGGGACGCGCGCACGTCGAGCGGGACGGGGTGTCGGTCAAGCACGCGGCCCGGTTCCTGCTGGTCGGCACCATGAACCCGGAGGAGGGCGAGCCCCGGCCGCAGCTCGTCGACCGGTTCGGGCTGGTCGTCACCGTGGCGGCACCCCGCGAGGCGAAGGAGCGGGCCGAGGTCGTCCGGCGGCGGCTCGCCTACGAGGCCGATCCGGACGTGTTCGCGGCGCGCTTCGCCGACGACGAGTCGGAGATCGCCGGACAGATCGTCGCCGCGCGGGCCCGGCTGCCCCGGGTGGTCCTGCCCGACCACGAGCTCGACCGGATCGCCCGGGTCTGCCTGGCCTACGGCGTCGACGGGATGCGCGCCGACATCGTGGTGGCCCGCTGCGCGGTGGCCCTCGCCGCCTGGAACGGCCGGGACGTGGTCACCGCCGATGACGTACGGGATGCGGCGCGGCTGGCGCTCCCGCACCGGCGCCGGAAGGACCCGCTCGACCCGCCCGGCACCGACGAGGAACGTCTTGACGACGCGCTCGAGCAGGCGGCCACGGAGTCGGAGCAGGACGGTGATGACGATCCCGAGCCCGACGGCGGCCCCGGCGGGGGACCGCCGCCGCCACCGGACCCCGACGGGCCGCCGGCCGGTGGACCCCCTCCCGGGGCGGCCACCGAGCAGCGTGACAGCGGCCCGGGCGACTCCGGCCCGCGTGGCCGGAGCGACTCCGGTCCGGAGCAGACTGGCAGCGACTCCGACCCGGGCGACAAATCCGAAAAGTCGGTTACGGGGTCGGCGGCTGCGGCCGGGAACGCCTATCGGACCCGTACGCTCCGAATTTCTTCTCGCGGAACCGGCGGTCATTCCGGACGCCGCTCGCCGTCGATCGCCCGCCGGGGGCGGGTGATCGGATCCCGGGTGCCGGTCGGCAAGCTGGCCGGCGCGCCCCACCTGCCCGCCACCCTGCGGGCCGCGCTGCACCGCGGCGACCGCGTCGTGCGGCCGCGTGACCTGCGCGAGGCCGTGCACGTCGGGCGGGAGTCCAACCTGGTCCTGTTCGTGGTGGACGCCTCCGGATCGATGGCCGCCCGCCGCCGGATGACCGTGGTGAAGACCGCCGTGCTGTCGCTGCTGCGGGACGCCTACCAGCGGCGCGACCGGATCGGCATGATCACCTTCCGGGGGCACGAGGCCGAGCAGGTGCTGCCGCCGACCTCCAGCCACGAGGTGGGAGTGTTGCGGCTCGCGTCGCTGCGGACCGGCGGGCGTACGCCCCTCGCGGCCGGCCTCCGCGCCGCCGCCGCGACCATCGCCACCGAGCGGCGCCGCGATCCGCGCCGCCGCCCCCTGCTGATCGTCGTCACCGACGGCCGCGCCACCAGCGGACCCGACCCGGTGACCGTCGCGCCCGCCCTGGCCGGCGTCGCCGCGGTGGTCGTCGACTGCGAGTCCGGGCCGGTCCGGCTGGGACTGGCCGGCCGCCTGGCCGCCGCCCTCGACGCCGACCTGATGCCCCTCGACCAGCTCGAAGCCGGCGCCGGCGCCGCACCCCGGAGGGTTGCCTGATGCCGCAGGGCAAAGTCAGCGTGGTGCCGGACGACGGCCTCACCACCCGGCAGCGGCGGCGGCAGGCCGTGCTCGCCGTGCACACCGGGCACGGCAAGGGTAAATCGACGGCGGCGTTCGGGATGGCGCTGCGGGCGTGGAGCGCGGGCTGGCCGATCGGCGTGTTCCAGTTCGTGAAGTCGGAGAAGTGGAAGGTCGGCGAGGAGCAGGCCCTCAAGTCCCTCGGCAACGTCACCTGGCACAAGATGGGCGAGGGCTGGTCCTGGATCCAGCGGGCCGGCACCGAGCGCGACCACGCCGCCGAGGCCGCCGAGGGCTGGGCGCAGATCAAGCGTGACCTGGCCGCCGAGACGTACAAATTCCTGGTGCTGGACGAGTTCACCTACCCCATGAAGTGGGGCTGGGTCGACGTCGACGACGTCGTCGCCACACTGGCCGCCCGCCCCGGCGTCCAGCACGTGGTGATCACCGGCCGGGACGCGGCACCGGCCCTGCTGGAAGCCGCCGACCTGGTCACCGAGATGACGAAGGTCAAGCATCCGATGGACGCCGGCCGCAAGGGACAGCAGGGCATCGAGTGGTGAGAATCCCCCGGGTCGTGATCGGCGCCCCCGCCTCCGGCCACGGCAAGACAACGGTGGCTACCGGCCTGCTGGCGGCGTTTGCCCGGCGCGGCGTGCCCGTAGCACCGTTCAAGGTCGGCCCCGACTACATCGACCCCGGCTACCACGCCCTGGCCGCCGGCCGCCCCGGCCGCAACCTGGACCCGGTCCTGGTCGGCGAGAACCTGATCGCGCCACTGTTCGCACACGGCGCCCAGGACGCGAAGCTGGCGATCGTCGAGGGCGTGATGGGCCTCTACGACGGCCGCACCGGCGCCGGCGACACCGGCTCGACCGCCCAGGTGGCCGCGCTGCTGGAGGCACCGGTGATCCTGGTGGTCGACGCGGCCGCCCAGGGCCGCTCGATCGCGGCGCTGGTGCACGGTTTCCGCAGCTTCGGCAGCGTCCGGCTGGCCGGCGTGATCCTCAACCGGGTCGGCTCCGACCGGCACGAGTCCATCCTGCGAGAGGCCTGCGAGGAGGTCGGCACCCCCGTCCTGGGCGCCCTGCGCCGAGCCGACGCGGTGGCCGCCCCGTCCCGCCACCTGGGCCTGGTCCCGGCCGCCGAACGCCGAGCCGAAGCCCGGGCCTCGGTGGACGCCCTGGCGGCTCTGGTCGCCGCCGCGGTGGATCTGGAGGAGGTGGAGGCGATCGCCTACTCCGCCCCGCCCCTGCAGGTCGAGCCGTGGAGCCCGTCGTCGGCGATCCGACCCGGCCCGCATGATCAGGTGGAAGCGTCCGGCGCCGCAAGCGCTCGGCCGGTCATCGCGATCGCCGGTGGCCCGGCGTTCTCCTTCTCCTACGCGGAGACGCCCGAGCTGCTGACGGCGGCGGGCGCCGACGTCGTGACGGTCGATCCGCTGCGCGACGAAAAGCTTCCGGCGGGGGCGCGCGGTCTGGTGGTCGGCGGCGGCTTCCCTGAGGTGTACGCGGCGGAGCTCTCCGCCAACGAACCCCTCCGCCGAGCCGTGGCCGCCCTGGCCGCCGAGGGCGGACCGATCGTGGCCGAGTGCGCGGGCCTGCTCTGGCTGTGCCGCACCCTCGACGACGCTCCGATGTGCGGTGTCCTCGACGCCGACGCCGCGATGACCCCGACGCTGACCTTGGGTTACCGTGACGCGGTCGCGCTGGCCGACAGCCCGCTCGCCCCGGCGGGCACCCGGGTGACCGGCCACGAGTTCCACCGCACCACCGTCCACCCCCGTTCGGGCCTGCTGCTCTCGCCGGCCGCCGGCGGGGCGTGGCAGTGGCGCGGCAGCGACCCGGAGGGCTTCGCCACCCCCGCCGTGCACGCCTCTTACCTGCACCTGCACTGGGCCGGAACGCCGTCGCTGGCCCGGAACGTGGTAGCGGCGGCGTCCGCGGTCTGAGGAGGGCGCCGGGCCGGGGCGTGGCCGCGGTGGCGTCGAGCGGCTGGGTGGTGGGGCCATCGGCTGCGGTGGGGGGCTGGGGTGGAGGACGGTGGGGTGACTGGGTCTCGGGGCCTCGTGGTGGGGCTGGGGGCGCGGGCCGGTCGGTCGGCGGAAGTTCTCGTGGCGGCGGTGCTGTCGGCGCTTTCCGAAGTCGGTGCGGGGCCGGGGGACGTGCGGGTGCTGGCCACTCTTGATCGGCGGTCGGCCGAGGACGGTGTGCGGGCGGTTGCCGTCGCGTACGGCTGGGAGCTTGTGTCGTTCGCGGCGGCGCAACTGGCGGCTCAGGCCGTACCCAATGCCAGCGAAAGGGTCGCCGCGGCCGTGGGAACCCCCGGCGTCGCGGAGGCGGCGGCGCTCGCCGCGGCCGGGTCCGGAGCCGTGCTTGTCCTGCCGAAACGGGTGTTCGCGGGGGTGGTCGTGGCGGTGGCTTCTACACTCCCGTCGTGATCTTGCGGTGGGCGGTGGCGGCGGGCCGGTACAACCGGCAGGTGCTCCTCGGCGGCGTGGCGCTGGTGGCGGCCGTGGTCCTGGCGGTGCTGTTCGGCGTCGACCGATCGCGACCGGCGGCCGGGCTCGGGGTGCTCACCGGGGTGATCCTGGTACTCCTGCTTTCCCTGTTCTTCTCGCCGACGGTGCGGCACCCGCCCGCGGTGTTGCTGGTGTCGGAGGCTGATCGGTCGTTCGGCACGCATCGGACCGTCGTCCACACCCTCGCCGCGGTCGCTCATCTGGCCGCGTTCAGCATCCTCCTGCTCTACCCGGCCGAGCTCTGGGCCGGCGGGCTGAGGGACAAAGGCGCGGTCCTCGTGGCCGCCGGGTTGTTCGCGTGCTACCCGCGGGCGATGTGGCGGGGCCTGGGGGTCGTCATCAACGCCGACGGGATCCGTGCGGAGAAGTTCGCGGGCGTTGTCATCGTGCCGTGGGAGGCTCTCGCCGCGGAACCGGCCGAACCCGAGCGCGGCGGGGGCGTGGTTCTGACCTACGACCGACCCGACCTGGTCCGGGTCGTCGGTGGCTGGTCGGTCAACCGGCGGCAGCTGCTGGTCGAGGCCACCGACGTGCAATTTCTCGCGGCGGTCGTCGACCACTATCGGGCGAACCCGGAGGAGCGCGCCGGGATCGGCACTCCGGCCGAGCTCGACCGGCTCCGGGTGGCACTCGACCAAGCCCCGCCGGGGGAGAAGGCTGCGGAGGGCGAGCCGATCGGCCGCGGGGCGGCGGTGGCGGCTGTCGTCTTCTTGTTGCTGACCGCGGTCGGCACCCTCGCCGCGGGCAAGTGGGCCGAGGGTCGTTTCGGCGAGGATTCACTGATCGCCTGGCTGTTGGGGCTGATTTCCGTGGCCCTCGCCTTCGCTGCCGGTGGGGCGATCCTCACCGCGGTGAGGGAGTTCCGCAAACCGCGGTGAGGACCCCGGACATCAGTGGTCGACGGGCAGCCCCGCCGTGGCCCAGCTCTGGTTGGCGGCCGTGCCGAGGGTGAACGACACGGTGCCGCCGCGCTGCACGAACGACTCCGGCAGCCATGACCGGCCGAGCGCCGACCCGTTGTAGGTCACCCTCTGCACGTATGTGTCGGTGGATGACGCCTTGACGGTCAGCCGCACCCCGTTGCTGCGGGTGAGCACCACCCGGGTGAAGACCGGTGACCCGAGCAGCATCTCGGCCCGCCCCGGCACCTGCGGGAAGAACCCCATCGCGGCGAAGACGTACCAGGCGCTCATCGTGCCGAGGTCGTCGTTGCCGGGCAGCCCGGACGGCCCGACGCCGTAGGCGGTGTCGACGATCTGCCGCACCGTCTCCTGCGTCTTCCACGGCTGCCCGAGTCCGTTGTAGAGCCACGGCGCATGGATGCCCGGCTCGTTGGTCGGGTCGTAGCGCAGGGCGTTCCCGCCGAGCACCGCCCAGTTCCCGTTCTCGTCGTGGAAGAACCCGTCGAGCCGCGCGGCGGCGGCCGGCCGCCCGCCCATCAGGGTGGCGAGCCCGGACACGTCCTGCGGCACCATCCAGGTGTAGGTGGCGCTGGATCCCTGGGCGAAGCCGGCGTCGGTGGCGGGCGTGAACCCGGTCTGCCAGCTGCCGTCGGCTTTCCGGGCGGCCTGGTAGCCGACCGCGGTGTTGAACGTGTTCTTCCAGTAGTCGCCGCGGGGGAGCAGCTGCCGGTACTGGTCGTTGCGGCCGGCCCGCTGTGCCCACATTGCGAGCGAGAAGTCGGCGAGCGAGTTCTCCAGGGTCTCGGCCGCGCCGCCCCAGCAGTGGCAGATGTCGTTCGCCGCGTAGTGCAGCGCCAGGTAGGTGTTCAGCGTCGGCCGCTGCCCGGTGCACTGCCCGGGGCAGCCGGCGTCGGAGAGCGCGTCCGGGTTCTGCACGGTCGCCTGCCGCACCAGCGAGTCGAGAGCCGCCAAGGAATCGAATCGGGCTCCCATCGCGTACCAGGTGGCCAGAGTCGGCGCCGCCGGGTCGCCGGTCATCACGTGGGTCGGCGCGCCGAGGTGCAGCCACCGGTCCCAGATCCCGTTGTTCTGCGCCGCGAAGTCCAGCATGGACGTTGCCATGTCCCCGGCGACGTCCGGGCGCAGCAGCCCGAGCAACTGGATCTGCGCCCGATACTGATCCCAGCCGGAGAACGTGCCGTAGGCGGCCCTCTGCCCGGCCCGGATCGTGTGCACCTGCTGATCCGCCCCCAGGTAACGACCGTCGAGGTCACTGAGCGTCTGCGGTTGCATGAGGCTGTGGTAGACGGAGGTGTAGAACGCGGTCGTCCGCGCGGGAGTCCCGCCACCGACGCCGATCCGGGCGAGTTCGGTGTTCCAGGCTTCGCGCGCCTGCGCCGCGATCGAGGCCGGCGTCGCTTGCGCCGGGATCTCTCCGTCGCGGTTGGCGGCGGCTGCGCCGAGGCTTGTGTACGAGATACCGACGCGCATTCCTACTCGGGTATCCGAGAACCCGACCCAGCCGCCCGATCCGCGCCCGGCCCGGTCCGCACCGGTCAGATATCCCTCCCCGCCGGTGGTCGTCGTGCCGCCCGGGGTGAGCGTGCTGTTCTGCCAGGTCCCGGTCGAAGCGAAGTCCCGGTCGAAGACGGCGCTGAAGTACAGCCGGTAGTAGGAGCGCCGGTTCGGGTTGGTCGCCCCGCCGCCGTTGCCGCGCCGCCCGCAGAACCCGCCGGTGAGCACCGAGCCGCTGACCGTCCGGGTCGCCGGGTCGATGCTGATCGAGGCGTCCTCGCTGCCGTTGAGCGAGTTGGACGTGCGGAACAGCAGGTTCGCGGCGGCCCCGGCCGGGAAGGTGAAGTCGGCGATGCCGGCCCGGGTGGTGACGGCGAGGTCGCTGCGCACGCCCGAGTCGAGGGTGACGGCATACCGCCCGGGTGTCGCGGACTCGTTGGCGTGACTGTAGGTGCCGACGAATTTCGCGTCCTTGGTGTCGGCCGTGGGGGAGGAGTCGACTTCACCGGCGTACGGAAGGATCGGAATGTCCCCGGCGGCGCCGGGTGCGCAACCGGCCCCGTTGACATGGGTGAGGCTGAAGCCACGCAGTTTGGTGGTGTTGTATTCGTAGCCGTTCGCGGCGGGTGCGTTCGTCTGGTCGCCGCTGGTGCCGGTGGGGCTCCAGGCGATCATCCCGAACGGCCGGGTGGCGCCCGGCCAGGTGTTGCCGCCGCGGGTGGTCCCGATGAACGGGTCCACATAGCTCGCCGGGTCGTCGACCAGCGGCACGGCCGGCGCGGGCGCGGCGGCGCCGGCGGTGAGCGCGAGCGCTACGGCCAGCAGGGCACGTATCGACATGCGTAGTCCCTTCGTAGGTTCGCGGCCGAACCTACGCGGGTGATGATGATCATCAATCTGCTTTCACGTGAAGGTTTCCTAAATGCCGGGGACATCGCAGAAAAGCAGATTTCCGGCGTGGGGTGAACTTGAATACGAGGCGTGGTTACCTATCGGGCCGCTCGCGACCGGAGGTTCGCCGTTCCGGCCATGGCGGCGGTACTACTGGCCCTGTTCCTGTCGTTCGGGTCCGTCCCGGCCACCGCGGCCGGTTCTCTCGCGGACGCGGTCACCGTCACGGTCGGCGGTGCCGTCATCGAGCCGGGGCAGTCCGGCACGGCGACCGTCACCCTGCTGGCCACGGCCGACTACGACGACCTCGTACTGACCGTGCCGATCGACGCGCTGCCGGCCGGTCTCACCCTGGGCCAGGCCGCCCTCGGCTCCGACGCGTGCACGATCGGTGCCACGAGCGTCGTCTGCACCGGCGTGGCGCTGGTCGCCGGCACGGCCCGCACGCTGCGGCTCCCGGTCAGCGTTTCCGCGTCGACCACCGCCGGCACAAGCTGGCAGGTCACCGGGATCACGCTGGCGCCCGCCGCCGACGCTACGGATCAGGTGCTCGCCGACGGTCTGCTGGTCAGCACCGCGGCGGCTACGTTCTCGATGAGTGTCGCGGTCAGCGCGGTGTCGAACACGTCCCCGGCGCCCGGCGCCACCACGAACCTGCCGATCGTCCTGACCAACGCGGGGCCGGGCGAGGCCGACCGATACCCGGTGACCGTGCTGCTGCCGACCGGCCTGACCTACGAGTCACTGCCGTCCTTCTGTACGGAGGACGCCACCGGCCGGATCGCGTCCTGCGCGATCTCGGTGCCGGCGATCTCGTCGGTCCGGATGACCCTGCCGCTGGTGGTCGGCGACGATCTCGAGCCGGGCGCCGTGCTCACCGGCGGGTGCCTGGACGAGGCGCTGAGCACCGGCACGCCGGACTTCGACGACGTCTGCGGCGGCGATGCCGACGTGGCCATCCCCGATCTCACGGTCGGGCCGTTCGGCGTGGACCTGCG
Organism: Paractinoplanes toevensis; assembly: GCF_018332695.1. Classification (GTDB taxonomy): domain Bacteria; phylum Actinomycetota; class Actinomycetes; order Mycobacteriales; family Micromonosporaceae; genus Actinoplanes; species Actinoplanes toevensis. The sequence goes on from NZ_BOQN01000054.1 coordinate 40,949, forward strand.
GATGTCCTACGACGGCACGGTCGTCCCGGTCGTCACCGGAAACCAGCCGGTGGTGCTGATCTCCTACGCCAACGACGGTTCGGACAAGGCCGGCGACGTGCGCTTCGCGGTCGGACTACCGCCCGGGCTCCTGCTCGCGCAGGCGGAGCTCGTGCCGGCCAGCTCCTCGGCGGCTGAGGGCGATGCCGCTGCGCACGGCGATGCCGGCTCGCAGGGCGAGGCTGGTGCGCAAGGCGATGCCTCTGCGCAGGGCGAGGCCGGTGCGGAGGGGGCCGACACGGCGGGCGCGGTCCGGGCGGAGTGCGCGAAGTCGCCGACGGCCGGTGCCGGCACGGTCACGTGCGCCGCGCTGGACCTGGTCGCCGGCGCCGGCGGCGTTCTGCGGCTGACCCTCGCCCTCGATGACGACGCGCAGGACGGTTTCGCCATCATGGAGGTCGCCGTCGCCGCCGACGATGAGGACGGGGGGACCGCGAACAACACCGTGGACGTGCCGGTGGCCCTCGTCGCCGCGAGCGACGGTGCGCTGCCCACCACCGGCACCGACGCGGCTCGGCTCGGCCTGGTGTCGGCGATCATGGTCGCGTTCGGTGTGGTGCTGGTCATCGGCGTACGCGAGAAGGCAGCCGTGCCCGTCGCCGGCCGCCTCGCCGTACGCGATCGGCCGGACCGCAAGCCGCGCCATGCGCGACCGAACCTCCTTCGCCGGGCCTTCCGGCCCGGCGAGAAGATCAGGCCGACGGGTACGGCCACTCGTGCACCGGCCGGTTCTCGTGCATCAGTGGAAGGTACTGCCGGAGCATCTCGTGCAGTGCGTCCTGCCGGTCGTGCCCCTCGGCCTCCAGCGCATGCAAAGTCTGAACCTGCCAGGCGGCACCGTTCCGATGGGTCAGGCAGCGCTGCTCGATGATGCCGAGGAGGCGGTCGCGTTCGCCCGGGGAGACACCCCAGCGGTCCAGACCCTGGGCGGCCAGCGGCAGCAGCCGGCGCAGCACCAGCTCGGTGACCGCGATGTAGCCGAGGCCGGGCCAGAACACGCTGGCGTCGATGCCGTGCCGGGCACAGGCGTGGAAGTTCTCCTCGGCCGCGCTGAAGCTCATCTGCGTCCACAGTGGCCGCTCGGCCTCGGCCAGGGTGCGGATCAGTCCGTAGTAGAAGCCCGCGTTGGCCAGGGTGTCGAGCACCGTCGGCCCGGCCGGCAGCACGCGGTTCTCCACCCGCAGGTGGGGGCGGCCGCGCACCACCGCGTAGATCGGCCGGTTCCACCGGTAGATCGTGCCGTTGTGCAGCCGCAGCTCGCTCAGCTCGGGTACCTCGCCGCGCTCCAGGATCTCGCCCGGGTCGGCCTCGTCGCAGATCGGCAGCAGCGCCGGGAAGTAGCGGACGTTCTCCTCGAACAGGTCGAACACGCTGGTGATCCAGCGCTCGCCGAACCACACCCGGGGCCGCACCCCCTGCGCCCGGATCTCCTCCGAGCGGGTGTCGGTGGCCTGCTCGAAGAGCGGGATGCGGGTCTCCCGCCACAGCTCCCGGCCGAACAGCAGCGGCGAGTTGGCGCCGAGCGCCACTTGGATGCCGGCGATCACCTGGGCCGCGTTCCAGTACGCCGCGAACTGCGCCGGGCTGACCTGCAGGTGGAACTGGGTGCTGGTGCAGGCCGACTCGGGGGCGATGGTGTCGGTGGTGACGGCCAGCCGGTCCACGCCGTCGATCCGGATGTCCAGGTCCTCGCCGCGGGCCGAGAAGATCTGCTCGTTGAGCAGCTTGTAGCGCGGATTGGCGCTCAACGCGTCGAGCGTCATGTGCTCGCGGCGCAGCGTCGGCAGGATGCCGATCATCACGGTGTGCGCGCCGACCGTACGGGAATGTTTCTCCGCGCTGTTCAGGCTGGCCCGCAGCGTCCGCTCGAGGTCGGCGTTCTCGTCGCCGGCCAGGCGGCGCGGCGGAACGTTTATCTCGATGTTGAACTGACCGAGCTCGGTCTGGAAGTCGGGGTCGGCGATGGCGCCCAGAACCTCGGCGTTACGCATCGCCGGGTCGGCGTTCTCATCGATGAGGTTGAGCTCGATCTCCATGCCGGTCAGCGGCCGCTCGAACTCGAAACGCGACTCGCGCAGCATCGCCGCGAACACGTCCAGGCTTCGACGGATCTTGTGCCGGTACCGGGCCCGATCTTCCCGGGTGAAGTTGGTCTGTTCGACTTCCTCGCCCATCGGCACACCGCCTATCTCGAGTAATTTAAAACTCGCATACCTCATCGGTCTGCGCCAGGCGTCGCGCCGGTACCCTGCGCAAATTGATCTCAAACCGGCCCGGGGTCCGGTGGCCGAGCCGACCGGCCCGCACGCCGTGTGGTGGCGGCGTCATCACGCCACCTCGTGGCCAGGACGGCAGGACAGCGGAGAGTGAGCAACGGCGACAGGCCGTAAACACCGAGAGCCGCGCCGGAGGCGACGCTGCCTTCGACGCGGTGGCCGATTTCGATCAGGCGTTTCGGTGTCCGGAAAGCGGGACCCGGCGGCTCGATGACGGCGGCGGTGCCGCTCGGCCGGCGGTGATCGCGGGCGGTCAGGCCAGCCAGACCGCGGCAACCACGATCGCCAGGGCGGCGCCGAGCATCGCCTGCAGCAGCAATGCCGGGCCGAGGTGCGACCACATCGTCGGGATGCGCGGAGTGAGCGGCTGCATGGTGGTCAGATTGACCACCTGCACCAGCCGCACCGGCAGCCGATGATCCTTCTGCGGAACCGTCCTGAGCTGGATCAGGTCACCCCGGTGCAGCGCGGACTGGGGCAGGTGACCGTGCATCTCGACCTCGTAGGTCTGGCCCAGGTCGTCGCGCACCCGCACCGGTGTCACGAGAAACTCGGGCCCCTTCTTCAACTCCTTGAAACTGCGGCGGGTGGCCCGCATGCGCAGCAGCGAGCCGATCAACTGGACGACGGCGGCGGTGACGTAGACGACGATCAGTAGCGGCTGGCCGACCTTCACCTCACGGGTGTAGGCGGCCTGGTAACCGGCGAACCGGCCGGTGATGACGGGGCTGACGTGCCGGAGGATCTGCTCTCGGTACAGCTCGACCTCGTCCATGGGGGATCACCTCCTGGATGTCTTAATATCGTACGGAGAGCAACTGATTCCGTACCGTGAGTGAATCTTGGCTCTTCTTTCTCTTCCTCTGAAATGCGGAAAAAGGCGCGAATCACCGCAAGGAAAAGGTGAACTTGACTCGGAACCGTGCGGTCGCGCGCGGGGAAGGGGTCAGGGACAGTGGCACCGACAGAGACCTTCGTCGATCCGGAGAGCGTCCTCGCGCAGACCGCACGAGAGATGCTCGCGACGCACGCCGGCGGCGCCGGACCCAGCGAGGGCATGACCGAGTGCCCCGTCTGCGGCGAGCCGCTGCCGTGCCCCGCCGGCCGCTCCGCCGCCGAGGTACTCGAGGCAGCCGGCCTGGCCGAGGCGTCCGGGCTGATCTCGGTGCATCGGCAGGGCCTGCCCGGCCCCGCAGCCTACGAGGAGGAGCAGGCGTACGCGTCACCGCTCGCGTTCGGCTCGCCCCCCGATGTCCCCGCCGAGACGTACGACGGCCCGGCCTGGAACGGCCCGTCGGCCGGCACCCCCTACCTGGACAGCAGCCCGGTCGAGGTGTCCTTCGCCCCGGCCGAGCCGTCCCTGATGCCGGAGCCACCCCGCTACAAGCCGCCGGTGCCGACCGGCCTGTCGTTCGACCTGCCCCCGGTCGAGAACCCGGCCCCCGCCACCGACCCCGGCCGGGATGACGAGCCCCGCCTGAGCGGCATGACCGTGGCCTCCCTGAGCCAGCACGACGACCTGCGAGGCACCCCACCCCCCGAGCCGATCGGCCCGGCCGGCCTACGCCCCGGCCCACTCCCACCCGCGGGCCCGCCCGACCCGTCCACCGCCGGCTGGTCCACCCACGCCGAGTCATCCTGGTCCACCCAGCCGGACCCAGCCGGCTCCGCGCTCGCGGCACCGGCCGGCTCCCGTCGGCCGTCGGCGTTCTCCGCCCAGAGCGATCCGTCCGGCCCGGGGTGGTCCTCCACCCAGTCGGAGACGTCCGGTTCCGGGCTTTCCGCCGCAGGCGCCTGGCCCTCCGCTCTCGCCGAGCAGTCCGGCTCCGCGCTTGCCGCCCAAGCCGGGCCGTCCGACCCCGGCTGGTTGCCCACCCAGCCGGAGTCGTTCGGCTCTTCGCTCGCGGCCCGCGCCGGCTCCGCCGACTGGCCGTCCGGTCAGGCCGAGCCGCCGGCTTCGGGGCTGTCAGGCCGGCCCGGTCCGTCGAGTGCCGACCGGTCGTCGGCCGAGGCGTCGGGTTCGGCGT
>NZ_BOQN01000055.1 GCF_018332695.1 Paractinoplanes toevensis
GGCCAGCGGTAGCAGGCGAGATGTCAACTCCGAACCTCAGCAAGCGACCACCACCAAGCACCCTGTCGCCCCTCCATCGCTACAGGCCGGCAGACCACCGCAGCTTCCGTGTCTGTTGATCACCTGCCCAGCAGTCGAGTCCGCCGCAACCGTCGGACACCACGAACGCACATTGGCAGGTCATCGCGCCGCTATCCCGGCCGGGCAACCCGGACCGCAGGATGGCCGGCCACCCCGACACTCCGCCCATTGCCTGGTGCGTAATCCGCGAACCAGCCCGGGCTGCGTCAGACGGCCTTGACCGAGCCGGCGTCCACCGCCCAGATCTCGCCGATCGTGCTCGGCATGACCGGGGAGGCCAGCAGCAGCACCGCGCGGGCGATCTCGGCCGGGTCGATCAGGGCGCCGGTCAGCATGCCTCCGTTCGCCGGCATTGCGGCCAGCAGATCGGCGTGGTCGATACCCATGGTCCCGGCCACTGTGGCGAGGTAGCCGTCCTTGCCCGCCATCAGGTCGGTGTGCGTGCCGCCGGGGGTGACGACGTTTACCCGGACCCCGTCGGCGGCGACCTTCTCGGCCAGGCCGCGGGAGAACGTGTTGAGGGCGCCCTTGGCGCTGGTGTAGGCCAGCGGTGTGCCGAACGGGGCGCGGGCGCTGCTGGAACTGATGTTCACGATGGCTCCTCGCGAGCGGGTCAGTGCCGGTAGGGCGTGGCGGGTGGTCCGTACGGTCGCGAAGAGGTTCAGGGCGTAGACCTCGTTCCACCGGTCGTCGTCGCCGTCGAGGGGGTCGGCCATAGCCTCGGCTGTCGTGGTGCCGCCACCAACGTTGTTGATCAGGATGTCGAGGCGAGGGTCGGCGGCGAGCACGGTCTCGACCATCCGCCGCGGACCGTCCGGATCGGCGAGGTCAGCCGGTACGAAGGTGGCCGTGGTCGTGTCGAGCTCGGGGGAGCTGCGCCGGGACACGGCGGAGACCACGGCACCCTCGTCGAGGAAGGCGCGGACGACGGCGAGGCCGATGCCCTTGCTCGCGCCGGTCACGAGGACGCGCTTACCGGCAAGGTTCAGATCCATGGTTGTGCTCCTGTTCGGCTGACCGGTCTAGATGCAGCAGATGCAACACCTAAGTCGCCACTGTGTCAATAACTGAGTCAGTAGAGTCTCACTTAAGGCTTCGGTATGGTGATGCCGTGAGGGCAGACGCGGAGCGCAGCACTGCGCGGATCCTGGAAGCCGCCGAGAAAGTTCTCGCTGACGACGCGAGCGCCTCCCTCGAGAAGATCGCCGACGCTGCGGGGCTGGCTCGCGCGACGGTCCACCGCCGCTTCGCGTCCCGCAAAGCACTGGTCGACGCCCTGTCCGAGCGGTTCAACGACCGCTACCGGCACGGCATCGACCAGGCCCGAGTGGGGACGGCACCCCCAATGGTCGCCCTGCACCGCCTTACCGAAAGTGCCTTCGAGGTCAAGACGAGCTACCGCCTCGTCGTCGACCTCAGCCATGGGCCCGACGACGACGTCCTGGCAGGTATCGACTTGCTCTTCGCGCGCCTGCACGAATCCGGCGTGATCACCGCCGCGCAGCCAACCTGGTGCCGGAATGTCTACCTCGCACTGCTGCACGAGGTGCATCTGCTGCCCGCGGACGCCGCGGAACTGGCCGACGGCGGCGACGAAGTTGAATCCCGGTCGGCGCTGCTGATCCGCAGCGTGCTCGGCGCCCTCGGCGGCAAACCGCAACCTCGTTCCTGATGCCATTCAGGAACAGGGCCGAGCCAGGCTGAAGTGCGGGCTAGGAACTGCGATGCAAAGTCGGTGCACGGATCTGCCGCGATCCGGTGCTGGCCACCGAGACACGGCCTCGTCAGGCCGTCACGGCAGTACCACTTTGCGCCACAGGTGAGCCGCTCTGTGGCGAAGCGGCTGGGAGAGTTCGCGGGAATCCTTCATCTCAGCCAGCACGTCGAGTAGCTCTTGGATCGGCCAGCCGGACTCCAACCAGTCGAGTGCAAGCGCGGGCCAGTATTCACCCCAGGCGGTGAGCGCGAACCGCACGAGGGCGGGTAGCGGCGTGTCGGCCAAGGACAAGTGAGGCAGCATCGCGCTGATGCCGGCTGGGCTTTGCTCCAGTAACGGCAACAGCCACGCCAGCCGGTCCCCGGCGGCGTAGATCAACCCGTCCGCCGATCCTTGAATTAGCCAAGTGCCGGCGCCGTGCCGGACAAGCAGCAGGCCCCGGTCATTAATGGACACTTTGCCGTGCTCTACCTGTTCGCCGGGTTCGGCGGTTTCGGCCTCGGTCGTACGCCTGGTCGGCCACGATCTCGGCGATCAGCAGCGGCGCGACTTGCAGGTAGGGCTGAGGCTCGCGCCGTTCGGGCTGGCCGATCCAGGCCGCGGGTAGCGGTTGCGGCCATGGGTGATCACCGGTGGCGGCGGTGAGCATCTGGCCGGCCTCTTGTTGCTGGCTCAGCGTGAGTTGTGCGGTCCGGCCGATGTAGCGCAGCCGGCCGGCGCGGTGCACTCCGCAGCGGTCAACCGCTTGATAGCCGTTAAGCGTTGTACTGTGCGCGGGTGACTCGAGACGATGAGCCCGTGGAGCGTGACGCGCTGGACCGGGTGACTTGGGCGCTACGCCGTGCGGAACTGGCAGTGCAGGCCCTGAAGGAGCAACGCCTTCGGCCGCTGGGCATGGCAACCGCGCACTACACCCTTTTGATCTCTCTGCACGCCGACCCGGGACTGACCGGTGCCGAGTTGGCCCGCCGTCTTAACGTCACCCCGCAGGCTGTGGCTTCGCTGGTCGCGCGGCTGGCCGATCGCGGGCAACTTGAGCGCCGCGAACATCCGCGTCATCGGCACGTGCAAGAACTGCACCTCACCGACGCCGGACGGGAAGCATTGCGTACGGCCGATGCAGTCGTCGCGGATGTCGAGCGACAAGCCACCGAAGCGCTCGGCCCCGACAAGACCACTCAGCTTCGGGCGCTACTCGACCAACTGGCCGCCGCACTCCGTAAGGCCTGAGCACCGCACACCTCGGTAGCGGCGCTTCGCCGGCTAGGCGTGCCGCCAGCTCGCGACAAGGTGCCCAGCATCAGAATGATCACGCGTCCCAGCGCCGTTCCCGACCCATCGGCAGCTACGTTTTGTGACCTATACGACGCTTACCTTATATCAAACGCTTGACACTAGTTCGACGGTTGAGTCACCCTAGTTTCGTGAATCGACCTCTTGCTTTGATCACTGGCGCCTCGTCGGGCATCGGCGCCGCCTACGCCCGCAACCTTGCCGACAGCCACGACCTTGTCCTGGTGGCACGACGCGCCGACCGGCTCAGCGGCCTCGCCGAGGAACTGGGGCCCCGCGGCGCGGCGGTCGAGGTGCTGGCCGCCGACCTCGGCACCCACGACGGCATCGACACCGTCACCAAACGCCTCGACACCGGCGACGTGCGTCTGCTGATCAGCAACGCCGGTGACGGCGGCTACGCTCCGTTCACCGATGTCGACCCGGCCGACGTCGACCGGCTGCTCACTCTCAACGCTGTCGCTCCCATCCGTCTGGTTCGTGCCGGCCTTCCCGGCATGCTGACGGCCGGTGAAGGCGCCATCATCACGGTCGCCTCGCTGCTGGCCTTCAGCGCGGGCAGCACCGAGGCGCGGGCGCCTCGTCGTGCCCTGTACGTCGCGGCGAAAGCTGCCACGCTGGGCTTCACCCGCACTCTGGCCAACGAACTCGCCGACAGCCCGGTGCAGGTGCAGGTGCTGTGCCCCGGTGTGGTGGCCACGGAATGGAACAGCGGCGCCGGCCACCGCATCCCTTGGGCGATGTCGCCGGAAGACGTCGCCTCGGCCAGCCTGACCGGGCTGCGACTCGGCGAGACGATCTGCGCGCCCGGACTGGAGGACCCGGCCACCGCCCTGGAGGCTTTGCAAGCCGCCGAGGCCGCATGGCTCTCCGGTGGTAACCAGCCCACACTCGCGGCCCGCTACGTCAGCTCGTAGACGTCGGGCTTCACCGCCTGTGGGCAGAAGATGGTGGTGCGGCAGCGCGTGTCGTCAGCCTTTCCGAAAGCGCACTTTCGCAGCGGATCCGCCAGGCGCGTCGGTGTGCTGACGCCTGGTCGGTAGGGAATCGTTGGAGCCGTTCCCTCAGCTGCCAAGCGGCGGCTGTCCGGAGTCAGCGGCGTAACGCCCGAGGCCGTCGGCGGACCTGGTCACCGGAATGCGACTCACCGAGACGTTGCCCTACTTCGACCTGGTGGCCGTGATCGGCAACTTCGACTTCAACATCGCCGTCGTTCGCACGAAATAACAGCCGCCGTTACGGGTAGCCCACCCGGCCAACAAGCCACCAGAACTTCCGCGCCGCCCTGCTCGTCCGACGACACAATCGCCACTCAATTCACCTCTGGAGCTTCTCACTATGCGTGCCACCCTCATGTACGGCGCCGGTGACGTCCGCGTCGAGACCACCACCGACCCGAGCATCCAGAAGCCGGCCGACGCGATCGTGCGTATCGTGCGGTCCTGCGTCTGCGGCAGCGACCTGCACCCCTACCACGACCTGCCCGAACAGGAACAGGGCATGCCGGTCGGCCACGAATTCCTCGGCGTCGTCGAGCAGGCCGGCACCGACGTCACCACCGTCAAGACCGGCGACCTGGTCGTCGCCTCATTCTCGTACCAGGACAACACCTGCGAGTTCTGCCGCGCCGGCGTGCAGACCGCCTGCGCACACCCCGAGTTCGGATTCTTCAGCGCCGCCCAGGCCGAACTGATCCGAGTTCCCCTCGCCGACGGCACCCTGTACAAACTGCCCACCGGCGTCGACACCGCCCTGCTGCCGTCGCTGCTGACCCTGGCCGACGTTTACGGCACCGGCTACCACGCCGCCAAGATGGCCAAGGTGTCCGCCGGCGACACCGTCGCGGTCATCGGAGACGGCGCGGTCGGGCTGCTCGCCGTCCTGTCGGCCAAGCAGCTCGGCGCCGAACGGATCATCCTGATGGGCCGGCACAAAGTCCGTACCGATCTGGGCGTCGAGTTCGGGGCCACCGACGTCGTCGCCGAACGCGGCGAAGAAGGCATCGCCAAGGTCGTCGAGCTGACCGCCGGCGGCGCGCACAAGGTCCTGGAAGCGGTCGGGCACCGGCCCGCCTACGACCAGGCCGTCGGCATCGTCCGCGGCGGCGGCGTCATCAGCCGCGTCGGCGTACCCCAGTACGAAGAGGCGCCGGTCGGCTTCGCCAGCCTGTTCGGCCGCAACATCACCCTCAACGGCGGCCCAGCACCCGTACGGGCCTACGTCGACGAACTGCTGCCCAACGTTCTCGACGGCACCGTCAACCCCGGCAAGGTCTTCGACCGCACCGTAACCCTCGACGACGTCCCCGCCGCGTACCGGGCCATGGACGACCGCGAAGTCCTCAAAGCCCTCGTCCAGTTTTAACCCACGATCGGCGTCAGATCTTCGTCGCAACCCCGCCACGAGGATCTCGCCGAGGCTCTGTTGCGTCGGTTGATCCGATGATCAGGCAGGGTTGACCGGTGAAGTCCGCGGCTCGGTCTCATTCCTGGTCTCCTCCTCGTCTGCGAGTTCAGGCCAGCCTGGTCACCCCGGCGGGCAGGCCAGACCGCGATCGGAATCCCCATCGATCCGGCACCGACGGGTCGTGGCCGGGCACTATCGGCCCGCCCCGAGCCAGTTCCCTGGCCCGATCGAACGCGAGATAGACCTCCGGCATCGAGTGCAGAACCGTGCCCGGTCGATCCGTCTCGAGATTCTCGAAGAAGTGCAGGGCGTCGGACGCGAGCACGAGCGGTCCGGTCGCCGTCCGCACTGCGACAATCTGCATTCCCGCGGTGTGGCCGCCGACCAGGACCGCGGACACGCCGGGCGCGACCTCACCGTCACCGGCGAACGCGACCGCCCGGCCGCCCTCGATCAACGCCACCACGTGGCGGAGATCCTGGTGATCGAGCAGCCAGGCCTCGCGCGCGTTCCGCCGCGCCGCCGGGCCGGCCCAATAGGCCAGCTCAGCTGCCTGAACGAAAACCCGCGCAGCGGGGAACGAGCGAACCCCGCCCGCATGGTCGTAGTGCAGGTGGGTGAGCACGAGCGTATCGATGCCGGCCGGTGAGATCCCGACGTCGGCCAGAAGAGCGGGCACCGACGTCCGGAACGACCAGCCCTTCAACGGCGGTTCGCGGTCCGGGTCCATTCCGGCGTCGACCAATATCGTCCGGTCGGCCGAGAGCACCAACCAGGCGTAGTACGCGATTTCGTGCGGCTCGCCACTGGACGAGTCCCAACCGAGGAAGTGCTCACCGCGCACGCCGGCTCGCCGCCCGTACTGCAGCGCGTAGACGGTGGACACGCCGGGCGTCGTACCGCGGGCCAACATCAGGAGGACGCCTTCCCGGCGCCGTCCAACCTCGGAGACCGCAGACCAGTCGCACCGAGCTGCGCGGTCGGCACGCGGAAGGTCTCCCGCGCGGTGCTCACCGCGACGATGTTCACCAAGCACAGCAGCGAGGTGATCAGGGCCGCGCCGATCCATGCGCTCTGCCCTGACCCCACCGCCCAGCCGATGATCGAGGGGACGAATCCGGCTATCGCGAATCCGATCTGGGTGCCCAGCGCGGTGCCCGACAGCCGCACCCGCGCCGGGAACATCTCGCCGTAGAACGCGGGCCAGACAGCACTCGTCGCGGTGTAGACGACCCCGAAGAACAGGACGCCGACGATGAAGATCAGTGCATAACTGCCCGTACTGATCGACCAGAGATAGGCGAAGGTCATCGCGGCGCTGCCGATCGACCCGGCGACGAACTGTCGCTTGCGCCCGATCCGGTCGGAGAGGCGGCCCCAGAGCGGGATGGTGGCCATGGCAACCGCGTTGGCCAGCACGCCCACCCACAGCATGGGAGTCTTGTCCAGGCCGAGCGTGTTGACCGCGTACGAGAGCGCCCAGACGGTGAAGATTGTGCTCGGCGTGGCGATCACCGCGGCGAACACGACCCGCAGGACGGCCCGCCAGTGGTCCCGGAACAGTTCCGCGAGCGGCACCCGAGCGACATCGTCGCGTTCAGCCCCGCGCACGAAAACCGGGGTCTCCTGCAGTGAGCGACGGATCAGCACAGCGACGATCGCGACGATCGCACTGATCCAGAACGGCACGCGCCAGCCCCAGGTCAGCAAGGAATGCTCCGGCAGAGCGGCAATAGGAATGAAAACGACCGTCGCGATCGCCTGGCCGCCCTGAGTGCCCATCAGGGTGAAGCTGCTGAAGTACGCTCGGCGCCCTTCCGGGGCGTGCTCGAGTGTCGCGGAATTGGCGCTGGCCTGCTCGCCGCCCGCGAAGAAGCCCTGCAAGAGCCGGAGAAGTACCAGCAGAATCGGCGCAGTGATCCCGATCGCGGCGTACGACGGCAGGCAGCCGATGAGAAACGTGGCGGTACCCATGGCCACGACCGTCAGCAGAAGCACCCGCCGGCGGCCGTGCCGGTCACCGACGTGCCCCAGGACGCCCGCGCCCAACGGACGCGCCGCATACCCGACACCGAACGTCGCCAGCGAGACGAGCGTGCCGACGGCCGGATCGTCATCCGGAAAAAAGACCCTCCCGAAGACCAGGGCCGCGGCGGTGCCGTAGAGGAAAAAGTCGTAGTACTCCAGGGCACTTCCGATCCACGCAGACCGCGCCGCCAGAACGGCCCCTCCCCTGCCGCCTGAAGCAACCATGACCTACCTCCTCGCCGTCCAGCCTGCGGCGGCCCTGCAGGGCACAATGTACTAACGGGTGAGTACATCAGAGTCAGCCTGCAACGGCTTCCAAGCACTGTCAAACGCACACAAAGGTCTGGACAGACCATCAGGTGCGCGGCGATGACGTTCCGAAAACTTTTCGGTACCCGTTCACGAACTATGTCCAGCTGAACCCCGGCTAGACTATCGATTCTCATCAGTCTCTGATACGTTCCCGAAAACGGTTTCGGTGCGCTCCGCACACATGGGCCGGGACAAGGGCACGCCCGGAGCCGGCCTCCATCAGGAAGGAAACGAGATGGCACTCAGACGTACTCGGCGCCTTTTGGCAGTCGTGCTCGCGGCCGGCCTGGGCGCGACACTCTCGGTCATGACGATGACGGCGCATGCCGCCGCCGCCGGCTGCCAGGTGTCGTACACGGTCAGTTCGCAATGGCAGGGCGGTTTCGGCGCCTCCGTGGCGGTGACCAACCTCGGTGACCCGATCAACGGGTGGACGCTGCGTTGGTCGTTCGGCGCCGGGCAGACCGTCGGCCAGGCGTGGAACGCCACCGTGACCCAGTCCGGGGCGGCGGTCACCGCGGCCGGCGTGAGCTACAACGCGGCACTGGCCACCGGCGCAAGCGCGTCGTTCGGCTTCAACGGAACCTGGACCGGGTCGAACCCGGTGCCGACCGGCTTCACCCTGAACAACGTCGCCTGCACCGGCAGCACTACCACGACACCCGCGACGAGCCCGCCGACCACCAAGCCGACCACGACGCCGACGACCGCACCGACCACGGCACCGCCGAACGGAACGCCGCCGGCCAGGACCGTCCGGGTCTACTGGCTCAAGCCCACCGACAAGGCGTTCGACCAGCGGTACCCCGACGGCATCACCAGCGTCATGAAGGAAGCGCAACGGTTCTTCAAGGCTCAGCTCGGCAAGACGTTCACGCTGAACAACCCGGTCGTCGAGGTGGTCAACGGCCTGCACGACACGAACTGGTACATCACCAACAACTGCACCGGCAGCGACCACTACTGGTGCGTGGTCGACAACGGGCAGCGCGAGCTGCAGCAGCGGTTCGGCGCCGACAGCCGGTGGATCAATGTCGAGGAGGTCAGCGCCGAGGAGACGAACAAGTCCGGCGGCGGTGGGGGCAACGGCTGGGTGTTGCTCAGCGGCCACGACGCGGACGGCGCCGCGGGTGTCAACGGCCCGATCAACCGCTGGTACGGCGGGATGGTCCACGAGTTGGGCCACGCGTTCGGCCTGCCCGACGCCACCTCGACCGACGGCACCTGCATGTCGGCCTCGCTCTACGACTACCCCAACTGCACTTTCAGTCAGACCCAGAAGAACGGCATCCTCAACGGTCCGTTCGCCAGTTTCCTGTCCTGACGGACGTCAGTGCGTGCGGGTGGGGCGATCAGCCGCGATCGGCCCGCCCGCGGGCACATTCATTGAAGGCTGCCTTATCTTCGTCTTAGTTGACCAGTGCTGGGGCCCTGCGTTGTGGAACATCGACGCCGGTCCTGTCCGGGACCGTCATGGCGGCGTGCCGGGCGCCGCCTGCCCCCGTACACATATCTGGAGACGTCCTCCGTGAAGAAGCTCGCGCTCTCGCGGCGTTGGTTGTTCGTGTCCATGGCTGCCATGGTCATGGCCGCAGGTGGCGGGTTCGCCGCGCTGACGGCCTCCGCCGCCACGATCACACCGGCGTTGCCCAATACGATCGAGGCCGTGCACAGCGGCAAGTGCCTGTCCAGCGCGGGCACCGGCCAGCCGGTAACGCAGCAAGCCTGCTCCGCCGGGTCCGCCGCCCGGCAGGCACTGCGGCTCACCGCCGTCACCGGCGGCTACACGATCGCCCCGCTGAGCGGCACCGGCTGCCTCGCGGTGTACACCGGCACACCGATCCGGCTGGACGCCACGTGCACCGCCGGTGCCGCACAGACGTTCGTCGCGACCCGCTCCGGCGACGGCTACGCGCTCAAGAACGTGCAGAACGGCCGGTGCGTCGACGTGTCCGGCCGGTCCACGGCAAACGGCGCCGCCGTCATCCACTGGAGATGCACCGGCCAGCCGAACCAGCAGTGGCGGCTGACGCTGCCGGCCGGACCGTCGGCGTCGCCGGCCGGCACCCCGAGCACGACTACGTCGACGAGCACCTCGGCGCCGGAGGCCACGACCGCGAGCACGTCCGCCACCGCCACCGCGAGCCCGTCCGCCTCGACCAGCGCGGGGCCTGCCACGGGTGTCTGCGACCGCCCGGCGGCCTCCTCCCCGCAGGTGCGGGTCACCGACGTGAACGTCGGGTCGGCGGTCACCGGCTACGGCGGCGAGGGCGACACCGAGCCGCTCCCGACGGCCATCGCGGCCACACCGGACGGCGGCTCGTGGCTGGCCTGGCTGGGCACTGACAGCAAGGTGTACCTGGGCCGGCTCGACTGCGAGGACAAACTCGTCGGCACGCCGACCAGCTTCGACGGCATCGACCTGCAGGACGTGCAGGCCGACGCGACCGGCGGGGTGCTGCTGCTGACCCGCAGAGGCGACTGCCACACCGGCCCGCTGTGCGGAGGCACCTCTAGTCCGTGCAACACGATGCACATGATCCGGTTCGACACAGCGGGCCACCAGGTGTGGGAGCAGCAGGTCACCAACCTCACCGACGCCCGGGGCGGCTACGACAACGGCGCCCGGTTCGTCTGGTGGTACCAGCACCACGGCCGGCTGGCCACGGACGGCAGCCGCTACGCGGCCTATTTCGGGGTGGCGATCACCGTGCAGAACGGCAGCTGCGTGGACATCCACGAAGGTGACCGGATGCAGGTGGTCGACGCGAAGGGTGCGCCGGTCACCGGGCAAGGCTTCGACTTCGGGTGCAGTCACGCGTGGACCTCGCGGATCGTGTGGGACCCCAGGACGAGCAAATTCGTCATGGTGTGTGCCACCGACAACGGTTGCCGGATAGCGCAGCCCGTCCCGTACCGGACGGTGGTGGCAGGCGCGTGTGACGGCACCTTGTTCGGCGGTGACCTGGTGCTGGCGAAGACCAGCGGCTACTGGACGGCGTGGAGCCAGGGCGGCACGGCGCGGCTGGAACACTTCACGACGGGTGCGTCCGACCAGAGGGTCACTACGGCCGCGGCGACCAGCCACCCGCATCTGGTGAGCTACGGCAACGACCGGATGCTGCTGGCCTGGCAGTCGGGCACGTCGATGCTGGCGCAGGTCTACGACGCCGGGACCGCGCAGACGGTCGGTGACCAGTTCACCATTGCCGTGCGCGACCACGACTACCTGGCGTTCAAGGCGTACGCGGACGGCAGCGCCGCGTACCCCGCCGCCGGGAGCAGCAGCACCTCCATCAGGATCGCCCGCGTGATGCCGCTCGCCGGCTGACCGCGAACCGCCGGCCCGGTGGGCGAAACTTCCCCGCGTGGGGCAGTCCCACCGGGACTGTGCCGGAACCGGCGTCGGTCCGCGTTCTCAGAGGCCCCAGCCGTATCTGATCCGGTTCGCACCGCTACTGTTGCGCACGGTCAGAATCTGGCTGGTGCCGCTGCCGGACCTGGAGTACATGGAGTACGGGTCCCAGGTCTTGCCCGACGCGATCTTGCCACCGATGGCCGGCCAGTAGACCCCACCCATGCCGAGAGCGCGCTGGCGTTCGGTGACAGCGCGGAGGTACCGAACGAAGTTGTCGGTACCGCCGGCGTTGTTGTAGTCGAGGCCGTTGTCCATCTGGGCGCCGTACTCGGTCAGCACCGCCCGCGACGAGCAGCTGCCGAGGCGGGTGCCGAAATCGCTGAGCCACTGCTCATAGGTCTTGGTTCCGTAGAAGAACGCGTAGTAGTGGTAGGACAGCAGGGTTCCGCTGAAGCGGCTGTCGTTGCAGAGGTCGCGCAGGTCCTGGCTGTAACCGGTGCCGCCGATGAGCACCCGGCCCTTGGGCACCGACGGATGCGCGCTGAGCCACGAGGCGGCGAAGTTGCGCCAGTCGGCCGAGCTGTAACCGTGCGGCTCGTTCATCGGCTCGAAGTAGACCTGACTGTTGGCGCCGTAGGCGGCGACCGCGGTGTTCCACATCGTCATGAAGGCGCTCGTGTTGGTGATTTTGCCGCCGGACGCGGCACCGTCCTCCCAATAGGCGAGGATGACCTTGAACCCGCGCCCGGTCGCGGCGTCGATCGTGCCCCGGTAGGCGGTCCACCAGCTGGTGGACGTGTCCTGGGTGTTGATCGGCAGCCGGACGGTATTGACGCCCAGGGCCGCCATGCCGTTGTAGATCGTGTTAGCCTTGCCCACGACGGTGCTGTAGCTGTCGGAGCTGCTCAGCCCTTCGAGCACGTGGGTACCGGTGGTGAAGTTGTCGCCCACCCGGGCCCAGTTCATGCCCTTGAACTGGTTGGTGACCGCACTGGCCGGGGACGCACCGCTGACCGCGGCGACCGGAACGAGCGTCACCGCGGCGAGGGCGCTGATCAGGACGTGACGAAGGGATCGGCGACGGGATGCCGATACCTCATCACGTTCTCGATTGTTGTTCCTGGTGGCGACGGATCCGATGATCTGTTGCCTGGTCATGGTGTCGTCCTTCCGCATAGAGACTCGATGGCCGCGTGCGGCCGCCGGGCTCCCGGCGGTCGTAAGGAACCCGGCAACACCTTGGTAGGGCACGATGAAGGAACCGCGCGATCCTTCGAACCAACCCGACCAGAAACACACATCGACGAACACCGGCGATTCCGGGGAATGAGTCCGCCGGACAGCGGGGCTATCGGGCCAGAAGGCCGCCGGAACTGCTGATCGGGACCGACGTGACGCTGGTGGCGGCGGCGGTCAGTCCCGCGGCGGCGGCGGTCAGGGTGAGAGTGCCGGCGGAGCGAGTGGCGCGCACGAAGACGCGGTTGATGCCGGCCTCGGTTTGTACGGACGCCTTGTGGACGCTGCCGGGGATGTGCGAGTTGAATCCGCCCAGGAATTTGCCAGGGCCGCTGAGCGTAAAGTTCACGGTCGCCTGATGGGTCGGCATCCGCCGGCCCTGGCTGTCGACGGCTTCGACGTCGAAGAAGGCGATGTCGCTGCCGTCGGCGCGAAGCCCGCCCGGGCCGGTGTGCGGGGTCAGGCGCAGCGCGGTGGCGGTGCCCGTGGTCGCCTTGCTCTGGCGCACCACCTCGGCGCCACCGGCGTCGTAACCGACCGCGGTGACGGTGCCGGCCGTCCAGGCCACGTTCGGGAAGGTGTGCAGGAAATCGTTGACCGGCGTGGTGCTGTTGCCGATCTGGGTGCCGTTGACGAGCAACTGCACGCGCTTGACCGCACCCGACGCCATTACGTAGACGGCCTTGCTGGTGCCGGCCGGATAGGTCCAGTGGCCGATGATGTGCAGGTCGGCCAGGGAGTTCTGCATGACCCGATAGGTGTGCAGGGACTCTTTCGGGATGCGCACCGCGTCGACCCGGCCGGAGAGCCGGGCGCATTCCCAGTTGTACTGCCGGCCGTGCTGGTTCGAATCGGCCCACACCAGGGCGGCCGCACCGGAGTAGCGGCGGTCGCCCGGGCCCTGGATGCGCTGGTTCCAGAACTCATAGCGGGTGCTTGCCGCCACAGGGCCGGCGAACTGCTCGCTGTTCCAGGTGTAGGTGACGTCCGGGCCGACGACGTACTGGAAATCCGGTGGCGAGTAGTTGTCCCAGACGCGGCGCGGTGCCTCGTCCCGGGTGTACTCACATTCGATGATCGGTTTGCGGTCGCGGGCGTACACGGAGTAATGCCGGTTGAGCATCGTGCCGACGTACTCGGCCGCGTCGACCGCGGCGGTGCCGCCGTAGCCCGCGTCGTCCGAGATGGCCCGGCAGCCCATCACCCGGCCGCCGTTGGGGTCGTACTGCTTGCGCAGGTCGACCATCTGGGTCATGTGCGCCGCGGTGATCCAGTTGTTGCCGGCCTCCCAGAACAGGATGCTCGGATTGTTGCGGTAGAAGATGAGCACGTCGCGCATCAGCTCGACGCGCTGGTCCCACTGCCGATCGACGGCGTCGGCCTCCTTGTCCCCGGCCGGCTGGATGCAGATGATGCCGTGCTTGTCGGTCATCCGGATGTTCTGCGGCGAGGCCGCCACGTGCATCCAGCGGATCAGGTTGGCGTTGCTGTCGCGGATCATCTGCCCGTCGAGGTCGGTCATCCACTCCGGAACGGCGCCGCCGATCACCGCCCACTCGTTGGTGGCGCGGATCGCGTACCCGGTCAGGAAGTAGTACTTGTCGTTGACGTACACCCCGCCGGTGCTGGTCCCCCCGTTGAAGGAGGTCTTCCGGAAGCCGGTGGTGATCGGGTACGCGTCCAGCACGGAGCCGTTCTCGGTCAGCACCACCTCGACGGTGTAGAGGTACGGCGACTCGGGCGACCAGAAGCGCAGCGAGCTGACCCGCTGCGACACCGTGACATCCTGGGTCGCGCCGGCGGCGATGGTGACGGTGGTGCCGGCGATGGTGGCCCGCACCGATCCGTCCTGGTTGAGCACGTTGGCCGACACCGTTACCGTGCGGGCGGTGCTCTGCTCGTTGCGGACCTGCGCCTGCGCGTTGATCGTGGCGGTGGCTCCGGAAACGTTGACGGCGCTCGGATAGACGTACGTGCCGGTGGTCTTGAGGTTGGTGTACAGCGGAAGCGTGAAGTAGGTGCGGGGCAGCACGTACATCCGGACGTTGTGGGTGAGCCCGCCGTATTCCGGGTTGAAGTCGCGGGTGTCCCACTGGAACGGCATCCCGGTCGACTCCTCGGGGCGCCACTTGGTGTTGTCGGCCTTGACCGCGATGACGTTCTCCGCGCCGAAGTTGATCTGGCCGGTGATGTCGAACCCGAACGGTGCCACGCCGTTCTCGTAGAGGCCGACCTTGGTGCCGTTGACGTAGACGGTGGCGGCCTGCCGCACGCCCTCGAACGCGAGCAGTACCTTCTGACCCTGTTCGGCGGCCGGAATAGAAAACCTTTTCCGGTACCAGGTGATCTGCATGGCCACGGCCGACTCACCGGAGCTGGTGATCCAGTTGTCGAAGGAGTCGACGTCGTTGTAGGTGTGCGGCACACTCACCGTGGCCCAGCCGGAGTCGTCGAAGTCGACGACCTGCGCGCCGGTGACGTCCTGCCGGATGAACTTCCAGTCCAGGTTGAGGTCATAGACCTGCCGACTGCTCGCGGTGGCCGCCGCGGCGCTGCCGGTCAGCAGGGGCGCCGCTCCCCCCGCCACCGCACCCGCTCCGGCGACCGCGCCGAGGAGCAGTGTCCGCCGTCTGACGCCTGACTGCTCCGTTGCCACAGCGGACTCCTTCATGCTCGGTGTGGGTTAAAACGTTTACACCAAAGCATTGAAGTTTTTCGATGTCAATGGCCGACCGCGTCAGTGGTTAGCTGCGCCTGGCCGGGCGCACCGAGTCGCGAACCACGATGTGAGTGCCGAGCATGAGATGACCTCGGCCGGCGGCGCCGTCCTCCCGTTCGAGCGCCAGCCGTACGGCGGCACGGCCGAGCTCCTCGTGCGGCACGTGCACGGTGGTCAGGCCGATGTCCTCGGCCGGCGGCAGGTCGTCGTACCCGACCAGGGAAATGTCCTCCGGCACCCGCCGGCCGCACTCCCGCAGGGCCTGCCACGCACCCGCCGCGACCTGGTCGTTGGCGGCGAAGACCGCGGTGAAATCAGCCGGTCCGGAGTCCAGCCGCTCGCGCATCATGCGGTAGCCCTCGGACCGCACGAACGTCCCGCGCATCTCGAGCCCGGTATCGTGCCGGACGCCGAACGAGGCCAGCGCGGCACGGTAGCCGGCAATCCGTCCCTCGGCGGTGGTGAAGCCCGGCTTGTGTCCGAGATAGAGGATCCGCTCATGGCCGTGCGACAGCAGATGGCTGGTGACCGCGTACGCGCCGCCGGTGTTGTCGAACTCGACCACGATCGCCGGCACGCCGGCCTCGATCGGCGGCCGGCCGCAGAGCACCAGCTGGGAGCCGGCCGCGGCCAGGGCGCGCGCGTATTCCGTGAGGCGGTCGCGGTAGCTCTGGTCGATCACCACGTTGCCCACCAGGATCACCGCGTCGGCGTGCTCCTCGCGCATCAGTCGCATGGTGGCCAACTCGCGGGCAGGGTCGCCACCCGTGGTGGCGATCAGGCAGAGCCGGCCATGCTCGGCCGCCTGGGCCTGCACGCCCTGCGCGACGTGGGCGTAATAGGGCGAGATCACCGAGTTGACGATGATGGCGATCGTCTTGCTGGCAGATCCGGACAGGGCACGGGCGTGCGCGTTGGCCACATAGTCCAGCTCACGCACTGCCCGCAGCACCCGGTTGCGGGTGGCCGGGGCGCTCGGGTAGGTGCCGCCCAGGATGCGCGAGACCGTCGCGATCGATACTCCGGCAGCCGACGCGACATCGCGGATCGTGGCCCGGCGGGCAGGCGTGGCGCCGTCAGACCGACGGACCATGACACCTCCGGTTGAACGATCCGGTGAGTCTAACCGTCCACCCTTCGTGATCGGGCCGCCGCCGCTGAGGGCCGTCGCTGCTGGGGCTGGGTTGACTCCCGGACTTGACCGTTGCGCCGAGAGCTGGTGCGGGCTCCCGGCCGCCCGCGCGGGCGAAGGTGAGCTGCTGGTTCCAGCCGGCCTCGGGCCGGAGGTCGCCCCCCACTCCCCCGGTGGTCATGTCACCCAGATGAATGTCGCCTGCCTCCCCAGGCCAGACGCCCTCCCCTCGTTCTTGTGCCCGTCGACGCCGTGCGCGACCGTCAACGGTTTCTTTGACCGTTCGCCAGGCGTACGGCACGGAACTGGTCCAGATATCGCTGGCAATGACTCGTGGATTAGATGAACTCGTTCGGTAGTCGAGCGCGACGGCCGTGTCGTCACCGGCGTGCTGCGCCGTGGCGATAAAGAAAGAGCGGTCGACATCCAGCCAGGGCAGCTCGACCGGACTGGTGACCGTTGGCCCCCGAATTAATCGGAACAGCGCCGCCATTTCGTCATCCTGGATCAGGTGGTCGAGCGACTGCGACTCTCGCTCCATCTGCTGGGTGCTGCCGAGAAACTCCACCGGGTCTTGGAACCAAGGCATGACCCGGCCGATTACAGGTTCACCCGGGCGGCTACGGGTCCAGCGGCTCAACCTCCGGGTTCGGCCTCTGCCCAGTGACGCATGTGCCGGTCGACGACCTCACGCACCTGCCGGCGGAGGTCTGTATAGCTCATGTCGCCCATGCCCTCAGCTTCGAACACCGAATCTGTAAAGCTGTCGACATCGCTCGGAGGTGACTTATCCAGCCGTCGGATCTCGTGAGGCGGTAGGCAGAAGCCAAGGCGGACACACAATTCGTTGAGCAGTTGCCGGACATCCGAATTTTGATCAGCGCGGTGACCCACGCGAACAGCATGTCAGCACACAACTCGATCCTGCGGGTGACTTTGACACTTTGACAGCGGTGCCCGCTTCTGCCGCCGACCGCGCGCGACGGTCACCGGTGAGCCCTCACGCGGCGTGACGCCCGTTTGGTGAGGCCCAACGCACGAGCCGTACAGTCTCTGAACGGGCGAGGGGACACCCAAGCCGATCCGTCAGGGAGTTTGAGCTCCGGGCGCATGTTCCAGCGCTGTTGGGACCTCGGGCCGACTGCCCATGATCGCGTGCACCAGCAGTCGGACGGCGGATTCCCAGTCCTGGGAGAGGTCGACGTGGTGCAGGTCGTCGAGGCTTTCGCCGCCGCCCAGGTCCCGGTCGGGCAGCGCACAGGGCTCGAGCAGTACGGGCAGGAACCACCGACGGTCCCGGGGCCGCTTTCGCAGCTCGTCGACAGCGATGGTCAATTCCTCGTTCATGTGGGTCTTGTCCCGGTGGGCGTAGGCCGGCGAGAAGCAGGCGATGAAGAAGCCCCCGTCGCAGATGGCTTTCTTGATGACCTGCGCCCAGCGGTCGCCGGGCAGAATCTCGGTGCGGTCCAGCCACACGGTGATCCCGCAGGACCGCAGGTCGGCGACGAGCCGGTCCACGGCGTCGGAGTCCTCGCGCAGGTAGGAGACGAAGGCGTGCGGCACGGGTTGGGGCTCCGGTTTCCGGTTCTCGGGCGGCGGGAATGCCAGGTGCATCAGCGCGAGCACCGACCGGATCAGGCCGGTTTCCTCGGCCAGCGCCGGTGTGTGGATCAGGGCGGCTCGCGGGGGTTCACCGATGCGCTGCACGGTGAGATCAGCGGGCCGGTGGTACGGGCGGTGACAAGCGTCGCGCCAGCCGTCCGCGGCGCGGTAGGCGATCCGCAGGGCCGGGTCGCCGGTGGCCCGCACCATCGCCGTTTCCAGCTCACCGGGGTCAATGTGCTCTGCCCGGCCGGCCAGGCTGCCCATCGTTTTGAAGGCGAGCCACTGCCGGGTGAGCCCGGCGACGAACAGCAGCGGAATCGCGGCGACCAGGAGCGTGCCGAGGATCAGGCCGTACAGACCCTCCAGGGCCGGGAGCCGGCCGCCGTCCACGTAGGCAGCGAGCAGCTCGGCGACGATGCCGGTGAACAACAGGGCCGACAAGACCGCCACTGCCGCGGTCACCGCGGAGCGGCGCCGCTCCCGCGGACTCACTACCGTCCGACGCAGCAGCAGGACCAGGCCGTACCCGCAGATCCCGGCCATGACCAGCAGCGCGGCCCCGCGGATCGTGAGGTAGAGACCGGGGTCGGCGATCAACTGAAACGGGCTGGGACCACACCACTGCGCGCATAGCGGCACCGGCGTCTTGGTGAGCAGGAGCAGCACCGAGATCACCGCGGCGGCGACTGTTGCCGCGCGGACCGCGAGCTGCTCGCGGGGCCGGTGGTTCCGCCCGCGCGGGTAGGACAGGATCAGGTGCATGCTGAGCGGCACCTGCATCCAGAACGCCGGCACGCCGACGGCGACGGTCAGGGCGCGGCCCGGCATCGTGGACGGCAGCTCGAGGGTGGTGTTGATGTCGTTGGCGATGGTCACGAGGCTCATGGCGGACAGACCATGACCGATCTGGCTGGAGGGTCTGAGCAGCCGGGCGGCCGTGCCGGACGCGACGAACAGCAGTCCCATCGCCAGGCCGGCGGTCCACTGCGCGTCGGGCGCCGGACTACGGGTGATGCCCAGCCAAAGCTCGACGCCCGCAGCAGCCAGGCAAGCGGCCAGCGCCCCGACGGTCCCGAGTCGTGTCGCCATCACCGGAGCAAACGCGTCAACTCGCGTTTGGTGACGCTGGGCTCCAGCAGATGTTTCCGACGTGCGAAACGACGGTCCGATGCCTTGGTGGCCGGCAACAATTCAGTTTGCGCCGACCTATGTCAATAGCATGTCAATGCCTCGATCAAAGGCTGGCCTCCTCACCACATCTCCGTTGCCTCAGACACGTGGGTGAGACTGACCATCTCATGATGCCGGACGCCAGACCACCAGCTCGCTGACAGCGGCAGAAAAGAGCGCCGAGAGGGCTGTGCAAAACGCTTGTGGTGGTGATCCTCGGGTGGCAACCGGGCCAGCCTGCTCGACGCCCCTTTCCACAAAGGAAAGAAGAGGCTACTCTTTCCACTACGGAAAGGGAGGCGATCGCGATGGCGCAGGGTGTTTCAGGGGCAGATCGGGCCACCGCCGCAGCCGAACTGGCGGCCCTTGCCGCCGGGCGGGGAGCCCTCGCTGATCAGCGGCCACGCCTCCGACTCGAGCAGACCCTCTTGATGACAATTGTCCTGACTGCCGCCGTCTCCGCCAGCGCCCTTCACAACGGCGTGTTGAGCGCGATCGCCTTGCCGTTCGCCCTGTACGCGGTGATCAGCCTCGCCGGGGTCGACGACTGGCCGCGGACGGGCGTGATCCCCCGCCGGCCAAGGGGGCTCGCCACCATCGGGCTCGGGCTGTACATCTTCATCGCGGTGCCGGCGTGTTGGACGGCGGCATACGTTATCGATGGTCGCGGTAACCGGTGGGCGTTACCCGTCGCGGGGGTCGTCATTTCCCTCCTGGTCGTGGGCGGACGGCTGTGGACCACCAAAATCCAGCGCGCCGAGCTGCAGGGATGACTCCCGCCCACTTCGACGAGCTGATCCACGCGCCGAACCGACTGCAGATCTGCGGATTGGCGGCCGCCACCGAATACGTCGAGTTCGCGATGTTGCGTGACCTGCTCGGCATCAGCGACTCGGCACTGAGCAAGCACCTCGCAGTACTTGAGAACGCCGGCTACGTGCGTCTTCGCAAGGCCATGGGCGATTCAAGGATCCGCACTTGGGTTTCGCTGACCCACCTCGGTCGACGCGCATTCGACCAGCACATCGCCGCACTGCAAGCCATCGCCGCCGGAAAACCAGTCCTGAACACCACTCACACAAGCGGCTGAACCCAAGTATTCGCGACGTCCACACATCGGCACGAGCGTGCGTCGGGCCGCTCCGGGTCCGTCATGCCCCGTGACGGTTCTCCGCTGACCGCCGCGCGGTCGGCGGCAGAACCGGATGCCCAGTCATGATCAGTGAGCCTTTTCATCCTGTGTAGGTCGGGTTCTCGACGTGGTGTAGGACGAGGATGGCCTGTGTGATCGTGGTAGCGCGGCGTGGGCAGCAGCGCAGCTTGGTCAGGATCTTCCAGGTTTTGAAGGTGGCGTTGGCGCGTTCGCCGATGGCGCGGATCGGGGCGTGGCCGCGGTTGACCTTCTTTTGCCAGGCGGACAGTTTCGGCTGGTAGCGGTGGCGTTTGAACGGCGTGCGGATGCTGCCGCGAGCGCCTTGATAGGCCTTGTCAGCGAAGGTCATCACCTTCGCGCTGTTCAGCGCGTCGATGATTCCGTGGGCGCGGGCCGCGCTCAGGTCGTGCGCCGAGCCGGGTAGGGCGGCGGAGGCCCAGACAAGTCGGCCGGCCGGGTCGGCGATGACCTGTACGTTGACGCCGTGGCGGCGGTGCTTACCGGAGTAGTACGGCTTCTGGTCGGCAGCGCGGTCGATCGGGATCAGGGTGCCGTCGAGGATCGCGTAGGCCAGCACTCGGATCCGGTTCATCGCGGTGACCAGGTCGTCGGCGGTGGCCGCGAGCAGGTCGACGGCTTCGCGGACGTAGCGCCAGGCGATGCTCACGCCGATCTCGAAACCGCAGGCCAGCCGGGTCAGGGTGTCGCCGTTGCGCAGGTGGGCCAGAGCGAGCAGGGCTTGGCGTCCCGGACCGAGTCGCCAGCGGGATCGGCGCTGGTCGCGGTGCTGACGGATAAGGCTGTCGAGGTGGTTCAGGGTTCGGGTGGACAGCGGAATCGCGGCAGGGTAAGACAGCATGGCGAGGCTCCCAGTTGGGGCATCGGATCTTGGTCGACTGCTGTCTTACCGGGGCCTCGCCTTGTGTCCACATCAGACTTCAGCCCCGGCCGTGACCTGCACCGTCACGATGAAAATGGCTCATTGTTTCCCGGCCCGATTGGTAGGTCAGCCGCAGGCCGATCCGGCTGTAAAGCTCCGCTCGGTCCCGCGGGTCGGCGTCGCGGAGCAGGCGGAACAGGCGTTGAAGGCGTCCGCGATGGCGTCGAGCTGATCTTCACTCATTCGCTGAGGCGGTGCCTCGGTCAGGCCGACTGTCTGCTGACGATCGAGGCGCCAGAAAGCTCGAGGTGCCGGCCGGGACACGAAGGGCCGGCCGGGACCACGCCGCGACCGCAGCGGCGAGCAGCGTTCCCGTGATCACGACCGGATGGCTGGTGAGCTGTTCCGCGACTGGTTCGAGCGGGTTTCCGCTGACGAGGGTCGTGCGTTCGGCCAGCCTGGCCGCGGCCAGCGCGATGCCCGCGCCGGCCAGGACGGTGCGCAGCGTGGGGTAGAGCCGGGTCCGACTCAACAGCAGCAGGGACGGCATCAGCAGCGCGACCACGATGAGCTGGGTGAAGCCATCGTTGACGTCTCCTCGCGGGTGCGTTTGCCAACGAAACTAGACAGCGCAGGGACTGACCGGCGGCGCGGAACCCGGACGCAGATCGCAACCTAAGTTTTCACCATGTTGATCGGGGGCCGAAGCACGGGGCGGAGGTTCGGCAGGTCCGGACCTACGCGGCGGTAGTGGCCACGACCGCAGGATGTGCAGGTCGTCGAAACCGTTTGCACAGATCAGGAGCTCGATATCGCCATCATCATGCGCACGCGGCAGGTGTAGCGAACGGCGCGTCGAAGCGACAATCAGACCGCTCTGACTTCGGCGAGCTGCTCGACTGCAAACTCGTGGCCCCAGCAACGGGCGGCGTCCCACGCGGCGAACGCTTGCGCGGCGGTGTCGTGTGCGCCGTCGCCGAGATCGGCGGCGTTATGGGGCAGCAACAGGTCGAGGTCCGCGGCGTCGACGTGCGCCTCGTCCCAGTCGAGGATCCCGACCCGATCGGCAGTCATGCGGATGTTGCCCGGCGTCGGGTCGCTGTGAATGACGCATGTCTGATGTCCGGTGAGGCGCGCCCATGCTGCTCGGCATCGGGCGACGCGCTCAGGCGGCATCGCGCATGACCGGGATCAGCTTCTGCTCGGTCTTGGGCTGCGGCACCCGGTCCATCGGCAACGTCTCGATCTCTTGCTCGCCGACGAGCTACTTGAAGAACTGCTGCAAGTTTTATGCTTGTTCGGCGCGGTGGCCGCGGAGCGCGGCACCCCGCTGCGGCCGAAGACCACCGGGCGCCCGGCACACCATTGCTCCCCTCCGTCCGCCGCCGGCG
Organism: Paractinoplanes toevensis; assembly: GCF_018332695.1. GTDB lineage: Bacteria > Actinomycetota > Actinomycetes > Mycobacteriales > Micromonosporaceae > Actinoplanes > Actinoplanes toevensis. Next base: position 22,482 of record NZ_BOQN01000055.1, read on the forward strand.
CCTCACGCTCGTCCCGCTGAGCGTGTCCCCTTCACACTGTTGGCGCTGTGGGAACCCCTCTGCGTCCTCGGCCGGGTCGACGACAGAGACCCCGAGCAGATGTTGGCCCAGCGCTGGGCTCCAAGACGCCATAGCCGACCTCCACCGCCCAGGAAGCGGTGACGGCGAAGCTGGATCGGCTCACTCGGGAGCTGTCGGGCGTGGTCATCGGGTCAGTGGTCGGGCGGGCGTCGCCGTGGTCGTAGCCGGGCGGGCGTCCGCACCCGTCGGTGCCGCTGTCGTGTCGGCGATCAGGGCCTGGTCCTCGCCGACGGTCGGCTCGGGCTTGAGCCGGCCGCGCCTGGTGTCCCAGATGTCCCGGGCGATGATCTGGATGATGCCGGCCACCGGGATGGCCAGCAGCGCGCCCAGGATCCCGGCCAGCTCGACCGCGATGAGGATCGCGATCAGGACGGTCAGTGGATTCAGCTGCACCGTTCGAGCGAAGATCACCGGTTGCAGCAGGTGGTTCTCCAGCTGCTGGTACAACACGAAGAAAACGATCACGACGATCCCGGCGGTGGTCGATTCGACGAAGCCTGCCAGGGTGGCGACGATCGCGCCCAGTGTCGCACCGACCAGCGGGATCAGATCGACGAGCCCCACGAACAACGCGATCAGACCGGCGTACGGGACGCCCATGATGGCCAGCACGGCGTAGGTGAGTGCCCCGCAGATGACGCTGATGAGCAGGTTGCCGGTGATGTAGCCGGTGATCGTCCTCGCGCAGTCGTGGCCGACCCGGCGGATCCGTTCGGCGCGCTGCTGGTCGAACAGGGCGAGGAAGCCGCCGACGGCCTTCGGCGCCTCCAGCACCATCAGATAGGAGAGTACGAAGATGGTCACGATGCCCGCGACGCTGGTCGCGGCGCCACGCAGAATAGTAAGTGTGGGTGCGCCGAGACGACCGGCGTACTCCCGGAATCGGGCGGCGTTCTTCTGCGCGTACTCCACCAGGTTGAACCGGTCGATCAGGCCGCCGACCGGACCCCGTCCGGCCCGGGCGTCGTCCACAATCTTCGGCAGGTTGGCCGCCACCTGTGTTCCCTCATGAACGAGCGGCACGACGAAGAGCGTGACCAGCCCGCCGAGCAGGACGAGCGCGACGACGAACACCAGCAGCGTGGCGAGCCAGCGCTTGCCGAACGCCGCGCGGCGCTGGACCCAGGTGACCGCCGGGTTGAGCGCGACAGCGAAGAACCCGGCAATCAGGATCCAGGTCATTACTTGACTGGTGGCCCGGACCAGGTAGTAGAGGAGCAGGGTGGCCATGACCAGACCGATGACGACCAACGTCCGCCGGGCGGTTAACCGGGTGTCTTCACTACTCACCATGTGTGCCTACCCCACGCCCCACTACCTAAACTGACGTGATCCTCGCGCAGACCGTCAATCAGCGGGTCGCGGGGCATGGTCGGGTCGCGAGTGGTCGCCCTCAACGGCCGAGTTGTCCTGGTCGCCGGCCCTCGGAGCAGGTTTGTTGAAGGTGACGTCGACCGTCTCGAAGCCTTTGCTGCGCTGAGCGACGGCTTGGCCGGTGTAGGCGCGATGGTCGCCCCCGGTCAATTCAACGTTGTCGGTGAACGGGGTGAGCAGTGCGCGGGGGTAGAGGTGCTCGACGCGGACGACGTTGATCTCGGCGCACAGCACCACCGCGACGGCGGTGACGTAGAAGAACGCCAGTAGGCCGAGCACCAGGGCGAACACGCCGTTGGTGGCGCTGGCGCCCTTGACCACATGCCCGACGTAGGTCACGCCGAAGGTCTGCAACAACTGCCAGACCACCGCCGCGCAGATCGCGCCGGGTGCAACGTCGATCACGGTCAGGCGCCGCGCCGTCGCGAGGCGGAAGAAGAAGACGAAAACGACTGCGTTGATGACGACCGACGCCACGAGTAGAAGGATTTTCAGAGCGCCGCCGAGGGAGCCCGCGTCGCTGCTGCCGAAGGTGGACAGCGTGGTCGTCCCGATGACGGCCAGCCCGGCGGTGAGAAGCAGGAGCAGACCGAGGCCGCGGGCTTTGATCGGATTGGGCCGATTGTTGCGGGGGACCCGCCAGACCGAGTTCATCGCGTACTGCACCGCTTGCGCCACCCCAAGGCCGCCGTAGAGCGCTCCGAGAATGCCGACCACCAGACCGGTGGCACCGCCACCGATGCGGGAGGGATCGTGCAGCTGGCTGCCGACAACCGGGAACTGACTCAGTGCCGAGGTGAGGATGTGCTGCTGCAGGCCCGGATTGCCGGACAGGACGTAACCCAGGATCGTCGCGGCCAGCAACAGCAGGGGAAACATCGAGACGAACGCGTAATAGGCGATCAGCGCGGCGAGGTAATTGCCCTGGTCGTCGAAGTACTTGTACAACACCGCCAGCGGGAAGCCCGTCCAGGTGTGTTCACGCTGAAACCTGTCGACCCGGCCAGAATCGTTCATCACACGTAACCTCTCACGACAACGGTCCGGCGTGCTGGAGCGACAACCGAGCGGTGCTTCGAGCCCACCGCCCAGTTTCAGACTCAAGCGGAAGTACCCGCGAGGTCCTCGTCATCACCTTCCGACGCGAGGTCGGCCGGGTTCCCCGGGCCGCCGTCAGCGCGGCGGCGAAGAGGACCATCTGGCTGGGTGGAGGCCCGGCCATTTCGTGGGCCGAGCCGTTTATACGATCCGCGAGCGGGCATCCGGCGGCTGTTACCGGCGGCGCCTGCTCGCCTCGCAGACATTGCCGCAGAACCGATCGGAGTCATCATGAGTACGGTTCCGTCGCGCAAAGAATCTGCACCCGGCCTGCCGGGGCCGGGCCACTGACGACGCGCCATGACGCCGAATGCCGTACCCCGGGTGACGACCGCCGATCTTGGCGCTTGGCTGCTCAAGGGCAACGCCGATCAGGCCGACCTGGCCGGGCGCTTCGCCGCCGATCCACACGTGACCCAGTGGTGTGTCCAGCCCAGGGCTGCGGCCACCTGACCGGGCCGGCCCGGCAGGACCCGGCGGACGGCCGCTGGCAGGCCTCGCTGGACCTGACCATCGCCGCGCCCACCGGCCGGGTGAGCCGGCAGGCGATCCGGGCCGACGCCGCCCTGGCGGGCCTCGAGGTGCTGCGCCAGCCGCAGGCCGCCAACCCCTCCTTCCTCACCGCCGCACAATTCACGGTTGTCCGCCGGTACCTGTCCGGAGACGCCGCAACACTGCATATCCGGCAATCGTCCTGCTGACCATCGGAAGGCCCCCCGGCCTGCTCGGCCGCGTGTTGAGAGCACGACCCGGGTAATGCCTCACCATGACTCCCCGCCCGGTCCGCGTCCTGACGGCCCTGTTGATCGCCACGGCTGCGGCCACTGTCGTGGTCGAGGTCCTCAATTTCTGGTACGCCCCGGACCACGGCGTCAGCTTCGCGGTCCGGACGGCTTGGGCCCTTGCCCGTACGCTCGGCTGGTTGGTCCTGATCTCGCAGGTCCGCCGGGCCCGAGCCACCGCGAAGCCGTTGGGCCTGATCCTGGGAATGACCACCCTCTTCGCCGTCGGCCGCCTGATCGTCCCTTCCGCCGGACGCCCGCCGCTGCCGGGCCTGATCGGCTTCGGCGTGCTCACCCTGCTCTGCCTCACGGTGGTGGTCCTGCTCTACCGCCACCCGACCGTCGACGCCCACCTCACCCACCAGCCGCGCCGCCCCGTCCTGACCCGCGATGGCCTCAGCTTTCGCGAGGCCCCGCCGGGTGACCCGTGGGTCCTGACCGCCCGGCTGGCGTCCTTCAGCTTCAGCCCGCTCATGCTGGTCCCGGCCCTGATCGCGGCGGGCACGCTCCGGCATCACCTGGAATGGACCCTGGCCGTGATCTTCTGGATCCTGGCCGGCATCGCGGTCAGCTACGTCGCCCTGATGTCCGCCTTCTTCGTCGGCCGGGGCAGCCACCGTGCCCGCATGACACTGACCTGGGTCACGCTGCTGGTCCTCGCCTTCCACCTGCCGCTGTGCCTGATCCTGCTGGGCCTCGACGGCTTGATCCGCGACGGTTCACCCCTGGTCGTGGCGGCCGGCCTCACCCTGTACGCCCTCCGGCGATCCGCCCACCCGCCTGCCCGAGCCACCACATCACCAGCCTCTGCCTAGCGTCGCTGTCGGTCAGTGGCGCCGTTTGCGTTAGTCCGGTGCGGCGGCGGGTAGCCGGAAAACTCACTCTTCGTCCACGAGGGACGACTGACCCGGGAAGGTCGACACCTTGCCCTCGGTGAAGGGATTCTCTTGCCTGCATCTGACGATCTGCTCGGCCTGCTACCACGCCCAGCGCCCGCCGGCGCCGACTTGCGGCCATGACCGCCTCCCCTTTGCCGGGAAGCGGTCCCTTGGAGGCCGCGATCACCGAGTTGGCGGGCACCCCGAACCATTCGTCCCGTATGGAGCAGCGGTTCCTGAGGATCGCCACTCTCACCGTCGAGCGGGTGGCGGCCGCGAGATATGCGTCGGTGACCGCTCTGCGGGGCCGCGCCTACGTCACCGTGGCGGTGAACGACGACCTGATCCGGTCGGTTGACGATGCCCAGTACGCCGACAGTGCCGGCCCGTGCCTCGATGCCCTCGTCACGGGTGCCCCGGTCGGCGTGCCGGATATCGACACGTCGGTGCAGTGGCCCGGATTCCACGAGGCAGCGCCGCGGATGGGTCTGCACGCGTCGGTCTCCGTGCCGCTGTTCGCCGGGTCGGGCGAGGCTGTGGCCACGCTGAACGTGTACAGCCACGACCGCGCGGCGATGGCGCCGTTGATCTTCGGGATCTGTTCGGTGCACGAGCAGCTCACCCTGCAGGCCGGCGAGGAGACCGCCCTGCCGGAGTTGGATGCGGGCGGCCGGGAGCTGGTGGACGGCTATGCGGCGGCTCTGGCCATCCGGGCCGCGATCCGGCTTGCCATCGAACTCATCAAGACCGACAACCGCTGCGGCCCGGAGGACGCCTACCTCAGCCTCTGCATCCAAGCCGCGGAAGCCGGCACCGACCTCGGTGAAGCCGCGGCTGCGGTGATCAGCCGACGATGAGCCTCGCTCGGCGCAAGGTCAGCCCGGCTGCGAAAGCAGTGACCCGCTCGGGCCGTCGCTACCCGCGGGATACTCCTCCAACGGGATGTCGCCGGCTCGCCAGGCAGCGAGGATCGGCTCCACGATCCGCCAGCACTGCTCGGCCGTGTCCCCACGGACGGACAACGTCGCGTCACCGTTCAGGGCGGCGCGCAGCACCTCACCGTACGGAGGTAGCTGCCCCTGACCGAAGTTCGCCTCCAGCGTCACCGGGTCCAGGACGAACGGGTCATCCGGACCGTTGATGTTCACGTCCAGGGCTACCCGGTCGGGGCCGAAACCGATGCGCAGCCGGTTCGGCCGCTCGTGGCCGGTCAGCCCATCCGGGACACGGGGCGGCAGCCGGAAGGTGATCACCGCTTCCTGCCGGCCCACGCCGAGGGCCTTGCCCGATCGCAGCCGGAACGGCACTCCGGCCCACCGCCAGTTGTCCACCGCCACCACCACCTCGGCCAGCGTCTCGGTCGCACGGGCCGGATCAACACCCTTTTCCTCGGCGTACGCGGGAACGGAGCGCCCGCCGAGCGTCCCGGCGGTGTACCGGGCCCGGCGGCTGCAGGCGGCCGGGTCCTCACTCCACGGGCGGGTGGCCCTGAGCACCTGAGCCTTGCGGTCGCGGAACTCGAGCGCGTCCATGCTCGGCGGGGCGTCCATCGCCAGCAACGCCAGCACCTGCAACAGGTGACTCTGGATCATGTCGGTGAGCGCGCCGGCGCCGTCGTAGTATCCCGCGCGGTCCTCCAGCGCGAGGGTCTCGTCGAACACGATGTCGACCGTCGCGACGTGGGTGGCGTTGAGCAGCGGTTCGAAGATCCGATTGGCGAATCGCAGGCCGATGATGTTGAGGACCGTCGACATGCCGAGAAAGTGGTCGACCCGGTGGATGTGGTCCTCCGGCACCAGCCCGGTCAGCACGTCGTTGAGCTCGCGGGCGCCGGCGGCGTCGGTGCCGAACGGCTTCTCCAGCACCAGCCGGGTGGCCGCCGGCACGCCGATCCGCGACAACGCCGTGCACGCCCGTACCGTGACGGTCGGGGGCAGTGCGAAGTAGATCACTGCTCGGCCGCCGCAGGCCGCCAGCAACCTCCGCAGGTCCTCCTCCCGGGTCACGTCGGCCTGCAGATAGCGCGTCTCTTGCGCCACCTGCTCAGCCTGCGGCCCATCGGCGCCGACGGTGGCGAAGGACTCGGTAACCGTGCGGCGCCAGCCCTCGTCGTCCCAGTGGTCGGCGCCGCTGCCGACGAGCGACAAGCCAGGCGCGCCACCGCTGGTCAGTAGTCCACCCAGCCCCGGCAGCAGGAGCCGGGCGGTGAGGTCGCCGCCGGCCCCGAGGATCAGCAGCGTCTGTTCGGCTCGGTCCCCGGGAGTCATGCTCCACGTCTCCCGGTCACTCGTTTGACGACGAGGTAGGCCACACCGCCCAGGAGGACCCAGGGTGCCGCGACGATGACCGGGTCGAGCGCGTGGTGCCCGACATCGGCGCGCCGCCGACCGATCCGCGATCTCGCCCCGTGGCGGGTGAACTCGCTCCGCACGCCGGCTTCGGTGATCGGGCTGTCGGGGTGCCGGCTCGCGAACGACCCGATGGTGCTCTCGACGACGTCCACCCGGTCCGCGGCCAGTAGGAGCAGCCAATGCGCGGCGCGCGCCTCGCTGTAACGCCGGTACGCGTACGTGCGGATCAGTCCCGACAGGCCCTTGGGTGGGCACGAGGTACCGAACACGGGGGTGAGGAACTCGTGTTCGATCGACCGTTCGCGCGGCCGCCTCTCCGGCTGACGCTCCGGGAACTCCCCATGCGTACCCGTCGGTCTCGGATTGAATTGCTCTTTCGGCACCGACGGCCGGTCCCGCGGATCCAGATCCACTCCCCAGCCCGGAATGCGGGCGCGCAACTGGTCACTCGACTCGGCTGGTTTAGGTTTGTCCGGTGTGTAGGGCATGGTGGTCCGATCCGGTCAGGCGGCGTTCGGGACGATGAGCGGCTTGATGCAGCCGTCCAGCTTGGCCGAGAACATGTGATAGCCCTCGGCGATGTGCTCCAGCGGGATCCGGTGGGTCACGATGTCGCTGGGTTTCAGGAAGCCGTTGCGCACGTGCTCGAACAGGCGGGGCCACTGCCGCTTCACCGGACATTGATTCATCCGCAGCGTGAGGCCCTTGTTGGCGGCGTCACCGAACTTCACGGCGCTGAACATCGGACCGTAGGCGCCCATCACCGATATGGTGCCGGCCTTACGGACCGAGTCGATGGCCCAGTTGAGCGCCACCGGTGAGCCACCCTGCAACTTCAGCTTGGCGGAGGTCACGTGCTGCAGGAAGTTGCCGTCCGCCTCGGCGCCCACGGCGTCGATCGCCACATCGGCGCCGAGATGGTCGGTGATCTTCTTGAGGTGGACCACGATGTCGTCGTACTCGGTGAAGTTGTACGTCTCCGCGTGGGCGAAGGTGGCCGCCTTGGCGAGCCGGTAGTCGAGGTGGTCGATGACGATCACCCGGCCGGCACCCATCAGCCAGGCCGATTTGGCGGCGAACAGGCCCACCGGGCCGGCTCCGAACACCACGACCACGTCGCCCTCGACGATGTCGCCGAGCTGGGCCCCGAAGTATCCGGTGGCGCATGCGTCGGTGAGCAGGACAGCGTCCTCCTCATCCATCCATTCGGGTATCAGGCTCGGACCGACGTCGGCGAACGGCACCCGGACGAACTCGGATTGTCCGCCGTCGTAGCCACCGGCGGTGTGTGAATACCCGTAGATGCCGCCGACCGCAGTGGCATTGGGGTTGACGTTGTGGCAGTTGGAGTAGAGGCCACGGGCGCAGAAGAAACACGTACCGCAGAAGATGTTGAAGGGAACCATGACGCGGTCGCCGGGTTTGATGTTCCGCACCGAGGAGCCAACCTCGTCCACGACACCGACGAACTCGTGCCCGAACGTCGTTCCGACCCGGGTATCGGGCATCATGCCGTGGTAAAGGTGCAGGTCCGAGCCGCAAATGGCGGCCCGCGTCACCCGTACGATCGCGTCATTGGGGTGTTCGATCTTCGGACGGTCCTTTTCCTCGACCCGGATCCGGTACGGGCCTCGATAGACCATTGCACGCATGAGTTCCTTCCGATCCGGGCGACCACCCTCGAGATGTCATCGACCGGCTACCCCTCCACCACCCGGCTACACGGATCCGGCGCCCATTTTGCAGCGAGACAGGTGCTGCAGAGCTCTTGTCGCTGCTGCTCCACGCGGTGATGGACCCGGTGGTCGAGGAGACCGCCGCGATCTCCCGCGCGTGTTTCCGGTCGAAGTACAGGCGCGGTAAAGGCTTAACGGGGACGCGGGAGGGGCACTCTGGCGGTGATATCCACGGAGTGACGGAGATGGCCATGATTCTGGATTTGCACCGCCGTCCCGCCGTTGGCCGGTGACCAGATGTTCTTCCTCCTGTTCGGTCTACGCACCCGTGAGGGTCTGGTCTCCGCCACCACGATGGTGTGCGAGGTGTGCGGCGTGGCCGCCGCCCAGTCGCTGATCAAGCGATCGACGAAGTTCACCCTCTTCTTCATCCCGCTCTTCCCCGTCCGCCCGAGCTCCTACTACCTGGGCTGCGCCCACTGCGGCGCAATACGCCCGGCTCACCGGGACGCGTACCGCGTGGGCTGACGCGGTCGGTGCGACGACGGTGCACAACGGAAGCGGGATATCGAGGAGCAGCGCACGATGAGCGGTACGGACCTCGATGAGGTGCTGCTGGCGGTGGAGAAGGCGGCCCCGGTCGACGCGGTGGCGGCAGTGACTCGCAGCATCGGGGTGAGCCTGAACGCGTCGTGGGTGTCGTTCCTCGTCGCCGATATGAGCGGTCGCGCCCTGGTGCGGCTGGTACACGTACCGATCGGGGCGGAGTCCGGCGGCCGCCGGCAGGACCAGGATGTCGCCTTGGTGGTGCCGTTCGACGGTGGGCCGCAGGAGCAGGCGCTGCGCACCCAGCAGGTCCTGGTCGAGCCGGACGGCGACCGGTTCGTGGTGCGGGCACCGGTCACTCAGCGCGGGGAGGCCGTCGGGCTGCTGGAGATCGCGCTGCCGGCCGCCCCGTCCGGCCCGGACGTGCAGTCGGTGTCCCGGGCGGCACACACCCTGGCGTTCGTGGTGATCGCCAATCGCCGGCACACCGACCTCTTCGAGTGGGGTCAGCGAACGACGCCGTTCATGCTGGCGGCGGAGATCCAACGGCGGTTGCTGCCGCCCTCGTTCACCTGTGAGGCGGCCTCGTTCACCCTGTCGGCGTGGCTGGAGCCGGCGGCCAGCGTCGGTGGGGACACCTTCGATTACAGCCTCGCCCGGGACCTTCTGCATCTGAGCATCACCGACGCCGTGGGACACGGCGTGGACAGCGCACTCGCCGCGACCCTGTGCGTCAGCGGACTGCGCAACGCCCGTCGCCATGGCGCCACCCTGCTCGAACAGGCCGAGGCCGCGAACCAGGCGGTCATCGACAACACCCCGGCCGCCGCCACCTTCGCGACCGGGTTGGTCGGCCGGCTCACTCTGTCCACCGGCATCCTCGACGTGGTCAATGCCGGGCATCCCGCACCGCTGCTGGTCCGCGACGGGATTGCGCAGCCCGTTGCGCTGGACGTCAACCGGCCCTTCGGGGTGCTACGCCACAAGCCGTACCGGGCAACCCAGCTGCGGTTGCAGCCGGGCGACCGGCTCGTTCTGCTGACCGACGGCATGCTGGAGCGCGGCGCCGCCGCGCTCGACCTGGCCGCCCAGCTGCGGCATCTGGGGCAGTTGCACCCCCGAGAGGTCGTCCGTGTCCTTGGTGACCTCGTCCTCGAGGTGGCCGGTCCGGACCTGCCCGACGACGCCTGCCTGCTGGTCCTCGACTGGTACGGCGGCCACGGCGACACCCGTTCGACCGACGCCGGCGCCGACCAGCACCGAGCCAGCACCCCCGATGGCGTTTGAGTCGCCCGGCTGGCGGTATCCGAGTGGGGTGAGGACAGCAAAATGAGCGAGTCGTACGAGTTCGTGGTGGTCGCCAACCGCCTCCCGGTCGACGAGGTGACCGCGGAGGACGGCAGTCGCAGCTGGGCGCGGAGCCCCGGCGGGCTGGTCAGCGCGCTGCAACCGACCGTGCGGCGGCAGGGCGGGGCCTGGGTCGGCTGGACCGGTCAACCGGGTGACGCGCCGGAGCCGTTCAACACCGACGGCATGCACCTGCGCCCGGTCGCCTTGAGCGAGGACGACGTCGACCAGTATTACGAGGGCCAGTCCAACGGCACCATCTGGCCGCTGTTCCACGACTCCGTCGAGCAGCCGACCCACCGCCGGCCGTGGCGTCAGGCCTACGAGGCGGTGAACCGCCGGTTCGCCGAGGCGGCCGCGCAGCTCGCCGCGCCGGACGGCACCGTGTGGGTCCACGACTACCAGCTGATGCTGGTGCCGGCCATGCTCCGCGAGTTGCGGCCGGACCTGCGCATCGGGTTCTTCCTGCACATCCCGTTCCCGCCGGTCGAACTGTTCATGCAGCTGCCCCGCCGGGCCGAACTCCTGCGCGGCCTGCTCGGCGCGGACCTGGTCGGCTTCCAGCGCCCGCTCGCCGCGCAGAACTTCCTGCAGCTGACCGGCCGCCTGCTCGGCCTGGACCCGCAGGAGCAGCACGTCGCCGTCGACGGGCGCACCGTCACCGCGCGGGCCTTCCCGATCTCGATCGACGTCGCCGAGGTGGAGGACCTGGCCGCCGACCCCGGCGTGCAGGCCGAAGCCCGCCGGATGCGCACCGAGCTCGGCGGCGACCGCCGCCTGCTGCTCGGCGTCGACCGCCTCGACTACACCAAGGGCATCGAACAAAGGCTTGAGGCGTACGGCGAACTACTCGCCGACGGCACCGTGTCCAACGACGACGTGGTGCTGGTGCAGGTCGCCACCCCGAGCCGGATGCGGGTCCTGCAGTACCAGGAGTTGCGGGCCCGGGTGGAGCGCGAGGTGGGCCGGATCAACGGCGAGTAC
>NZ_BOQN01000056.1 GCF_018332695.1 Paractinoplanes toevensis
GATGTTGCGGTTGGTGACGATTTCTGCCGTACCGGAAAGTGGGTTTGATTCTCGCGACCCTGACCTCAAAGGTGTCTAATCCGGAATGTTGCGCCTCCGCAGGCCGAACAGGCCCGCGGCGGCCAGCACCACGGCCACCCCGACCAGGGTGACCAGCGGTGTCGCCGAGACGTGCACGCCCGGCAGGTGCGGGACGTGGGTGAACGGGGAGATGTCCAGGAACCACTGGCTGAGCTGCAGGGTCGAGCCGACCAGCAGGATCAGCAGGCAGAGCGCCGGAGCCGCCCAGGCCGCCGGCGACCAGCGCGGCCACAGGCCGAACAGCAGCACGGTCACGCCGGAGAGCACCCAGACCGCGGGTAGCTGGATCACCGCGGCACCGACGATGCCGCCGAAACTGCCGTCCGGCGAGACCAGCGCGGTCACCACGCCCTCGGTGAGCAGCGCCACCGCCGGGCCCAGCAGCGAGAACAACAGATGGCTGGCCGCCCAGGCGAACCGCGAGGCGGACGTGGTCAGCACGATCTCGGCGTGGCCGCTCGTCTCCTCGTCGCGCATCCGCAGGGCCGCCTGCACCGCGTAGCAGGAGGCGATCAGCCCGACGATCCCGGCGATGCCGGCGAAATAGCTGTCCACCAACTGGTCGGAACCGCCGCCGAGCCGGGTGAAGATGTCACCCACGCTCTCGCTCTCCTGCGCGAGTTCGACGACGCTGCCGCCGACCCCGCCGAAGATCACGCCGAGCAGGGTGAGCCCCACCGTCCAGCCGATGAACAGGCCGCGGTGCAGCCGCCAGGCCAGCGCGAGCGGGCTGGTCAACGATGAGCTGGCGGCCGGGCCGAGGCGGGACGCGAAGATGCCGTCGCCGAGATCCCGCCGGGAGCGGAGCTCGACCGCCGCGGCCACCCCGGCCACCGCGAACAGGACCGACAGGACGACCGGCCACCAGTTGGTCGCGCCGTACGGGAAGATGTGCGTCGCCCAGCCGAGCGGGGAGATCCAGGAGAGCCAGCTCGGGCCGCCGCTGCCGAGGGCGGCGATGTCGCCGCCGACCCGCAGCGCGTAGGCAACACCCAGCGCCACCACCGCCAGCGACCGTGCACTTCGGGCGCTGCTGGTGAGCTGGGCGGTGATCGCCCCGACCGCCGCGAACATCAGGCCGCTGACCGCGAACTCGGCGCCGAACGCCAGCGAGCCCTCCGCGTCACCGCTCTTGCCCGCCATGCCGGCGAACGTCAGCAGGCCCACGACCAGCAGCGCGCCGCTCGTGGTGATCAGCGCGGCGGCCAGCTGGGCGTGCCGGCCGACCACGGTCGCGCCGATCAGCTCGGTGCGCCCGGCCTCCTCGTCGGTGCGGGTGTGCCGGATGACCGTGAGCAGCGCGGCCAGCCCGATCATGACCGGCACGAAGCCGGCCCGCCAGGTCGTCAGCGCCGCGAACGAATCGCCCTGGAGCAGGCCGTAGAGGGCCACGAACCCGGCATTGTCGGCGCTGACCGTGGCGTACTGAATGCGGTCCGCCTCGGTCGTGAAGAGACCCTCGAACGAGGAGTAGTAGCCGACCGGGAGCAACCCGAACACCAGCACCCAGAGCGGCAGGACGACGCGGTCGCGGCGCAGGATGAGCCGGATGAGCCGGCCGGTGCCGGTCATTCGTCGCCTCGCTGGTACTGCCGGAGGAACAGCTCCTCCAGCGACGGCGGCTGGCTGACCAGGCTGCGCACGCCCACCTTGACCAGGCTCTGCAGGGCCGGCTCGAGCGCGTCGGTGTCGACGTCGAAGCGCACCTTGCCGTTCTCGATGCGGAAGTCGTGCACGCCGGCCATGGTGGCCAGGCCGTCCGGCGGGCCGGTCAGCTCGGCGCGGATCGAGGTGCGGGTCAGGTGACGCATGTCGTCGAGGGTGCCGGTCTCCACCGCCCGGCCGTCCCGGATGATCGTGAGCCGGTCGCAGAGCGCCTCGACCTCGGCGAGGATGTGGCTGGAGAGCAGCACGGTGCGGTCACCGCGCCGTTTCTCCTGCAGGATCACCTCGCGGAAGACCTCCTCCATCAGCGGGTCGAGGCCACTGGTCGGCTCGTCCAGGATGAGCAGCTCCACATCGGAGGCCAGCGCCGCGACCAGCGCGACCTTCTGCCGGTTGCCCTTGGAGTAGGTGCGGCCCTTCTTGCGCGGGTCGAGCTGGAAACGCTCGAGCAGTTCCGCCTTGCGGGCCGGGTCGAGGCCGCCCCGCAGGCGGCCGAGCAGGTCGATGACCTCGCCACCGGTGAGGCTCGGCCACAGCGTGACGTCTCCCGGAACGTACGCCAAGCGCTTGTGCAGTTCGGTCGCTTGCGACCAGGGGTCGCCGCCGAGCAGGCGCACCGTGCCGCCGTCGTGCCGCATCAGGCCCAGCAGGATGCGGATGGTGGTGGTCTTCCCGGCGCCGTTGGGGCCGAGGAAGCCGTGCACCTCGCCGGTGTGGACCTGGAGGTCGAGCTCGTCCAGAGCGGTCACCTTGCCGAACCGCTTGATCAGTCCTTCGGCATCGATTGCCTCGGTCATGGTTGCTCCTCGGGGGTCTGGAACCGGGCAAGTGCACCGCGCAATTGCTCGGCCTGCTCGGGGGTGACCAGCGCGTGCGAGAAGATTTCGAGGGAGGCGGACAGCATCCGGGCCCAGCCCGCGGGCTCGGCGGTGTTGACGCCGAGGACGCGCGACAGCTGCTCACCCATGGTGAACATCGACATCTTCATGACGCAGAGCACCGCGGAGTAGGCCCGCGGGTCGGCCACCTTCAGATCGGTGCTGCGCACCCACTGCTCGCCGTAATCGACCAGCCGGTCGAAGAGGACCTGGGCGGTGGGTGAACCGTCGACCAGCGATCGGATCAGGTAGCGCTGCATGCGCAGCCACTCCGGTTGGATCCGCTCGAGGGACGGGAACTCCAGGAACCGGGTCTGGACGCCGGTGAGCTCGCTGACCACGAACTCGTCGCAGGCGTCGCGCAGACCCTCCTTGGAACCGAAGTGGTGCCGCAGCAGCCCGGAGGAGACGCCGGCCTTCATCGCGATGTCGCGGACGGTGGCACCGTCGATGCCGCGATCGGCGAAGAGCTCGATCGCGGCATCCCGGATGCGGGCTCGCGCGGTCAGATCGTTCGGGCTACTCACGCGTGTAGCGTACTACACACGCGTGTAGCGTCAATCCTGGATAGCGCCGTTGATCGATGCGGCCTTGACCGCGCCGCTGCTCAAATTCCAGCGTTGCAGCAGGTCGGTGTACGCGCCGCTGCTGATCACCCGATCCAGCGCACCCTTCACCGCGTCGCGAAGCTGACTGTTGCCCTTCGCGATCGGGATGCCGATCAGGCCGGGCTCGTACTGCGCGGTCGACGCCAGCTCGTAGTAGTTGCTGGTCCGGGTGTCGGTGGCGAGGAAGGTGGCGGCCGGGAAGTCGTTCAGCACCGCGACCGCCCGCCCGGTGCGCAACTGCAGCAGGGCGTCCGCGTTCGTCTTATACTCGTTGATCTTCATGGGCCGGTCGGCGCAGCCGCTCTGCGACCGGTGCAGCAGATCCGCCTGGATGGTGCCCTTCTCGATCGCCACCACGTTGCCGCACAGGTTGGTCAGGTCGGCGATCGCGTGCGGGTTGCCGCGCTGCACGATGATCGACGTGCCGGCCGAGAAGTAGTCGACGAAGTCGGCCTTCTTCTCCCGGTCCGGGGTGTCGGTCATCGCCGACAACACCCCCTCGTAGGTGCCGTCGGCCACCTTGTCCAGCGCGGTCTGGAACGGGCCGGTCACGATCTGAACCTTGATGCCGAGAACCTGGCCGATCGCGTCGGCAAGATCAGGTTCAAAGCCGATGATCGTACGGCCGTCGGCCGCGAACGACTCCATCGGCGCGTAACTGGCGTCGGTGACGAAGCGGACGTAACCACGATCGCGTACCGCCTGCGGCAGCGAGTCGTGCAGCGCCTGATCGAACGTCACCGTGCCGGTGCTGCTGGCCGTGCTGTCCTTCTTGTCGCCGCAACCCGCCAGCAGGGCGAGCGCGAGCGCCGAGACCATCAGCTTCTTCATCGGATCGCTTCCTCCGGCATCGGTACGGAAATTTGCGCCCACGGCATCGGCCGTGAGTAGTAGTAGCCCTGCGCCTCGTCACAGCCCGCCGCGGCGAGCCAGTCCGCGATCTCCGCGGACTCCACCCCCTCGGCGGTGACCCGGCAGCCGAGACCGCGCGACAGCGCGATCACCGCGTGCACGATCGCCTGGTTCTCCGGCTCGTCGAGCACCGTCGCCACGAACGTCCGGTCGATCTTCAACTCGACCAGCGGCACCCCGCGCAGCCGGTCCAGGCTGGTGTAACCGGTGCCGAAGTCGTCCACCGAGAAACCGACCCCGCCGTCGGCGAGCCGCCGGATCGCGGTCAGCGCGGTCACCTTGTCGTCGACCATCGCCGTCTCGGTGATCTCCAGAATCAGCCGGTCCGGAGCGGTGCCGAACTCGGCCAGCAGCGACTCCACCACCCCGGTAAAATCGGCGGCCTCCACGTTGCGGGCCGACACGTTCACCGACACCGTCCAGTCCCGGCCGGCCGCCGTCCACGCCGCCTGATCGGCCAGCGCCCGCCGCAACACCCACGCGGTCAACGGCTCGATCAGGCCCGACTGCTCGGCCGCCGGCAGGAACTCCGACGGCGGCAACAGCCCGCGCTCCGGGTGCTGCCAGCGCACCAGCGCCTCCACCCCACAGATCGTGCCGTCGGCCAGGCGCACCTTGGGCTGGTAGCACAGCACCAGCTCATCGCGTTCCAGGGCGTGCCGCAGCTCGGCCTGCACCACCAGCCACTGGGTCGGGTGCGCGGTCCGCTCGCCGGTGTAGACGACGATGTCGGCGGTGCCGCGCTTGCCCTGGTACATGGCCGCGTCGGCGTGCCGCAGCAACTCCTCGACGTCGTCACCATGCTCCGGGAAGAGCGCGATGCCGAAACTCGCCTCGATGGTCAACGGCACCCCGTCCAGAACCACCTCGCTGGTCAGCACCGCACGCAGCGACTCGAGCATCTCCCGTACCGCATCGGCGCCCAGCCCCGGCAGGATCAGAGCGAACTCGTCGCCGCCCAGCCGGGCCGCGGTGTCCTGCGGGCGCAGGCCGCCCCGCAACCGCGCGGTGATCACCCGCAGCAGCTCGTCGCCGGCGTGATGGCCCAGGGTGTCGTTGACCTCCTTGAACCGGTTGAGGTCGACGACCACCACCGCTCCGCCGCTCTGGTCCTGCACCGCCGCGGCCGCCCGCTGCCGGAACGCCACCCGGTTCGGCAGGCCGGTCAGCCCGTCGTGCAGGGCCTCGTGCTCCTGCCGCGCGGCGTACCGGCTCAGCGACCGGGTCGTCGACCAGGAGATCAGGCCGAGCGCCAGATAGAGCACGCCCAGGCCGCCACCGAGCCGCCAGTAGGTGACCACCATCTGCTCGTGCAGCCGCTGGTCGATCTTGTCATAGGGCAGGTACAGCTCCAGCACCCCGATCGCCTCACCGGACGCCCGGGCGAACACCGGCTGAAGCACCCGGATGACCTGCCCACCGGCCGCGGTGTCGTCCGCGATCAGGGTGGCCGCCGCCGACCCCACGGTCGCCGAGTGGAAAGCCGGATCCGACACCGGCACCCCACCCGAGGTGGACCCGTCGTCGGAGTAGACGACCTGCCCCGCGAAGTTGCGCAGCCGCATCCGCAGCACCGACCCGTGATACAGCGCCAGGTCGGTCGCCTTGGCCAGCGACTCCCGCTGGTCCTCGGTCAGCCCACGCCCCAGATCGGCATCGTCGAGCGCCGGCGCGACCGCCATCTCGGCGATCACCGCCGCCTGCGCCATGCCCTGGTCCTGCCCCTGCTTGGTGGCGTCGTCGTGCACGCCCTCGAGCAGCAGCGTGGCCAGCGCACCAAGCGGCAACAGACTGGCCACGAGGTACGTCGCGAACAGCCGCGACCCAGACCGCGCCACCCGTCGCCCACCGCCGCGTCCCCACACGGCCCGCTTATCGTCTCGGTTGCCATTCGGTTGAGGAAAAGCTCCCCAACATCCGCGTTCGGAAATCGCCCCTTCTCCGCCGACAGCGGAACAATCGAATTACCCGAACATCTGGCGACGGCCGATCCGGGCAGCTACCGCAGTGCAGCGAGTAGATCCCGGGCCAGCAACGACGTCGACAGAGCCACGGTCGCCGGATCGCCGATTCCCTCTTCAGCACGCCCGGCGGCCCTCATCGCCGCCTCCACACGCGGATCTTCGCCCAGCGTTCGCGGGTCTATCGCCAGGTCACTGTCCTTGGTCGCCTCCGCGAGGGCCACCTGGGCACTACCCGTCCGTAGATAGACCGCTTGCGCTCCGATGACGACCACCGCGGCACGGTGCTCTGCCAAGGCTTCGAGCGCGTCCAGCATCGCGGATCGCGATCTGACCAGCAGGTCCGCGGGACGGTTACCCGGCCCGCCAGGAATCCTCATTATTTCTCATCCATTCCAAGAGTTCCTCGGCCTCCTGAGGATTGCGGCCCGGTCCGGTCATCAGATCCACGACGACTTGTGAGGGGGCAGCAAGCCGAAGGCCAGCGGCATTCGTGACCGTTCGGACGAACGGAACGTCGACCTCGGGCTCCGCCAGCAGCACGTTGGCACCGGCGTCGGCGGCCCGTAGCCCCCAGCCGGCCGCGGCCGATTCGGCGTCCGTGGTGTAGATCGCGGCGGCCCTCGCCGGGGCGTATTCCGCCCATTCGGCCGCGGCAACGGTTCCGGTGATCGCGTAGTCCACCGGCGCGGTCTGCGCCATTCGTTTCAGAAGGGCATCGAGACCACGCGGGGCGATCCATCGGGTAACGCGGCTGTCGCCGGCGAAGCTGTAGTCCTCGCTCCACCTACGCAGGACCTTTTCCCAGTTCGGAACGGCTATCCGTCCGCGCTCTTCTCGAGTGGCGAGCCCGTCCCGCTCGAGGAAGTCGATGACGCGATAGCCGGTCCCGGTCGACACGCCGGCTACTCGGACCAACTCGCGAATGGTCCATTCGCGTGGGATGTCAGCGATCGCCCGCACGATCTGCGCGGCCGGAGCACCCTTGAGCGTGCCGCGTGGCCTGCCCGGTCCACGCCAAGGATCAGCATCCGCGCCGCGGTCGCCGAGATACAGGCCCGGCGTCGGCACCTCGACGCGGATGTTTCCCGTGGCGTCGACGAAAGACACACCGCCACCGACAAGCGCGGCTCGCACCTGAGGCGACAGATAGCGAGCAACGAGGACGCCGTAGCTGTTGTCCACCTGGCGGACATAGGCGGCCAGTTGCTGGACCACACTCTGCACGTCACGGACCTCCATGACGTTCTTCGCCTCGACAATCAGGACGGCGGACCGGCCGTCCGGAGCGGCAAGCTCGAAAACGGCGTCTGCCGCCCGGTCCACGGCGGCATCGGTGCGGGCCGGCCGCAGCGACCAGCCGGCCGGAAGGCGGGTGACCAGAGCGTCGAACGCGCGGCGGATCAGCTCGACGCCGCTGCTCGGCGGGTTGACTTCGATGGTCATCGGCATCCCCGTTCGGGAAAATGGCGTTCTCCGCTGACAGCGGAATACCAGAATAACCCGAACACCCACCAGATGGCGCGGCGTTCCGAAAGGCGTGTTTTCGGAAACTTCCCTGGTGGGACTAGGCACCGCGGGCAGCGCCGAGGGCAGCGATTTGATCCATTCATCCTCGCCGCATCCTGAGCCGGGGGACGAGCGTTAGCCCGGCGTGCGTATCTCACAGCATGTTCGCCGGGTCGCCATCGGCGGCACGGCGGCTCTCGCGGTCTGCGCCGTCGCGCAGCCCGCCGGGGCCGCGGTCGGTCAGACCGCCCGGATGACGCCCTCCTTCAACGGCTCGGTGTACGCGATCGCGTACCGCGGCGATACCGTCTACGTCGGCGGCTCCTTCACCAGCACCACGGTCGGTGGGCGTACCGCCGACCGGGAGCGGCTCGCCGCGTTCGATGTTCGCTCCGGCCGCCTCCTCGACTGGCAGCCGCGCGCCGACGGCATCGTCCGCGCGCTCGCCATCTCCGACAACTCCGTCTTCGCGGCCGGCGACTTCAGCCGGGTCTCCGGTCGCACCCGCGACTCGCTGGCCCGGATCGACGCCGGTTCCGGCGCGGTCAGCTCCTTCCAGCACGGCATCGACGGCAGCCCGCGGGCCCTCGCCGTCGGCAACGGCCGGCTCTACCTGGCCGGCACGATCAGCCGGGTGGACCGGCAGGAGCGGCAGCGACTGGCCGCGTTCTCGCTGGCCACCGGCGAACTCGACGACGACTGGACGCCGACCGCGGACAACACCGTCTACTCGCTCGCCTACCGCGACGCCAAGGTCTACCTGGGTGGCAGCTTCCACCGGGCCGACGACGCCCGGTCCACGCTGCGCCTCGCCGCGGTCGACGCCACCAGCGGCGAGCTGGATTCGTCGTTCCGGCCGTCGGCGCCGGCCGTGGTCTACTCGATCGCGGTCGACGGCAGCGGCGTCTACGCGGCCATGGGTGGGCAGGGCGGCCGGGCCGCCTCCTTCAGCAGCACCGGCCGCACCCGCTGGAGCCGCTCCTTCGACGGGGACGCCCAGGCCGTCGCCGTGCTCGACGGCACCGCGTACGTCGGTGGCCACTTCGACCGGGCCTGCACCACCACCTCGGTCGGCGCGCACGGCACCTGCAGGGAAGGCTCGGTGTCCCGGGTCAAGCTGGCCGCGGTCCGCGGCGACGGCGCTCTCAGCGACTGGGCACCGCAGGCCAACGGCATCGTCGGGGTGCGCACCATCGCGGTCGAAGGTCAGCACGGCACGGTCGCGGTCGGCGGTGACTTCACCACCATCGGCGGCCGCTCCCAGAGGCGATTCGCCTCGTTCGGCTGATGCGGCGCGCCATCCTCTTCGCGGTGGCGCTGGCGGCCGCCGGCATCGCCGGCCCGTCGGCCACCGCGACGACCATCCCGGACGACGTGGTCCGCTACACCTTCGACGGCGACAGCCCGCTGGCCGACGTGACCGGGCACGGGCACGACCTGAGCCCGGTGGCCCGGTACGGCGGCACGTTCAGAACCATCGCCCACGACGGCGGCAATGCCCTCACCTTTCCCCGTCCCTGCCACGACGAGCCGTGCCCGCGGATCGCCCTGCGCACGGGGACCTCGGACCAGCTGAACCCGGGCCGGCGTGACCTCCGGTTCGGGGCCTCGGTGCAGCTCGGCGCCAACGAGACCACCAAGGGCGAGAACGTGCTGCAGAAGGGCTACTCGGCCCGGGGCAGCCAGTACAAGCTGCAGATCGACGGTGCGGCCGGCCGGCCCAGCTGCGTGCTGGTGGACGACCTCAGCCCGGAGATCTACATGGCGATGGGCGCGGTTACCGTCGCCGACGACCGCTGGCACACCCTGGAGTGCCGGCGAGCCGGCCCGTCGCTGACCATCCTGGTCGATGGCAAGCGCTCGGGCCGCACCGCGATCCCGCCCGATCTGTCGATAGCCAACCGCATCCCGCTCAGCGTCGGCGGCAAGGGTTCGTTCACCGACAACGACCAGTTCCAGGGCACGCTGGACGAGGTGTGGGTGCGGATCGATCAGTGAAGGCTCCGCGCCAGGGCCGGAATCATCACCGCCGCGGCGAGGAGGTGCAGCCCCACGAGGGCGACGATGGTGGCGGTGTTCGCCCCGACGAGGAACGGCGGGACCAGCGAGATCGCGGTCAGCGACACCGCCGTCCACACGAATCGCTCGGCGGGGCGAGCGCTCCACCGGCGAAGGGCGACGGCGATGACGATGCCCACGACCGCGAAGAAGCCGGTTACCACGGCGAACCCGGCCAGTGAGATGGTCTCGCCGCCGTCCGGAATCTCGAAGTCCACGCCCACGGCGCGGGCCAGCGCGGCGGCAAGGGTGGTGGCCACTATCGTCGCAAGCGTGGCAAGGACGCGGTTCATGCGGCGGGCAGTCGGGCCGGCAGCCCGAGCCGCGGGAACTGGTCGTCGTGGAACGTGACGATCTCGGTGATCGCCCCGCCGGTGACGCGCAGGACGTCCAGAGTCAACGGCAGGTACGCACTCTCCTGCTCCCGCCAGAGATAGAAGGCGACGGCCGGCTGCCGGTTCACCGCGGTGGGGACCCCACGCAGCCGGCCCAGGTCCGGGAAGCCGTCGGAGATCCAGTCGTTCACCACCGTGTCGCGGCCGACGCACAGGCCCGGTGTGGGCGGCATCGAGCAGCGGACGTCGTCCCGCAGCAGGGCCGCGATCCCGTCGATGTCCTTGGCCACGCTCGCCTCGGTGAAGCGGCGTACCAGCTCGCGCGTCGCGGCGTCCTCCTCGTCGCCGGTCCAGTCCTGCCGTTCGGCGGGCAGGTGCTCCCGCATGCCGGCGCGGGCCCGCTGCAGCGCGCTGTTCACCGAGTTGACGGAGTCCCCGAGGAGTTCCGCGACGTCCTTCGCCGGCCAGCCGAGCACGTCCCGCAGGATCAGCACCGCCCGTGGGCGCGGGGCGAGGTGCTGGACCGCGATCAGGTAGGCCAGCTCGATCGTCTCCCGCGCGACGGCGACGGTCTCCGGCTCGTCCGCGTCGCCGGCCGGCAGTTCGTCGAGCAACCGGTCGGGGTAGGGCTGCAACCAGAGCACCTCACCGCCGGTCGCGGGCTCCGGGCGGCGCTTGGCCAGCAGGTCCAGGCAGGCGTTGGTGGCGATCCGGTACAGCCAGGCCCGGAACGTCGACCGCGCCTCGAAGGTCTCCCGCCGCCGCCAGGCCCGGAGGAACGTCTCCTGCACGGTGTCCTCGGCGTCCTCGAACGAACCGAGCATCCGATAGCAGTGCACATGCAGTTCCCGCCGGTGCCGCTCGGCCATCCCCGAGAAAGCCGGCTCATCCACCTGCGTGTCCGCGCTCATCACGTCATCCTTCCGTCCCGTCGTGTCCCGTCCTAGGTATGACGGGTCCGGGCCCGAGAACTCATCGCGGGCGGACGGAAACGGCTCAGTAGGGCAGCGAGCGCTTGCTGATCACCTGCACCTGGCCGAACCAGGTGGCGATGTCGACCCGGACCTCGGGTGTGCCCGGCACCCGCGGCACCGGCGCGAGCCGCAGGTCGTGACTGGAGAAGACGACGGCGCCGGTCAGGTCGACCTCGACACCCTCCGGCACGATGACGGTGACCTGGCCGAACACGCACAGGCCGCCGATCTCGATCGTGCTCTCGCTGGTCAGCACCTCGCGGAGGTCGAGCTCGGTGGCCCCGAAGAAGGTGCGCAGCCACAGCCGCGGCGACCGGAGCCGCCACCGCCCGCGCCGCTTGCTCTCACTGAAGATCGTGGTGACGCTGTCGATGCTCTGCGCCGACCCGACGATCGGCGTGACGGCCAGCCCCGACGTGGCTTTCTCCAGCTCCTGCCCGCTGTCGGCGGCCCACACGGCGCCGACCCGCACGCTGAACTCCTCGAGCGTCAGCCGCCCGTCCCCGCAGGCCCGCTGCAACAGCTCGGCGGCCCGCTCACGCTCGTTGTCGGACGGCGGCAAGGGTACGGGAGTGCTCACCGGCCCGACCCTAGTCCGGCGGGCAGGCGTTCACTGTCCCGCGAGGATCACGTGCAGGTTGCGGGGGCCGTGCACGCCCTCGACCCGGTTGAGCTCGATGTCACTGGTGGCCGACGGGCCGCTGATCCAGGTCAGCGGGCGGGTCGGGTCCAGCCGGGCCACCGCCTCCGGCACCGAGGCCACCACCTGGTCGGCCCGGAGCACGCAGATGTGCAGGTCGGGGAGCAGCGAGATGATCCGCCGGCCCTGGTCGGGCGAGGCGTCCAGCACGATCGTGCCGGTCTCGACGACGGCGACGGCCGCCGCCGTCACCACCCCGTCGGCGGCCGCGATGCGCTCCGCCGACAGCCCGTCGTCGACCAGCCCGTGGACCCCGTCGGGCAGCCATTCCAGCGGCAGACCCGGTGGCACGACAACGGTTCCGGCGCCGAGAATGCCCGCGATCGCCGCCCGCACGGCGGCCGCCTCGACACCCACCTGCGCGTTCGCCCGGCCCTCAGCCAGATGGTCGAGGTCGTCGAGCGGGCGCGCGCCGCCCACCCCGGCCTGCGGCCCGCTGCCTTCCACGCCGCCGCCGGCCACGGGTTCCCCGGTGTCGGGCTTTTCCGCCGTCAGGCGGTGAACCACCGCCTTGTAGTCGACCAACCTCTCGACCAGCAGGTCCAGGTCCACCTGGGCGGGGCCGCGCCGGTAGTCGCGCGGGATCTCCGGGGTTTCGGCACCGGCGCCGAGGGCCGCGCGTATCCGGTCGAGGATGACGTCCTTCGAGCTCATCGGTTCCGCCACCAGTCGCGGAACGTCTCCTTCGGCGGGGCGGGCAGGTCACGGCTGGCGGACCAGCCGTTCAGCGGCGGCGGCAACCCGCGGCCGCGCCGGCCGGCGATCCGGGACAGCTTGGCGGCACGCTGCGCGGACCGATAAAGGCGCGGATGGTCCATGGTGTACGCCGCGGCCGCCATCACCGCCGCCTCGGTGCGCGGGTGTGGGGCCTGATTGCGCAGGTGCACCAGGATCGACGGAATGTCGATCTTCACCGGGCAGGCGTCGAAGCAGGCACCGCACAGTGACGACGCGTACGGCAGGGACGCGTTGTCCGCCACCCCGGTGAGCTGCGGCGACAGGATCGCGCCGATCGGCCCGGGATAGACCGAGCCGTACGCATGGCCGCCGGTCCGTTCGTAGACCGGGCACACGTTGAGGCACGCCGAGCATCGGATGCAGTGCAGGGCCTGCCGTCCGACCTCGTCGGCGAGCACCGCGGTGCGCCCGTTGTCGAGCAGCACGAGATGGAAGTTCTGCGGGCCGTCGCCCGGCGTCACCCCGGTCCACATCGACGTGTACGGGTTCATCCGCTCCCCGGTCGACGCCCGCGGCAGCAACTGCAGGAACACTTCGAGGTCTTGCCAGGTCGGCACGAGCTTCTCGATGCCCATCACCGTGATCAGGGTTTCCGGCAGGGTCAGGCACATCCGCCCGTTCCCCTCGGACTCCACCACGGCGAGTGTCCCGGTGTCGGCGATCGCGAAGTTGGCGCCCGAGACCGCGACTTTCGTACTCAAAAAGGTTTCCCGGAGATAGCGCCGGGCCGCCCCGGCCAGCACCGGCGGGTCGTCGGTCAGTTTCGGATCGACGCCGGGCATGGCCCGGAGGAAGATCTCGCGGATCTCCGAGCGGTTCCGGTGGATGGCCGGCACCAGGATGTGGCTGGGCTTGTCGTTCCCGAGCTGCACGATCAGCTCGGCGAGGTCGGTCTCGACCGGGGTGATCCCGGCCGCCTCGAGTGCCTCGTTGAGCCCGATCTCCTGGGTGGCCATCGACTTCACCTTGATGACCCGCTGCTCGCCGGCCGCCCGGACGAGGTCGGTGACGATCCGGTCGGCCTCGTTGGCGTCGGCCGCCCAGTGCACCACCCCGCCGGCCGCGGTGACCTTCTCCTCGAGCTGTTCGAGCAGCTCAGGTAGGTGAGCCATGGTGTACGACTTGAGCGCCGACCCGGCCGACCGCAGCTCCTGCCAGTCCGGCAGTTCGGCGATGACCCGGCCGGACTTCCCGCGGATCGTGGTGGTCGCGTGCTGCAGGTTGCGGCGCAGTTGGGAGTCACCCAGCGCGGTCCGGGCGGCGTCCGGGAACGACTCGTCACCACGCAGGTGACCGACGCCGCGCGGCGCGTGGACCGGCATCCCCAGGAATGTGCTCATCAGGCCTCCGTCGATGCCAGGATCTCGGCGAGGTGAACGGTCCGCACTCCGGTGCGCAGCCGGGACAGGCCACCGCCGATGTGCATCAGGCAGGAGGCGTCGCCGGCCGTGCAGACGTCGGCGCCGGTGTCCAGGACGTGGCGCATCTTGTCGGCGAGCATCGCGGTGGACGTGTCGGCGTTCTTGACCGAGAACGTGCCGCCGAAGCCGCAGCATTGCTCGGCGGCCGGCAGCTCGACCAGGTCGAGGCCGCGCACGTTGCGCAGCAGGCGCACCGGCTTGTCGCCGACCCGCAGCACCCGCAACGAATGGCAGGTCGGGTGGTAGGTGACGCGATGCGGGTAGTAGGCGCCGACGTCCTCGACGCCGAGCACGTCGACCAGCAGCTCGGACAACTCGTAGGTGCGGGCGGCGACGGCCGAGGCGCGGGCGGCGAGACCCGCGTCAGCGCCGGCCACCATCGCATGCTGGTGCCGCACCGAACCGACGCAGCTGCCGGACGGCGCGACCACCACGTCGTACGGCTCGAAGGTCTTGACGTGCCGTTTGACCAGCGGCAGCGCGTCCTTCTGGTAACCGGTGTTGATGTGCATCTGGCCGCAGCACGTCTGCTCCTCGGGGAACACGACCTCGTGGCCGAGCCGCTCCAGCAGCAGCACGGTGGCCTTGGCCGCGGCCGGGAACATGGTGTCCGCCAGGCAGGTCACGAACAACGCGATCCGCACCCCACCGCCTCCTTAACCGGAGATCCGTTTGGCCGCCGCCCGCCACGCCGCCGGGTCGCCGCCCGGTTCGTACCGCACGATCTGCTGAGTCTCTCGCAGAACGGCGCGAAGCGCTGCAAGCTCGCCGTCGATCACTCCGGCGGCACGCGCCTGTACGAGCAGGTTACCGAGTGCGGTCGCCTCGACCGGGCCGGCCAGCACCGGCAGGCCGCAGGCGTCCGCGGTGAGCTGGCAGAGCAGCGCGTTGCGGGCGCCGCCGCCGACGATGTGCACGGCGTCGACCGCGCGCCCGGCCAGTTCCTGGGCCTGTTCGACCGCTCGGTGGTGGGCCAGGGCCAGGCTGTCCAGAATGCACCGGGTCAGTGCGGCCGGCTCGGCATCGCGGGACAGCCCGGCGGCCGTGGCGAGGCGCCCGACCATGTCACCCGGCGGCAGAAAGACCGGATCGTCCAAATCAACGACATGCTTCAGCGGTGACTCCCGAGCCGCCCGGCCCAGCAGACCGGAAATATCAGATATCTCCCACTCGCGCATGGCCTCCTGCAGTGGCCACAGCCCCATCACGTTCCGCAGGTAGCGGATGGTCCCGTCGACGCCACCCTCGTTGGTGAAGTTCGCCTTGCGGGACGCCTCGGACAGCACCGGCTGATCGAGTTCGAGCCCGACCAGCGACCACGTTCCACAGGAGATATAGGCGAATCGCTCCCCGGCCGCCGGCACACCCACGACCGCCGAGGCGGTGTCATGCGAGCCGACCGCCACCACCGGCGTACCGTCAAAAACGCCGATCTTCGCGCCGGGCGACCGAACCTCGGGAAAGAGCGAAGGCCGAAGGCCGAGTTCGGAAATCAAGGACGAAGACCAGTTCCGGGTACGCACATCGACGAGCCCCGTGGTCGACGCGTTGGTGTATTCCGCCCCGAGCTCGCCGGTCAGCCAATAGGCCAGCAGGTCGGGAATGAGCAGCAGGTGCTGCGCCGCCGCATATTGGGGCGTCTCCCGGGCCGCCATGAGCTGGTAGATCGTGTTGAACGGCAGCTTCTGCAGCCCGGCGATCTGGTAAAGACGGTCCTCCGGAACGGTGACCGAAACCCCGTCCGTCCGCCCGTCGCGGTAATGCACGGGATTGCCGAGCAGCGCACCCGAGGCGTCGAGAAATCCGTAGTCGACCGCCCACGAATCGATGCCGATGCTGTCCACCGGCCCGGCCTTCCGCAAGCCCTCCAGCACCCCGCGATAAAGGCGCAGGATGTCCCAGTAAAGGGTGCCGCCGGCCCGCACCGGCTCATTGCCGAACCGGTGCGCCTCGGACAGTTCGATCCGGGCGGGCCCGACCCGGCCGACCATGACGCGCCCACTGGACGCGCCGAGGTCGACCGCGGCGAAGGCCTTCATCTCAAGAAGGCCGCTGCGACCCCGGCGTCGACCGGGATGTGCAGGCCGGTGGTGTGGGTCAGGTCCCCGCCGGTCAGCGCGAAGACCGCGTTGGCGACATGCTCCGGCAGGACCTCCCGCTTGAGCAGGGTGCGCTGCGCGTAGTACTCGCCGAGCTTCTCCTCCGGCACGCCGTACACGGCGGCGCGCTTCGCGCCCCAGCCGCCGGCGAAGATCCCGGATCCGCGGACGACGCCGTCGGGGTTGATGCCATTGACGCGTACGCCGTGACCGCCGAGCTCCGCCGCCAGCAGCCGCACCTGATGGGCCTGGTCGGCCTTGGTGGCGCCGTAGGCGACGTTGTTCGGCCCCGCGAAGATCGAGTTCTTGCTGGAGATGTAGATGACGTCGCCACCCATCCCCTGCGGGATCATCACCCGGGCCGCCTCCCGCGACACCAGGAACGAGCCCTTCGCCATCACGTCGTGCTGGAGGTCCCAGTCGGCCTCGGTGGTTTCGAGGAGCGGCTTCGAAATGGACAGTCCGGCGTTGTTGACCACCAGGTCGATCCCGCCGAACGCGAGGACCGCCGCCCTGATCGACGCCGCGACCGCTTCCCCGCTGGTCACGTCGGCCTCGACCGCGATCGCCACGTCGGTGCCGCCGATCTCCGCCGCGACGCCCTCGGCCGCCTCGAAGTCGCGGTCGGCCACGATCACGCAGGCGCCCTCGGCCGCGAGCCGCAGCGCGATCGCCCGCCCGATCCCCGACCCGCCGCCGGTCACGTAGGCGATCCGGGTGGCGAGCGGCTTCGGCTTCGGCATCCGCTGGAGCTTGGCCTCCTCGAGCGCCCAGTACTCGATCCGAAACTTCTCCGACTCGTCGATCGGCGCGTAGGTCGAGACCGACTCGGCCCCACGCATCACGTTGATCGCGTTGACGTAGAACTCGCCGGCCACCCGCGCGGTCTGCTTGTTGGCCCCGAACGAGAACATGCCGACCCCCGGCACCAGCACGATCGCCGGGTCGGCGCCGCGCATCGCGGGTGAGTCGGCGGTCGCGTGCCGCTCGTAGTAGCCGCGGTAGTCGTCCCGGTAGGCCGCGTGCAGCTCCGTGAGCCGGGCCGCCACCTCCTCGATCGGCGCGTCCGGCGCGGTGTCCACGACCAGCGGCTTCACCTTGGTGCGCAGGAAGTGGTCGGGGCAGGAGGTGCCGAGCGCGGCCAGCTCGGGCAGCCGCGCGCTGTTCACGAAGTCGAGCACGACCTCGGAGTCGGTGTAGTGCCCGACCTGCGCCCGGTCGGTGGAGGCGAGCCCGCGCAGGATCGGGAAAAGCTCGGCCGCCCTGGTCTTGCGGGCCTGGTCGTCGAGGGTGCGGTGCACGGCGGCACCGAACGGCTCCGGGCGACCGTGCGCGGCCAGGTAGTCGGCGGCCAGCGAGATGATCTCGCGCGAGTTGGCCTCGGACTCCGCGCTGGTCGCGCCCCAGGCGGTGATCCCGTGCCCGCCCAGGATGACGCCGATGGCCTGCGGGTTGGCGCGCTGCACCGCCGCGATGTCGAGCCCGAGCTGGAAACCCGGCCGCCGCCAGGGCACCCACAGCACCCGGTCGCCGAAGATCTCCTTGGTCAGCGCCGGACCGTCCGCGGCCGTGGCGATCGCGATGCCCGAGTCGGGATGCAGGTGGTCGACGTGCGCGACGTCGACGAGCCCGTGCATGGCGGTGTCGATGCTCGGCGCCGCCCCACCCCGCCCGTGCAGGCAGAAGTCGAACGCGGCGACCATCTCGTCCTCACGGTCCACCCCCGGGTAGACCCCGGTGAGCGCCCGCAGCCGATCGAGCCGCAGCACCGCGAGGCCCTTCTCGGTCAGGGTGCCGAGGTCGCCACCGGACCCCTTGACCCAGAGCAGCTCGGCCGGCTCGCCGGTGACCGGGTCGGTCTCGGTGCCCTTGGCCGAGGTGTTGCCCCCGGCGTAGTTGGTGTTGCGCGCATCGGCACCGAGCCGGTTGCTGCGCTCCAGAAGCTCACGCACTGCGGGGTTAGTCATGGCGTCCTTCAGGCTTCAAGATCTCATGAAACGTTTCACACGTTGCAGGCAGATTACGGTGACGGCCGTTCACGGTCAAGATGCCGATCCTGGGGTTACCACTCGGTAAGTCCATCCGGCGGCCCGATGATCTCGGCGACCGATCGCCCGACCCCCTCCGGGGTCGATCGCCCAGAGGATGTCGATCTTCGGCCTGACCTGCTCCGATTCCGCACTGCTTTCGGCTGCGATTAATTTCGCCGTGGCATCGTGGTCGCCGATCAAGGAGGACACGTGGCGAACATCGAGACGTCCCTGAAGGAAGCCATGACGATCGAGGGCGCCATCGGCGTCGCGCTCGTCGACCACACCAGTGGACTCACCCTCGGCACGATGGGTGGCGGAGCCACCATGGACATGAACATCGCGGCCGCCGGCAACACCGACGTGGTCCGCGCCAAGCTGCGCACCCTCGACATGCTCGGCTTCAGCGACGGCATCGAGGACATCCTTATCACCCTCGACACCCAGTACCACCTGATCCGGCCGCTGAGCGGCGAGTCGCTCTTTCTCTACCTGTCGCTCAACAAGGACCGGGCCAACCTCGGCCTCGCTCGATACCAGCTCCGAAAGATCGAGGCGGACCTCGAGGTATGACGGTGCTCGGCTCCGACCCCGTTCTCGACGAGATGGCGGCCCTGCGACATGAGGTGACCGGCGTGAGCGGCAGCGTCATCGCCGGGGTGGACGGGCTGCTGATCCTGCACGACACGCTGCCGGGCGTAGAGCCGAACGACATCGCGGCGCTGGCCGCCGGCGCGTGCGGGATCAGCCGAACCACCGGCGCTGTCCTCCAGCAGGGCCCGTTCCGCGAGGTGACGATCGGCAACCAGAACGGCTACCTCGCCGTCTACGCGGTCGGCGACCTCGCACTGCTGGCCGTGATCGGCGACGGCGGGCTGAACATCGCCCGCCTGCACCTGGCCGCCCGCCCGGTAACCCAGCGGCTGGCCGCGCTGCTGACGTTCGACCCGACGCACCCCTTCGATCGGCGTTAGATCTTTCCGGTACGGCGGACAACGCCCACAACCGCACCGGCACCCGACCGCCGAGCAGGCGCGATCGGCGTGCAACACCGGCACGTGCCGCGACTCTCGCGCAACCGGGCCGCCCGCCGGAACGCCGCCCGGTTGAAGGCCGGCTTCCTTGATGCGGGGTGCTCCCGCGGCTTTCGGTCGCGTCGATCCACGAAGACCTAGCGCCCTCCGGGCGAATTGCCCTCACCCACCCGCATTCGGGAAACCACGCCCGCTCCTGAACTCCACCCGCGCCGGACCCGACATGCCGCTTATATCCGCGGCGGGACCCTCAGCTCACGGCGAAGTTGTCGATTTGACTCCCCGCCAGTTGACGCGCCTTTCCAAGATCTGCGAGTCGTGGGTGAGACGAGCTTGGGCTCCCTCCGGCCAACACCGGCACGTGCCGCGACTCTCGCGCACCCGGGCCGGCCCGCCCACGGCAGGTGAGTCACACCCGTCGAGGCGCGGTTGAGGGCCGGCCAAGAGTGAGTGTCGCGTTGCGCGAGAGGCGCGGCACGTGCCGGTGTTGCACGCCGCTCGCGCCGGGTAGGCGGTCGGGTGCTGGTGCGGTTGTGGAGGTTGTCCGCCGTACCGGAAAGTCTTTAGCGCGCCCGCGAAGATGCCCGGGCGACCAGCTCGGGGGTGAAGAACAGCTGCTGGTGCTCGTGGTCGGGGTTGGTCGCCTCGTCCAGCACCAGCTGCGCCGCGGCCCGGCCCAGCTCTTGCCGGGGCTGGCGCACCGAGGACAGTGGGACGGCGGCCGCGGCGGCGAACTCGATGTCGTCGAAACCGACGATCGCCAGGTCGTCCGGCACCCGCAGGCCGGCGCCGATGCTCTGCTGCAGCAGGCCCAGCGCGAGCAGGTCGTTGGCGCAGAAGGCGGCGGTGGGGCGCCGGCGCGCGGGCAGGCCGGCCAGCCGCTCGCCGGCCGAGCGGCCCTCGGCGACGGTCAGCGCCTCGGTCGGCAGGTAGACCAGGTCGTCGGCGGGCAGGCCCAGCTCGGCCCACACCTCGCGGGAGCCCTGCAGTCGCTCGCGCACCTGGCCGATCGACTCGGGGCCGCCGATGAACGCGACGCGGCGGTGGCCCTGCTCGGCCAGGTGCTCGATCGCCACCCGGCCGCCGTGCACGTCGTCGACCGCGACCGAGCAGCAGCTCTCGTCGTCGCGGCGGCGGTCGACGATCACCAGTGGAACGCCGCGGCGGGTCAGGTCGTAGAGGTAGGGCGCCTCGGAATTCACCGGGGTGATCAGGATGCCCTGGACGCGCTGCTGGAGCAGGCGGTCGAGGTGCGCTTCCTCGCGCTCGGCCCGGCTGTTGCTGTTGCAGATGAAGAGGGAGAGATCGGCGTCCTCGGCGGCCAGCTCGATGCCCTGGGCCACGTCGTGGAAGAACGGGTTGGTGCCGTCCAGCATCACGTAGGCCAGGGTGCGGCTGGTGCCGGCCCGCAGCTGCCGGGCCGACTCGTTGCGCACGAAGCCGAGCTCGGCCATCGCCCGCTCGACCCGCTCGCGGGTGCGGGCGCTGACGACCTCGGGACGGTTCATCACGTTGGAGACCGTGCCGAGCGAGACGCCGGCGGCCGCGGCCACGTCCTTCACGGAGGGCGTCCTGCTGTTGAGCACCGCCAAGTCCTCCCGTTGAAACGTTGAAGCAGCATCTTACGGTACCTGCCACCTGCGCAACGGCCGTGTTTCCGCCGCGTTTCCATCCAACGCTTGACATGTGTGATTGGCGCCACCTACGTTTGTGAAACATTTCAACCCACGACCGGGAGGTGGCTCGTGGCGGAGGCAACGGCTCTGCTCGAGGTCCACGACGTGACGAAATCCTTCGGCGCGGTCGCGGCAGTGCAGGGCGTCAGCTTCCCGCTGTACGGCGGTGAGGCCCACGCCCTCGTCGGGGAGAACGGTGCCGGTAAGTCCACGATCGTGAAGATGCTGGCCGGCGTGCACCGCCCCGACACCGGCACGCTCCGGATGGACGGCACCGACGTCGACTTCGCCGGCCCCGCCGACGCCAAGGCCGCCGGGATCGCGGTGATCTACCAGGAGCCCACCCTCTTCCCCGACCTGTCCGTCGCGGAGAACATCGCGATGGGCAACCAGCCGCTGACCCGGCTCCGGCAGATCGACCGCAAGGCCATGCACGCGAACGCCGAGCGGCTGTTCCGCCGCCTGGGCGTGCAGCTCGACCCGACCCGCCCGGCCCGCGGCCTGTCGATCGCCGACCAGCAACTCGTCGAGATCGCCAAGGCGCTGTCCAGCGAGGCCCGCATCCTGATCATGGACGAGCCGACGGCCGCGCTGTCGGCGGTCGAGGTCGAGCGGCTGTTCTCGGTGGTCCGGTCGCTGCGCGACGAGGGCGCGGCGATCCTGTTCATCTCGCACCGGTTCGAGGAGATCACCGCGCTCTGCGAGCGGGTGACGATCATGCGGGACGGCAAGCACGTCGCCACCGAGCTGGTCGCCGACCTCACCGTCGACGACATGATCCGCCGGATGGTCGGCCGCGATCTGAGCGCGCTCTTCCCCAAGCAGACGGTCGAGCCGGGCGAGGTGATGCTCGAGGTCTCCGCGCTGAGCCGGGAGGGCGTGTTCCGCGACATCTCGTTCACGGTCCGGGCCGGCGAGATCGTGGCCCTGGCCGGTCTGGTCGGCGCGGGCCGGTCCGAGGTGATGCAGGCCGTGTTCGGCGTCGACCCGTACGACTCGGGCACCGTCAAGGTGAAGGGCAAGCGCCTCAAGCCCGGCTCGCCGCGCGCCGCGATGGCCGCCGGCCTGGCGCTGGTCCCGGAGGACCGCCGTCAGCAGGGCCTGGTCATGGAGCTGTCGATCGAGCGCAACGTGACCCTGCCCCGGGCTCGCAAGCTGGCCCGGCTCGGCCTGCTGTTCGGCGGCGCCGAACGGGAGGCGGCGGCGACCTGGACGAGCAAGCTGCAGACCAAGCTGGGCTCGCTCTCCGACGCGGTCGGCACCCTCTCCGGCGGCAACCAGCAGAAAGTCGTGCTGGCCAAGTGGCTCTCCACCAGCCCGCAGTTGCTGATCGTCGACGAACCGACCCGGGGCATCGACGTCGGCACCAAGGCCGAGGTGCACCGGCTGATGTCGTCGCTGGCCGCGGACGGTCTCGCAGTCGTCATGGTGTCGTCCGAGTTGCCCGAGGTGCTGGGCATGGCCGATCGGGTCGTGGTGCTGCGCGAGGGCCGCGTCGCCGCGATCCTGAGCCGCGACGAAGCAACTGGAGAGTCCGTCATGTACGCCGCGATGGGTCAGGAGGCGGCATGACGCCCGCTGCGGCTCGGCCGCCGATCAAGTTCGACATCCTGAAGACCCGGGAGCTGGGCATCGTGCTCGCGCTCGCGGCCCTGGTCCTCTACACGACGATCAACAATCCGCGCTTCCTGTCCGGGCAGAGCGTCCGCGACAACCTGCTGAACACCGCGATCCTCGCGGTGATGGCCACCGGCCAGGCGGTCGTCGTGATCACCCGGAACATCGACCTGAGCGTGGGCTCGGTGCTCGGCATCTCGGCCTTCGCGGTCGCCACCGTGATGAGCGACCACCCGGGCCTGCCGATGATCATCGCCATCCTCGTCGGCCTCGCCGTCGGCGCCGCGGCGGGCCTGCTCAACGGCGTGCTGGTCCGCTACGGCAAGGTCCCGGCGCTGGTCGTGACCCTGGGCACGCTCTACATGTACCGCGGCATCACCTACTCGTGGGCCGGCGGCTCGCAGGTGAACGCGGACGAGCTGCCCGCGCACTTCCTCAACTTCGCCAACGACAACCTGCTCGGGGTGCCGTGGCTGGTGCTGATCGCGCTGCTCGTGGTGGGTGCGACCACCTGGGTGATGCGCAACTACCGGGTCGGCCGCGAGCTGTACGCGATGGGTTCCAGCCCGCCGGCCGCCGAGCTGGCCGGCATCAAGGTAGCCCGCAACCTGCTCGGCGCGTTCGTCCTCAGTGGTGCCCTCGCGGGCCTTGCCGGGGTGCTGTTCGCGGCCCGGTTCGGCACGGTCGACGCGTCGGCCGGCACGGGCTACGAGCTGAACGTGGTGGCCGCGGTCGTGGTCGGCGGGGTCGCGGTGTTCGGCGGCAGCGGCACGGTCTGGGGCGCCGGCCTCGGCGCGCTGCTGCTCACGGTGATCAGCAGCGCCCTCGCGGTGCTCGACATCAACCAGTTCTGGCAGCAGGCCATCGTCGGCGCCCTGATCGTCCTGGCCATCGGCGCCGACCGCCTGGTCGCGGTCCGGATCGCCCGCTCGCTGCGAAAGAGGGACGCGCATGTCTAGGAAGTTCGCCACCTGGGACACCGCGATCATCGCGCTCACCGTGCTGGTGCTGATCATCGCGTCCCTGGTCGTGGACAACTTCGGGACCAGCCGGAACTTCACCTTCATGGTGCTCGACCTGCTGCCGATCATCCTGGTCGCGCTGCCGATGACGTTCATCATCGTGACCGGCGAGATCGATCTGTCGGTGGCCAGCACCCTGGGCCTGACCAGCTCGCTGATGGGCTGGTTCTGGAACCACGGCCTCTCGATCGAGACGATCATCCCGCTCTGCATCGTGATCGGCGCGGTGGCCGGTGTACTCAACGGGTTCTTGATCACGGGTTTGGGGTTGCCGTCCCTGGCCGTCACGATCGGCACCCTCGCGCTCTACCGCGGCCTCGCCCTGGTGGTGCTGGGCGACGGCGCGGTGGCCGACTTCCCGTTCAACTACACCGGCTGGGTGACCGGCACGATCGGCGGCGGAGCCGTACCCAATGTTCTGATCTTGATTGTGGTCCTGGCTTTGATCTTCGGGGTCATCCTGCACGCCACCCCGGTCGGCCGCTCGCTCTACGCGATCGGCGCGAACGCCCAGGCCGCGCACTTCGCCGGCATCCGGGTGGCCCGGACCAAATTCTGGCTGTACGTCGTGAGCGGTGCCGTCGCCGGCCTGGTCGGCGTGCTGTGGACGCTGCGCTACTCCAGCGCCCGGGCCGACAACGGCGCCGGACTCGAACTCGCCGTGGTCGCGGCCGTCCTGCTGGGCGGCGTCTCGATCTTCGGCGGCAAGGGCAGCCTGCCCGGCGTCCTCGCCGGCGTGGTGCTGCTGACCGCGCTGCAGAACGCGCTGCGCCTGGAGGACGTCTCCGGGCAGGCGCTGAACATCGTCACGGGCGCCCTGCTCGTGCTGTCCGTCCTGCTTCCCAACCTGATCAGCTCGATCCGCGGCAACTGGCAGCGCCGCAAACTGCGCCAGTCCGCCGCTTGACGGCGCTCCCCCTCCCCCGTTTTGAAAGTTGAAAGAAGGAGCAAGCATGTCGCGACACCGCTTGGCCGCTGTTCTTGCGGCGACGCTCCTGGTCGCCGCCGGTTGTGGTGGCACCACCAAGGACAACCAGTCGGATTCCGCCGGCACCCAGGCTTCGGCCACCGCCGACCCGAACGCGAAGCTCAAAGAGGGCCTCAAGATCGCGTACCTGCCCAAACAGCTCAACAACCCCTACTCCGACGTCGAGACCAGCGGCGGCGAAGAGGCGGTCAAGGAGCTCAAGGGCGAGTACAAGAAGGTCGGCCCGAACGACGCGGCCGCCTCGTCGCAGGTCTCCTACATCAACACCCTGATCCAGCAGCAGCAGGACGTGATCGTGGTGGCCGCGAACGACCCCAACGCGGTCTGCCCGTCGCTCAACCAGGCCCGGACCGCGAAGATCAAGGTCGTCACGTTCGACTCGGACGCCTCCAAGGACTGCCGGGACGCGTTCATCAACCAGGCCACCACCCAGGGCATCGGTGAGTCCCTGGCGAAGATGGCGCTCGAGCAGGCCGGCGGTTCCGGTGACATCGCGGTGCTGTCCGCGACCCCGAACGCCACCAACCAGAACGCCTGGATCGAGGTGATGAAGACCGAGCTGGCCAAGCCGGAATACAGCAAGCTGAAGCTCGTCAAGATCGCCTACGGCAACGACGACGACCAGAAGTCGTTCCAGGAGGCCCAGGGCCTGCTCCAGTCGTACCCGAACCTGAAGGTCATCGTCGCCCCGACCACGGTGGGCATCGCGGCGGCCGCGCGGTACATCTCGTCCTCGTCCTACAAGGGCAAGGTGCAGGTCACCGGCCTGGGCCTGCCGAACCAGATGCGCCAGTACGTCAAGGACGGCACGGTCAAGAAGTTCGCGCTGTGGAACCCGGCCGACATCGGCTACCTCGCCGCCTACGCCGGTGCCGCGCTCGCGTCCGGGCAGATCTCCGGAGCCGAGGGCGACAAGTTCACCGCCGGCAAGCTCGGTGAATACACGATCGGCAAGGACGGCGAGATCGTGCTCGGCCCGCCGACCGAGTTCACCACCGAAAACATCGACAAGTTCAACTTCTGAGGCAGGACGACCATGCCTCGCTACTGCTTCCAGCTTCAGATCCGCCCCGAGCGGCTCGCGGAGTACGTGGAGCGGCACCAGTCCGTGTGGCCCGAGATGCAGGACGCACTTCGGGCCACCGGCTGGCGCAATTACTCCCTGTTCCTCCGCCCCGACGGTCTCTTGATCGGTTACGTGGAAGCGGACGACCTTTCGACGTCCCAGGCGGCAATGGAGGCGCTGGACGTCAACACCCGATGGCAGGCCGAGATGGCGCCGTTCTTTGCCGATGCCGGCCCGAACGACGGCTTCCCGCTCCTGACCGAGGTGTTTCACCTGGAGGAGAACCACTGATGACCGACCTCGCCGCAGTCAAACGCGCGCTCACCGCGCAGCGCATCGAGACCCCGTCCTGGGCGTACGGGAACTCGGGCACCCGTTTCAAGGTGTTCACCCAGCCCGGGGTGCCCCGCAACCCGGAGGAGAAGATCGCCGACGCGGCGGTCGTGCACCGGTTCACCGGGGTCGCGCCGACGGTGGCGCTGCACATTCCCTGGGACTCCGTCGATGACTACGCCGCCCTCACGCGGTACGCCACCGACCTGGGCGTGGGCATCGGTGCGATCAACACCAACGTCTTCCAGGACGACGACTACAAGCTCGGCTCGGTCACCAACCCCGACGCCGGCGTGCGGCGAAAGGCCACCGATCACCTGCTCGAGGCGATCGACATCATGGATCAGACCGGTTCGCAGGACCTCAAGCTGTGGTTCTCCGACGGCATCAACTACCCCGGCCAGGACGACCTGCGCACCCGGCAGGACCGGCTGGCCACGGCGCTGCGCGAGACGTACGACCGGCTCGGCGCCGAGCAGCGCATCCTGCTCGAGTACAAGCTGTTCGAGCCGGCCTTCTACGCGACCGACGTGCCCGACTGGGGAACGTCGTACGCCCACTGCATCGAGCTGGGCGAGCGCGCGACGGTCTGCATCGACACCGGCCACCACGCCCCCGGCACCAACATCGAGTTCATCGTCGCGTTCCTGCTCCGCCAGGGGAGGCTCGGCGCCTTCGACTTCAACAGCCGGTTCTACGCCGACGACGACCTGATGGTCGGGGCCGCCGACCCGTTCCAGCTGTTCCGGATCATGTACGAGATCGTCCGCGCCGGTGCGCTCGACCCTTCGTACGGCATCGCGTTCATGCTCGACCAGTGCCACAACATCGAGCGCAAGATCCCGGCGATCATTCGCTCGGTGATGAACGTGCAGGAGGCCACCGCCAAGGCCCTGCTGGTCGACCGGGACGCCCTGTTCGCCGCCCAGCAGTCCGGCGACGTCCTGGAGTCGAACGCGGTCTTCATGGACGCCTACAACACCGACGTGCGCCCGCTGCTGGCCGAGGTCCGCGCGGACAGCGGCCTGGACCCCGACCCGATCGCCGCCTACAAGCGCAGCGGTTACGACGAGAAGATCATCGCCGACCGGGTGGGCGGCAACCAGGCGGGATGGGGTGCGTAAAAGCTAAGCCACCACCGCCGGCAACCGATTCTTGCGGCCGTCCCCGACAACGAGGAGCGACCGATGGACGAGATGTTGGCCAAGGCCTATACCGTGACCAGCAATCTGTTCGGTCCGGAGTCGGGCATCCCGTGGTGGGCCTGGATGGCTGTGCTGCTCTGCGTCTTCTGGAAGGTGGCCATCCCCGAACAGAAGACCGCCCAGCAGCGAGCCGGCGAACGGGACGAACAGATGCTCGCCGAGCTTTTCGCCGGGGAAGGCGGAAAGAAGGGCAAAAAGAAGAAGTGACCCCCCGCCGCCCCGAGGATGCCCCCGCGTCCTCGGGGCGAGGTCTTTTCCCGTCACCCGTGGCGATACCGTGGCGGCCATGCCGGAGCGCTTGCTGGGCGCCGACGGGATCGACTGGGCGGCGCTGATGCCGGCCGGGCCACCCGCCGAGATCCCCGCCTGCCTCCGTGTGCTCCGCTCGGCGAAACACCCGCTCCGCTCGGCGAAGGCGGAGTCGAAGCGGCGTCGCGCCGCCTACGAGCGCCTGAGCGAGATCCTCGTCCACCAGGGCTCGCGGTCCCCGGCCAGTGCGGCGGCGGTGCCGTTCCTGGTCGCGATCGTGACCGATCCGGCCATCCCGGACCGGTTCGCGGCGCTCGATGTGCTCCGGGCGATCGCCACCGGCGACGAGAGTTACTGGCTGATCGAACAGCCCGACGCCGCGGCCGAGCGGGTCGAGGTGGCCCGGTTGTCGACGCTGACCGTCGAGCAACTGGAGGCCGAGCAGGACGCCTGGATCGAGGCCGCCCCCGACGAGGAGGAGCGCCAGGCCCGGGCGCGCCGCGCTCTCTTCGCCGACGTCGAGGACGACCGGCGGGCCCGGCAGTGGGACATCGCGGCGTACGACGCGGTGCGGGCGCACGCCCCGGCCTATGCGGCCCTCCTGGACGCGGAACCGCCGGCCGACCGCATCTACGCCGCCTACCTGCTCGCCTGGTTCCCCGAGGAGCGGGCCACGGCCCTGCCCGGGTTACGCCGGATGATCGAGGCCGATCCCGATCCGATCGCCGCGTCGGTCGCCTGCGTTGCGGCCGGCCTCTGCGCCCCGGGCACCGAGGACGAGACCCTGGTCGCGGCGCTGGCCGATCGGCACCGGCGGGCCGAGAACCGGGCCGAACGATGGTCGGCGGCGATCGGCCTCGCCCGGGTGACCGCCGCGATCGACCCGGACGTCCGAGCCGACCTGGCGGCGGCCGCCGAAGCACCGGCCCCGGTGCCGCACTGGCCTTTCCTGGACGGCGACATCGCCGAGGTGGCCGCCCTGACCCTGCTACGGGCGCCGGAACACCAGTAGGTTGCTGGTCTCGAACTGTGGACCGTCGTCGAGTGTGGACAGGGCCGCGGTGATCCTCGCGAAGCCGGCCTCCGCGGCCTCCTCGTCCATCAGCTCGAAGGCCGAGACCGATCGCAGTCTCAGCCGCTCGACATCCTCGGCCAAGCCGGCCGATCGGAGCCAGGTGACCTGGTCGTGCGCGACGAGCGTCCACCCGGCGGAGGTGAAGTCGTTCTTGACCTCTTCCTCGGAGCCGAACTGGGCCCGGTCGGTCTCCAGCCACTCCGGCAAGACCCGGAACCACCAGACGTCGGGCATCCGGTCGGCGAAGTTGGCCTGCACGAACAGCGTGCCGCCCGGCCGGACCACTCGGAGCAGCTCGCGAGCAGCACTTTCCTGGTCGTCCACGTGGTGCCAGACGAAGAACAGCAGGGCCGCGTCGCACGAGGCATCCGGCAGCGGGATCCGCTCGGCCGACCCGGACGCGTAGGTGACGGCCGGGTGTGCGACGGCCTGGGCCCGCATCCGGTCCGACGGCTCGACCCCGTGCACCGGGCCACCGAAGGCCCCGGCCAGGGACGGGGTCATCCGGCCGGTGCCCGAACCCAGGTCCAACCAGGTCAGTGGCCGGGTCGGCGGCAGGTGCCGGGCGAAGGCCGCCATCCACGTGGCCAGCGCGTCGGGCGACATCCGCCGGCCGGCGGCGTAAACGGCATGCAGGCGTTCGTCGTAGTCGATTTTCTCCATATCGCATTCTCGACCGGACCGCGCGCGGGTGCCGCCCCCTCGGGCGGCACCGCGCGGGCGGTCAGGCCGCGGCCTCGGGTGGTGGCTCGGCGGCGCCGGTCATGATGGCCACCGCCTCGGACATCGAGTGGGACTTCGGGGTGATCACCGTGGCTCGCCGGCCCAGGCGCTGGATGTGGATGCGGTCGGCCACCTCGAAGACGTGTGGCATGTTGTGGCTGATCAGGATTACCGGCAGGCCCCGGTCGCGGACGTCGCGGATCAGCTGGAGCACCCGGTTGCCCTCCTTGACGCCGAGCGCGGCGGTCGGCTCGTCGAGGATCACCACCTTGCTGCCGAACGCGGCCGACCTGGCCACCGCCACCGCTTGGCGCTGGCCGCCGGAGAGCGACTCCACCGCCTGGCCGATGTTCTGCAGGGTGGCGACGCCCAGTTCGCTCATGTGCCGTTTCGCCTCGGCGCGCATGTGACCGCGGTCGAGCATCCGGAAGACCGAGCCGAGCACGCCCGGCTTGCGTTCCTCGCGGCCGAGGAACAGGTTGTCGGCGATGTCCAGGCCGGGGGCCACCGCCAGGGTCTGGTAGACGGTCTCGATGCCGGCGGAGCGGGCGTCCATCGGCGTACGGAAATGGACCTGTTTTCCGTCCAGGAAGATCTCGCCCTGGTCCGGGATCAGGGCGCCGGAGAGCGCCTTGATCAGGCTGGACTTGCCGGCGCCGTTGTCGCCGATGACCGCGAGGATCTCGCCGGGGTAGAGCTCGAGATCGCTGCCGTCGATCGCGACGACCCGGCCGTACCGTTTGGTCAGGCCTTTCGCTTGGAGCACTGGAGTCGTCACGTCTTCACCTTCCTGATCCACTGGTCCAGGGAGACCGCGACCAGCACCAGCAGGCCGATGGCGAAGCCCTGCCAGACGACCTCGACACCGCCCAGTTGCAGGCCGTTGCGGAAGACGCCGACGATGAGGGCGCCGATCAGGGTGCCGATGACGCTTCCCCGGCCGCCGAAGAGACTGGTGCCGCCGAGCACGACCGCGGTGATCGAGTCGAGGTTGTATTCGACGCCCACGTTCGGGCTGGCCGAGGCGAGCCGTCCGATCAGGATCCAGCCGCCGACCGCGTAGAGCAGGCCGGCCACGGTGTAGACGGAGAACAGCACCCGGCTGGTCCGGATGCCGGCGAGCCGGGCCGACTCGACGTCGTCACCGGTCGCGTAGACGTGTTTGCCCCAGGCGGTGCGGCCCAGCGCGTAGTAGAAGTAGGCGAACAGCAGCAGCATGATGATCGAGCCGTAGGTGAGCCGGAAGTTCCCGATCGGGATCGAGTTGCCGGTCCAGGTCATCAGGCCGGGCATGTCGGTGCCGCGCACGGTTTCGCTGTTGCTGACCACCGAGTTCAGCGAGAAGAAGATGGTCAGCGTGCCGAGGGTGACGATGAACGGCGGCAGTTTGATCCGGGTGACGAGGAAGCCGTTGGCCGCGCCCATCGCGGTGCCGCAGGCGAGCCCGAGCACCAGCGCGATGATCCCGGGCATCCCGGCCTTGGTGCAGAAGTTCGCCATCAGGATCGAGGAGAAGACGGCGATGGCGCCGGCGGACAGGTCGATGCCGGCGGTCAGGATGATCAGCGTCTGCCCGAGGGCGAGGACCGCGATCACGGTGACCTGCTGAAGTACGAGGGAGAGGTTGGTCGCCGTGAGGAACCGGCCGTTGACGATCGAGAACGCGATGATCGCGACGATCAGGACGGCCAGCGGTCCGAGGACCGGGTTGGCGTGCAGGGCGTGTTGCAGGCGCAGGCCGAACGAGTCGTTCCGGCGCACGTCGAAGTCAGTTGCGGAAGCAGTGGCCATGCGTGTTCACCCCCAACAGTTCTGCTTGCCCCACGCGGAGTCCTTGGCCTCCACGCCGGCCTGCGGGTCGTCGGTGATCAGTTGGGTTCCGGTGTCGTAGAAGTCCTTGCCCGGCGTCACCTGCGGCTTGGTGCCGTCCTTGGCGTACGCCGCGATGGCGTCGATGCCGAGCTGCGCCATCTTCAGCGGGAACTGCATCGACGTGGCGCCGATGACGCCCTTGGACACGTTGTCCACACCCGGGCAGCCGCCGTCGATCGAGACGATGACCGTGTCTTTGTCCCGGCCGGCCGACTTGAGCGCCTGGTAGGCGCCGGCCGCCGCGGGTTCGTTGATGGTGTAGACGAGGTTGATCGACGGATCCTTCTGGAGCAGGTTCTCCATCGCGGTCCGGCCGCCGTCCTCGGCGCCGTCGGTGACGTCGTGCCCGGCGATCCGCGGATCGTTCTCGTCGCCGATCCGGTTGGCGTCGCCGACCTGGATGCCGAAGCCGTCCAGGAATCCCTGGTCCCGCTTGACGTCGACGGAGACCTGGTTGGCGTTGAGGTCGAGCATGGCGATCTTCGCCTGCTTGCCCTCCTTCTCGAACTTCGCCTTGGCCCACTGCCCGATGAGCTTGCCGGCCTGGTAGTTGTCGGTGGCGAAGGTGGCGTCCGCCGCGTCGGGCGGATCGACCGGGGTGTCCAGGGCGATCACCAGCATGTCCTGCTCGTGCGCCTTGTCGATCGAGGGGACGATCGCCTTGGAGTCGTTCGGGGTGATCAGGAAGCCCTTGGCGCCGTACGACATCAGGTTCTCGATCGCCTGCACCTGGGCCTCGTTGTCACCGTCCTGTTTACCGGCGAAGCTCTGCAGTTCGACGCCCTGCGCCTTCGCGGCGTCCTGCGCACCCTTTCGCATCTGTACGAAGAACGGGTTCGTGTCGGTCTTGGTGATCAGTCCGACGACCTCTTCGCCGGAACCGCGGTTGCAAGCGGCTGCTGTGCCGAGGGCCAGCAGCAGCGCGCAGATCGCGGCTGAGGATTTGGTGGGATCCCGCATACCTCCTCCAAATCGATTGAGCGATATCGCTGCCTCAGTCAACGGCCGTGTTCACAACATGTCAACGATGTGTTTCGATTGCGTAGCGCTCGGTGTTTGGAGGTCGGCATGGCCCTTCAGTTGCGGACCCGCACGATCGGCGTTCTGCTGGAAAATCCGGCTCTTCACCGGGCCGTCGCGGCCGAGTGCCGGGCGCGCGGTTTCCACGTGCTCGCCGGGCATCTCGACGGACTGATCACCGATGGACCCGATCCCGGCGGACTCCCGGTGGTGTTCGTGGATCACGCCGGGGACCGCGACTCGGTGATGTCGACGAACGTGGCCGGTGCCGCCGGTGCCGTCCGCCATCTCGTGTCCCACGGCCATACCCGGATCGCGTACCTCGGAGGAATGCGCACGCTGACCACTCAGCGGGAGCGGCATCGGGGTTATCTGCGGGCGATCGGCCGGCGGGCCGGCCCGGCGGTGCACGACCTGCACGACGAGGCGGCGGCGGAACGGGCGACGATCGCGGTGCTGCGCGGCCCGCAGGCACCGACGGCGATCTTCGCGGCCCAGCCGACGATCACGATCGGCGTGGTCCGGGCGCTGCGTCGTGCGCACCAGGCCGTCGCGCTGGTCGGCTTCGACTTCCCCGGCGCTGACCTGCTCGAACCGGCGGTCACCGTGGTGGCGCAGGACCCGGTCCGGATGGGACGAACAGCCGTCGATGCGCTCGTGGAGCGCATCGACGGCTTCGACGGGCCGCCACGCGAGATCAGGATCCCGACGACTCTGATCTCGCGCGGCAGCGGCGAGCTGGCGATTTAGGGGAAATTGGTCACCGTGCGCGGGACCACCGCGTCGGCCGTGGCCGCGTCGCCGATGTTGTTGACGACGTGGTCGATCGTGCCGGAGGCGAGCGAGATGGTGAAGATGTTGTGCAGCTTCACCCCGCCGTTGACCGGCGCCTGGAACCCGTTCGCCGAGTGCACGGCCGGGTTGTTCTGGAAGAAGGCGTAACTGCCCATGCCCCAGGCCTCGTGGCTGGTCACGCTGTCGGCCACCTTGTAGGCCGGGTAGCCGACACCGTCACTGCGCCACGCGGCGTTCGACGGCGGGTCGTACGGCTGCTCGTTCTGCAGGAAGTACGTACGGCCGCCGTTGCCGTTCCAGAGCACCTCGGTCTTCTGGTAGTGCTCGACGAACAGGCCGTACGCCGTGACGTTCTGGCCGTTCACGATCAGGCCGGTGTCCGCGGTGTTGACGGTCCAGCCGTAGGTGCCGGCGTTGCCGTGGTCGGCCCGCCACGCCCAGATGTGGTCGATGATCACGTTGTTGCTGTTGACCAGCAGGCTGTTGGTGGCCTTGCCCGCGACGTAGCCACCGATCCGGAAGAAGACGTCCTGGATGGTGGTGGGGTTGCCGGCGTGGTTCCCGTTCGAGCCGGACGGCCCGACCACCAGCAGGTTCGGCGAGTTGGTGGTGCCCGCGTCGAAGAGCACGCCGGCGATCTTCACGCCGTCCACGTCGGCCACCTGCATCGCGGTGACGCCGTTGTCCGGAATGATGGTCGCGTAGCCGAGGCCGAGCACCACGGTGTTCGCCCGGGTCACGTTGATCGTCTGGTTGACGTGGTAGATACCCGGCTGGAAGATCAGGTTCAGGCCCTGCGCGAGCGCCTGGTTGATCGTCGCCGCCGAGTCACCCGGCTTGGCCACGTAGAACTGCGACAGCGGCAGCGAGGTACCGGGCGTGTTGCCGTTGACCCAGGTCGCGCCGGACGCGTTGGTCTGCAGGTTGGGGACGAAGACCGCGTAGTTGCCGCCGGTCTGGTAGAGGTACGGCTTCTCCCGGATCACCGGTGCCGACCCGATCGTGGTGTACGGCGGGTTGGGGAAGCTGGTCGCCGGAGCGCCCTGCACACCCACGAACACCTGGTTCCAGACCGCGTTCGAGTTCGACCCGATCTGGCTGTTCCGGGTGAACCACTGCTGCTGGGAGTACTGACCCTCGACCCCGCTGAT
Organism: Paractinoplanes toevensis; assembly: GCF_018332695.1. Lineage (GTDB taxonomy): Bacteria > Actinomycetota > Actinomycetes > Mycobacteriales > Micromonosporaceae > Actinoplanes > Actinoplanes toevensis. The sequence continues at coordinate 33,796 of NZ_BOQN01000056.1, forward strand.
CCGCGAGTCGGCGATGTAGCCGCCGGACGCCCAGCCGTAGCCGTTGGGGGCCAGGTTCACGCCGCCGTGGATGTCCATCCGCCGGAACGGCGCGGCCTGCGAGACGGCCCACCGGTCGTCACCGGACACCGGGTACAGCGACAGGTTCTCCACCGACCGCCAGAAGTTCTGGGTGGCGTTGCCGTTGAACCAGCCCGCGTCCACGGTGACGTCACCGTTGATCCGGGTGTCCTGCGGGTTCTGCCCAAGACCGACCACCGAGGTGTAGAAGCCGACCTGGATGTTCAGCCCGTTGTAGGTGCCCGGCTTGAACGCCAGAACGTACCGCTGGGTGCCGAACTGGTTCGACTCCTGCTGCCGGAAGATCGCGTCGGCCTGGCTCTGGATCGACGCACTCGACTGGCTCGGGTCGAAGACGATCACGTTGGCGCCCAGGGAACCGCCCGCCGGAACGGTCGGCCCGGTGGGCGGCGTCGTGGTCGGGGGTGTCGTCGGGGTGCCGCCGTAGACCTTGAACTCCCAGAGTGAATAGCCGTAGCCGGTGGTCCGCTGGGTGCCGTACATCCGAACATAGCGCCCGGTGCCGCTCACGGTCAGCGACTGGTTGCCACCGGTCGAGGTCGTGGTCGAGTAGATCGAGGTCCAGGTCGAGGCGTTGTCGGACACCTGGATCTGGAACGCCTTGCCGGCCGCGGTCTCCCAGTTCAACTCGACCCGGGTGATCGCTTGCGAACTGCCGAGGTCGACCTGCAACCACTGCGGGTCGGAGAACGCCGACGCCCAGCGGGTGCCGAGGTTCCCGTCGACGGCCTCGGACGCGAGGTAGGCGCCGGCCGCCTCGGTGGACGATGCGGTGGCCGGTTTGCCCTGCGAGAGCAGGGTCTCCGCGGCGCTGGCGCCGACGGTGGTGAAGGCGGCGTACCCGGCGATGACGGCGGCCACGAGGCCGCCGATCGCACCGAGGCGCCAGGGGGAGCGCCTCCGCGGAGGTGCGGAGCTACTGGGGATGGTCATTGCTTCTCCTAGGGCGGGGAATTGCAAGGGGGACTGCTTGCACCCTCGGGGAGGCGGAACTCTCCACATTTACCGGGAGAGCGCTCCCCCGCCATCGAAGCTAGGTAGGGGTGCTCATTCGTGTCCAGAGGTTGCCGAGGTTCCGGAACCGATCGATAACCGTGCGGTGCTTGTGGATGTCACAACCGTGCGGGATACGTCTTTGCCCGATCGGGCAAACAAGCAGGTCGGAGCAAGTTCACAATTGCCCGTTCACGCCCTGCGACGGCGGCCCGCTGGGCCGATAACGCAGACCCCGGAACCGGTTCCGGCGCTGATCAGCAAAAGCACCATCGCGGGCAATCTCCGCGATCTACTCCAGGAAGCGCTCTCTCGTCGTGGGCCACTATCGTGGGAACGTGCGGTTAGTTCTGACCAGCGACACCCACCTGCCGAAGCGAGCGCGAGACCTGCCGCCGCGTCTCTGGGCGGCGATCGACGCCGCTGACGTCGTCATCCACGCCGGCGACTGGGTGGACGTGGCCACGCTCGACGCCATCTCTGCCCGCGCGACCCGCCTCATCGCCTGCTACGGCAACAATGACGGCCCGCAACTGCGGTCCCGCCTCCCCGAGATCGCCCGCGCCGAGCTCGACGGCCTGCGCCTGGCGGTGATCCATGAGACCGGCCAGTCGGCGGGTCGCACCGAACGCTGCGCCGCCCGGTTCCCCGACGCCGACCTGCTGGTCTTCGGCCACTCGCACATCCCGTGGGACACGACTGCCGAGACGGGTCTGCGCCTGCTGAACCCCGGTTCCCCGACCGACCGCCGCCGCCAGCCGACCGCCACGTTCATGACCGCGACGATCTCGGACGGCCGCTTGGCCGGCGTGACGCTGCACGAGCTGCCGCCGCGCTGACCTCGCGCCTTTGGCCGACCTTTGGCGCCGGGTGGTGGGCTGGGTCTCCAGAGGCGGTCGGCCGCCTCTCGGAGCTGACGAGGTGGACGGATGCGGGTTCGACCGGTTCTGGTGTGGGCAGGTCTGGCGGCGGTTCTCGCGCTGACCGGGTGCAAGGCGTCGGCCACTGACGAAGCGGCCCCGGCGGCCCCGGCGGCCGCCCAGGCCGACGCGCCGATCTCGGCGGAGGCGCTGTGCGCGCACCTGAAGAAGGAAGCGCCGCGGATCGAGGCGGTCGGCTCCGAGGTGGGCGCGATGGCGCAGCTGACCGTGAGCATCGCCAACCTCTACGGCGACCACGTGGACCAGCTCGACGGCGACGTGGTCGATGCGCAGGCCCTGAAGACCTGCCCCGACGTCCGGGCGGAACTCACCAAGGCGGCCGGGATCAAGAGCTTGGCGGAACTCTGATCCGAGCGCGAAGAAGCGCCCCGCGTCCGCGGGGCGCTTCCACGACGAATCAGCCCAGGTCGACGCTCGGGTAGAGCGGGAACGGGGCCAGCAGCTCGGTGGCCTGCTTGCTCACCCGGTCAGCCAGGGCCGGGTCGAGGTTGTACTTGGCCTTGGAACCCTCGGCCGACGTGGTGTTGACCAGGACCGTGTGGATCAGGTCGGCGATCTGGTCCATCTCGGCCGTGCCGAGACCGCGCGAGGTCAGCGCGGGGGTGCCGATCCGGATGCCGGAGGTGTACCAGGCGCCGTTCGGGTCCTGCGGAATCGCGTTGCGGTTGGTCACCACGCCCGAGTCGAGCAGGGCCTGCTCGGCCTGGCGGCCGGTGAGGCCGAACGGGTGCACGTCGAGCAGCACCAGGTGGTTGTCGGTGCCGCCGCTGACCAGCTGGACGCCGCGCTTCAGCAGTCCCTCGGCGAGCGCCTGACTGTTCGTGACGATCTGCTGGGCGTAGTCGGCGAACTCGGGCCGGCGCGCCTCGGCGAACGCGATCGCCTTGGCCGCCATCACGTGGCTGAGCGGGCCACCCAGCACCATCGGGCAGCCACGGTCGACCTGGTCGGCCAGCTCCGGCTGGGCCAGCACCGCGCCACCGCGCGGGCCGCGCAGGCTCTTGTGGGTCGTGGTGGTGACGATGTGAGCGTGCTCGACCGGGTTGAAATCGCCGGTGAAGACCTTGCCCGCGACCAGGCCGGCGAAGTGCGCCATGTCGACCATGAAGGTGGCGCCGACCTCGTCGGCAATCTCGCGCATGGTCGCGAAGTTCACCTTGCGGGGGTACGCCGAGTAGCCGCCCACGATGATCAGCGGCTTGAACTCGCGCGCCGTCTCGCGCAGCGCCGCGTAGTCGATCTGGCCGGTGGCCCGGTCGACGCCGTACGACCGCTGGTCGAACATCTTGCCGGAGATGTTCGGCCGGAAACCGTGGGTCAGGTGACCGCCGGCGTCCAGCGACATGCCGAGCATGCGCTGGTTGCCGAAGGCCCGCCGCAGCTCGGCCCACTCGGCGTCGTTGAGGTCGTTGATCTGCCGCTTTTCAAAGCGGCGAAGGGCCGGCACCTCGACCCGGTCGGCCAGGATGGCCCAGTAGGCGACCAGGTTGGCGTCGATGCCGGAATGCGGCTGAACGTACGCGTACGGGGCGTTGAACAGGGCTTTCGCGTGCTCGACGGCGACCGCCTCGACGGTGTCGACATTTTGGCAGCCCGCGTAGAAGCGGCGGCCGATGGTGCCCTCGGCGTACTTGTCGGAGAGCCAGTTCCCCATCGCCAGCAGCACGGCCGGCGAGGCGTAGTTCTCACTGGCGATCAGTTTCAGCGATTCGCGCTGATCATGCAGTTCCTTGGCGATCGCGTCGGCGATGCGCGGCTCGACGGAGCGCACGACCTCGAGCGCGGAGCGGAAGGCTGCGGATTCAGCATTGAGCTCGGACATAGGACCTCCCTATCACGATGCAGAGGCCCAGGCGCACGGCAGGTCGTCAGGCGACGGGACCGCTCCCCGATGGTTTCCCCATCCGAACGCGCCAGTCACGGCCCGCCGGGAAGCATACCCCGGTCAGCTGCTCGGAGGCGTCCGACAACCGCTCGCCGGCGAGGCCTGGACCAGCACCGGCCACGCCCTGTGCGCAACCACCGACCAACTACATAGTTTCTCAAGGGCGCCCCTAGCCACGGGACCCGCGCGTTCGCCCCGCTGAGCGAAGCGAAGCCAGAAGCTCAGTAGCCTGATCAAGTGAATGGTGTCCAACTCCTGATCGTCATCGGCGCGGGGATCGCCATCTCCGCGATCGCCCGCAAGCGGCACATCGAGCCCGGCGTGATCATCGTGGTGCTGGCCGCCGCGGCGTCGTTCATTCCCGGCGTGCCGCGGCTGGAGCTGGACAGCGAGATGATCCTCGCGATCGTGGTGCCGCCGCTGCTCTACTCCGCCACCCGCAACGCGTCGTTCTCCTCGTTCGGCGCGAACATGAACGCGATCATCACGCTCGGCCTGATGCTGGTGCTGTTCACCGCCGGGGTGCTCGGCCTGGTCGCGACGTGGCTGCTGCCGACGATCGGCGGGGCCGCCGCGTTCCTGCTCGGCTCGGTGCTGGCGCCGCCCGACACGATCACCACGGTCTCCCACGGTGACGAGATCGGCCTGCCGAAACGGGTCACCTCGATCCTCACCGGAGAGAGCCTGGTCAACGACGCCACGGCGCTGACGCTGTTCGCCATCGCGCTGGGCGCCGCCAACGGTGAGCACGCCTCGTTCGGATCGGGCGCTCTGGAGCTGGTGCGCAACGCCGGGATCGGCATGGCGATCGGTGCGGCACTGTCCGTGCCCACGCTCTGGCTGCGCAAGCGGCTCGGCAACCCGACGCTGGAGACCACGCTGGTCCTGCTGCTCCCGTTCACCGCTTTCCTGCTGGCCGAGGAGGCACATGCGTCCGGCATCCTCGCCGTGGTGGCGGCCGCATTCGCGGTGAGCCTCAACCTGGCCCTGGATCCGAAGCATCAGTACCCGGGCGGGTATCGGACCCGGCTCCAGGAGGAGTCCTTCTGGCCGGTGGTGGATTTCCTGCTCGAGACGTTCGTCTTCGCGTACATCGGCCTGCAGTTGCGGTTCGTCCTCGAGGACCTCGCCGAATCGGACGACCCGGGCCTGGTCCGCACGCTGGTGGCGGCCGGGGTGCTGCTGGTCGTCGCGATCGCGTTCCGGCTGCTCGGCGTGTGGGTGCTGTTCGGCCGGTGGCGGCGCAAGGACGAGCGGGTCAAGCGCCGGATCGAGCAGGACGTCCACTTCCGCCAGCGGGTGCGCCGTCTCGAGGAGCGGCGGAACCGCCGGGGCGGCAAGCCACTCGATCCGCCCACGAGGAAGGAGACGCTGCTGGTCGGCTGGACCGGCATGCGCGGCATCCTCACCCTGGCGGCGGCCGCGGCCATCCCGGCGACCATCGAGCACGGCACCAAGCCGTTCCCCGGCCGGGACGCGATCCAGGCCATCGCCCTGATCGTCACGCTGGGCACGCTGCTCGTCCAGGGCACCACGATCGGCTGGCTGGCTCGGAAGCTGAAGTTCGACCTCACCGCCGAGCAGGCCGAGACGGCGGAGTTGCGCGCACAGGCGAGGCAGATCGTGATGGCGGTCGACACCGACCAGGACACCGACATCGACGCCCACTACGACGCGCAGCGGGCCGCGCTCGGCAAGGCGGTCGCGGAGCGCCGGCTGACCGAGGACATCGCCCGCAAGGCGATCGAGGACCTCGACCTGCGCCAGGCGGCCCAGCACACCGGCGAGAAGTGGGGTGGCCGGGGGTAACGACGGGGTGGCGCACGGCAGCCAGGGACAAGTTGTCCGTGGATAGATCCGGCCTTCATCAGATTTCCCTTTCGGGCCAAGCTTGTCGTGTCGAACAAGGGAGGCTGGTTCGCATGGACCGGGCACAGCTCGCCGATTTCCTCCGGGCTCGCCGCGAGGCGCTGCAGCCGGAGGACGTGGGTCTGCCGCGTGGGCAGCGCCGCCGCACCGGCGGCCTGCGACGCGAGGAGGTGGCGGCGCTCGCCGGGATGTCGGCCGACTACTACGGCCGGATCGAGCAGCAGCGCGGGCCGGTCCCCTCCGAGCAGATGCTCGCCGCCCTCGCCCGGGCACTGCACCTCAACCTCGAGGAGCGGGACCACCTGTTCCGGCTGGGCGGGCACGCGACGCCGCAGCGGGTGCTCCGGGAGGACCACATCAGCCCCGGCATGATGCGGATCCTGGACCGCCTCGCGGACACCCCGGCCATGATCATGTCCCGCTTCGGCGAGACGCTGCTCCAGACCCGGCCGGCGGTGGCGCTGCTCGGGGACGAGACGCGGTGGACCGGGATGGCCCGCTACATGGTCTACCGGTGGTTCACCGAGCCGTCGGCACGGCTGATCTACCCGGCCGACGACTACCCGCTGCACGGGCGCATCTTCACGGCCCAGCTGCGGGAGGCGTACGCGGCGGCACCCGACAGCCGGGCCGGCGAGATCGTCGACGAGCTGCTCGCGATCAGTCCCGAGTTCGCCGAGATCTGGCGGTCGCACGAGATCGGGCTCACCCATCTCGACCGCAAGCGTTTCCAGCACGCTGAATTGGGTGAGTTGGAGCTTTACTGCCAGACCCTGTTGGACCCCGACCAGTCGCAGGTGCTGCTGGTCTTCACCGCGGTACCCAGCTCACCGAGCTACGAGAAGCTCCAGCTGCTCGCGGCCGTCTGACTCCGTTTCCGAGAAGAAGCACGAAAGTCCGAGAAGAAGCACGAAAGAAGGCAGGACCATGTCCAAAATCGCACTGATCACCGGCGGCAACCGCGGTCTCGGCCGGGCCACCGCCGAGGCTCTCATCGCCGACGGTGTCGAGGTCATCTACACGTACCGGGACGACCCGGGCGAGAAGATCGACGCGGTGGCGCTGAGGCTGACCGTCGGCGACCTCGACTCGTACCCGGCATTCGTCGAGGAACTGCGCGGGGTGCTGCGCGACCGGTTCGGCCGCGAGGACTTCGACTTCCTGATCAACAACGCCGGCGTCGGCAAGGCCGGCAAGGTCGCCGACTTCTCGGTCGAGGATTTCGACGAACTGGTGAACGTGCACTTCCGCGGGGTGTTCTTCCTGACCCAGAAGCTGCTGCCGGTGATCAAGGACGGCGGCCGGATCATCAACCTCTCCACCGGCCTGGCCCGCTTCACCGGTGACGGCATCTACGCCGCGTACGGCTCGGTCAAGGGCGCGATCGAGGTGTTCACCCGCTACCTGGCCAAGGAACTCGGCCCGCGCCGGATCAGCGTCAACGTGGTGGCCCCCGGCGCGACCGGCACCGACTTCGGCGGCGGCGCGCTGCGCGACAACGAGGCGGTCCGTTCCCACATCAGCGGCCAGATCGCCTTCGGCCGGCTGGGTGAGCCGGAGGACATCGCCGGCGTGATGGTCGCGATGCTCGCCGACAACACCAAGTGGATCACCGGCCAGCGCATCGAGGCCTCCGGCGGCATGCTGCTGTGAATCTCCTGGAGGTTCCGTAACTCAGATTTCTTGCATGTTACGAGATGCATCGACAAGACTGACTGAGTCGGACGCACCCCGCCGCCGATCCCCCACCGGATCACCCCGGTCGTTCCCCGAACCGGTCCCGGCGCGGCGGCGGAGGTGCGTTCCTAACCTCCCGTGATCCGCAGCGACACCCATAGCGCCAGCACGCCCGCCACCAGCGCGAACGGCACGGACAGCAGGCCCAGGCGGAGGAAGTCGCCGGCGTCCGGCGGGTGCTCGCGGGTGTGCAGGATCTGCCGCCACAGCAGGGTCGCCAGCGAACCCACGTAGGTCAGGTTCGGCCCGACGTTCACCCCGATCAGCACCGCGAGCAGCAGCGCCGGCCGGGCCTGCACCGCCGGGACCAGCACCAGCGTGGCCGGCAGGTTGTTCACCAGATTGGCCAGCAGCGCCGCGATCCCGGCCACGGCCAGCAGCTGCATCAGCCCGTTCCGCTCCGGCACCACCTTTTCCACCAGCGCGTCCAGCCCGTGCTGCCGGACGGTCAGCACCACCACGCCGAGCGCCAGCACGAACGCGCAGAACGGCAGATTCGCTTCGCGAAGCAGAACGCGAGGTCCGACCCGGTGCGGCACGGCCAGGGCGACCGCGCCGGCCGCGGCAACCCATCCGGGGTGTACGCCGAAGGGCTGGGCAACCGCGAAACCGGCCAGCGTCAGGGCCAGCACGATCAGTGCGTACCGGGGTGCCGGCGGATCGTCACCGTCCTCGACCGGGTCCGCCGACGCCCCCAGGTCGGCCCGGAAGAACCAGCGGAAGACCAGGTACTCGGCGACGATCACGGCGACCCAGGGCAGGGCCATCACCGCCGCGAACCCGAGAAAGGTCAGCCCGCTCGCCGCGAAGGCCAGCAGGTTGGTCAGGTTGGACACCGGCAGCAGCAGCGACGCCGAGTTGGCCAGGTGGGCCGAGGCGTAGGCGGCCGGGCGGGCTCGGGCCCCGGTGCGCGCGGCGGTGGCCAGCACCACCGGGGTGAGCAGCACCACCGTGGCGTCCAGGCTGAGCACCGCGGTGGTCAGCGACGCGGCCACGAAGACCGCCGCGAGCAACCGGGTCGGCCGGTGACCGCTGATCCGGGCGGTCAGCGCGCCGGCGTACCGGAAGACGCCGTGCTCGCCCGCGAGGTACGCGAGGAGCAGGACCGCCGCGAGGAAGCCGACCGTCGGCCCGAGTTCGCGGATCTCGGCCACCGCGTCCGGCGCGGGCAGCAGGCCGACCGCGACGACGAGCAGCGCAACCGGCACCGCGACGACCGCCTCGGGTAACCCTCGTGGGCGGCCCACGGCAAACGCGAGCACACCGGCCAGCAGCGCCCCGGAGATGAAGAAGGGCATCCGTCAGGCGCCGAACAGCGCCAGGGCGCCCGACACCTCGAGTACCCGGGCGACCAGGCCACGCGGGTTGATCACCCGAAACCCGGCCGAACGCAGAAGAGCCTCGTTGTAGCCGTCGATCAGTGCGGCGAGGGCTTCCGAGTCCAGAAACGTCACGTCGGCGAGGTCGACCACGACGTCGCCCACGTCGAGCGCGGCCACGATGGTGCCGCGCAGCTCATCTCGCGTCGTAATGTCCAGTTCGCCGCTGATATGCAGGAAGGTCGCGGTCCCGTCGGCCGCGCGCTCCTGACCGATCTTGAAAGAGTCCGCCACGGGAGAATTTTTACCAGCACCCGGCGCATTCAGCTCGGGAAGCTGGCCCAGACATGTTTGGCGACGTCCGTGGCGTACCACCCGACGTCCAGCGCGAAGGTCTGGGTGAGCTGCAGTCCGAGCCCGCCGGCACCGAGCGGCCGGCCCGCGTCGACCGCCGGTTCGGCGTACCGATCGTGGTCGGCGACGTCGATGATCAGGCGATCACCCTCGCGGAGCAGGCGCACCACGGCGGGCGGCAGGCCGTGCCGCAACGCGTTGGTCGCCAGCTCGGTGACGACCAGGGTCATCCGCTCGATGGCGTCACCCGTAGCGGTGGTCATCGTGCCGGCCACGGCCCGGCGCAGCGCGGCCCGCAGGTCGCGCAGGTCGCCGAACGCTCCCAGCTCCCAGCGGCATATCTCGGCGGCGCTGGGGTATGGAACCGTCGTCATGCTGTCCATCTTGCCTGGACAGTGCGGATCGAAATACCGACCGACCAGCCCGCACGGGTTCCCCCGGCCGGACATCCGACAGCCGTTGATCACTCCGTATTACTTGCCATCACGCAAAGTGACTCATACTTTCGGCTAGTCTTTTCTCCCCCTCTCGGTTAAGGTCGACTCACCGAACGGCCTACTTGGCAGTTGTCGACGAAGTCGTATCGACCGCCGTCGACCACTGTTAGAACCCCGACCGAATCGGGTCCAGCACGAACGGACCGGCTCTCCGGTTAGGTAATAGGGAGGACCACGCATGACCGTCACCCAGACGTCGTCGCAGATCTCGACGGCCACCAAGGCCGGCGCCGAGGCGCCGGTCGACAGCGCCGCCGAGTTGCTCAACGCGATGGCGGCGATGCCCGTCGGGCACCCGTCCCGGCCGGCCCTGCGGGACAAGGCGATCGAGGCCTGGCTGCCCCTGGCGCGCCACCTCGCGAATCGTTACTCCGGGCGTGGT
>NZ_BOQN01000057.1 GCF_018332695.1 Paractinoplanes toevensis
CCTCGCTTGTAAGGCGAGTGCTCTCCCACTGAGCTACGCGCCCTCGGTGGGTCCGTGAGTGGTCATCGTACCGTCAGGGCCTCGATGGCCGCGTCCCAGGCTGCTCGGTCGCGGGTCACGCCCGGGCCGGCCTCCTCGGCGAAGCGGATGACGCCGCCGCGGTCGATGAGGAAGGTGCCGCGGTTGGCGAAGCCCGCCGTGTCGTTGAAGACCTGGTAACGACGGGCCACCTCGCCGTGCGGCCAGAAATCGGCCAGCAACGGGAAGTCGAAGCCCTCCTGAAGCGACCAGACCTTGTGGCTGTAGACGGAATCGACGCTCACCGCCAGCAGCTGAAGATCGCCGGTGGCGTAACGGTCGATGTTGTCCCGGATGCCGGTCAGCTCGCCCTTGCAGGTCCCCGTGAAGGTCAGGGGGTAGAAGACCAGCAGGATCGCCTTGCGGTCGGCGAAGTCGCCCAGCCGTACCTCTTGGTTGTTCTGGTCCTTGAGGTTGAAGTCGGGCGCGACGGCCCCCACCGGCAACGGCATGAGCCCACCCTAACCGGACCGGCGCCAACGGACGCCGGCCGGCTCGGAGATCACAGCGAGCTACTTCTTCTTGGCACCCCTGGGGGAGACGAGCCGGGCACCCGTCCAGTCCTTGCCGGCGTTGACCGTCGAGGTCTGCTGCAGGCCCGCCGTCTGGGCGGACTCGCTGATCTCGCTCGGTTCGACGTGCCCGTCACGGCCGGCTTTCGGGGCCAGCAGCCAGACCACGCCGTTGTCGGCGAGGGGGCCAAGGGCATCGGTGAGCAGTTCGAAGAGGTCACCGTCACCGTCGCGGTACCACAACAGCACCGCGTCGACGACCTCGTCAGTGTCTTCGTCGACCAACTCGCCGACGCGTTCGGTCAGGGTGTCACGGAGGTCCTCGTCGACATCGTCGTCGTAGCCCATCTCCATGACCACCATGTTCGGCTCGAAGCCGAACCGGTCCGCCAGGCTGCGTACGCCGTCGGCCTGACCAGCGGTCGCGCTCACTGTCTAAGTCCTCCTAGCCAAGAATGAAATTGCCGGAAACCTTGGGGTAGTCCACACACTTGTGGGCTCATGCGCAAGTGGCGCACCGAGTGTGTGGCAATTTACCGTGCCAGCAGGGCATGGGCACCCTGTGTGATCGCATCCTCCCCCACCACCACGTGTTGTGCGGCCGGTCCGAGCGGAATCAGCGAGTCAGCCGACGCGATCCGCCGCGCGGAGCCGACAAAACCGCCGTCTACCAGGGCGGCGAGAATACCCTCCCCGACTCCGCCGGAGCGCCGGGTCTCGTCCACGATCAGCACCCGGCCGGTGGCGGAGGCCTCCCGGACCAGATCGGCGGCGGGTAGCGGGCTGAGCCAGCGGAGGTCCACCACGCGGGATCCGTACCCCTCCTCGGCCAGCCGGGCGGCCACCCGGAGCGACAACCGGACGCCGTTGCCGAACGTGACGATGGTCAGATCGGCGGCGTTGCCCACCGGATAGGTGCGGGCCCGGCCGATCGGAACGTGCTCGCTCGACCAGGAGACCGGCCCGGCGTAGGGCGACAGCCATTCGTTGTCGCCCTGCTCGTAGAGGTCGCGGGTGTGGTAGAGCGCGATCGGCTCGAGATAGACGCAGACGCTGCCGTCGGCGGCCGCCGACGCGAGGCAGGTGCGCAGCATCGGCGCTGCGTCGGCGGGCCGGGACGGCACGGCCAGCACCAGGCCGGGGATGTCGCGCAGGACGGCCACCGAGTTGTCGTTGTGGAAGTGCCCGCCGAACGTCTGCTGGTAGGCGAGGCCGGCGACGCGGACGACCATCGGGTTGCGGTAGGCGCCGGACGAGAAGAACGACATGGTGGCCGCCTCGCCGCGCAGCTGGTCCTCGGCGCTGTGCAGGTAGGCCAGGTATTGAATCTCGGGGATCGGCAGCAGGCCGTCCAGGCCGGTGCCCAGCGCGAGGCCGAGGATCGTGGTCTCGTCGAGCAGGGTGTCGAAGACCCGGTCGGTACCGAACCGCTCCTGCAGCTTCTTGGTGACGCCGTAGACGCCGCCCTTGCGGGCCACGTCCTCGCCGAACAGCAGGGCGCCGGGGTTGGCCAGCAGCGCGTCGGTGAGCGTCGCATTGATCGTCTGGGCGAGGGTGAGTGGCCCGCCCTGCTCCGGCAACTTGCCGTCGAAGGCCTGCATGCGGGTGGCGGCGCCGGGACCGATGGCCCGGGTGGCGACCTCGGTGATCTCGTGGGCGACGCGCAGCGGCCGGCGCGGGGCGAGCGGGCCGACGATCTCGCTGACCGAGGCCAGCTTGGGTTCGCCCAGCACCTCCTCGGCGACCTTGCGGACCTGCCAGCCGATCTCGTCGTAGCGGGCGATGACCTCCTCGGGGCCGAGCAGGCCGGCCGTGATCAGCTCCCTGGCGGTGGCGATGATCGGGTCCCGATCGAGATCGCGGTTGATCGCCTCGGTGGAGCGGTAGGCGACCTCGGCGTCGGCGCCGGCGTGCCCCATCAGCCGCACGGTGGACAGATGCAGCACGGCCGGGCGGCGCTCGCGGCGCACGAACCCGGCGGCCTCGGCCGCGGCGTCGTAGGTGGCGGCCAGGTCGCAGCCGTCCGCCGAGGTGTAACGCACGCCGGGGCGGGACGACAGCATCGCGGCGAGCCAGCCGTCCGGGCTGGGCACGCTGATGCCGAGCCCGTTGTCCTCGCAGACCAGCAGCAGCGGCAATCGGACGTCGGAGTGCTCGAACCAGCCGGCCGCGTTGAGCGCCGCGGTGGCGGCGGCGTGGTTGGCCGACGCGTCGCCGAAGGTGGCCAGCACGATCGCGTCGGCCGGCCAGCGCCGGTCGGCCCGGACCCGGGCCAGCGAGAAGGCGAGGCCGACCGCGCGCGGCAGGTGCGAGGCGACGGTCGAGGTGGTCGGGACGATGTTCAGGTCGGCGCTGCCGAAGACCTTGTGCCGGCCACCGGCGATCGGTTCGTGCGCGCTGGCCACGACGCCACGCAGCACGTCGCGGGCGGCGTCGGCGAGGCTCTTGGCGCGGGCGCAGAAGAAGGCGGCCGAGCGGTAGTGCAGCAGCGCCGGGTCGGTGGGCAGCAGGGCGGCGGCGACGGCGGCGTTGCCCTCGTGGCCGGACGATCCGATGGTGTAGAAGCCTTCGTTGAAGCTGCGCAACCATCGGGCGGCCAGGTCGAGATGGCGGCTGGCCAGTTGGGCGTCGAACAACTCGAGTGCGCGGGCCCCGGTCAGGGTCGAGCCGTCACGGACGGCGTCAGCCGGCGCGCGGCGCGCGCCGGGGGCGGGCAGCGCGGTCACCGCGTCGCGGAAACGCTCGTCGAGGTTCTGCGGGGTGGTCACGCGATTCAGCATTGCCGACCTGAGCCACAGCCGCCACGTCAGAAGTCAGCAATTTGCATTCACTCGGCTGCGAAGAGTGTTTTACTCGGCCGATGATCTTGAGAGCGGCGACGGTCGTGCTCTGGCTGGGTGCCACGGCGGCCCTGTTCCTGGTGCTCGATCTCTACACGTGACGGGCCGGAAGGGAGTTCCCCTTCCGGCCCGCCATCGGATGAGCGGCGTTACGACACCGTGAGCGGTGCCGTCAGATACCTGACCGCCGTGTTGGTGGCCGAGGTCTGGCCACCGGCCACGATCGCCCTGGTTCCGATCGCGACGCCCGCCGGAATCGTCACCTCCTGGGTGAAGGCACCCTTCGAGTCGGTGACGACGACGGCCGGCACCGTGACCCGCGGGCTGTAGATCGCCACCGCGATCGCGGTGTACGGGGCGAACCCGCTGCCGGAGATCGTCACCGCGCCGCCCGCCTTCACCGTCCCCGGCGCGACGGTCAGCACACCGGCGCTGGTCGGCAGGCTGGTACCAGGCACGGGTGCGACCGCGGTCAGCGCCGTGGCGTCGACCGGGCTGGAGGGCTTGGACACGAACCCGGCGGTGACCCCCCGAGCCACGACGGTCACCGAGTAACTGCCCGGCGTCAGACCGCTGATCGTGCAGCTCGTGCTGGTTGCCGAGCTACCGGAGCAGGTGGCGGGCGCGGTGCCGCCGTCGGCCGTGGCCGTGAAGCCGGCGACCGCGTCACCGCCGGTGGCGGTGCCCGGCTTCCACGACACCGTCAACCCCTTGGCGATCGAGGTGACCGTCACGCCGGTCGGAACCGGCGGTACGGCCTTCGGGGTGACCGTCCTGTCCGCGGTGGCGGGCTCGGAGTAGCCACTGGCGCCGCGGCCCACGCTGACCACGGTCACCGTGTAGGTGGTGCCGTTGGTGAGGCCGGTGATGGGGCACGTGGTGGTGGTGCCGTCCGGCGTGCTGCACGACTGCCGGGACGCACCGGTCGCGTCGACCGCGGTGGCGACGTACCGAGCGATCCCGTCACCCACCGTGACCGGCGCCGTCCACTTCACAACGGTGCCGGCGTCACCGATGGCCGCCGTGACGGCGGTCGGGCTGCCCGGCCGCCCGGCGGTGGGCCGCACCCGGCCCGACGGAGCGCTCGGCGTCGAGCTGATGCCCTCCTTGGTCACCGCCGTGACGGTGATCGTGTAGACCATCAGGTTGTCCAGCCCGTCGATGGCGCACTCGATGCCGGTCGTCTCGCAGTACTTACCGCCCGGTGTGGCCGTGGCGCGGTAGTGATCAACCCGCGAGCTGTCGGCCGACGGCGTCCACGAGGCGTCGACCTGACGATTGCCGGCCGCCGCCACGACCAACTCCGGGGCGGACGGAGCGCCCGGCACGATCGCCTTGGACGCCGGGCCGAACTCGGAGTCCTGGCCGTTCACGCCCAGAGCACGCACCCGGAAGGTGTACGTGGTTCCCGGGTCGAGACCCGGCACCGAGCACGAGGTCACCCCCGGACCCGGTGGCACCGCGCAGCCCCGGAAGCCCGGGGTGGACCGCACCTCGTAGCCGGTGATCGACCCACCGGTGCCCGGAGCGGTCCAGCTCACCGTCACCGTGCCGGTCTCGTCGGTCAGCGCCACGGCCGGGGCGGCCGGCGTCGCGGCCGGGCTCGGAACGACGACGGTCTCCGATGCGTCGCTCACGGTCGAGCGATTCGCCGTGCCGTTGGCGGTCACCGTGAAGGTGTACGCCGTACCCCCGTGCAGCCGGTCGAAGTCGCAGGTCAGCGCGTTCACCGTGGTGCACCGGGCCGGTGGGCTGACATCCGGCTGGGAGGTGACCGAGTAACTGATGATCTGGCCGCCGCCGGTCGGCTCGGTCCAGGTGACCCGCACCGCGTCCGGCCCGATCAGCGTGACCGTCGGGGCGGCCGGTTTGCCCGGCGCCGCCGTGGTGACGGTCGCACTCGGATCGCCCTCCACGTCACCGCCGGGACCCGTCGCGGTGACCCGGAAGGTGTACGTCTCGTCCGGCTTCAGTTCCCCGAAGTCGCAGGTCAGCGTCGTGAGATCGGTGCAGGTGCCGGACGTGATGGCGGTGTCCGGCTCCTTGTCGGTGTATGCCGCGACGGCGTACCGGCTGACCACGCCCGCCCCCACCGGAGCGGTCCAGGCCAACCGGACCTTGTCCGGTGCGAGAACCCGGACGACCGGTGCCGCCGGCTTACCGGGCGCCACCGCGGGCACCAGGATCGGCTGGGAGGCACCGCTGGAGGTGGAGCGGTCGGCCGTACCGTTGGCCAGCACCCGGAACGTGTAGGTGCGGCCCCGGCGCAGCCGGTCGAAGACACACGTCGTGGTCATGGCGTTGACGTTCGTGCACCGGGCCGGCGCACTCATGTCCGGCGTCGAGACCACGGAGTAGCCGAGGACCGGGCCGCCGACCTCCGGCGGGTCCCAGGAGACCCGGACCGCGCCCGGGCCGCTCAGCTCGACCGTCGGCGGCGCGGGCTCGCCCGGCCGCTCGGTGCTGACCGGCATGCTGCGGTCACCCTGCACGTCCCCGCCGGGTCCGCTCGTGGTGACCCGGAAGGTGTACAGCTCGGACATGCTCAGCCCGTCGAACTCACAGGTGACCGTGGGCACCTCGAGATCGGTGCAGGCGGCCGACGTGATCGGGGTGTCCGGCTGGCCCGCCGTGTAGGCGGTGACGGAGTAGCCGGTGACCGGGCCGCCGAGCACCGGCGGGGTCCAGAACAGCCGTACCGTCTCGTCCCCGGTGATGATCGTGACCGGCGCCCCGGGCGCGCCCGGCTTGTTGGCCACCACCTCGTTCGTCGGATCCGAGTCGGTGTCGCCGGCCTCGTTGCTCGCCCGGACCACGAAGGTGTAGCGGGCGGTCGTGGTGAGACCGGTGAAGGTGCAGGTCCGGGCGGCCGAAGCGGCCACTGGGCAGGTCGCCGGGTTCGGCGTCGCCCCGTCCGACGTGGCCGGCGTGACCACCCAGCCGGTGGTCAGGTTCGCGCCGGTCGGCGCGTTCCAGGTCACCGTGACCGAACCCGGCCCGTTCACCTCCACCTTGACGCCGGTGGGCTTGTCCGGCTCGTTGGGCATCAGGCCGGTGGTGGTGGCCTCGTCGTTGTCCCCGGCGTTGTTGCTGGCGGTCACCGTGAACAGGTACGACCTGGTCGCGGTGAGATCGGTGAAAACGCAGGTCGTCGGGTCGCCCGCGACCTGCTTGTCGCACCCGACGACGGCCGGCGTGCCGTCGGTCGGGGTGGCGGTGACGGTGTAGGTTGCCGTCTCACCGCCGCTGTTGGGCGCGTCCCAGGTGACCGTCACCTTCTTCGGCACGTTGCCGCGGGCCGCCGTCACGTTGCGGGGCGGGCCGGGCTCGTCCGGGATCAGGGCCGGGGTCGCGCTCGCCGCGGTGGAGTCCACGGCGTTCTCGGCGGCGACCGTGAAGGTGTACGGCGCGGTCGTCTTGAGCCCGGTGTAGGTGCAGGACAGCTGGGTCCCCGGCAGGTTGTCGCAGGTTGTCGGGATCGGCGCGGTGCCGTCGCTGGAGGCCGGCGTCACCGTGTAACCGGTGACCGCCACGCCGGTCGGCGCGGTCCAGGTCACGACCACCTTGCCCGGCACGTTGCCGAGGACCGCCGCGACGCCGCCGGGCGCACCCGGTTTGTCCGCGGTGATCGGGCCGACCGTGGCCGGGTCCGAGTCGCCGGCGTTGTTGCTCGCGATGACCGCGAACGTGTACGCCCTCGCCGGGTCCAGCGTGAACGCGCACGACGTCGTGCTCGACGAGACAGCGGTGCACGGCGTGGCCGAGTTGTTCAGGTCGTCCGTGGCGGTCGCCGTGTAACTGGCCACCTCCCCGCCGGCGGCCGGCGCGGCCCAGGTCAGGGTCGCCTCACCGACGGCGGTCACGGTGAGGTCCACCGAGGTCGGCGTGCCCGGCCGGTCCGGCAGCACCGCCGGGCTGGTCGGGGACGCGTCCGTGCCACCGAGGAAGTTCTCGGCCCGTACCGTGAAGGTGTAGTGCTTGGCGGCCGTGAGGCCGGTGATGGGGCAGGTCAGCGCGGCGACCTCGCAGGCGGCCGGCAGCGTGCCGCCGTCGGCCGAGTGGGCCGTCACGATGTAGCGCGTGGCCGTTCCCTGCGCCGGCAGGCTCCAGTTGACGTCCACCTCCCCCGGTGCGGTGCCCAGGACGACGACCGGCGTCTCGGCGGCACTCGGGATGTCCGGCACCGCGACGGTCGCCGTGGCGTCCGCGGAGTGTCCGGCCGCGTTGGCGGCGGTCACCGTGAAGGTGTACGACCCGGCCGCGTCCAGGCTGGTGAAGGGGCAGCTCAGCGTGTTGGCGGGAACCTCGTCGCAGGCAACCGTCGCCGGCGCGCCGTCGGCCGGGGTGGCCGTGGCCGTGTAGGTCTCCACCACGCCGCCGCCCGAGGCGGCCGGTGGCGTCCAGGTCACCGTGGCGGCGTCGACGCCGTCCCGGGTGACGACCGCGGTGGCCGGCGCGGCCGGCTTGTTCGGGGTGAACGCCGCGCTGGGATCCGAGGTCACCGATCCGAGGTCACCGATGGCGGTCACGGTGAACGTGTACGACGCCTCCGGGGTCAGGCCGGTGATCGTGCAGGACGGCACGTCCAGGTTGAATCCGCAGCCCGCGCTCTTCTCGCCGAGGAGGGCACCGCCGGTCGTCGAGCTGACCGTCACCGTGTAGTAGATGACCGGCCCGCCGGTGACCGGCTTGTCCCAGGTCAGTTCCACGGTGCCGGGGCTGTCGGCGACCAGCGCCGCCACCGGCGTGGCCGGCTTGGTCGGCAGCTGCGAGACGATCGAGTCGCTCGGGTCGGACGGGTCCGAGTTGACCGCGCCCTTCGCCACCACCCGGAAGGTGTAGGCGACGCCGTCGTCCAGGCCGGAGAAGTCGCAGTGGATCACGGTCGCGGCGGTCTCGCACGGGCTGGGCGGCGTGTTGTCCACGATCGAGGCGGGCGTGACCGTGTACCCGGTCACCGCGCCGCCCTCGGGCGCGGTCCAGTTCACCGTCACCTGGCCGGCCTCGGCCCCCAACTCCACGGTCGGCGCGTCCGGTTTGTTCGGCTTGCCCGGGATGATCGCGGCGGAGGTCGAGCTGAAGCCGGAGCTGCCACCGTAGGTGCCCTCACCGTTCGCCCGCACCGTGAACGTGTAGGACTGGGTCTCGTCGAGCCCGGTGACCTGGCACTCGGTGGCGTCGGCCGACGTCGTCGCGCAGGCGTTCGAGGGTGCGCCCCCGGTGCTCTTCTGCACGGTGTATCCGCTGATCGCGGCGTTGCCGGTCGGCTTGGTCCAGGACACCGTCACCGCTGAGTTGGATACCCGGGTGATCGTCGGCGCATCCGGGGTGACCGGCACGCCGACGTACTTCGGCGTGGACGCCGGACCCACCGCCGAGCTTCCGGTGGCCCCCGTCCCGATGGCGGTCAGCTTGAACGTGTACGACTGCCCCGGAGTCAGACCCGCGACGTCGCAGCTCGTCCCCGAGACCAGCCCCAGACAGGGGCCGGTCAGCCCACTGGTCGTGGAGGGGGTGACCCGGTAGGCGGTGACGATGCCGCCCGGGTCGTTCGGTACCCAGCTCACGCTCATCGTGGTCTGATCGTCTTTGGTGTAGGTGACGGTCGGCTGGAGCGGAGTCGCCGGCGGACCGGGTGTCACCGAGGCCGCGTTGACCGCGCTCGAGCAGTTGCTGCTGTCCGCGGTCGCGCAGGCGGCCACGCTGGCGACGTATGCGGTGTTCGCCGTGAGGTTGCTGATCGTGCAGCTGATCCCGCCGGTCTCGCAGGACTCGCCGCCGGCGACGGCGCGGTAGTGGTTGACACCGCCACCGGCCGGCGCGGTCCACGAGACGGTGATCGTCCGCCGGCCCGCCACGGCCGTGACGCCGGTGGGCGACCCGGGCGCCGCGGCGGCGGGACCGGGGTTCGTCAGCACCCCGCACACGGTCAGCAACCCGCACACGGCCGCCAGTGCCCATCTGGAGACTCTTCGCCGCTGTCGCGGCGCTACAACTTCCATTACTTCCACCCCCGCGGTTAGCCCCGACGACCTGCCGGCCCGGGTACGACGTATTCCTCCACAACGTAGTCATTTCGGGGGAAAATGATGCTTAAACCACCTAATGGGATGCACCCCGACCGGGCGGATGTGTTAAAGGGGCTGGCAGACTCGGATCATGCGCACCGAAGTGATCACCGTCCGGACCGGCGGCTCGCCGGTTGTCCGCGACATCACATCCGAGGCCGCCGCGTTCGTCCGGTCCGAAGGGGACGGCCTGCTGCACGTCTTCGTGCCGCACGCCACGGCGGGTCTCGCGATCATCGAGACCGGGGCCGGGTCCGACGACGATCTGCTGGCCGCGATCGACGAGCTGCTGCCCACCGAGGACAAGTGGCGGCACCGGCACGGTTCCCGCGGCCACGGCCGTGACCACGTACTTCCGGCCTGGATCCCGCCGTACGCCACACTGCCGGTGATCGGCGGGAAGATCGCGCTGGGCACCTGGCAGTCGATCTGCCTGGTGGACACCAACGGCGACAATCCGGTCCGCCAGGTTCGGCTGAGCTTTCTGGCCGGTTGAGAAGTTACTGGTCAGTACGTGTGTCCCGGATCGCGGACACCCCGGGTAGGCGTGACGATGCCCACCGCGAGGGGGCAGGATGGAGGCATCTCCGAGCGACCCACACAATGCGCCGCTCGGTTCCTACACCCGACCAAGAGGATTGCCTGTGGCCACGGAGCGCAAGCGCCCGGTAATCAGTGATGGCCTGCCGAGCCAGCTTCCGGACATCGACCCCGAAGAAACCAATGAGTGGGTCGAGTCCCTCGACGGAGTCATCGACGAACGCGGCGCCAAGAGAGCCCGTTACGTTATGTTGCGCCTGCTCGAGCGGGCCCGGGAGCGACAGGTCGGCGTGCCCCCGCTGACCTCCACCGATTACATCAACACGATCCCGCCGGAGCAGGAACCCTGGTTCCCCGGCGACGAGTTCGTGGAGCGCCGCATCCGGGCCTACATCCGGTGGAACGCGGCCATGCTCGTGCACCGTGCGCAGCGACCCGAGATCGGGGTCGGTGGTCACATCTCGACGTACGCGTCGAGCGCCAGCCTCTACGAGGTCGGCATGAACCACTTCTTCCGGGGCAAGGACCACCCGGGCGGCGGCGACCACATCTTCTTCCAGGGCCACGCCTCCCCCGGCATGTACGCGCGCGCGTACATGGAAGGCCGGCTCAGCGAGAACGACCTGGACGGTTTCCGCCAGGAGCTGTCGCACTCCGGTGGCGGCCTTCCGTCCTACCCGCACCCCCGGCTCATGCCGAACTTCTGGGAGTTCCCGACGGTCAGCATGGGCCTCGGCCCGCTGAACGCGATCTACCAGGCGCGGTACAACCGCTACCTGCACAACCGCGGCATCAAGGACACCAGCCAGCAGCACGTCTGGGCGTTCCTGGGCGACGGCGAGATGGACGAGGTGGAGTCGCTCGGCGCGATCGGCCTGGCCGCCCGCGAGGAGCTCGACAACCTCACCTTCGTGATCAACTGCAACCTGCAGCGTCTCGACGGCCCGGTCCGCGGTAACGGCAAGGTCATCCAGGAGCTGGAGTCGTTCTTCCGCGGCGCCGGCTGGAACGTGATCAAGGTCGTCTGGGGCCGCGAGTGGGACCCGCTGCTCGCCGCGGACACCGACGGCGCGCTGGTCAACCTGATGAACGTGACGCCCGACGGTGACTACCAGACGTACAAGGGCGAGTCCGGGGCGTACGTGCGGGAGAACTTCTTCGGCCGTGACCCGCGCACCCGCAAGCTGGTCGAGGGCATGACCGACGACGAGGTCTGGAACCTCAAGCGCGGCGGTCACGACTACAAGAAGCTGTACGCGGCATACAAGGCGGCCACCGAGCACACCGGCCAGCCGACCGTGATCCTCGCCAAGACGATCAAGGGCTGGACGCTGGGCTCGCACTTCGAGGCCCGTAACGCCACCCACCAGATGAAGAAGCTGACCCTGGACGACCTCAAGGGCTTCCGGGACCGCCTCTACCTGGAGATCAGCGACAAGCAGCTCGAGGAGAACCCGTACCTCCCGCCGTACTTCCACCCCGGTGAGAAGTCCGACGAGATGCAGTACATGCTCGAGCGCCGCCGCGAGCTGGGCGGCCCCATCCCGTCCCGGCGCACCAAGCACAAGTCGCTGGCGATCCCCGACTCGAAGGCGTTCGGCGACGTCAAGCGGGGCAGCGGCAAGCAGAAGGTCGCGACCACGATGGCCTTCGTCCGGTTGCTGAAAGACCTGATGAAGGACAAGGAGTTCGGCCCGCGCTGGGTGCCGATCATCCCGGACGAGGCGCGTACGTTCGGTCTGGACTCGCTCTTCCCGACGAAGAAGATCTACTCCCCGCACGGCCAGACCTACACGTCGGTCGACCGGGAGCTCTTCCTGTCGTACAAGGAGGCGACCAACGGCCAGATCCTGCACGAGGGGATCAACGAGGCCGGGTCGACGGCGAGCTTCATCGCGGCCGGCACGTCCTACGCCACGCACGACGAGCCGATGATCCCGCTGTACATCTTCTACTCGATGTTCGGCTTCCAGCGCACGGCCGACGAGCTGTGGGCCGCCGCCGACCAGATGACCCGGGGCTTCCTGCTCGGCGCCACGGCCGGCCGCACCACGCTGAACGGCGAGGGCCTGCAGCACGAGGACGGCCACTCGCTGCTCATCGCGGCCACCAACCCGGCCGTGGTGGCGTACGACCCGGCGTTCGCGTTCGAGATCGCGCACATCGTCGAGAACGGCCTGCACCGGATGTACGGCGAGCAGCAGGAGAACGTCTTCTACTACCTCACCATCTACAACGAGCCGATCCTCCAGCCCGCCGAGCCCGCGGGGGTCGACGTGGAGGGCCTGCTCAAGGGCATCTACAAATACAAGGCGGCCCCGGAGACCACCGGCCCGAAGGCGCAGATCCTGGCCTCCGGCACCGGCATGCAGTGGGCGCTCAAGGCCCAGGAACTGCTGGCCCAGGACTGGGGCGTGGCCGCCGACGTCTGGTCGGTGACCTCGTGGACCGAGCTGCGGCGCGACGCCGTGACGGTCGAGGAGCACAACCTGCTCAACCCCGGTGACCAGCCGCGGAAGCCGTACATCCAGCAGAAGCTGGAGGGCACCGAGGGCCCGGCCGTCGCGGTCAGCGACTTCATGCGGGCGGTGCCCGACCTGATCTCGCGCTGGGTGCCGAACGACTACACGTCGCTGGGCACCGACGGCTTCGGCATGAGCGACACCCGGCACGCGCTGCGGCGGCACTTCCACGTGGACGCCGAGTCGGTGGCCGTGGCCACTCTGCGCCAGCTGGCGCTGCGCGGCAAGGTGCCGGTGCACGTGCCGGCCGAGGCGGCCAAGAAGTACGCGATCGACGACGTCAACGCGGCGCCGGTCGGCGAGACCGGCGGCGACAGCTAGCGAATCCTCCGACAAAAGGCCCTACCCGTACGGGTAGGGCCTTTTGTGCTCAGAACGCGCATCCGCGTGCCGATGGGTACGAGGTGCGCCTCCAGATAAGCCACCGCCTCCTCGCCCTCGGGCTGGGCGGGGTCCTGAGTACCGCCGTCGTCCTGGTGGGCGTCGGCGCCTGGCAGAGCAGCCGGTCGGCCGACAGCACCGAGACCGAGGTGGTCCGGCAGAACACCGAGAACCTGGACCGGACCACCGGCGAGATCACCACGCTGGTGAGTTCGGTCGCCGAGGAGGTCCAGGACGGGGTGGCCGCCGACATGAAGGCCGCCGACGTGCTGCTCGCCCAGCGCGGCGGGGCCCGGCTCTCCGGCCGCACCACGACCTGGACCGCGACCAACCAGACCACCCAGGCCAAGAAGACCGTCACGCTGCCCCGGCTGACCATCGGCGGCAGGTGGCTCGGCCAGAACACCGACACCGGCACCACCACCCCGTTCGTCGACGACGTGGTGGATCAGCTGGGCGGCGCGGTGACCGTCTTCCAGCGCATGGACGACGCCGGTGACCTGCTGCGGGTCGGCACCACGGTGAAGGCGACCACCGGGAAACGCGCGATCGGTACGTACATCCCGGCGACCGCGGCGGACGGTACGGCGAACGCGGTGGCCACCGCGATCAAGGCCGGCAAGTCGTAGCGGGGCGTGGCCCAGGTGGTCGGCACCTGGTACATCACCGCGTACGACCCGATGAAGGACGGCTCCGGCAAAGTGATCGGAGCGCTGTTCACCGGTGTGCCGCAGGCCGACGCGCTGACCAACCTGACCGATGCGATCGCCGCCGAGAAGGTCGGCGACAACGGCTGGACCTCGGTCTACAGCACGTCCGCCAGCGACGCCGGCCGGGTCATCGCCTCCAGCCTGTCCGACCAGGTCGGCCAGACCGTGCTCGACGCGACCGACGCGAAGGGCACGAAGTACGTCGAGGAGATCGTGGCGAAGGCGCCCACCCTGGGCGACGACGAGACCTGGCGTACGACCTACCAGCTGCCCGGCTCGTCGAACGGAAAGAACGGCTCGACCACCACGACGGTGGCGTACTACTCGCCGTACAACTGGGCCATCGTGGTCGCCGGGTACGACCAGGACTCGGCCGGTGCGGTGAACGCGGTCAACGACGGCCGGCGCGACATGCTGGTCTCGTTCATCCTCGCCGCGCTGCTGCTGGCGGTGGCCGGCGGCCTGATCGCGGGCTTCCTGGCCCGGCGGATCGCGAGCCGGTTGCGGCTGCTCACCGACGCGCTGTCCCGGCTCGCGCACCGCGATCTGACCGTCTCGGTGCACGTCGGCGGCACCGACGAGATCGCGGTGGCCGGCGAGGAACTGAACACGGCCGTGGCCGAGCTGCGCAACGTGATGACCGGGGTGACGAGCGCGTCGCACCAGGTCTCGGCGGCCGCCCAGGAGGTGGCGGCGAACGGCGGTGACCTGTCCACCTCGGCGGAGGCCGCCTCGGCCCGGGCCGGGACGGTGAACCTGGCCGCGGAGGGCGTGTCGAGCGTCGTGCAGACGGTGGCCGCGGGCGCCGAGGAGATGGGCGCCTCGATCTCGGAGATCTCGCACAACGCGCAGGAGGCGGCGCAGGCCGGACGGGACGGCGTGGCGCTGAGCACGGCGGCCGGCGGGGTCATCAACGAGCTGCGCGACTCCACCACCGCGATCGCCGACGTGGTGCGGCTGATCGCCGGTATCGCCGAGCAGACCAACCTGCTCGCGCTGAACGCCACCATCGAGGCAGCCCGGGCCGGCGAGACCGGCAAGGGCTTCGCGGTGGTCGCCGGCGAGGTCAAGGAACTGGCCCAGGAGACCGCGCGGGCCACCGAGGACGTGACCGCGCGGGTCGCCGCGATCGAGGGCGACACCACCCGGGCGGTCTCCGCGATCGAGGCCATCACGGCCCGGATCGCGCAGGTCAACGACTATCAGACGGCCATCGCGGCGGCGGTCGAACAGCAGGCGGCCACGACCGCCGAGATGGCCCGCAACATCGCCGAGGTGGCGTCGGGCAGCCGGGACATCGCCGAGGGCATCGGGGTGGTCAGCGGCGCCGTGGACGGCACCCGTCAGTCGGTGACCGTCTCGCACCGGGCGGCGGACGAACTGAACGCCACCGCCCGCCGCCTGACCGGTCTGGTGGACCGATTCACTGTCTGAGCCGGACGACGTACGCCGCAAGCTTGTCGAATTGCTGGTTGGTGCCGAGCAGCATGTAACTCTGGATCATCTCGTTGAGGTAGCCGGCGTAGTGGTTGGTCATCTCGGTCCGGCCGTCGCCGAGGTCGGTGAAGGTGATCGTCGATCTCCCGCCGCCGATGCCGCGCTGGCCGTCCCACTCGAATTCGAGCACCGACGGTTCGTCGACCTTGGTGAACCGCATGTCCGACGGGTACTCGGTGCCGTCGTCGTCGGAGACCATGGTCAGCCGGAAGACGCCGCCCGGGCGTACGTCCATCTCGACCGTCGAGCGCGGGGTGTGCATGCCCGCCGGTCCCCACCACCGGGCGATCTGGTTGGGGTCGGTCCAGGCGCGCCAGACCAGCTCACGCGGCGCTTCGAAGACGCGCACGATGTCCAGTTCGCGGAACGTCATCTCTTCGTCGGTCACTGCTCGGATCCCTTCAAGATCGTGCGGAGGTGGGCGTCCAGCTTGTCGAAGCTCGACTCCCAGAACTGGCGATAGCGGTTCGTCCACTCGTTCGCCTCGCGCAGCGGCTCGGCCTCGAGACGGCAGGGCCGCCACTGTTTTTCCCGGCCGCGGGAGATGAGGCCGGCCCGTTCGAGCACCTTGAGGTGCTTGGAGATGGCCGGCAGGGTCACCGCGAACGGCTCGGCGAGCTCGTTGACGGTCGCCGGACCGTCGGCCAGGCGGGCCAGGATCGCCCGCCGGGTCGGATCGGCCAGCGCGCCGAAGACGATGCTGAGTTGGTCAGTGGCCACGTCAGGCCGGCACGTAGGTGACCACCTCGACGCCGGTCGCCGTCTTCCACGAGTCGGCCAGCGTGAGGGCGATCTTGGTGCCGTCGTCCCAGAGCTTGCGGCCCTCGCCCTGCACCACCGGGAAGATCATGATCCGGTACTCGTCGATCAGGTTGTGCCTGGTCAGGTAGTTCACCAGGCTGGCGCTGCCGTTGATCAGCAGGTTGCCGGGCTCGGTGCGCAGCTTGGCCACGGCGTCGGCGACCTCGCCGGCGATGAAGCTCGCGTTCCACTCGGGGGTGGTCAGCGTGGTGGTGGCGACGTGCTTGGGCATCGAGTTCATCTTCGCGCCGAAGTCGCCGGTCGCCTCCTCCATCTGCGGCCAGGCGGCCTTGAAGCCCTCGTAGGTCTTGCGGCCCAGCAGCAGCGCGTCAGCCTCCCGCAGGTTGCCGGCCTGCCAGCCGCTCAGCTCCTCGTTGAAATAGCGCCCGCTCCAGGCCGGCTCCTCGAAGACGCCGTCCAGCGTCGTGTACTCCACCGCTACGATCTTGCCCATTTTACCCTCCGGTTAATTAGCTAGTCGGTAAACTACCACGCAAGAGCCTCTCGTCAAGTTGTCTGACATTCCGTAAGCTCATCGCTACGGAGAGGAGGCTCGATGGCAGTCACCCCCAAGACTCAGGGACCGTCAGCGCTGGCCGAGCCCGTCATCCACGTCCGGCGCTCCTGGATCGGGCTGCTCTTCGCCGCCAATCTGGGCCTCTGGATGGCCTATTACACGCCGCTGCAGGTGCTGCTGCCCGAGCAGATCGAAGACCTCGGGATCGCGCACAAGGAGCTCTGGCTGGGCATCGTCACCGGCATCGGCGCGATCGTCGCCGTCGTCGTCAACCCGCTGGCCGGCGCCCTCTCCGACCGCACCCGGCTGCACTTCCTCGGCCGGGCCTGGGGCCGGCGGCACATCTGGACGGCCGGCGGCGCGCTGCTGCTCTCCCTCTGCCTGCTGGTGCTCGCGGTCGCACCCAACCTGTTCTGGATCACCGTGGGCTGGGCCCTCGCCAACATCGGCATCAACGTCATGCTGGCCACCCTGACCTCCGCGGTCCCCGACCGGGTGCCGGTCGCCCAGCGTGGCCTGGTCTCCGGCTGGATCGGCATGCCGGTCGCCCTCGGCCTGGTGGTCGGCGCCATCCTGGTCACCACCGTGGTCACCACCCCGCCGCCGGGCTATCTGATCATCGCGATCGGCCTGTTGCTCCTGGTCGCGCCGTTCGTGCTGCGCACTCCGGACGACCCGCTCGGCGACACGGTCGTGCCCCGCTTCACCTGGCGGGCGTTCCGCGTCGACATGCGCGGCAACCCCGACTTCGCCTGGGCCTGGGTCACCCGGTTCCTGGTCATGCTCGGCAACGCGCTCGGCACGCTCTATCTGCTCTATTTCCTGTCCGACGCGGTAAAGCTGGCGGACGCCGAGACCGGCCTGCTCTACATGATCCTGCTCTACACGGTCGGCATGGTCGGCACGGCGATGCTCGGCGGCTGGCTCTCCGACCGGGCCGGCAAGCGCAAGGTCTTCGTGGTCTGGTCCGGCGTGATCATCGCGGTCGCCGCGATCCTGCTGGCCATCTGGCCGACCTGGCCGGTCGCCATGGTGGCGGCGGTGCTGTTCGGCGCGGGCTTCGGTGTCTACCTGGCGGTGGACACCGCGGTCGTCACCCAGGTGCTGCCGGCCGCCGCCGACCGGGCCAAGGACATCGGCGTCATCAACATCGCCCCGTCGGTCTCCCAGGCGCTCGGCCCGGTCCTGGCCGCCCCGGTGGTGGCCTTCCTGGGCGGTTATCCCACGCTGTTCGTACTCACCGCCGTCACCAGCCTGGCCGGCGCCCTGGCCGTCCTGAAAATCAAATCCGTGGCCTAGGTACTCTGAGTGGGTGACTGTTCGCGTACGTTTCGCCCCGTCCCCGACCGGCATGTTCCACGTCGGCGGCGCCCGCTCGGCGCTGCAGAACTGGATCTACGCCCAGCAGCACGAGGGTGTCTTCGTGCTCCGGATCGAGGACACCGACGCCGCCCGGAACCGTCCGGAGTGGACCGAAGGCATCATCGCCGCGCTCGACTGGATCGGCATCGAGCGGGGGGCGTACGAGGGTCCCTACTACCAGTCGTCCTACGCCGCCGACCACACCGCCGCCGCGACCCGCCTCTACGGCGAGGGCAAGGCCTACTACTGCGGCTGCAAGCGGGAGGACGTCATCGCCCGCACCGGCAACCAGCACTCCGGTTACGACGGCTTCTGCCGTGACAAGGACCTCGGCCCCGGTGACGGCCGCGCGCTGCGCTTCCGCACCCCCGACGAGGGCGAGACCGTGGTGGTCGACCTCGTGCGCGGCAAGCCCACGTTCGAGAACAAGCTGATCGAGGACTTCGTCATCGCCCGCGGCGACGGCTCCCCGCTGTTCCTGCTGGCCAACGTCGTGGACGACATGACCATGGGGATCACCCACGTGTTCCGGGCCGAGGAGCACCTGCCCAACACCCCCAAGCAGCAGATGCTGTGGGAGGCGCTGGGCCACACCCCGCCGATCTGGGGCCACGTTCCGGTCATCGTCAACGAGAAGCGGCAGAAACTGTCGAAGCGCCGCGACAAGGTCGCCCTGGAGTCGTACCGCGACGAGGGCTACCTGGCCGCCGCGATGCGCAACTACCTGATGCTGCTCGGCTGGGCGCCGTCCGGCGACCGGGAGATCGTGCCCTGGTCGGTGATCGAAGAGGAATACCGGATCGACGAGGTCAACCACGCCCCGGCGTTCTTCGACGTCAAGAAGCTGCGCGCGTTCAACGGCGACTACATCCGCGCGCTGGCGCCCGACGAGTTCGCCGCGTGCTGCGCGCCGTGGCTGCAGGGCACCGACACGATCCCGGCCCCGCCGTGGGCGCCGGCCGCCTTCGACCTGCAGGTCTTCACGGCGGTGGCGCCGCTCGCGCAGACCCGCATCGCGGTGCTGTCGGAAATCGTGGAGTACGTCGACTTCCTCTTCCTCGACGAGCCGGTCCGCGACGAGGCCTCCTGGGCCAAGGCGATGAAGGGCGGGGCCGCCGAGATCCTGGAAGCGACCGCGGCCGCATTCGAGGCGCTCGAGGACTGGTCGGCCGAGCCGCTGAAGGCCGCGCTCGAGCAGGTCGGCCTGGCCCGCGAGCTCAAGCTGGGCAAGACCCAGGCGCCGGTCCGGGTGGCGGTCACCGGGCGCTCGGTGGGCCTCCCGCTCTTCGAGTCGATCGAGGTACTGGGCCGCGAGCGCACCCTGCGTCGCTTGCGCGCCGCACGGGCCGCACTCTAGGAGAATTTCGGGTACGCGGACCGCGTACCCGAAATTTTTGTCTTTATCGCATTTGCCGCCCAGCCGGCCATCGCTTCCCGTCGTTCCGGTAACGAATACCGCTGCGGGGGTGACCTGAGGCCCCTTGGCTTGCAAAGACTGGGTACTATTCGGCCGCTGATCAACGGCCGTTGTCGTCTCTTCGGTCATCCCCAGATGGCTCCAATTCGTCCGGCTCGAGATGCGCCCGGGCGTCTGTCCGGGGAGGCTTAGTGGGGCTTCGGCCGCGCCGCGATCCACCGTCGCGCCGTGACCAGCCACGCGCGAAGCCATGTCCACCACGGGGCGGGGAGGCCGGACCATGGTTCGAGGGGCACTGAGTCACGGGGTGATGGCCCGGGTGATCTCTGGCGTCGGGGCGATTGCCGTCGCCGCATTGGTCACGTTGGGAGTCGCGCCGGCCGCGCAGGCCGCGCCCAAGCCGGCCGCGAAACCGACCAGCGTCCAGATCGTCGGGAAAGACATCGACGGCACGCTCATCGTCGACCCGACCGACGGCGCCCGGCTCTTCGACACCCTGCTGGCCGAGGTCACCTGGATGGCCACGGCCACGCCGCAGACCACCGCGCCCGCGGCCGACAAGCTGGGCCCCAAATACTCGCTGACCGTCATGATCAAGACGGCTCCGCAGATGGTCTACGACCTGTACCCGCTCGCGGCCGGCGGCCCGCGCGCCCACCGCCCGGCCAAGCAGCCGGTGATCGGCAAGACGGTGACCGACGGCTGGTTCTACGGCCGGCTCACCATGTCCGAGACGCTGCGGGTCAGCGGTGTTCCCCTCGAGGCCAAGCCGGACGTGGTCGCCGGCGGCATCGGTGGCGGCATCGGCCAGGACATCGACTCCAACGAGCTAGACCCGGTCACCGGGGTGAACAACTTCCTCGGCGAGATGCGCCGGGTGCTGCTGGTCAACGGCGCGGTCCTGGCGGTCATCGCGTTCGGCCTGGCCGGCATCGCCTTCCTGATCCGCCGCAAGGTCTAGCGCCGCTGCCCTAGGGCAGCGGCACCGGCACCCGGAAGGCCGGGCACGCCGCCGAGGACGGGCCGGAGCACTGCTCGTCCGGGCCGAAGGCGTCGAACAACTTCTGGTCGGTGGCGATCTTCTCGATCTGCGCGCCGGTCAGTCCCGGCTTGCCCTTCGACGCGTTGTCGGTGCCGCGCTCGCCGGTGGCCATCACCGCGAGGGTGCGCCCGTCGGTGATCCGGCGGGCGATGGTCTGGTGCACCTGCCAGTCCCGGTCCTGGTCGGCGTCGTAGCGGACGTACTCCACCCCGGCCGGCGCCCACTCGGTGCGGGCGCATTTGCCGGGGGCGGTCGGCACCGGGAAGCAGATGTCCTCGGCGACGTGGTAGACGGCGATCTCGACGGTGCCGCGCGGCTTGCCGTCCAGGTCGGCGATCGAGTACTGCCGCCAGCCGTTGCCGCGCTCCGGCGGGCGCGGAAAAATGCGCAGCTTCTTCCCGTCCACCACCGGTGCGAGCACCGCCAGCACCGGGTCGGCGACGCTGGACGGCACCGGGACCGCGCTGGTGGTGACCGTGGCCCGCGGCTGCGGCAGGGTCTCGGTGGCCGGCATCAGCGTCGTGGTGAGCAGGTAACCGGCGGCCGCGATCACCGCCACCACGGCGGCACCGGCGCCGAGCAGCACCCGGGTGCGCCGGCGGCGGATCCGGTCGGCGTCCCGGAAGACCGCGTCGACCTCGTCGCCGAGGTCCGGCTCGCCCTCCAGCACGTGCTCGAGGAGCCGGGTCAGCGGCCTGCTTCGCTCGTTCATGCGGACAGCGCCGCCTCGGACTCGAGCAGCAGCTTCTGCAGGGCGGCCAGGCCGGCCCGTTCGTAGGCGGCGACCCGCTCGTCGTCGAGGTCGAGCATCGCGCCGACCGCGTCCACGTCGAAGCCGTCCCAGTGCCGCAGCACCAGCACGGCACGGCAGCGGGGCGCGAGCTTGTGCAGGGCGTCGAGCAGCAGGATGGACTCGGCCGCGACACCCTCGGCGCCGGCCGCGGCCACGAAGACGTGCTCGCGGCGCCGGTTCCGGCGGCGGCAGGCTTCCATCAGGTCGGCGTACGCGTACACGTCGGGGTCGGCGACCGCGCCGCGGCGGGTGTCCGCCACCACCCGGGCCAGGCAGGCGCGGGTCAGCTCGGTGGCGAGCTCCCAGTCGCCGCACATCAGGAACGCCGATCGGCGCAGGTGCGGCAGGCGGCTGGCCACGAAGTCGCGCAAACCGTCGTCGTCACCGGACATAGCACCTTTATAGGAGAAAGTCGCTTTCGTCGTGACGAAACACCGATCATGCCGCCCGAACGGTGACCTCCACCAGCCGTACGAGATCGGCCAGGTTTGCCTCGAACTCCGCCGGCGGGCCCGGCGGCAGACCGCCGGTCACCTCGCCGGTCGCATAGCCCAGCAGGAAGGCGCAGATCATCCGGGCCAGCCCGGGCACCCGGGCGGCGTCCACCCCGGCGTCGTGCAGGATACCGCGCAGCGCGGCGGTGAGCCAGGACGCCGACGCGCCCGCCGCCGAGCGGTTGAGCAGCAGCGGGAACGCACCCGGGTGAGCGAAGGCGAGCTGCCGGACGGCCCGGCCGAGCGCGCGCAGCCGGGTCCGCCAGTCCGGATCTCCCGCACCGGCCACCGACGAGCCCAGCTCCTGGTGCAGCAGGTCGACCAGGCCGTCGAGAAGCGCGTCCTTGCCACCCACGTACGGATAGAGCGCCATCGAGGTGAGCCCGACCCGCTCGGCCACCGCCCGCATCGACATGGCAGCCAGCCCGCGCTCGTCGACCAGCGCCAGCGCCTGGTCCAGGATCAGCCGCCTCTTGTCGTCCACACCTCACCGTGTCGGGCCGGCACGGCTCGGTGGCCGTGCCGCGCCCGGCACTCACCCGAGCGGGTGAGCGATCAGCACCAGCGGCTCGGCGGGCGTCCGCGACCCGCGGCCCGGCGGCGCGGGCGGACCGCGCCGTGCAGATGGCCTCCGGCCCAGCCGTGCAACTCGGTACGGCAACCAACCCGGCTCGGCCCTGGCTCGACCTCGACGACCGGTGTAACCATCGGCTGTACGTCTTCGAGCGCGGGATCGATGTCGGCGTGCAGCGGCCCGTCTTCCCGTTCCGTCATCTCGCCTCCCCCATCCTTCACGCGGTGTCCCATCGGCTGCCCCGGGCGCGGTATTACCTTCCGGCCGGGGGAACCGGGCAATGCTAGTGCGACAGACTGCCAGGTCACCGACCGAAATCGCGGGAGGGGCGCACTGCTATCCCGACAAAGAACCCAAATCGTCACAAAAGTCGTACGCATTGCGCCTAATTGCCCCGTGACCTGCGCTCTTGCAACTTGCAGCAGGAAACCGGGGCAGAAGCGGCGCCGTGCGGCCGCGTGGCAGTCTGTGTGGCGTGGCAGACACGGCGAAACCTCCGCTCGCCGCCACCCTGCGCCGCATCGAGCGCAGTGCGGGCGCCCTCGCCAGCTCGGCGGTCGCCCGGATGGACGAGACGCTCCCCTGGTTCCGCGCCCTCCCGGCCGACCAGCGCTCCTGGGTCATGCTCGTCGCCCAGGCCGGCGTCCGGTCGCTGGTCGAGTGGCTGCGCTCCGGCGGCGCGGTGGCCAACAGCCAGGAGATCTCCGACGAGGTGTTCGCGGCCGCACCCCGCGCGCTGGCCCGCTCGATCACGCTGACCCAGGCGGTCCAGCTGATCAAGGCGACCATCGACGTGGCCGAGTCCGAGGTCGGTGAGCTGGCCGCGGCCGGTGAGGAGAAGGCCCTGCTCGAGGCCATCCTCAAGTTCTCCCGGGAGATCGCCTTCTCGGCCGCCCGGGTCTACGCGCGGGCCGCCGAGTCGCGTGGGGCCTGGGACGCCCGGCTGCAGGCCATGCTGGTCGACGCCCTGCTGCGCGGCGACTCCTCCGACGTGCTGGCCAGCCGGGCCGCCGCGCTTGGCTGGGCCGACGCCCCACCGGTCGCGGTCGTGGTGGGCCGCTCCCCCGGCGGCGAGATCACCTCGGTGCTGCACGCCGTCTACCGGGCCGCCCGCCGGGCCCGGCTCGAGGTGATCGGCGGCGTGCACGGCGACCGGCTGGTCGTGGTGATGGGCGGGGTGACCGATCTGACGGCGAGCGCGACGGCGCTGGCACCCAGCTTCGGCGACGGCCCGATCGTGTTCGGGCCCGCGGTGCCGTCGCTCGACCAGGCCACCGAGTCGGCCCGCGCCGCGCTGTCCGGTTTCCGGGCCGCACCCGCCTGGCCGGGCGCACCGAACCCGGTCGCGGCCGACGACCTGCTCCCCGAGCGCGCCCTGGCCGGCGACTCGGCGGCCCGCCGCACACTGCGGCACGATGTCTACGGAGCGTTGTCCCGGGCCGGCAGCGGCCTGCTCGAGACGCTGGACGCCTTCTTCGCCTCCGGCGGGGTGCTGGAAAGTGCGGCCCGCGAGTTGTACGTGCACCCCAACACCGTCCGCTACCGGCTCAAGCGGGTGGCCGAGGTGACCGGCCTGTCGCCGTTCGACGGCCGGGACGCCTTCGCCCTGCGATTGGCCATGACCTTCGGCCGGCTCGACCCTGCGACCTAAATCACCGCTCAGTTTTCCCGCCCGAGCACTAACAAATGCGGCGTAAGTGGGACCCGTTTGTAGGAAACCTACAACGATGGTCGTAGGGTTTCGTTGCCGCCGTCAACCGCGGATGGCCCCCGCATCCGGAAGAGTCAGCACCGTGCTCGCCGTACTTTCGCCCGGCCAGGGCTCCCAGAAGCCCGGCTTCCTGACTCCTTGGCTCGCGCTCCCTGGCGCCGAGGCCCGCCTGCGTGAGTGGTCCGCGCTCGCCGACGTCGACCTGCTGCACCTCGGCACCGAGGCCGGTGCCGACGAGATCAAGGACACCGCCCGGACCCAGCCGCTGCTGGTGGCCGCGGCGCTGCTCGCCGGGGAACACCTGCCACTGCCCGACGTCGACCTGGTCGCTGGGCACAGCGTCGGTGAGCTCGGTGCGGCCGCCCTGGCCGGCGTCCTGCCGGCCGACACCGCGATCACCCTGGCCGGCGTGCGCGGCCGGGAGATGGCCGCCGCCTGCGCTCTGGTGCCGACCGGCATGAGCGCGGTCCTCGGCGGCGACCCCGCCGAGGTGCTGGCCGCCGTCGAAAGCCACGGCCTCTACCCCGCCAACCGCAACGGCGCCGGCCAGGTCGTCGCGGCCGGCAGCCTGGACGGGCTCGCCAAGCTGGCCGCCGAGCCGCCGGCCAAGGCCCGCATCATCGCCCTGCAGGTGGCCGGTGCCTTCCACACGCCGTACATGGCGCCCGCCGAGACCGCGCTGGGCACGGTCGCCGCCGGGGTCACCGTGCACGACCCGGTCCGCGTCCTGCTGTCCAACCTCGACGGCACGTCGGTCACCGACGGCCGCGACATGGTCGGCCGCCTCGTCCGCCAGGTCACCGCGCCGGTCCGCTGGGACCTGTGCATGCGCACGCTCAAGGACCTCGGCGTCACCGGCGTCATCGAGCTGCCGCCGGCCGGCACCCTGGCCGGCCTGGTCAAGCGCGAGCTCAAGGGCGACGGAGCCCCGGAGATCGTCACCCTCAACACCCCGGACGACCTGCCGGCCGCCCGGGACCTGATCGCCCGGCACGGCGGGCAGCAGATCGAAGGAGCAGCACGATGACCGCCGCGGGTTCCCGCATCGTCGCGATGGGCCACTACCAGCCCTCGCGCGTCGTCACGAACGACGACCTGGCCAGCACCATCGACACCAACGACGCGTGGATCAAGGACCGGGTCGGCATCGCCGAGCGGCGCATCGCCGGGGCCGAGTCGGTCGCCGACATGGCCACCTACGCGGCCGAGAAGGCCCTGGCCAACTCCGGCCTGTCCGCCGCCGACATCGATATGGTCGTGGTCGCCACCTGCACCTCGATCGACCGCTGCCCGAACGTCGCGACCCGGGTCGCGGCCAAGCTCGGCATCGCCGCCCCGGCCGCGTTCGACCTGAACACCGCCTGCTCCGGCTTCTCCTACGCGGTCGGCACGGCCGACCACGCGATCCGGGCCGGCGCCGCGCGCAACGCCATAGTGATCGGTGCCGAGAAGCTCTCCGACGTCACCGACTGGACCGACCGCAGCACCGCCGTGCTCTTCGGCGACGCCGCCGGCGCGGCCGTGATCACCGCGGTGGCCGACGGTGAGGAGCCGGGGATCGGCCCGGTGCTGTGGGGCTCGGCGCCGGACAAGGGCGACGTCCTGAAGATCGAGGGCTGGCAGCCGTACATCCACCAGGAGGGCCAGATCGTCTTCCGGTGGGCGACCACCGCGCTCGCCCCGTTCGCCCGCCAGGCCTGCGAGAAGGCCGGCGTCGACGTCTCCGAGCTGGCCGCCTTCGTCCCGCACCAGGCCAACGCCCGGATCATCGACGGCATCGTGAAGCGGCTCGGCCTCGGGCCGGACGTGGTCGTCCCGAAGGACCTGGCGGTCTCCGGCAACACCTCCGCGGCAAGCATCCCGCTGGCCCTGTCCAAGCTGGTCGAGCGCCGGGAGGTGCCCTCGGGCGCCCCGGTGCTGCTGTTCGGCTTCGGCGGCGGCCTCACCTACGCCGGCCAGGTCGTCCGCTGCCCGTGACGGGCGGCACGACCGGTCGGAGCACCTCCCCAACAGTTGAGAGGAAATTCCCAAAATGGCAACTCGCGAAGAGATCACCTCTGGCCTCGCCGAGATCCTCGAGGAGGTCGCCGGGGTGAACCCGGACGACGTCGCCGAGGAGAAGTCCTTCACCGACGACCTGGACGTCGACTCGCTGTCGATGGTCGAGGTCGTGGTGGCCGCCGAGGAGAAGTTCGGCGTCAAGATCCCCGACAACGAGGTGCAGAACCTGAAGACCGTCGGCGACGCCGTCTCCTACATCGAGGCGAACCACTGACATGAGCAACGTAGACGTCGTCGTCACCGGGCTCGGCGCGACCACCCCGTTGGGCGGGGACGTCGCGTCCACCTGGGACGCCATGCTCGCCGGCCGCTCCGGGGTGAGGGCACTCACCCAGGAGTGGGCGGCTCAGTTGACCGTCCGCATCGCCGCCGAACTCGCCGTCGAACCCTCCGAGGTCATCGAGCGGGTCCGGCTGCGCCGCCTGGACCGTTCCGAGGCCATCGCCCTGATCGCCGCGAAGCAGGCCTGGGCCGACGCCGGCCTGGAAGGCACCGGGCTCGACCCGGAACGCCTCGGGGTCAGCTTCGGCAGCGGAATAGGGGGTGCGCAGACGCTCCTCAACCAGGACGACATCCTCGAAGCCCAGGGCCCGCGCAAGGTCAGCCCGCACACCGTGCCGATGCTCATGCCGAACGGGCCGGCCGCCTGGATCGGCATCGACTTCGGCGCGCAGGCCGGCGTGCACGCCATGGCCAGCGCCTGCGCCACCGGTGCCGAGGCCCTCGCCCTGGGTCTCGACATCATCCGCTCCGGGCGCGCCGACGTGGTCATCGCCGGTGGCACCGAGGCGGTCATCCACCC
Organism: Paractinoplanes toevensis; assembly: GCF_018332695.1. Lineage (GTDB taxonomy): Bacteria > Actinomycetota > Actinomycetes > Mycobacteriales > Micromonosporaceae > Actinoplanes > Actinoplanes toevensis. The sequence continues at coordinate 26,723 of NZ_BOQN01000057.1, forward strand.
GCTGCCGTTCGCCGGTTTCGCCTCCATGCGGGCCATGTCGACCCGCAACGACGAGCCGGAGAAGGCGTCCCGCCCCTGGGACAAGGGCCGCGACGGCTTCGTCTTCGGTGAGGGCTCGGGCGCGGTCATCCTGGAGCGCGCCGACCACGCCAAGGCCCGCGGTGCCCGGGTGTACGCCCGGCTCGCCGGAGCCGGCATCACCTCCGACGGGTACGACATCGTCCAGCCCGACCCGGAGTGCAAGGGCGGCATCCGCGCGATGAGCAAGGCGATCCGCGACGCCGGCCTGACCGGTGCCGACATCGCCCACGTCAACGCGCACGCCACCTCGACGCCGGCCGGCGACATGGGCGAGATCATCGGCATCCGGACCGCGGTGGGCAGCCACCCGGTGATCACCTCGACCAAGTCGATGTCCGGCCACCTGCTGGGCGCGGCCGGCGCGGTCGAGTCGATCGCCGCCATCCTCGCCATCCGGGACAGCGTGGTTCCCCCCACGATCAACCTGGACGACCCCGACGAGCGGCTGGACCTCGACGTGGCGGCGCACAAGGCCCGCCCGCTGGAGATCCACGCGGCGATGAACAACTCGTTCGGGTTCGGCGGCCACAACGTGGCCCTCGTCTTCACCCGGCCGTAAGACAGGCGCTAGCAGGCCGTCCGGGGAAGCCCGGTCACCGCGACCGGTGACTTCCCCGGCGCCTTCGCCTTCCCGGCGATCACCGCGGCGAGCGCGGTCAGCGACAGCTTGCTCGACGAGTAGGTGGCGACCAGCACCGGCGACTTGGCCGAAGCCAGCAGGTAGGGCGTGTCCATCATGACCGTCGCGGCCGCGGCCGGGTCCAGGTCGGCGCCGGAGTCTCCGTAACCGACCAGGTGGACGACCTTGCCGCCGGCCGCCTGCACGGTCACCCCGGCCGCCTGCAGCGCCTTCACCAGCGTCACCCGCGCCACCTCACGGCCGTCGGCCGCGGTGACCGTGACCGGGCCGCCGACCAGCGGACCGGCGCACGGGCCCTTCAGCACCGTGATCGACGCGGCGTCCAGGGCCGCCACCGCCTGCTGATGGGCGTCCGAGCCGACCGTGCCGATCTGCGGCTGCGGGGTCTGCGCGGTGCGGAACTTCAGGGTCAGGATCCGGGTGACCGCCTCGACCAGGCGCTCCCGCTTGAGCGAGCCACTCTTGAGGCCGGCCAGGATGCCGTCCCGGGCGGCCGTGATGTCCGGCGGCATGAGCAGCATGTCGTTGCCCGCGTTCAGGGCCCGCACCGCGGCCTCACCGGCCGGCCACTTCATGGCCGGCGGCATGTTCATCGCATCGGTGATCGCGACGCCGGTGAACTTGAGCGACCCGCGTAGCACGTCCGTCATGATCTTGTGCGAGAACGTGGCCGGCACACCCTTGTCGACGGCCTGCACGTCCAGGTGGCCGGACATCACCACGCCCGCGCCCGCCGCCACGCCCGCCTGGAACGGCGGCAGGTCCTGCGCCGCCAGCTGCGCGGTCGTCTGGGTGATCACCGGTAGGCCCTGGTGGCTGTCCCCGCTGGTGTGCCCGTGCCCGGGGAAGTGCTTGAGGCCGGCCGCGACACCGCCCGCCCGCAGGCCGCGCACGGCCGCCGCGACCTGGCCGCCGTTGGCCGCCGGGTCGGCGCCGAAGGACCGGGAACCGATCACCGTGTTGGCCGGCGGGCCGAGCGTGTCAGCGACCGGGGCGAAGTCGACGGTGATCCCCATCGCGGCCAGTTCCTCGCCGGCCGCACGCCAGGCGTCCTCGGTGAGCGGTGACTGGGCGGCCGCGCCCGCCCCCATCGCCGACGGCAGCATGGTGACGCCGTTGGTGATCCGGGTGACCACGCCGTACTCCTGGTCGGTGCCGATCATCAGCGGAGCGCCGCCGGGCAGCTGCCGGGCCGCTGCCTGCAGGCCGTCGGTGAGCCGGCGAACCTGTTGCGGGCTCTCCACGTTGGTCGCCGGGTTGGTGGAGCCGGTCGGGTCCTGGGCGGTGAAACTGACCAGGATCAGGCCGCCCAGATGGAATTTCGCGACCATCTGCGCCGGGGTGTCCACACCCGCCAGGTTCTGATTGCCGGCCGCGGAGGTCTTGTCCACGGTGGTCGCGTCGCTGCCGTACGCGTACGGCATGAGGACCTGACCGGCCAGATCGGCGTCGCTCATCGCGGCGATCGCGGTGGCGGCCAGAGCCGCCGGATCGCCGGTCGGCGTCGCGCTCGGCGCGGACGACGGCGCCGGCGTGGAGACGGCGTCGGCCGCCCCGGACGGCACCGCGGCCGGTGTTTCCTTCTTGCCGCTGCACGCGGCTCCGGCCAGCACCAACGGCATGACCAGGGCGACCCGCAGAATCCGCTTCACATATGTCATCTCAGCAGCCCGCCGCGCGCTGCGCAAATCGCACGAATTTATCCGCGTTCATCACGAGTGTCGGGTTTTACCGGCGCAGACGTCATCGCCGAAGCGGCACTCGCCGCGTCAGCCGACCCGGGTTAGCAGCGTGACCGGCGCGCCGTCACCGGCGTAGCGGTAGGGCTCCAGCTCGGCGTCCCACGCCGTGCCGAGCGCCTTCTCGAGGGCATGCGACAGGGCCTCCGGCGCTCGCGCGGAGTCCATGATCGCGCGCAGGCGGTCCTCGCCCAGCTGAATGTCCCCCGACGCGCCCATGATCCCGTGGAAGAGCCCGCGGCCCGGCACGTGCATGAAACGCTCACCGTCCACGCCCGGGCTGGGTTCCTCGGTTACCTCGAAACGGATCATGGGCCACTGCCGGAGGGCAGCAGCCAGCTCGGCGCCGGTCCCGGCGCGTCCGGTCCAGCTGCATTCGGCCCTGCGCACGCCGGGGTCGACCGGCTGCACGGTCCATTGCAGGTTGACCGGCGCGGTCAGGACGCGCGCGATCGCCCACTCGACGTGCTGGCACACGGCAAGTGGGGTCGAGTGGACGTATACGACGCCACACGTTGGCACGGTGACCTCCCGGAGACCGAGGTGCGTCTTCCCCTACGACCTCGACCGCGGTTGATCGTGTCCCATGATGCCGGTTGGTACGGATGGTGCGCCAGAGAATCGGCAACATCGACATCGGAACTGCCGTAGTGGCACACCCTTCTCAACGGCCGGACCTGCTCCGACGGCACGGCTGCACGGGAATCGTGTAGAGTTACCGAGGCCTTTTTTCTGCGTTCTCAAGGAGCTCCGCCGTGGCGAGCAACACCTCGAAGACCGCCCGCGCATCAGTCCGCGCGGGCCAGAGCGCCGGTGGCGCCCTCAGCGTGCTCGGTGAGTACAAGTACCTCATTCCTCTCGCCAACGGTCGCTTCGCCTACGTGCGCAACCTGACCAACGGCAAGACCGCCCACCTCAAGACCGACTCCGACGCTTTCGTCGAGGAGATCCGCATCCTCGCCGCCGCCGGTCACGGTGCCAAGATCCGTGCGGAGCTCGAGTCCCTCGAGTCCAGCAACCCGCAGCACGGCTGGGCCGCAACCGAGAAGCGCCTGGTCGACGCCGGCGTCTTCGAGACCGCCTGACCTAGCACCAGCGCAGAAAGGCGTCTCCCTTCCGGGAGGCGCCTTTTTCGCGCCCACTGATCAACATCCCACCGAGATCATCAAGCAACGATCACCCCCAAAACCCCATAAAGTACGCACATGTAAGGCCCCGCCAACCAGCGCAAGCAAGGCGCCCCCAAAGGCCGCAGCGCGCCTTTCGCGCAAGCCGACCCCCCTTGTCGACTTCGCGCTTGTACCCAACGGCAACTCCACAAGATCCACCCGAAACCCACCCGACCCCAGGGAGCGCGCCCGGGGACACCCCGAGCAAGCCGCCCACCGCCGCCGACCGCTCGCCGCCGGCCGGGAGAGCCGCGCCCGCAGTGGGGCGCGGCCCACCGCCTCGCGCGAGAGGCGCGCTGCGGCCTCGGGCGGCGGTGAGCTCGCGCTGGTTGGCGGGAGCGTTTCGATGCCCGTATTGATCAAAGGCTGTTGGGTCGCGTGGCCGAAGGCCGGCGGTCAGGGCCGGAGGCCCACCAGGCCGCGCCGTTGGGTCGCCCGGCCGAAGGCGGGCGGTCAGGGCAGGAGGTCCACCAGGCCGCGCCGTTGGGTCGCCCGGCCGAAGGCGGGCGGTCAGGGCAGGAGGTCTACCAGGCCCGTGTCGAGGTCGTAGACCGCGCCGACGATGTCTACCCGGCCGGCAGCCACCGGGTCGGTGACGCCGGTGACGTCGCGCATGCGCAGGACCGTGCGGGCTACGTGGGCTCGCATCGCCTTCTCAGGGGCGTCGGGGTCGTCGGCGCCTACCGCCAGCACCGCGGGGGTCAGCTGGTCTACCAGGTAGCCGATGTCGCCGTCGGGGTACTCGTTGGTGCGGACCGCTTCCACCGCGGCCTGGACCGCGCCGCAGCGCTTGTGGCCCAGCACCATGATCAGTGGGACGCCCAGCTTGGCCACGGCGAAACCCACCGAGCCCAGGACCGCCCGGTCGACCACGTGGCCGCCGGAGCGGACCACGCAGATGTTGCCGAAGGTCTGGTCGAAGATCGCCTCCAGGGGGACCCGGGAGTCGATGCAACCGACCACGACGGCGTGGGGCTGCTGGCCGCCCGAGGCGGCGGCGGCCGCGGAGACGCGGTGGCCGTGTTCGGGGCGGCCGCTGACGAAGCGCTTGTTGCCCGCGACCAGCTCAGCGAGGGCTTCCTCGGCGGAGATGACAGCAGCGGTGGCCGGAGCCGACGGGTCGGTCGTCATGATGGGATTCTCGCCGAAGTCGGGCAGGTGAACACGGAGTGCGAGGCAACTCACTTTCTGCTTGCCGAACCGCCAAGAAATCTGTTCGTAACAGTAGCGGTCTGACTGATCGCGAGTGATGCTTATTACCCGTGGGTACTACGGGGCCGTGTTACTGGCGGAGGTGCCCATGTCCGAGCGCTCGCAATTGACGCTCTCCGACGGTGCGACGCTGTGCGTGGAGTCCTGGGGGCCGGCGGACGCGCAGGTCACGGTGGTTCTGCTGCACGGCTGGTGTCTTGATCGGCGCACCTGGCATCACCAGGTCGCGGCCCTGAGCCGGATGCGGCCGGAGCCTCGGGTGATCGCCTACGACACCCGCGGGCACGGGCGTTCGGGGTCGACCCGGCTGGAGTCGGCGACGCTCGCGCAGCTGGGTGAGGATCTTGCCGAGGTGCTGCGGCGGTTCGCGCCGGACGGGCCGGTGGTGCTCGCGGGGCACTCCATGGGCGGGATGACGATCATGGAGTACGCGCACCGGTTCCCGGGCGAGTTCGCGCAGCGGGTGGCCGGGTTGCTGTTCGTGTCGACGACCGCCGAGGGGCACGCGCACACCCGCTACGGCCTGCCGCCGCGGCTGGCCGTGCTGATGCGGGCGGGCGAGACGCTCGGCGCCGGCCTGCTGGCCCGCTCGGGGGCCTGGCGGCCCCATCGCGCGGTGCTGCCGGCACTGCGGCCGGCACTGCGGTGGTTGCTCTTCGGCGACGAGTACGAGGACGCGGCGCTCCAGGTCACGATCAAGAGCGTGGGGCGTACGTCGTTGCGCTCGATCGGTGGTTTCCGCTCCTCGATCGGTCAGCAGCAGCGCCTCGACACCCTGTCCCGGCTGGGCGACGTGCCGGCCGCCGTGCTGGTGGGTGACCGCGACCGGCTCACCCCGCCGCCGTGCGCGGACTCGATCGCCGAGGCGTTGCCCGGCACCGAGCTGACCGTCTTCCCGGGTGCCGGGCACATGCTGCCGCTGGAACGGCACGAGGAGGTCTCCGCCGTGTTGTCCGAGATCGTGCGGCGCGCACGGTCGGTCAAGCCGCGCCGAGCCCGGCGGACCCTCCGGAAAGCCGCCTAAAGCGACTTGGCGAGGGCGTCCATCAGGTCCTCGGTGCCCTGCTTGCGCTGCGCGGAGTTGTCCAGCCCGTCCAGGTAGACGCCCTGCTCGGTGACGACGAAGTCGGTGCCGCCGGAACGGCTCGCGCGCACCTCGACGGTGGCCACCGAGACCGAGATGCGCTGCCCGTTCATCGTCATCTCGTACGTGTAGACGATGCGCTCACCGGGGACGATGTCGAGGTAGGTGGCGAAGAAGCCGAACCGGGTGCCGTCCCCGAGCACCGACGTCATGGTTTCCCGGCCGCCCTCGCGGAAGTCGAACGTCTCGTCCTCCCGCTTCATCTCGGCCGGCCCGCCGAACCATTTGGCCTTGGCGGCGGGGTCGGCAAAGGCATTGAAGACCTTTTCCGGTACGGCGTCGAAGTGGCGCTCGATCCGGAACGTGTCGTGCATGGCAGTCCGATTTGTCGTCATTGATCTTCCTCCAGGAATGCTTCGAGACGGTCCAGGCGTGCCACCCAGCCGGCCCGGCGGTCGGCGATCCACTGCTCGGCCTGCTGAAGCGCGGCCGGCTCGAGGCGGCAGGTGCGGACCCGGCCGACCTTCTCCGAGCGCACCAGGCCGCTCTCCTCCAGCACGCGCAGGTGTTGCAGCACGGCCGGCAGCGACATGGTCAGCGGCTCGGCGAGCTGCTTGACCGTGGCGGGGCCGCGGCTGAGCCGGTCGACCATCGTGCGGCGGCTCCCGTCGGAGAGGGCCGAGTACACCAGGTCGAGCTGATGGTTAAGCACCTGCTTAAGTATCCAGACCGGCACCCGGCTGTCAAGGACAGGCCGCCGGGGAGTAAATTCGATTGCCCCCCTTTTTCTCCGGGGCCGGAAAAGGGAGATCCACCGACTTGAGCGACCCCACCGTCCTCCAGCAAGAGATCGCGCTCGAGCAGAAGCACGTCGACCGGGTCTACGCCCGGCTCGTCGACCTGCGCCGGGACGCCTCCCGCGCCGAGAAGGAGGGCTACCAGATGGCCGGCGTCGGCACGTTCGGCGCCCTCGTCGAGCGCGACGCGATGGTCTTCCACGCCGCCCGTCGCCGGCACGCCCTCGACACCGAATACGAGGGACTGGTCTTCGGCCGCCTCGACCTGACGACCGGCGCCACCCACTACGTCGGCCGGATGGGCATCCGCGACGAGAACTCCGCGCCCCTGGTGGTCGACTGGCGGGCGCCC
>NZ_BOQN01000058.1 GCF_018332695.1 Paractinoplanes toevensis
CCAGCACGGTGTCGCCGACCTGCATGTCGGAGCTCTTGCCGAACTTCGCGGCCTTAAGGCTGGAAACGCCGGTGGCCTTGACCACGGCCAGGTCGGTGCGGGGGTCGGTGCCGACGATGGTGGCCGAGGCCTTCTTGCCGTCGGCGAAGATGACCGTGACGGTCGAGCCGGTCGCGGTGGCGACCACGTGGTTGTTGGTCACGATGTAGCCGTCGGCGGTGAGCACGACACCGGAACCCTCACCGGAGTCGGTGGTGATCGAGACGACGCTGTCCTGCACGGCCGAGGCGATCTGGGCCAGCGAGGAACGGTCGACCACCCGGGTCGTCGACGAGTTGCCGGTCTGCACGGTCGGGCTGTTGCTGTCGTTGTCGAAGGCCAGTGCCGTCGCGGCGCCGACCCCGCCCGCGCCCAGCGCGATCAGCACGGCCGCGGCGCCGGCCACGAAAATCTTGCGACCCCGGCCGGAGGACGGTGGGCGCTGGTCGGTGCCGACCGGCGCGGCCCAGGCCGGCAGGCCGGTCTGCTCGGTGGACTGCCAGTCCGGCTGCCCCTCGACGGCGGGCTGCGCGGTGGTCTGGGTGGCGGCCGACCAGCCGTTCGCGTAGGCCGGCTGCTGAGCGTACTGCTGGTAGGGGTGCTGCTGGCCGTAGCCGGCGGGCTGCTGGTAACCCGGGTGCTGCTGGCCGTAGCCGGGCTGCTGCGGGTAACCCGGGTGCTGTTGGTAGCCGGCCGGCTGCTGCCACGGGGACTGCTGCTGCCACGGGGTGCCGGATTGCGGGGCGGCCGACGCCGGCGACGCCGACGCCGGAGCCACCGACGCCGGAGTGGCCGACGGTGCGCTCCACTGCGGGGCGGCCGGCGCAGGTGTGGCGGCCGGCTGCGCGGCGGCGGCCGGCTGCTCAGACTGTCCCCGCTCCGCGCTGCTGCTCTCGGAAGCGGCGTCCGCGGGCCGCGGTTCGGTCTCGTTCTCGTTCATGGCACTCACTTTGCCCCGCTGTGCTCGTATCAGACTGTGTTACGGCTGGATGTTTTCTGTGAAGCTTTTGTCGGGATTCAAGGCGGGCAAAGTGACCTTGAAGGTCGCTCCACTGCCCTTTTCACTGATCACCTCGACGGTTCCGTGGTGTGCCCGGACGATGGCCGCCACGATGGCCAGCCCGAGCCCGGTGCCGCTCGCCTCCCGCTCGGTGTGCCGGGTGCGCGCCTCATCGGCCCGGTAGAACCGCTCGAAGACGTGCGCTTTCTGCTCGTCGCTCAGGCCGGGGCCGGTATCGGAGATCTCCACCACCGCCCGGTTGCCCGACTCGGCGTAGATCCGCAGGGTGATCGACGTGTCCGGCGGCGTGTGCACCAGCGCGTTGGTCATCAGATTGCCGATGACCTGGCGCAACCGGGCATCGTCGCCGTACGCCACCAGCTGCTCCGGCTCGTCGCGCACCTCGAGCTCGATCCGGCGTTCCGGTGCGATCGCCTCGGCCGCCTGCACCGCGTCGAGGCCGAGCACCGGCAGCTCGACCGGGGCCAGCGTGAGCGGCCGCTCCCGGTCCAGCCGGGCCAGCAGCAACAGGTCCTCGACCAGGAGGCCCATCCGGGACGCCTCGTCCTCGATCCGGCGCACCAGACGGGCCACGTCGGCCGGATCGGCGACCGCACCCTGGCGGTACAGCTCGGCGAAGCCGCGGATGGTCGTCAACGGCGTACGCAACTCGTGCGAAGCGTCCGCGACGAACTGCCGCATCTTGGCCTCGGAGGCCAGCGCCCGGCTCTCGGAGAGGCGGGCGGCCTCGGCCGCCTCGCGGGCCGCCGTCTCGGACTGCGCCCGGGCGATGAAGGCCGCCTCGATCTGGGCGAGCATCGCGTTCAGGGCGCGGGAGAGCCGGCCCAGCTCGGTGGTCGGTTCACCCCCGTTCTCCTCCGGGTCGGGCACCCGCTGGGTGAGGTCGCCGGCACCGATCGCGGCGGCGGTGCGCTCGATCTGCAGCAGCGGGATCAGGCTCTGCCGCACCAGCGCGGCGCCGACCGCCGCCAGCGCGATCAGCACCCCCACGCCGACCAGCACGTCGGCCCGGACCAGCCGGGCGATGGCGTCGTCGATGCCGGTCATCCGCTGCCCGATATGCAGCACCGAGTCGTTGCTGAGGCGGATCACCAGCATCCGCCACATGTACTTACCGTTGGTCGAACGCGCCGTGTACGGCGTGCCCGCATGCGCGCTGATCTGGTCGAGGCCGGACAGGATCTTCGGCAGATCGGCGGCGGTCAGGTTGCCACCGGCGTAGACGTCGCCGACCCCGGTCACCGATTTCACCGAGGCGAGGTAGTCCGGCGGCACAACCACCCAGTAGTGCGTCAGCGCCCGGTTGTTGGTGGCGGCGGTCTCGACCGAGGTGTCCGCGAACGAGCGCAACTGCTCGTCCATCCGCGAGATCAGGTAGCTGTGCAACGCGTACGTGCTGGCCAGGCTGATCAGGGTGAGCGCCGCGAAGACCAGCACGAGCACCGACGCCACCAGCTTGGTGCGCAGGGACACTCGGCGCAGGCTGGGCTGCGGCGGGATCGCTGTGCGAACCCGCTCGGTCAGCGTCACGGCGGGCCTAGACGGCCGGTTTGCGAAGTACGTAACCCACGCCGCGCAGCGTGTGGATCAGGCGCGGCTGCACGTTGTCGACCTTGCGCCGAAGGTACGAAATATACGACTCGACGATGTTGTCGTCACCGCGGAAGTCGTACTTCCACACGTGGTCGAGGATCTGCGCCTTGGAGAGCACCCGGTTGGCGTTGAGCATCAGGTAACGCAGCAGCTTGAACTCGGTCGGCGAGAGCTGCACGCGGTTACCGGCCCGGTAGACCTCGTGCGTCTCCTCGTCGAGCTCGAGGTCGGCGAAGACCAGCCGGGACGGCTCCTCCTCGCCCTGGGTGGTGCGGCGCAGCACGGCCCGGATGCGGGCGGTGAGCTCCTCGAGGCTGAACGGCTTGGTCACGTAGTCGTCGCCGCCCAGCGTCAGGCCCCGGATCTTGTCCTCGGTGCCGTCGCGAGCGGTCAGGAAGACCACCGGAGTGCGCTGGCCGCCCTCGCGCATGAGCCGGATGACCTCGAAACCGTCGAGGTCGGGCAGCATGACGTCGAGAACGACCAGGTCGGGTGTCGCGTTCTTGGCCGCGCTCACGGCGGCACTGCCACTGGTCGCGGTGCTGACGTCGAACCCGGCGAAGCGGAGGCTGGCGGAAAGCAGCTCGAGAATGTTCGCGTCGTCCTCGACGACGAGGAGCTTTGCCTCGCTCTGCTTGGGCTGGGTCTGGATGGCCATGACGGCCATTGTTTATCAGTACGCTGCAGCTTCGCTGCACACTGGCTGAAAGTTGTCTGGGAGGATGGCCTTCAGTCCGCCCAAGGAGGTGGCGGGGCCGGTGGGGGTCAGGCGGCGAGCCTGTAGCTGGATGGTCCCAGGGAGGACTGGACGGCCCGGGCCAGGGTGCGGCGGTCGGCCTCGCCGGTGGGGCGCAGGGCCGGGGCGGTCACCAGGGTCACCGTCAGCGACCGTAGCGCAGCCACCCGCCGGACCGAAGCCCAGAGCGTGTCCTCGCCGATGAACGCGGCCGCGGTGCTGTCGTACCGGATCGAGGCGGGCACCACCGGCGCGTTCGCGTCGATCGCCGCCTGGAACAGAGCGGGACGGAAACGCCCGTTCTTGGCACCGCAGAACGTCGTACCCTCCGGGAAAGCCGCCACCGACCGCCCGGCCTTCAGCGCGGCAGCCACCTCGGCCACCGTCTGGGGCAGCGCCTTCGGGCGCGACCGATCGATGAAGATCGCTCCGGAGAGGCCGGCCAGCGCGCCGATGCCCGGCCACGCGCCCACCTCGCCCTTCGCCACCAGCCGGACCGGCGCCACCGCGAGCAGCACCAGGATGTCCAGCCAGGAGACGTGGTTGGCGGCGAGCAGGCTGCCCGGCCGCAGGGCCGGGCCCTGCCGGACCAGCTTGATCCCGAGGACCGCGAGCATGGTGCGGGCCAGGGTCCGCAGCGCGCCGCCGCGCAGGAGCGGCACCATCAGAAAACCACCGAGGAGTACGCCGGCCAGAGTCACCACGCGCAAGGTCGCCACACCCCGGAACGCGCGTACGTCGGCGCCGTCCCGGCATTCGTCTCCGCATCCGGAGACCGGTTGCCACATCATCGGGCCGCTCCCAGGAAGTGCCGGCGGTACCGCGGGTCCAGCCGGTCCATCGAGAACAGGACGTAGAAGTCGGCGCACTCGAAGTCCGGATCGTAGGCCGGCTCGCCGCAGATCCAGCTGCCCAGTCGCAGGTAGCCCTTGAGCAGCGCGGGGGGCTGCGTCTTCGGGTCGCCGACCAGCTCGGTGCCCGCCAGCCAGCTCAGCCGCGGGGTGACCCGCAGTGCCGGCGGCGCGAGGTGTTTCGCCTGCACCCGGGCCCAGACGCCGGCCGCGGTCGCGCCGCCGTCGGCCAGCGGCACCGAGGCGCACCCGCCGAGCCAGCGCAGGTTCTTCAGGTGCATGTAGCGGGCGATGCCGGCCCACATCAGGTTGACCACGGCGCCGGTGCGGTGGTCCGGGTGGACACAGGAGCGTCCGGTCTCGACCAGTTGGTCGCGCAGCGGGCGCAGGGCGCTCAGGTCGAACTCACCGTCGCCGTACCGGCGGCCCGCCTGCTCGGCCGCCTTGGGGGGAAGCATCCGATAGGTCCCGACCACCTCGCCGGTCGCGTCGTCGCGCACGATCAGGTGGTCGCAGTGCTCGTCGAACTCGTCGACGTCCCGTCCGTCCACGGCGCCGGTCAGGTGGGCGCCGAGTTCGCCGGCGAAAACGTCGTGGCGCAGCCGCTGCGCGGCGGCGACCTGGCTGGGGTCGTCGGCGATGAGCAGGGTGTAGCCGCTGGTCCCGGTAGATGCGGGGGCGGTCAGTAGAACTGCCATGTGATCTGTGTAAGGGCGAGAACTGCCGATGGAATGTCGGCCTTGGTGGGGATGAATGGCCGAAACATGAACGCCTTGTGCTTTCCGCCACGGGCCCACGCGGATGGCGCTCAACTAGTACGTTGATCCCTTTCGAGAAGGGGGCTGCTCGATGACCGGGCCAGCGAGCGACGCGATAGTCGTCGATCACCTGAGCAAGCAGTACAAGAAGCTTCGAGCCGTCGACGACCTGAGCTTCAGCGTGCGGTCCGGGCGGGTGACCGGTTTCCTCGGCCCGAACGGCGCCGGCAAGACCACCACCCTGCGCATGTTGCTGGGTCTGGTCACGCCGACCTCGGGCAACGCCACCATCGGCGGGGAGCGCTACACCGAGCTGCACGAACCGATCAAGCACGTCGGCGCGGTCCTGGAGGCATCCAGCGCGCACCGCGGCCGCACCGGCCGCAACCACCTGCGGATGATCTGCCGGGCCGCCGGCCTGCCCGACTCGCGGGCCGACGAGACGCTCGAGTTGGTCGGGCTCACCCCGGCCGGCAAGCGCAAGTTCAAGGGCTACTCGCTCGGCATGAAGCAGCGGCTCGGCATCGCCGCGGCGATGCTCGGCAACCCGCGGGTGCTGATCCTCGACGAGCCGGCCAACGGTCTCGACCCCGAGGGCATCCGCTGGATGCGCGACCTGCTCAAGGCGCTCGCCGCCGAGGGCCGCACGGTGCTGGTCTCCAGCCACCTGCTCGGCGAGATGCAGGTGCTCGCCGACGACGTGGTGATCGTGGCGGCCGGCAAGCTGGTCCGGCAGGGCCCGGTCGACGAGGTGCTCGGCTCGATGGGCACCTCCCAGGTGCGGGTGCGCACCCCGCAGCCGGCCGAGCTGACCACCGCGCTGACCTCCCTGGGGGCGTCCGCGACGCCGCAGGCCGACGGGTCGCTGCTGGTCAGCGGCGCGGAGGCGGCCGCCATCGGGCACGCCGCCTTCACCGCCTCGGTCGAATTGCACGAACTGGTCGCCGAGCGCGGCGATCTCGAACAGGTCTTCCTGCAGCTCACGGCCGGAATGGCGGGCATCCGATGAACCTGATCAACGCCGAGCTCTTCAAGCTCCGCACCACCGCGATCTGGTGGATCATGGGCATCGTCCTGCTCCCGCTGTACGCGGCGAGTGTGCTGGCCAACTGGGCCCAGTTCGCCTCGACCAACCCCGACCAGGTCAGCGATCCCGACCAGGCCGAGCAGGTCCGGGCGGCGCTCGAGCCGATCAACGTGGCCACCACGCTCTACACCAGCGGTCAGTACTTCGGCGTACTGATCGTCCTGTTGCTTTCGGCGATCATCGTGACCAGTGAGTTCTTCCACCTCACCGCGACCGCCACGTTCCTGGTCACTCCCAAGCGGGAATCCGTCATCCTGGCCAAGTTCGGCGCCGCGGTGATCGTCGGCGTGCTGCTCTGGCTGCTCACCACCCTGATCAACCTGATCGTGGTGCCGCCGATCATGAGCAACCTCGATCTGAGCAACCAGCTCGGCGAGCCCGCGGTGTGGCGGGCCATCGGGCTCAACCTGCTGGCCTTCGTGCTGTGGGCGGTGCTCGGCGTCGGGCTGGGTGTGCTGATCAAGAATCAGCTCGCGGCGACGCTCATCCTGGGCATCGTCTACGTGGTCGGCACCTCGGCCATCGGGCTCATCTTCTTCCTGCTCACCGAGTACGTGGCGCAGTGGTTCGAGAACCTTCAGGTGCTGATCCCGACGAGCGCGTCGCAGCTCATGATCTCGGGTACCGATCTGCCCGGTAACCCTCCGCGCTGGGTCGGTGCCGTCGTGCTGATCGGTTACGCGGTGGTCGCCGGCTTCTTCGGTACGTGGCTCACCAAGCGCCGCGACATCAGCTAGCGCAACATAATCTTTAAGTGTCCGTAGAGCCGACGCGGGGGCGGATCTTGCCCCCGCACGGCGTAGCCTTGACACCGAATTCTTCCCGTCCCATGTGACGACCCGGTCGCGTGCTGACAACATGGTGAAAGAGGCGAACACGAAAGTGTCGACCCAGCAGACTTCGCATGACAACCCACTCGCGGACTTCGGCCCCAACGAGTGGATCGTCGATGAGATGTACCAGCGCTACCTGGCCGACCCGACCAGTGTTGACCCCGCCTGGCACGATTTCTTCGCCGACTACAAGCCGGCGATGGCAACGGGTTCGATCGTCACCCCCGACGAGGCGAAAGCGGCCAACGCCACCGCCTCGGCGGCCAAGGCCGGCACGGACGCCCCCGCCGCCACCACCGTCGCCCCGGTGAAGCCGACAGTTCCCGACGCTGCGAAGCCTGCATCGAAGCCCGCGCCGGCCGCCAAGCCGGCTCCGGCCGCCGCCTCCAACGGCAAGGCGCCCGAGGGTGCGAAGGTCACCACCCTGCGCGGGGTGGCCGCCAAGATCGTGCAGAACATGGACGCGTCGCTCGAGGTGCCCACCGCCACCTCGGTGCGAGCCGTCCCGGCCAAGCTCATGGTCGACAACCGCATCGTGATCAACAACCACCTCGCCCGCGGGCGCGGTGGCAAGGTCAGCTTCACCCACCTGATCGGGTGGGCGCTGGTGCGGGCGGTCATCAAGCACCCCGAGATGAACAACTCGTTCGCCCAGATCGACGGCAAGCCGGCTCTGGTGCAGCCCGAGCACATCAACCTCGGCATCGCCATCGACCTCGCCAAGAAGGACGGCAGCCGCACCCTGGTCGTGCCCTCCATCAAGAACTGCGAGCAGATGGACTTCCGCAAGTTCTGGCAGGCCTACGAGGACGTCGTGCGGCGGGCCCGGCGCAACGAGCTCACCATGGACGACTACTCCGGCACCACGATCTCGCTGACCAACCCGGGCGGCATCGGGACGGTCCACTCGATCCCCCGCCTGCTGCAGGGCCAGTCCGCGATCATCGGTGTCGGCGCGATGGAATACCCCGCGCCCTACGCCGGGATGAGCGACGAGACGCTGACCGACCACGGCGTCAGCAAGGTCACCACGCTGACCAGCACCTACGACCACCGGGTCATCCAGGGCGCGCAGTCCGGCGAGTTCCTCAAGGGCATGCACGAATACCTGCTGGGCGACCACGGGTTCTACGACGAGATCTTCACGTCGCTGCGCATTCCGTACGAACCGGTCCGCTGGGTCCGCGACGTGGCCCGCACGTCCGAGGGGCAGATCGACAAGGCCGCGCGGGTCGTCGAGCTGATCCACGCCTACCGCGTGCGCGGTCACCTGATGGCCGACACCGACCCGCTCGAGTTCGAGATCCGCCGGCACCCCGACCTCGACGTGCTCCAGCACGGCCTCACCCTGTGGGACCTGGACCGCACGTTCCCGGTCGGCGGCTTCGCCGGCAAGCAGCGGATGAAGCTGCGCGACGTGCTCGGCGTCCTGCGGGACACCTACTGCCGCCGGGTCGGCATCGAGTACATGCACATCCAGGGCCCCGAGGAGCGGCGCTGGATCCAGGATCGCATCGAGATCAAGTACACCAAGCCGGACCAGGACGAGCAGAAGCACATCCTCAACCGGCTGAACGCCGCCGAGGCCTTCGAGACCTTCCTCCAGACCAAGTACGTCGGTCAGAAGCGGTTCTCGCTGGAGGGCGGCGAGTCGCTGATCCCGCTGCTCGACGCCGTCCTCGAGTCGTCGGCCGAGGCCGGTCTCGACGAGATGGTCATCGGCATGGCCCACCGCGGCCGCCTCAACGTGCTGGCCAACATCGTCGCCAAGCCGTACGAAAAGATCTTCAGCGAGTTCGAGGGCCAGATGGACCCGAAGTCCTCGCACGGTTCCGGCGACGTCAAGTACCACCTGGGCCAGACCGGGAAATACACCACGCCCGACGGCGAGCACTCGACCACCGTCAGCGTGGTGGCCAACCCGTCCCACCTGGAGGCCGTCGACCCGGTCCTGGAAGGCATCGTCCGCGCCAAGCAGGACCGCCTCGACCTGGGCCTGCACGGCTACACGGTGCTCCCGCTGCTGGTGCACGGCGACGCCGCGTTCGCCGGCCAGGGCGTGGTCGCCGAGACGCTCAACCTGTCCCAGCTGCGCGGTTACCGCACCGGCGGCACGGTCCACGTGATCGTCAACAACCAGGTCGGCTTCACCACCGCCCCGGAGTACAGCCGCAGCTCGATGTATTCGACCGACGTGGCCCGGATGATCCAGGCGCCGATCTTCCACGTGAACGGTGACGACCCCGAGGCCGTCGTGCGGGTCGCCAAGCTGGCATTCGAGTACCGCCAGGCGTTCAACAAGGACGTCGTTATCGACATGGTCTGCTACCGCCGCCGTGGTCACAACGAGGGCGACGACCCGTCGATGACCAACCCGCGGATGTACCAGATCATCGACACCAAGCGCTCGGTCCGGAAGCTCTACACCGAGGAGCTGATCGGCCGCGGCGACATCACCGTCGACGACGCCCAGGAGCAGCTGCGCGACTACCAGTCGCAGCTGGAGCAGGTCTTCAAGGCCACCCGCGACGCGGCCGGCACGCCGCCCCGCCCGCGGGTCATCTCCGAGGAGCCGGAACCGCAGGTCGACACCGCGATCGACGCTGCCGGGGTCGGCGCGGTCGGCCAGGCCCACATCGAGCTGCCCGAGGGCTTCACCCCGCACAAGCGGGTGCAGCAGCTGCTCGAACGGCGCGCCAAGATGGCGAACGAGGGCGGCATCGACTGGGCGTTCGGCGAGCTGATCGCGTTCGGATCGCTGCTCGCCCAAGGCGTCACGGTTCGCCTCGCCGGTCAGGACTCCCGCCGTGGCACGTTCGTGTCCCGGCACGCGTCGATCGTCGACTCGAAGACCGGCAAGGACTTCCTGCCGCTGTCCACGCTGGCCACCGGCAACTCCCGGTTCTTCGTCCACGACTCGCTGCTCAGCGAGTACGCGGCGATGGGCTTCGAGTACGGCTACTCGGTGGAGAACCCGGACGCTCTGGTTCTCTGGGAGGCCCAGTTCGGTGACTTCGCCAACGGCGCCCAGTCGATCGTCGACGAGTTCATCTCCTCCGGCGAGGTGAAGTGGGGCCAGCAGTCGTCGCTGGTGCTGCTCCTGCCGCACGGCCAGGAGGGGCAGGGCCCCGACCACTCGTCCGGCCGCCCCGAGCGGTTCCTGCAGCTCTGCGCGCAGGACAACATGCGGGTGGCCAACGTGACCACCCCCGGCAACTACTTCCACCTGCTGCGCCGCCAGGCCCTGTCCAGCAAGCGCAAGCCGCTGGTGGTGTTCTCGCCGAAGTCGCTGCTGCGGCACAAGCTGGCGGTGTCGCCGGTCGCCGACTTCACCACCGGCACGTTCCAGCCGGTCCTCGGTGACGCCGGCGTCAACGGCACGCCGCTGGACGCCGGCTCGGTGAAGCGGGTCCTGCTCTGCTCGGGCAAGGTCTACTACGACCTGTTCCAGGCCCGGGCCGAGCGCGGCATCACCGACACGGCGATCATCCGGATGGAGCAGATCTACCCGCTGCCGGTGGCCGAGCTCAAGGCGATCCTCGCCCAGTTCCCGAACGCGGAAGACTTCGCCTGGGTGCAGGAGGAACCGGCCAACCAGGGCGCCTGGACGTTCGTGGCGCTCAACCTGCTCGAGCATCTCGAGGGCGTCCGGCTGCGCCGGATCTCCCGCCCCGCGGCGGCCGCTCCCGCGGTCGGCTCGGCCAAGATGCACGACGCCGAGCAGTCGGCACTGATCGAGGCCGCTCTTCCGCGCCCTTGATGTTGATTTGAAGGGGGCGCTCCGCTTCGGCGGGGCGCCCCCTTTTACTATCCGGTCATGTACTTCACCGATCGGGGCATCGAGGAACTGGTCGAACGGCGCGGCGCGGAGACCGTCACGCTGGAGTGGCTGGCCGACCAACTGCGCACGTTCGTCGACATCAACCCCGAGTTCGAGACCCCGATCGAGCGCTTCGCCACCTGGCTGGCCCGCGCCGACGAGGATGACGAGGAGTAGCGCGCCGCCCCCGATCCGCCGGATCGAGCCGGCGCCGGACGTCCCCTACGACCGGAACGCCTGGTGGGCGAAGATCCCGGCGGTGGCGGCGGTCCTCGAGCACGGCCTCAACCTTCCCGCCGGGGTGACTTTCCTGGTGGGCGAGAACGGCTCGGGCAAGTCGACGCTGATCGAGGCGCTGGCCGGCGTGCACGGCCTGAACCCGGAGGGCGGCTCCCGCGGCGCCATGCACTCCACCCGGGTCACCGAGTCGCCGCTGGCCGACGCCCTGCGGGTGATCCGAACCCCCGGCAAGCGGGCCAACTCGTACTTCTTGCGGGCCGAGACCATGCACGGCTTCTACACCTATCTCGAAGGTCTCCCCGACTCGCCGGACCACGACCTGCACGACCGCAGCCACGGCGAGGGCTTCCTGACGCTGCTGGAACGCAAATTCCGCGGGTTCGGCTTCTATCTCATGGACGAGCCGGAGGCTCCGCTCTCGTTCACCTCGACGCTGCGCCTGACCGCCCACCTGGACACCCTGCGGCTGGCCGGCGCCCAGGTGATCGTGGCCACCCACTCCCCGCTGCTGACCGCCCTGCCCGGCGCCACCATCCTGGAACTGGGCGATCACGGCATCCGCCGGGTCACCTGGACCGACCTGGAGCTGACCAACCGCTGGCGGCTGTTTCTCGCCGACCCGGAAACATACCTGCGGAGAACCTTGAACAGCGGCCCACCGCGATGATGCGGAGGGCCGCGGTCCGGTGCTGCGTTCTACGGCGCAGGGTCGGTGCCGAGTGCCTCGCGAAGCAGCTTGTATTCACTGGATTCTTGGTTCCAGCCTTCGATGGACTCGGCGTCGGGAGCGGCGCCGCCGGGTTCCATCGCCATGTGCCAGCCGACGTGCCGGGTGTTGTCGACGACCCAGGCTCCACATTTCGGGCAGGTGTGGCCGACCGGACCGGCCGCCGCGAGCTCGGCGCCGGTGGCCGGCGACTCGGTCACGCCCATCGAAGGACCGCGGCCCTTCTGGCGGTAGGTATCCGCGGCGATCCACAGCGGATGCCACTCCTGGGTCAGCACCGACTGCGGAACACGAAACTCGACCGCGAGCTTGCGAACCAGCGCCCAAGCCGGCTGCATCTTCCCGTTGAACACCTTCGACAACGTGGCTTTGCTGTAGCCCACCGAACTGCCGAGCGTGTCCAACGACGGTTTGCCCGCCTGCTGATGGGCGAATCGGAGCCGATCGGCGAGATCAGTGCCGGCCGTCTCGCCGTCCATGAACTTGGCCTTCATACGCGCCAGTTCGTGCTCACGGGCAGCGGGCGAGGCTGCCCGGTCGGCGCGAGGCGGCGAGGGCGTCGACACCTGTCGCGCCAGCTCGATTCGCACCGCGGCGAGACGCGCTTCCGCCCGGGCGGCCTCGCTCGCGGCCATGCGCGCCCGGTCCTCCAAGGCTTGAACATGTGCTTCAAGTTCCGCTGCGCGGCTTTCCCGAAGACGGAGTTCGACAAGGCGGTCCTCAAAGGTTCGCCGAGACCTCGGATCGAGAATTCGGGTCGGCGCCGCAAGCGGGTCGCCGGCCCCCGCTCGACCCGGGCCGGGTTGCTCGTCTCGGATCACGCCGGCGGGCTTGATGGCGGCCGGGTCGGCCCGGTGGCGAGGGCCACCAGGCCGACCCGGGTCGGGCGTTGCCCCAACCTCAGTCACGGGCGCGGTCCCGGGTAAATGGATCCGATTGCCGGCAGCGGTACGTCATCGATCACCCATCGAGCGATAGTCGCGGCGGCCAGGCCCACCCCGAGCAGAGTGAGCAGGACGGTTTGCAGATCTCGGCCGGCGCCGAGCAGCACACCGCCGAAGAGGATCACGACCACGAAGATGATGATGCGTCGCCGGGCGCGCCGGTCCGCGAGGCCCGGGGACGGATCCCATTGGCGGTAAGGCATCGGCAGGTGCTTGTGGGGCATGAATATGCCCACCTTTCTGTGCTTGGTTGATCCCTGGGCCGAAGTCCAAAGAATTGCGTAATAGCAGCGCTGACGCCCCGTTGGGTAGGCCAGGCATCAGCGCCGGGAAGACATTCTGCCGCATCGGGACGACGGAAACCAGCACAGAGCAGCGCGGAACGGGAGATCAGGAAACGGCCCTCTCGTGCAACTTGCACGGAAGCCACGGATGAGGTGAGATGCGCCCGCGAGCTCCGTTTGATCAAGGCCCGGGATAATCCGAACAGGGCTCGGGTTCCGGGAAATAAATAAGGGGCCGGCGCAGACATCATTGATGCCGCACCGGCCCCTTACTCTTTTCCCCGGAGAGTGGCCTACCACAGCTCTTTCCGGGTCTTGCTATCCGAACCGGCCCAGGGATCAAACCAGACACAAGATCGGATTAGGAGGACCGAGCCCTCCTGCTTTTAGCGTACCGGGAAGCGATCCCTCCCGCTAGATGATCAACGCCATCGACCACTCACACGATCGAACTCCCCCGCAGGCGCTAACGAGAGGGTGCTGGTGTGAGCCACTCGCGCGCCAGAGTTAGGAAACAACGCGAACCTCGGGCCGGACGAACTCGGCCCCCTGCCTGCACCAACTCCAGCAAGATGATCGTCCCGGTACGAAACGCTACGAAACAGTAGGGAACAAAACTAAAGGCGAAACCGAAAGTGGTAGGCCTTTAGTGCATGCGAAGCTGCCCGATCAGACCACCCCCGAGAATAACTCGACACCCGCACCATCCTTCCGAATCGGATGATCAATTACAGCGGCGATCACGCCTCCTTTGGGAGGCGTTTGATTTGAGCCGCTTTATTCAATCACGAGATTCCTTCACGTCGCCGTGCTGCAAATTGCAGGAGAATTGCGCTACCGTGGGCGCGGCCCGAACAATGAGAAGCATCGATCACACACCCGGTGGCGCGACCGGATAAATGCCGATTATCGAAGTGGCGGGCCGTCGCATTATTTCGGACATAAGGTTCATACTGCGCATTTGGTTCTAATAGCTTTGTAAGGGAGATAATGGCCACTATTGCGGAGGCCGAATCGACGCCCACGAGGTCCGCGTTTCGGCACACGTTTCCTTGTTGAATAGGTTCCCTGTGGGCGTGTCGCGAAATCCGGCCGCGCGGGAACGCTCCCACGACATCCGCCGCATATAGATCATTACGCTTTGAAATTTTAGGTCAGTTTAGAGATAGATTTCCCAGCCATCGCCAAGCGCTGGCCTGACCGCACGGTAATCGAGCTCAGTCGGCGCCGGGCGTGCCGAGCTCCAGCCTGTGGATAACAGGTGTACCAGTGCCTAGTGTGCACTGGACAAGCTCCGTCCACAAGAGGACTTTTGGCCCGGCGGGCTTCGTCCTCTCGCCGGTAGCTTGAACACGTGGCACGAAGCGTTTATGTGGCCGGGCTCGGGCCTGGCGTCGGCAAGAGCACCGTTGCACTCGGCCTGGTCGAGTTGCTCTCTCGCCAGGTCGCCCGCATCGGGGTGTTCCGCCCGCTGCTGTCCGGCCCCGGCGAGGACACTCTGCTGACCCTGCTCACCGAGCGATACCCGGTGGTGGCTCCCTACGCCGACTCGTTCGGCGTCACCGCGGCCGAGGCCGGTCAGCTGGTGGCCGACGGCAAGTGGGAGGAGCTGATCGGCCGGATCGTCGAGCGCTATCGCGAGGTGGAGCGGCGCAGCGCCTCGGTCGTCGTGATCGGCAGCGACTTCGCCGGCAGCCCGGCCGGCGGCGGCGACGAGATGCCTCGTGAGCTGGGCTTCAACGCCCGCCTGGCGACCGAGTTCGGCAGCGTCGTGATCCCGGTGATCAGCGGCGAGGGGCGCGGTGAAGAGGCAATCGGCGCGGCCGCCCGAAGTGCGTACCATTCGCTCGTCGACCTCGACGCCACCGTGCTGGCGGTGATCGCCAACCGGGTGCCGTCGGGGGTTCCGCTCCAGCCGGCTGCCGGCCTGCCGGTGCCGATGTGGTCGATTCCCGAGGTCGCGGCCGTGGCCGCGCCGACCGTTGCCGAGGTGGCCGCCGCACTCGGCGCCACCGTGGTCAGCGGCTCGGAGAACGCCCTCGACCGCGACGTGCTCGACTACGTCGTCGGTGCCGCCCACGTGCCCGCCCTGCTGGAACACCTGACCGACGGCGCGCTGCTGATCACCCCCGGCGACCGGGCCGACCTGCTGGTCGCCGCGAGCGCCGCGCACGCGGCCGGCAACGTCACGTTGTCCGGGCTGGTGCTGACCCTCGGTGAGGCGCCCGACCCGCGCGCGGTCGCGGTGATCGAGAAACTCAACACCGGGCTCGCGATGCTGGTGGTCGACTCCGACAGCTATCACACGATCGCCTCGGCCTCCCGCATCGAGGCCCGGCTGAGCACCGGCACGCCGCGCAAGGTCGAGGCCGCGCTCGGCGCGTTCGAGGAGAATGTCGACACCGCCGAGCTGGCCCGCATCCTCGACGTGGCCCGCTCGGCCCGGGTAACCCCGCTGATGTTCGAGAACGATCTGATCGACAAGGCCCGCGCCGAGCGACGCCACCTGGTGCTGCCCGAGGGCACCGACGAGCGCATCCTGCGGGCCACCGAGACCCTGCTGCGCCGCGGCGTCGCCGAGCTGACCCTGCTCGGTGACCGCGCCGAGATCACCCGCCGGGCCCGCGAGCTCGGCGTCTCGATCGGCGGCGCCAACCTGGTCGACCCGGAGACCAGCGAGTGGCGCGACCGCTTCGCGTCGCGCTACGCCGAGCTGCGCAAGAAGAAGGGCGTCACGCTCGATCTGGCCTACGACGTGGTCCGTGACGTCAACTACTTCGGCACCCTGATGGTGGAGGAGGGTTACGCCGACGGCATGGTCTCCGGAGCCAACCACACCACGGCCGCCACCATCCGCCCGGCCTTCGAGATCATCCGCACGGTGCCCGGGCTGACGGTCGCCTCCAGCGTCTTCTTCATGCTGCTGGCCGACCGCGTGCTGGTCTACGGCGACTGCGCGGTAAACCCCGACCCGGACGCCGCCCAGCTCGCCGACATCGCACTCTCCTCGGCCGACACGGCCGCCGCGTTCGGCATCGAGCCCCGGGTGGCGATGCTTTCCTATTCGACCGGCAGCTCCGGCGCGGGCGCCGACGTGGAAAAGGTCGCGGCGGCCACCGCGCTGGTCCGGGAGCGCCGGCCCGACCTGCCGGTCGAGGGCCCGATCCAGTACGACGCGGCGGTCGACCCCGCGGTGGCGGCCACCAAGCTGCCGGACAGCACGGTCGCCGGCAAGGCGACGGTCTTCGTGTTCCCCGACCTCAATACTGGGAACAACACCTACAAGGCGGTTCAGCGGTCGGCCCATGCGGTCGCCGTCGGGCCGGTCATGCAGGGGCTGCGACGGCCGGTCAACGACCTGTCCCGCGGTGCGACGGTCAAGGACATCGTCAACACGGTGGCGATCACGGCGATTCAGGCGGCGGCTCGATGACCAGGATTTTGGTGCTCAACAGCGGTTCCTCGTCGGTGAAATACCGACTCTTCGACGGCACCGAAACGCTGGCGAAGGGGCTGGTCGAGAAGATCGGCGAACCGGGCGGCAACACCTCCGACCACCGCGAGGCGCTCCAGAAGATCATGTCGGAGACCGATCTGGACGGCCTGGCCGCGGTCGGTCACCGGGTCGTGCACGGCGGTTCCGACTTCACCGAGCCGACCGTGGTCGACGACGAGGTCGTGGCCCGCATCGAGTCGCTGATCCCACTGGCGCCGCTGCACAACCCGGCGGCGGTCACCGGCCTCGAGGTGGCCCGCAAGCTGCTGCCCGACGTGCCGCAGGTGGCGGTCTTCGACACGGCGTTCCACGCGACCATCCCGCCCGAGGGCGTGACCTGGGCGATCGACGCCGAGTTGGCGGCCAAGTGGCAGATCCGGCGATACGGATTCCACGGCACCTCACACGCGTACGTTGCTCGCCGCACCGCCGGGATCCTCGGCCGTCCCGTCGAGGACACCAACGTGATCACCCTGCACCTGGGCAACGGCGCCAGCGCGGCCGCCATCCGGGGCGGCCTGAGCGTGGCCACCTCGATGGGGCTGTCGCCGTTGGACGGCCTGGTGATGGGCACCCGCAGCGGCTCGATCGACCCGACCGTGATCTTCCATCTGCACCGGGTGGCCGGCCTGCCGATCGACGAGATCGAAAGTTCGCTGACCCGGCACGGCGGCCTGCTCGGCCTCTGCGGCGACAACGACATGCGCGCCGTCGCGGAACGCCGCGAGGCCGGCGACCCGGCTGCCACCCTGGCCTTCGACGTCTACATCCGGCGGCTGCGCGAGTGCATCGGCTCCTACCTCGCCGTGCTCGGCCGGGTCGACGCCATCACGTTCACGGCCGGCGTCGGCGAGCACTCCCCCCAGGTGCGGGGCGCGGCCCTGGCCGGCCTCGAACCGCTGGGCATCGCGGTCGACCCGGCCCGCAACGAGGCCGCCGAGAAGATCATCTCCCCGGACGGCTCGCGCACTGCGGTGTGTGTGGTCCCCACGGACGAGGAGTTGGAGATCGCCAACCAGTCTCGCGCCGCTCTCGGGCTGGCCGACTGATCAGGAAACCAGCCAGACGATCAGGGCGATGAGCACGACGGCGACGACCACGCCGGTGACGATCAGCGGGGTCTTGGAGGCTGCGGCGGGCTCCTGCGGGGTGTCCTGAGTAAAGGCCCGGAACGCCTCGGTGTTGCCGCTCGGATCGACGCTGTTGTCAGACATGGCCAAGACCATAGCGAAAAGAAGCCCGTCCGCCGACCACCCCACCCCCGCGACCATGTCGCCTACCAGTAGCGATGCACCCGGTCCGGCAATTTCACCCCTTCGTGGGAGTGTTGCGCCGTAACGTCGGATCATGGGAACGCGGCGGCTGGCGGGCACGGCGGTGACCCTGATTCTCGCTCTGGCGGCCGGCGGCTGCTTCAGCGAACCCGCCCAGCGACAGCCGATCTCCCGGCCCGCGCCACCTCTGCTGGTAGCGCCCCCCGCGCCGACCGCCCACCCGGTCTGGCCGGTCGGCGTCCGAACGCTTGACCTGCAGCGCGGCCCGAACCGCCCACTGCCCACCCTGGTCTTCTATCCCGCCGCCGCCGACCCCGACCAAGCCGAACTCACCAACCGCCGGCGCCTCCCCCGGCCCACCGACGGCCTGTTCGCCCCAGCAAGCCGTCCCGAACAGACCACCCCTCCAAATGCCGTCCCCCCAGCCGATTTCGCGGCCCGCCCGAAGGTTGCCGCCTTGGCCGAGGTCGCGACGCGCCCGCAAGCCGCTGGCAGGGACGAGCTCACGGCCCGACCGAAAGCCGCCGCCAAGGACAAGGTGGCGGCTCAGTCAAAGGGCACCGCCACAGGCGAGGGAGCGGTCCGCCCGAAAGCCACAACCCCGACTGACCTCGGGGCCCATCCGAAAGTCGCCGCCAAGGACAGGCACGCCACCCGAACCGGCCAGACCGCCAGAACGGCCCGCACCGCCGGCGCCGAACGCACCGCCCAGGCCGAACGCACCACCCAGGCCCGACGCACCGCCAAAGCCGAACGCACCACCCAGGCCGGACGCGTCCAGGCCGGACGCACCGCCCGGGGCGGCGGTTCTGGGCGGGTCAGCCGTCCGGTTCCGGCTGACCTCGTTGCTCGGGTTGCGGCCTCTGCTCGAGCCGGGCTTGCGCCGGCGACCGGGCGCTTTCCGTTGGTGCTGTTCAGTCACGGGCTGTCCGGGTCGCCGGAGCGGTATGCCCCGGCGCTGGCCGCATTTGCCGCGGCCGGTTTTGTTGTGATCGCGCCGACCTACCCGAACACCAGCGAGTTTGCTGTTCGGTTCCGGCGGGCCGATATCGTGCGTCAGCCAGCTGACGCTCGCTTTGTGCTGTCTCGGGTGTTGCGCCTCAACTACACGGCGGGTGATCCGCTCTGGCATCGGATCGACGCCGAGCACATTGCGGCGGTCGGCCACTCGGCCGGGGGCTACACGACGACCGGGCTGTTCACGGCGGGGCACGACCCTCGGCTGCGGGCCGGGGTGGTCATGGCCGGGTGGGCGGCGCCGGGTGCGTTCGCAGGTGCGCCGGCCAGCATGCTGTTTCTCCAGGGTACGGCCGATCCGGTGGTGCCGATGGCGGTGAGCCGGGCGGCCTGGAAGCAGGTGCCGTGGCCCAAGGCCTACGTGCTGCTGCGCCGCAACTCGCACTCCACCTACCTGCAGCCGGGCGATCTCGGTTACCCCACCATGAAGTCCACAGTGATCGACTTCCTGCGCTGGACCCTGAACGGCGACGAGTCCGCCGCCCACCGCCTGCCCCGCATGGTCTACCCCGGCCCAACGGCCAGGAGGTAACTCCCGGCCCGGAAACAACCAGCCAGCCCGAACGCAACCGCCAGCCCGAGGAACCCAACAGCCCGGTGGCTGCGGCCACGGCAGCCTGCGGCGGCAAGCAGGCGCACGGGTCGCGGTCGCAGATCGGCGGGCTCCACAGGTAACGACGGCACAATGGGCCGGGTGCATCGGCGTACCGTGATCAAGGCCCTTGTCGTGGCCGGCGCAGCCGCGTCGGCCGGCGCATGTTCGACGAGCGCGCAACCGGCAACCGACCAGCCGAAAGCGTCGCCCAGCAAATCAGCGCCGGGCACAGGCTCGCCCGGCGGCACGACACCCACACCCGGCACCACCCCACCCGGCGCCACCCCACCCGGCACCACCGCACCCGGCACAGCACCCGCTGGCACCGCCCCGACCAGGACTTTCTCGCTCAAGACCAGCCAGGTCGCATTCAGCCGCGGCGACCGGCCGCTGCCCACGACGATCTGGCAGCCGAGCGGGAACGGTTCCTTCCCGCTGATTCTGTTCAGTCACGGGCTGACCGCTCGCCCGCGCGACTACGCCGAGATGATCACCGCCTGGGCGAAGGCCGGCTTCGTGGTCGCGGCGCCGGCCTATCCGTTCACCGCCGGTGGGGTCAGTGACTTCAACCCGCTCGACGTGGTCAACCAGCCGGCCGACGCCAGCTACGTGATCACGCGGGTGCTCGAGCGGCTCGGCGGGGCGGTCGACGCCGGACGGATCGCTGCGGCCGGGCATTCGGCGGGTGGGATGACGACGCTTGGCATGTTCAGCGGCAACCGGGACGCTCGGCTGCGGGCCGGTGTGGTGCTGGCCGGGCGGCAGATCGTCGCGACCCCGTTGACGGGCGCTCCGTCGCCGTTGCTCTTCGTGCACGGCAAGCTTGACAACACGATCGCCTATGCCGATGGCCGGTCGGTCTTTGACGCCATGAGCTGGCCGAAAGCCTTCCTGACGTTTCCTCGCGGCGGTCACGTGGCCACCGGGCGCTCACTCGACGTCATCTCCGCTACGAGCCGGGATTTCTGGCGGTGGAGCCTCTACGGCGACCGTTCCGCGAAAGCGCGCCTCGGCCAGGACGCCGCCGCAAACGATCTGGCCACCTTCACCAACCGCCTGTGACGACCGCTCAGTGCAGGAAGTCCAGCGCGACCTTGCCGAACACGTCACCCGACTCCAGGTGCGCGAACGCGTCCACCACCGCGCTGAACCCGTAGGTCGAGTCGATCACCGGTCGGATGCCCTTCTCGATCATCAGGTCCATCAGCGCGACCAGTTCCGGAAGCGTGCCCATCACGCTGCCCAGCAGTTCGAGCCGCATCGCGAACAGCCGCCGCAGGTCAACGGTCGCCAAATGCCCGCCGGTGGCCCCGCACACGACGATCCGGGCGCCGGGCGCCGCGCACTTCATCGAATGGTCGAAGGTCGGCTGCCCCACCGACTCGATCACCACATCGACCCGTTCCGGCAGGCGCCCGCCGGGCTCCACCGCCACCGCGCCGAGCGCCGCGATCTTCTCCCGCTTGCCGGGATCACGGCTGGTCACATAGACCGTCTTGCCCATCGCCGCGGCGAGCACCACGGCCGCCGTCGCCACCCCACCGCCGGCCCCCTGCACCAGCACCGACGACGCGAGATCGACCCGCCCGCGGGTGACCAGCATGTTGTAGGCCGTCAGCCAAGCGGTCGGCAGGCACGCCGCATCCAGGAACGACAGCCCGGCCGGTTTGGGCAGCAGATTGTCCCGGGGCACCGCGACCCGCTCGGCGAGCGTCCCCGGAAACCGCTCCGACAGCAACGACATCCCGCGCGGATCCCCCCGGTCCGCCACGACCGGATAGATCACCACTTCGTCACCCTCCGGAGTAACTCCGGCGGCATCGCACCCGAGAACCATCGGCAACCGATCCCCCGGCAACCCGACGCCGCGCAAGGACCACAGGTCATGGTGGTTGAGCGAGGCCGCCCGCACCTCGACGGCAACCCACCCCTCCGGCACCTCCGACTCCGCAACCTCACCCACGGTGAGTGCGCTCAGCGGCCGATCCGGCGAGGCGGCAGAAGCAAAGGCAGCACGCATCCTGCGACCCTATAAGCCAATCCAAACCTTTCGAGTACGCGCGACCCCGCCCCCAACCGCAACTACCCCCGACCCACCGCGCAGGCCGGGCCATAGCCACTCACCCTCCCCGGTCCGCCGCCGGGCGGAGTGCGTGGACGGCCGCCGCGGGCGGCGGGGGCGCTTTGCGGCCTGCCTCCGGCTTCGCGCGAGAGGCGCGCTATGGCCGGTTGTGGCAGGTGGTCGCGCTGCTCGGCGGGGCCCGTGGGTTGGGCGGATGGGTGCTGCCCGTACCGGAAAAGGCCCGGATATGACGGAAGGCCCGGCGGAATCGCCGGGCCCCCGTTGCAGGAAGCGATCTCAGTGGGTTGGTGTGGGCGCTGCCTGGGTTGCGGCGGCGGGGACCTCGCGGCGGGCCACGCCGTCCTTCATCGCGGCTGCCGCGACGGCCGCGGCGACCGCCGGGGCGACGCGCGGGTCCAGCGGGGACGGGACGATCGCCTCGGCTCGGAGGTCGTCCGCGACGATTTCGGCGATGGCTTCGGCCGCGGCGACCTTCATCGCGGGGGTGATCGTGGTGGAGCGGGAGTCGAGGGCGCCGCGGAAGATGCCGGGGAATGCCAGGACGTTGTTGATCTGGTTGGGGAAGTCGCTGCGGCCGGTGGCGACGATCGCGGCGTACTTGTGGGCGATCGTTGGGTGGACCTCGGGGGTGGGGTTGGCCAGCGCGAAGATGATGCCGCCGGGGGCCATGCCGGCCAGCGCGCTCTCCTCGATCGCGCCGCCGGAGACGCCGATCAGGACGTCCGCGCCGATCAGCGCCTCGGCGATGCCGCCGCTGCGGCCGGAGAAGTTGGTGGTGGCGGCCAGTTCGGCCTTCTTGCCGGTCAGGCCCTCGCGGTCGGCGTGGATGATGCCGCGCGAGTCGCAGACGATCACGTTGGCGCCCTGGACGCCCGCCGCGATCAGGGTCTGGGTGATCGCCACCCCGGCCGCGCCGGCGCCGCTGATGACGATGCGCAGGTCGGCGAACTGGCGGCCGAGCAGCTTGGCGGCGTTGCGCAGGGCGGCCAGCGTGACCACCGCGGTGCCGTGCTGGTCGTCGTGGAAGACCGGGATGTCGAGCTCCGCGTCCAGGCGCTGCTCGATCTCGAAGCAGCGCGGGGCGCTGATGTCCTCGAGGTTGATGCCGCCGAACGACGGCGCCATCGCCTTGACCACCGCGATGATGCCCTCGACGTCCTGGGTGTCCAGGCAGATCGGGATCGAGTCGACCCCGCCGAACTGCTTGAACAGGATGGCCTTGCCCTCCATGACCGGCATCGCGGCCTTGGGGCCGATGTTGCCGAGGCCGAGCACCGCCGAGCCATCGGTGACGACGGCGACCGTGTTGGCGGTCCAGGTGTAGTCGGGGTAGAGCTCGGGGTCGTCGGCGATGGCCTCGCAGACCCGGGCGACGCCTGGGGTGTAGGCCATCGACAGGTCGTCGCGGCTGGCCAGCGAGACGGTCGGGCTGATCGACATCTTGCCGTGTTTGTGCAGGTCGAAGACCGGATCGGCGGCAAGCGAGGGATCGAGTTCAAAGCTGAAGAAAGACATGGTGACTCCACACGGCATCGGCGTTGACACGGTGCACCGGCTCGGTCCTCGGTCGCGAATGGGCGCCGAGCGGCGGTGCGATGCGGGGATCACCCGGGGTAGCAACCGCTGCGCGGGTGTGCGCTGCGGTGTATGGACCCTAACTTAGCCGACCTACGCGCGGGTAGTAGCGAATTAAGACTCGGCCGATGACATCAGCCACTCCGTACGCTCGGGAATCGTCCTCGATGAGTTGGTTGTCGCCCTGGATCCACCAGCCGCCGTCCTGCTCGCGTATAACCCGCTTGACCACCAGCAGGTCAGGCCGGGTGCGGAAGCGGGCGACCACGACGTCCCCGGGACGCACCCGTCCCCCGCGCCGCACCAGCAACGCGTCGCCGGAGCGGAGCGCGGGCACCATCGACGGCCCGTTCACCAAGACTGCGAACAGTGGTAATTGCCATCTCAAGGCATCAGTCCTCCGTTGCGTTACTGGCGAGATGTAAGGGGTAGTGTCAACCGCGGATCATCGCAAACCCGTATGGAGGAGTCCTCATGCGACTTCCGCGTTTCTTCACACCGCGGACCGTGGTCAGCGCTCACTGTGACCTGCCCTGCGGTGTCTACGACCCGGCGCAGGCCCGGATCGAGGCGGAGTCGGTCAAGGCGATCGCTGAGAAGTACCAGGCGAACACCGACCCCGAGTTCCGCACTCGCGCCATCCTGATCAAGGAGCAGCGGGCTGAGCTGGTCAAGCACCACCTGTGGGTGCTGTGGACGGACTACTTCAAGGCTCCGCACTTCGAGAAGTACCCCAACCTGCACCAGCTGTTCAACGAGGCCACCAAGCTCGCCGGCGCTTCGGGCGCCAAGGGCTCGGTCGACCCCGCGGTCGCCGACCAGCTCCTGGCCAAGATCGAGGAGATCTCCAAGATCTTCTGGGAGACCAAGCAGGCGTGAGCTTCACCGCAACGGTACGGCCGGTACGTCCCGAGGACGTGCCGGCCGTTGTCGCGATGGTGCACGAGCTGGCCGATTTCGAACGCGCGGCCGACCAGTGTCACCTCACCGCCGAGCAGCTCGAAGCCGTGCTGTTCGCCGAGCCCACGGTCTTCGGGCACGTCGCGGTCGACGCTTCCGATCGTCCCGTCGGGTTCTCGCTCTGGTTCCTCAAGTTCTCCACCTGGACCGGCACGAGCGCGATCCACCTGGAGGACCTCTACGTCCGGCCGGAGGCCCGCGGCACCGGGGCGGGCGGCGCGCTGCTGGCCGCGCTCGCCGAGATCTGCGTGCGCCGCGGCTATCACCGCCTGGAGTGGGTGATGCTCGACTGGAACCCGGCCGCCGAGTTCTACGCCGCGATCGGCGCCGAGGTCACCGCCGACTGGGTGCCGTACCGTCTGTCCGGCGATGCTCTGCACCGGCTGGCCGAACGCGCCTCCCCGCCGACCCCGGTAAGCAGATAGGCTCAGGTTCGTGACTTTGACGCACCCGGATCCGGCGCTCGGCGACGACGTCGTTCTGCTCACGGTCCCGGCCGACGGCGGTTATCTGGGCGTGCTGCGGACGGCCACCGCCGGTCTCGCGGCCCGGCTGCACTTCGCGCTGGACGAGATCGAAGACCTGCGCATCGCCGTCGACGAGGCCTGCGCGATGCTGCTCGCGATCGCGACCCGCGGCGCCGAGCTGGAGTGCCGCTTCGCGGTGACCGACGACGCGCTGACCGTCGAGGTGAGCGTGACGACCGTGCGCGGCGCCCGGCTGCCGGCCGAGTCGTCCTTCGCGTGGAAGGTGCTCACCGCGCTGACCACCTCGGCATCGGCCGAGGCGAACGGTCAGCACGCGACGATCCGCCTGCTCACCCGGCGTACCGAGGGGTGATCTCCAGGGTCTGGGTCGTCCGCACGATGTAATCGAGGTGCGCGGCCGCGGCTCGGCTGGCCGCCTCGGCGTCCCGGCTGATCAGGCAGTCCAGCAGTTGCCGGTGGTCGACGTCGATCTGCCGCCAGTAACCCTCCGGCAGGTTGGCGGTGACCTCCTCGCCGTACGTGGCGTTGTAGAGCGGGCGCACCACCAGCTCGAACAGCGGGTTGCCGGTGGCCTTGGCGACCGCCAGGTGGAACGCGGCGTGCGCGGCCAGCATGATGTCGAGGTCGTCCAGAGCCGGGTCGAAGAGCGCGCTGCGGATCTCCAGCAGGTGATCGTCGTCGCGGCGCAGCGCGGCCAGCCCGGCGGCCGGCACCTCCAAGGCGCGGCGCAGCTCGAGCAGATCGGCCAGGCCGACCCCGTCGGAGTTGGTGAGCAGGGTGAAACCGGTGGCGAGACCGTCGGCCAACTGTTCCGCGTCGGGGTGGGAGACGAAGCTGCCCCCGGTCACTCCCCGCGTGGTGACGATCAGGTGCTGACTCGCCAGCAGGCGTAGCGCCTCCCGGACCGTGCTCCGGCTGACCCCGGTCTTCACGCACAGCTCAGGCTCCGGTGGCAGCCGTTCACCAGGCTGAAGCCGGCCCGACGTGATGTCCGCTCGCAGCTCGTCCGCCAGCAGTTGATAGGCGGGAGGTCGCACCGTAGATCCGGTCACCTACACAGGGTAGGCCCTGAGCAACGGTTCGAGGGTGACTAATCGACGCCGAGCGCTCTCGTACTTGGCGGAACCACGGCGAGTACCCCGGTCAGGGCACCGATAATCATCAGAATTATTCCCAGCCAGAGCGGACCGACCTGGACCAGGAAGCCGCCGGCCGCGATGACGAACAGCTGCACGACGATCGACGGCCCGCGGGCACCCCGGGCGCGGCGGGCCAGCGAGCGGGCGAGGAAGAAGACCACCACAGCGGCGAGCGCGGTCATCACGGTCAGCGAGACCGCCACGCCGACCTCGAGCGTTTCCGCGGTCAGGTCCCGATAGACCAGGTACGCCGTGAGGCCCGTCAGCCCGGCGCACTCCAGGTAGAGCAGCCAGACGGCGAATACCAAGGTCCGGGGGTTGTCAACGACTGCATTCTCACCGGCCACTTGTGCACCATACCGACAGCTCAGAAGCCGCTCGACGGGTACAGTGCCGCGCATGCGGGCGTTACTGGTGGTTAACCCGAAAGCCACCACTACCAGCGAGCGCAGCCGAGACGTGCTGGTCCGGGCCCTGCGCAGCGCGGTCAGTCTGACCGTCGAATACACCACCCGTCGCGGGCACGCGGCGTCCCTGGCGCGCGCCGCGGCGGAGAGCGGCGTCGATGTCGTGGTCACCCTGGGTGGCGACGGCACGGTCAACGAGGCGGTCAACGGACTGATGACCGCGCGCTCCGCACTGGACGGTATCGCCGGTCCGCGCGCCCAGGCGCTGCCGGCGCTCGCCGTTGTACCGGGCGGTTCCACCAACGTCTTCGCCCGCGCGCTCGGACTGCCGCGCGACTGGGTCGACGGCACCAGCATGATCCTCGACGCGTTGCGCGACGGCCGGCACCGGGTGATCGGGCTCGGCCGCGCCGACGACCGCTACTTCACCTTCGCCGCCGGGGTCGGCCTGGACGCCGCCGTGGTGCGCCGGGTCGAGCAGGCCCGGTTGCGCGGCCGCAAGTCCACGCCGTCGCTCTACTTCCGATCGATCGTCGGCCAGTTCATGGTCGGCGACGACCGCAAGATCCCACCGATCTCCATCGAGCGGCCCGGCGAACCGGCCGAGATGGACCTCGGGACGGTGATCGTGCAGAACACCGCGCCGTGGACCTATTTGGGCGATCGCCCGATCAACCCGAGCCCGGCCGCCTCGTTCGACCGCGGGCTCGATGTGCTCGCGCTGCGACGGCTGGCGGTGACGAGCACCACACGAACGCTGGCCCAACTGGCCACCCGCAAGGGCGATCCGCACGGCAAGCAGGTGCTCCAACTACATGACCAGGCCGAATTCACGGTGGTGGCGAACCGGCCGCAGGCGTTCCAGTTGGACGGCGACTATCTCGGCGAGCGCCAGAAGGTGCACTTCGTGTCCGTCCCGGAAGCTCTGCGTGTGATCTGCTGACCGCCGGGTATCAACGCTCACGATCCGTTACAGAAAGACGGGCAAAAGAGCGGCAAGGCGGCCGAGACCGTACTACATTGATGGGAGCGTTCGTCATCCGGTCCTGAAAGTCGCCCGAAAACCGGACAAAGGGGTCGTGAGCCAGCTCACCCGCGCGGAGAAAGTTCCGCCGCTACCCTTGACATCGCAGGAGTTCGTGAAAGCATTCACAAGCGATAAGAAGTAACCCGTTGCTGCTTGCGCGCGTTCCTAATCCAGAAGCGCTGAACGGCACGGAGTAAGACCAAAAGCTTGCTGACGCACCGGCGATCAGACGGGCCCCCGCCCGACGATCGCCACCGCGCACGCATAGGTAATACCAGTAGTCGATTCATTAACCCCATCCGAAACAAGGAGTGTTGCCGCCATGGACTGGCGTCACGATGCGATCTGCCGCGACGAGGACCCGGAGCTGTTCTTCCCGATCGGGACGTCCGGCCCCGCGCTCCTGCAGGTCGAGCAGGCCAAGGCCGTGTGCCGGCGGTGCCCCGTGACCGAGGAATGCCTCTCGTGGGCACTCGAGTCCGGTCAGGACGCCGGCGTCTGGGGCGGGATGAGCGAAGATGAGCGACGCGCAGTGAAGCGTCGTGGCGGCCTCCGGGTCGGCGCTCCTACCGCCTGAACCAATCCCCCAAAGAACCACTCACAGCATTTGCGCCCCGGGCCGATCGGCACCGGGGCGTCTTGCTGTTCCCACCCAATTACCGAAGGCTCATATTCCTGAGAGGTTTATGAGAGTCGTTCCGGAGAGCACTAATTGGATCACGTTCGGTTTGATCGAGATTCATGAAATGATCTCGAAATTGCGCGCCGCACACTGGTCCTCACCCTCCGCTGTGGAACTTGACGACCGTCTACAGCGCTACATGATCCAGTTACTCTCCGCAACGAATGGAGAGAAAGATCAAATTCAAGTGCTTCATGTCGTAGCGGGGTGGTGGGTTCAGACCGCAGCTCCCGCCGAGGCCGGGCGGGGCCCAGCTGCGCTGGCCCTGCCCTTCATTCTGCGTAAGTGGTTGCGCCCAAAACCCAACCCGCGGGCCGCTCAGGTCGCGGGCCGCTCAGGCCGCGGCGGATGCCCGGGTGGCGACTGTGTTCACTCGGGCTGCTACCAGGTTGACCAGCTCGGGGGCGTCGGTCAGGGGGGTGGCGATCGTCACCGCGCCGGCTGTGCGGGCCGAGTCGGCGGCCAGGTCGTAGAGGTGGCCGGGGGCCAGGAAGTAGGCGGCCATGCCGATTCGCCGGGCGCCCGAGGCCCTCAAGAGATCGACAGCCGCGCCTGGAAGCGGCGAGGCGGCCGAGGCGTAGGCAACCGTGCATGGAAGGCTCAGACGGCCACTGAGGGCGTTTGCCGCCCATTCGACG
The DNA here is from genome assembly GCF_018332695.1 of Paractinoplanes toevensis. Taxonomy (GTDB): domain Bacteria; phylum Actinomycetota; class Actinomycetes; order Mycobacteriales; family Micromonosporaceae; genus Actinoplanes; species Actinoplanes toevensis. Next base: position 28,315 of record NZ_BOQN01000058.1, read on the forward strand.
GTTGCGCGCGCGGCCGGGTTGCGGGTCCCGGCTGCGGCCAGCACGACAGCGTCGAGCCCCGTCGCGGGTAGCCGGCGGATCAGGCCGTCGATCAGAAGCGACGGCACGGCACCGGGCGGCGGCGTCCGGTGGGCGGGTACCGCGGGCCGGGCCGGCGTCCGGAGCGGCGCCGGCTGGGGGCCGAGCACCTCGGCCAGGGTCACCGAAACGGGTAGATCTTGGGCGGCCTCGACGACGGCCGGGATGTCCACGCGGCCGTGGTAGGCCTTGGTCAGCAGCAGCGGGACCAGGACGGCCCGGCGGCCCGGTGCCAGGCCGGCCAGCACGTCCAGCGGGCGCGGGCCGGCGTGGTCGAGGTAGGCGGCGTGCACGTCCCACGACGGGTGGGCCCGGCGCACCGCCCGGGCCAACGCCTCGGTGGCCGCGGCGGCCCGGGGATCGCGGCTGCCGTGGGCCACCAGGAGCACGGCGAGCCGGTCGCGGGACGGGATCAGACGTGCAGGCCGCATTCGGTCTTCTCGAACATGGCCCAGCGGCCGGCTCGCGGGTCCTCGCCGGCCTTGGTGCGCCGGGTGCACGGCCAGCAGCCGATCGACCCGTAGCCCTTCTTGAACAGCTCGTTGACCGGCACGTTCCACCGGCTGATGTAGCGGTCGACGTCGGCCTGGGTCCAGGCCGCGATCGGGTTGACCTTGACCTTGCCCTTCTTGGCGTCGAACGTGACGACCGGCGTGTTGGCCCGGGTCGGCGACTCGTCGCGGCGCAGGCCCGTGGCCCACGAGTCGTACTCGACGAGGGCCCGCTCGAGCGGCTCCACCTTGCGCATGAAGCAGCACTCGTCGGGGCTGCGCGCGAACAGCCGCGGGCCGAACTCGCCGTCCTGCTGGCCGACGGTCATCTGCGGGCGGATCGAGCGCACGTTGACGTTCATGGTCGCGGCGACGATGTCGCGCACCCGGAGCGTCTCCGGGAAGTGCAGGCCGGTGTCGAGGAAGACCACGTCCACGCCGGGCGAGACCCGGGAGAACAGGTGGGCGACGACGGCGTCGGCCATCGAGCTGGTCACGCAGAAGCGCGCGCCGAACGTGTCGGTCGCCCACTTGGCGATCTGCTCGGCCGGAGCACCCTCGAGCGCGACGGCGGCGTCGAGCGCGAGTGCCTTGAGCTCCTCGGGGGTGCGCCGGCCTTCGATCACCGAAGGGCCGAGGCCGACGAGGTTGAGTGAGGTGGCCATGACTGTCATCGGTTTACTCCCTTGGACAGCAACCCGTTGAACTTGACCGTGAAGACTCGAGCGCAGGAGTGGCACTCCCACGCGCCGTGCGAAGCCTCGTTGGGGCGGAGGTCCTCTTCGCCGCAGTAGGGGCAGTAGAGCGGGGCGGAACGGGCGTCGCTCACTTGAGAAGCGCCTCCTCGGCCCGCATCACCCAGGTGGCGAACGTCTCCCCGGTGGAGCGGCCGTCCAGGTAGTTGCGGGCTACGCGCTCGACGTACTCCGGAAGCTCTTCGGCCGTGGCTTTGAGGCCGCGCAGCTTGCGGCCGAAACCGGCGGTCTCGCCCTTGGCCATGCCGAGGGCGCCGCCGAGGTGGATCTGGAAGCCCTCGACCTGCTCGCCCCGCTCGTTCATGACCAGCTGGCCCTTGAGGCCGATGTCGGCGACCTGGGTGCGGGCGCAGGCGTTGGGGCAGCCGTTGATGTGCACCGAGATGTCCGCGTCGAAGTCCTTCAGCCGCTCCTCGAGCCGGGCGACCAGGTCTTCCCCGAGCGCCTTGGTCTCGACGATGGCGAGCTTGCAGTACTCCAGGCCGGTGCAGGCCATCGTGCCGCGCCGCCAGGCCGACGGCCGCGCCTCGAGGCCGATCTCGCGCAGGCCGCGGATCAGACCCTCGACGTTCTCGTCCACCACATCAAGGACCAGGAGCTTTTGGTACGGGGTGAGCCGCACCCGATCGGAACCGGCGGCCTCGGTCAGGTCGGCCAGCTTCGACAGCTGGGTGCCCGACGAACGGCCGACCACCGGCGCGGCGCCGATGTAGTTGAGCCCGTCGCGCTGCTTGTGCACGCCGATGTGGTCGATCGGGCGTTCCGGCAGCTCCGGCGACGGCCCGTCGATCAGCGCCCGGCCCAGGTATTCCTTCTCCAGGACCTCGCGGAACTTCTCCACACCCCAGTCGGCGAGCAGGAACTTCAGCCGGGCCCGGTGCCGCAGCCGGCGGTAGCCGTAGTCGCGGAAGATGCCGACCACGCCCTCCCATACGTCCGGGATCTCGGCCAGCGGCACCCACACGCCGAGGCGCTCGGCCAGCCGGGGGTTGGTGGAGAGGCCGCCGCCGACCCAGAGGTCGAAGCCGGGGCCGTGGTCGGGGTGCACGACACCGACCAGCGAGATGTCGTTCGCCTGGTACGGCCCGTCGGGCAGCCAGGAGATCACCGACTTGAACTTGCGCGGCAGGTTGGAGTAGGCCGGGTCACCCACGTAACGCTTGACGATCTCGTCGATCGCCGGCGTCGCGTCGATCACCTCGTCGGCCGAGACCCCGGCGACCGGCGAACCGAGCACCACCCGGGGGCAGTCGCCGCACGCCTCGGTGGTCTGCAGGCCGACCGCTTCGAGCCGGCGCCAGATCTCCGGCATGTCCTCGACCCGGATCCAGTGCATCTGGATGTTCTGCCGGTCGGTGATGTCGGCGCTGTCCCGGCCGAACTCGGTGGAGATCCCGGCGATGGCGCGCAGCTGGGCCAGGTTGAGCGCGCCGCCGTCGACCCGCACCCGGAGCATGAAGTACTCGTCCTCGAGCTCTTCCGGCTCGAGGATCGCGGTGCGGCCGCCGTCGATCCCGGCCTTGCGCTGGGTGTAGAGCCCCCACCAGCGGAAACGGCCACGCAGGTCGGCGGGGTCGATCGAGGCGAAGCCCCGGTGCGCGTAGATGTTCTCGATGCGAGCGCGGACGTTGAGCGGGTTGTCGTCCTTCTTGCTGCGCTCGTTGGGGTTGAGCGGCTCGCGGTGTCCGAGCGCCCACTGGCCTTCGCCGCGCGCCTTACGGGGGCGGGCGGTCGGCGTAGCTGGGGTGCTGCTGGGCGCCATGTCGGCGGTCCTCCGGGTGTCGGTGGGCGTGCTCCGACGCTCGCGGCATTTGGAGGACTCGTGACGTCTGTGTCAGGAGAGTGCCGGCGCGTCTCGCACGCCCGGACTCAAATCGGGCGGCGTCAGTAAGCCGGACACATCGCGCTGCGGACGCGGCCGTAATCGACGTGGCGGCGAGCCACGAAGCGGCGGTCAACAGCAGCGGTCATGTCGCTAGCCTCGCACACGGCGGCATTCTGGGCCAGTACGGTCCAGATTCCGGGAGTGTGCCTACCAGCACACCTGAATTTCGGCTCAGCGATCACACCTGGAACCCTGTCCCCTCGTGAGAATCCTTCCGGCCTGGTTGCGCACCCAGTTGTGCTGGGTGCTGCCCGCGCTCGCCGCCGGTTTCGCGGTGAGTTATCAGGCCGCCCGGCCGGGCCCGTGGCGCGACGAGATCGCGAGCTGGAGCGTGGCCACCCGGACCGTCGACCAGATCTTCGCGCTGGGCCGGAACATCGACGGCGTGCTGGTGCCGTACTACCTGTTCCTGCACTACTGGATCGGCTGGTTCGGCGACTCGGCGATCGCCATGCGGGTGCCCTCGATCATCGCGATGACGGGCACCGCCGCGGTGGTGGCGCTGCTCGGCCGGCGCTGGTGGGGAAACACCGCCGGGCTGCTCGGCGGCCTGCTCTTCGCGGTGATGCCGGCGGTGTCCCGCTACGGCCAGGAAATCCGGGGGTACGCGCTCGCCACCCTCTTCGTGGCGCTGGCCACCCTGCTGCTGGCGATCGCGCTGGACCGCTCACGCTGGTGGACCTGGACCGGTTACGGCCTCTGCGTGGCGCTGGCCGGCCTGTCCCACCTGCTCAGCCTGATGGTCCTGGCCGGCCACGTGGTGATGGTGCTGGCCGCGATCTGGCGGAGCGGCCGATGGCGGGCGCTGTGGTGGGTGCTCGCGGTGGCCGGGGCGGCGGGCGTGGTGCTGCCGCTGACCCGCAACGGGCTCGGCCAGCAGTCGAACCAGCTGAACTGGCTGGAGACGGCGACACCGAGGGCTCTCGCGGACGTCGCCGGGTCGGTTTTCGTGGCGCCGATCCTGGGCGGGGCGGTGCCCGGCCTCGCCATCGCCGCGCTGCGGCGGAAACACGCAACCCCGGCGGCGGTGCTCTGGGCGGCGGTGCTGCTGCCGGTCGGTCTGCTTTACGCGTACGACCAGCTGGTCGCGCCGATCTTCGTGTCCCGCTACCTGCTGTTCGCCGTACCCCTGCTGTGTGCCCTGGCCGGCGCCGGCCTGATCGCCCTCCGCCTGCCGCTGGCCCTCGCCGCCGTGGTGGCGCTCGGCGCCATCGGCCTGCCGTCGCAGCAGGGGATGCGCCGGGCCCACTCGTCGTTCGACTTCGCGTCGGCCGCCGATGTGATCCTCGACAACCAGGCCCCCGGCGACGGCATCATCTACGCGCCCCGGGACGGCTGGCAGGCCACCGACCTGGGGGTCGACTACTACCTGCGGGACCGGGCGCCGCGGGACCTGATGCTGGCCTCGGACGAGGTGACCAACGCCTCGCTGTGGGCCACCGAGTGCGCCGACGCGGTGAAGTGCCTCGGCGACACGAAACGGATCTGGGTGATGGCGGCCGACAACATCGACCCGGTCTTCCGGGCAACCGCCACCAACCAGCTCACGTACGGCGAGAAGGCCGTGCTCAAGGACTACGACCAGCTGGCCTTCTGGCGGGTGAGCGGCTTCACGGTCACCCTGTTCGTCCGGGAGGACTGACCCGGTCGTCGACCGTCCGTTCGATCCGCCGTCAGTTGTCCGGGGACAGCTGACGGGCCATGGTGCCCTGGCAGAGGGCGGTCAGGGCGGCGTCGGCCGGGCCGTCGCCGAAGAGACCCAGCCAGTCGGTCACCAGGTAGATCGCGCCGAGCTCGTCCATGCCGAGCGAGAAGCGGCCGTGGTCCAGCTCGCCCAGCGGGTGGAGCGTGCGGCCGAGGAACTCACCCCACTCCGGGAACCGGTCGTCGTCCCCCTCGCACAGCGTTGGATCCAGCTCGAACGGCTCCTTGGCGGCCGTCCTGCCCCAGGCGAAACCGTGGACGTCGACCGTCAGGCCGCCGAACTCAGCCAGGAAGGCCTCGACCGCCGCCGGCATCTCGACGCCCGCCACGACCCCCCGCCAAGGCGCGGTGTCGACCCGCCGGCCGGGGAACCACCCGGACTTGCGCAGCCGGCGTTCGACACCACGCGGGAATCTCCTCAGATCTCCTCGGCCGGCCATCGCCAGGTCCGCCGGTCGCCCTGCACCGCCTCCCGCACGCACTCCCGGACCTGCTCGTCCGGCTCGGCGTCGGCCAGCATCCGCAGGAGTTCCCGGTCGGCGTCCGGCTCGCCGGAGACCCGAAGCAGCAGCAGCGATGCCAGCGATCGGGTCTCCGGGTCAGGATCGTCGAGCAGGTCCCGGACCACGCCGTCGAACCCGTCCAGGGCGCGCTCGACGGCTTCCTCCTCGGCGATGCCGAAGTCCCACTTGCCGCGGTAGGTGCGGGCTTCCGCCCGCAGGTCACGGTAGACGTGGGCGTGGTCCAGCACGTAGATCAGCACGGCGAAGGCGTCGGGCCGCCAGGGCGTGCCGTCCTCGATCAGCCGCCGCACCGCGGTCACCACCCGGTTCGCCGAACCGGGGGTGACCGCGACCGCATCGTCGACCGCCAGGCGGGCCACGTCGTAGGCGATCGAGCGGGCCGCCGCGCGGTCGGTTGCCCCGCGCAGCTGCTCGACGAGCGGTTCGTGCGTCATGCTCGCAACCTCACAGGAACCACGAGATCTTGCGCCAACGCAGCAGGATGTTACAGAGACCACAGGGCGACGCCGGGGTCCGGTGCTGGGCCGCCCGCGTGCTCTGCGGGCGGAACACCTTCAGGGTGCGCATGGTGCCGCCCTTGATTCCCTTGTGGCCTTCCTTCCGGTAAGCCTTGATCAGGCAGCCCACCTCGGCGCAACCGCCGTGGTGCTTCGGCCGGGTGCGGAAGTGGATCCGGTCGAGCTTGCGCTGGATGAACGGCGGGACGGACAGGCCGTGCCCGTTGTAGCTGCGATACACGTTCCCGGAGCGGGAGATGTACTCGGCCGCGTACTCGGTCCCGGGGATGTCCCGGGCCGCGTCCGCCGCGTCGTCCAGCGTCTCCGCGTTCTCGAAGGCCTCCTTGGCCTTCTTGATCGGGCACGCGTCGCCGCCGGTGTTGTGCACCAGCAGCGGGTTCGAGCCGGCCAGCACGAAGTACGTGTGCAGGTCGTCGACCGTGAGGTTGTAGACGGTGGCGAGCGCGTCCCAGGCGACGACGGCAAGGACCGTGACGCGGGAACCGTCCGGCAGGAGCAGCTGCTCCCCGCCCTTCAGGTGCCGCGCGGTCACGAACTTCTGCTGATCCTCGACCCAGAACGGGTGTCCGCCGGTCGCGGTGACCTTGCCGTCGGCCTTCCCGTCGCCGTCGGCGTCGACCGAGACCTTGACCAGGTGCTTGTCACCATGGCCGGTGATCAGCCGGGTGACCGGTCGCGGACCCTCGGTGCCGGTCTCCGGGTCGGCGGCCCACACCTCCTCGTCGAGCTGGACCTCCTCGATCCGCTTGTAGGTCTTGCCGTCACCCAGCAGGACCTTGGTGCCCGGCACGAAGCTGTTGCAGTTGTCGATCGCCTTCTTCGCGACGTTCTTGACCGCACCGGCACCGCGCGCCGCGGTCTTCGCCTGCCGGACCCCCGGCACCATGCCGGCGATGCCGACCGCACAGTCCAGAGCCGCGCCACTGGCACAGCTCTTCGCCGTGTCGATGGCACCGGCCACCGCGGCCACCGCACCCGCTGCCGCCGCGACCACCTGGGCCGGCGGAGGCAGGACCGCGGCCACCATGGCGACCGTGCCGGCCACCGACGCGATCGTGCCGGCGTTGTTGACGACCGCCTTGGCCGCACTGGTGACCCCGCTGGCGACCGAACTGGCCGCCTTCTGGATGCCGTTCTTCAGCGCACCCCAGAACAGGCCGTCGGGATCGGAGAAGGTGGCCGGGTTGTTGTTGGCGTACGCGTACGGATGCAGGCGCTGCGGATCGTATTCGTCCACCTCGGGGTCGACCGAGATGAACGCACCGTTGCGGGGGTCGTAGAACCTGGCCCCGAGCATGACCAGCCCGGTCGGGTCCTCCACGCCGCCGACGAAGCCACGCTGACCGGAGGGCCACTGGGTGGGGGTGGACCGGTTGTTGCCGTACGGGTCGTTGTACTTGACCGTGGAGACCCGGGTGACCGAGTTGATCGCCCAGGCGGCCGAGTCCTGCTGGTCGGCCCCCAGCCAGATGATGTCGCCCTTCTTGCTGGTGCTGTCGGTGCGGGACGCGACCGTGTCGCCGGCGTGCTCGTAGTAGCGGGTCGCGGTGGTGCCCGCCGTCGGCGTGGTCGTGTACTCGTGGCCGTAGATGAAGATGGTGGCCGCGCCGCCCGGGTCGACCCGTGCGATCCGGTTGCCGTCGACGTCGTACACCATGCTGGTGTCGCCGTCCGGCCCGCTGATCTTGGTCAGCTTGTCGTGGGCACTCCAGGTGAACGTCTCGGACTTGTCCCCGACCTTGCGGTATTCGAGATCACCGCGGGCGTTCCAGTCGTAGTGGTCGACCTGGCCGTCGGTGGTCACGGTCTGCAGCTTGTGCGAGGCGTCGTCGTAGTCGTAGGACGACGTCTTGCCGGTGAGCTTGTCGGTCGCGGAGGTCCGGGAGCCCTGCTGGTCGAAGGTCCAGGTCTTCCAGTACGGCGCCTTTCCGCTCGCCGCCGGGGTGCCGCACGTCTCGGCCGCCTGCGACCAGGCCTGCGTCATCCGGCGCAGGTGGTCGTACGAGAAGCACTGCACGTCCTCCTCGCCCGGCCGGACGTTGTTGTCCTCGTCCATCGGCCGGTTCGCCATCGAGAGCACGTTGCCGGCCTCGTCGTACGTGTACTTCAGCGCCGCCACGTTCGGCACGGTGCCGTCGCGGTCGAAGTAGAACTCCTGGAGCCGCCGGGTGGCGTCGTCGTAGACGTAGTTCTGGTACGCCTGCGGCTTGTCCCCGACCGTGGTGCCCAGCCAGCGGTTCAACAGCTCGCCGTAGGGCGAGAAGGAGGTGCGGTCGACGTAGGTGCGCACCGTGCCGGACGGCGACGAGGTCCCGGCCAGCTTCACCACGTTGCCGAGGTCGTCGTAGGTGCGGGTGAGGATCTCCCGCTCCATCGGGCCGACCTTGGGCAGGCTGCTGCGCCACTGCAGGCCGTTGGCCGTGTAGGTGTGCGTGGTGACGTAGGTGCCGGCCAGGGCGGTCAGCCCCGGCATGGACGGGATCACCGATTCCTCGTCGACGACCTGGTACGCGTCGTTGTACTCGTAGACCTCGCGGCTGAAGGAGTAACCGTTGACGATCGAGGTCGACTTGGTCGGATGGCCCTTCGCCACCGTGTCGTACGTCCAGGTGGCCGACTTGGTGCCGTTGAAGAAGCGTTCCTTCTGCCGGCCCAGGTCGTCGTAGGTGGTGGAGACGACGTCACCCTTGGCGTCGGTCGACTTCACCACGTCGTCGGCGTTGTTGTACTCGACGGTCGTGGTGCCCTTGTCCGGGTCGGTGGTCTTGACCTCGCGACCGCGCAGGTCGTACTCGTACTTCCAGGTCAGGCCACCCTTGGTGACCGTGGCCAGGTCGCCGCGCGGGCTGTAGGTGTACTTGGTGGCGTCGTAGTCACCGCTCGGCGCCGGCCCGTGGAACTCCCGCTTCTCGATGACGCTGCCGTCGGGGTCCTCGATGGTGACGGTGGCGGTGTCGCCCTTGGGCGGGGTGACCGCGGTCTGCCAGCCGGCCGAGCTACCGCCGTACGCCGTGCTGGTGGCCCACTTCTTCACGTTGTACGACCAGGTCGCCTCCTCGATCGTCCGGCCCAGCCGGTCGAAGGTGGAGACCGTCCGGTTGCGGTCCTCGCCCGGGGTCACCTGCACGAGGGCGTCGCCCGGCTTGCCGAGCACGTAGTTCTCGTCCGACTCGTACTCGGTCTGGCCGCGGTCGTTGTACCCGATCCCGGTGATGATCCGGGCGTCCTTGCCGTCCTTGGTCTTCTGCGCGTCCTCCTGCGTCTGCACCGACCGGTACAGCGAGTCGAACAGGCCGATCTCGGTGACGTAGTTCCCGTTCGGCCCGAGCCGCTTGGTGGTCACCGCGAGCGGGCCGTTGTTGCGGATCAGGTAGGAGAACTCCATGTTCGGCGTCGCGGTCGCCTTGGCCCGGCCGGGCAGCCACACCTTGGTGAGCCGGCCGAGCGGGTCCCGGGCCAAGTCGGTGCGCTTGCTGTTGGCGTCCAGGATGGACGTGGGCTGGGCCCAGGCCGGGTCCTGGTCGGTGACGATCGCGTGGCCGAGCGGGTTGACCGTCTTGGTCTGGGTCACCGGGCCGGGTCCGGCCGGCGTGTAGGCGGTGGTGCTGACCTTGCCCAGCTCGTCGGTCTCGCTGGTCTTGCGGCCGAGCGCGTCGAACCCGGTCCGGCCGGTGGTGGTGTAGACCCCGGCGCCGCCGGTCCAGCTGTTCAGGGTGTCTTCCCGGGTGGCCTGGCCCTTGGTGGGCGCGGTCCCGTGCGTTTCCGACTTGTCATAGAAGGTCTTGACGTCGGAGATGATGTCGGCCGGCCGGGAGACGGTGGCGGAGCAGGCCTTGGCGACCTTCTCCTCGCGGGAGACCAGTCCGCGCAGCCACGGGTCGTCGTTGCTGACGTACGTGGTGCGGGTGCAGCTCTCGTCGCCACCCTTGGCGGTGTCACCGAGGTCGGCGACCTCGGTGGCGTTGCCCTCGCCGTCGTACTCGGTCCGGGTTTCGGTCTGCTGCCAGACGCCCGCGGTGAGCAGCTTGCGGTTCTTCTGCGCCGACGGCGCGATCAGATAGGCCTTGTCGCTGCCGCCGGTGCGGCTGCGGGATGCGGTCTGCTTGATCCAGTACGCCGTGATCTGCGCCTCGGCGACCGTGTCCCCGTCGAGTTTCGCCTCCTCCAGGGGCGAGCCGGCCAGGGCCGGGTGATCGTTGTACGCCGTTCCGGCCGAGTCCGTGACCTGCACGCTGCGGGTCTTGTCGTCCGGCAGGGGCTGGTCGTCGAGCCCGCGGAAGTAGCGCTTGCGGGTGGTCAGCACCTTGCCGGTATCGGTCTGCCCGACCCGGGTGATGACCTGGGAATAACCACGCCACTGCCCGTACGTGCGGTGCTTCTTCTTGGTGAACTCGCCGTCGTCCCAGCCCCACAGGACGTTGGTGTTGCTGCCGTCGGTGGAGTAGGCGTAGCGGGTCAGGATCGGCGGCTGGTCGGCGGTCCGGTCGCTGTGCGTGATCTCGCGGACCACGTACTTGCGGAACCAGTCCCGAGTCGGGTCGTAGTAGCCGTCCGGCGTCCAGTACACCGGGTAGCAGAGCCGGCTGTTGCTCGCGACGTCCGGCAGGTCACCGGCGTCGCAGTCCGGGTCGGAGTAGGTGACGTGGATGTCACTGCCCGACTCGGTGCGGATGTTGTCGATCCGCCAGCGGGAGTACAGCTGAGCGCCGGCGATCGCGTTGACCTGGTTGGTCAGTTCGACGCCGGTGAAGACCACCGGCGGATCGGTGACCGTGCCGCCGTCGTGGCCGGCGTGGACGATCTGCTTGAGCCACAGCGAGGCCGACGTGGCCGACTTCGGCTCCTTGAACTCCTGGTCCAGCGTCCACGACTCGACCGGCGCGAACGTACTGCCGCTGCGGATCTGCGTGGTGATCTTGGTGAGCCGCTTGATCGAGAACAGCACCGGGGCAAGCTTGTCGGTGCAGGGCTCGGCCGCGCACTCCTTGTCCCACGGGACGTCCGGCCAGTTCGCCTTGACCGGCTTGTCGTCCTTGTAACACTCGGTGGCGAAGCAGCGGTCGGCGGTGCTGAAAACCACCCGGCCGGTCGCGGCCACATCCGGGTACGCGGTGTTCAGGCCGTAGTCGATCCGCTCGAGGTTGCCGCCGCGGTCGAACGAGACCCGGTTGGCCTTGTCACCGGCCGCGCCGTAGTGCCCGGTCTCCTTCTTGTAGTAGTACCGGGTCATGTTGCCGTTGACGTCGACCTGCTTGTCCAGCAGCCAGCGCCAGGCCTGATTGCAGGAGGAGTCCTTGAACGCGTCGGCGTGGCACTTCTCGCCGTCGTGGTTGCCGAAGACCGGCGCGGTCCACCGCGAGTTCGAGGTCGCTACCTCGGAGGCGAAGTAGTTGCGGGTGCCGTCCGGCGTGATGACCGTCCAGCGCTCGGTGGTGGCGTCGCTCTTGGTCGCGGGCGCGCCCTCGTACTCCACCTTCCAGTTGCCGTCCTGAGCCGGCCGCCACTTCCCGGTGGCGTCGTCCTTGATCAGGGTGGCGTTGGTGCCGCCGAGCGAGACCGTGATGTTCGGCGACTCGTCCTTCCAGCACTGGTCGGCGGTCTTCTTGTCCTTGTTGTTGGGCGCCTTGTCGGCGACCTTGTCCAGGTCGTCCTGGCAGGTCACATAGGACCGCTCGACGAAGCCGGGTGAGTAGTCCCAGCCGTCGCCGGCCCAGGACGCCTGGTTGTTGGCGCCCGCCGTACGGCCGTCGACCATCTGCGACGAGTAACTGAGCGCGATTTCCGGCGTCGGGCCCTGGGCCGCCGGCACCGCGATCTTGTTGGTGTAGGTGAAGGCACCGGAACTGTCGCCGGCCGTCCAGGAGCCGCTGGCCTGCAGGTCGCTGGCCTTGTAGTCGCCCTCGCCCGACTCGGTGTCGGCGGCCAGCGCGACCATCGTCGTCGCCGAGCCGGACAGGGACAGCGCGGTGGACAGGGTGTTCCCGTTCCGCCCGGTCTCGATCGGGGTCAGGTCCTGGCATTCCGGCTTGTCCGGCGTGGTCGCCGCGCAGGCCGGGAGCTCGGCCAGGTTCAGCCGGCTCGCCCAGTTGCCGCCGTACAGGCCGGCGAAGCTGTCGAAGTCGACCGTGGTCTCGACGTCACCGGGGGTGTCCGCCTCGACGGCGATCACCGGTCCGGCGAGGCCGAGCCGGCTGGACTGCTCCTCGGGCAGTGCTGTGACGCGTACCCGGGAAGGTGCTTTCTTGCTCTTGACCGGCCGGAGCGTGACCGGGATCGACCCGGCCCGGGCCGAGACGGCCGCGCCGGTCAGGGTGATCTCGGCGGAGCCGGCCGCGGGCCAGCGACCCTTGGCCGGACCGGTCCAGGTGCCGCCGTCCGCGGGCAGCGGCGACTGCTTGATCTTGACGATGCCGAAGTCCTTGGCGGCGACGGACTGCGCGTCCCGTTCGCCGTTGAACTCCTCGGCCACCCAGTGGTAGGTCAGGAACGACGTCAGCATCAGCGCCGCCGTCCCCAGGGCAAAGCTCTTTCGCTTCATCGAGTTCTCCCGGATCAGGCGTGGGCGAAGGTGCCGAAGAGGTCGGGGTCGACCGTGGAGGTCCACACCCGGACGTCGTCGACGAGACCGCCGAGGTAGTTGGATCGGGCGCCCGCGGTCGTGCCGGTGCAGCCGACCGTGAGCGGGCCTGCGGCGTGCCACGGCGCGGCGCTCACCGCGACCTCACCCTGCAGATCGCCGTCCACGTAGAAGCGCAGCTTCTTGGCCGGCAGATCGAAGACGGCCGCCAGGTGGGTCCAGGTGCCGGCCACCGGCGCTGCCTGCGACCGCACCTCGACCAGGGCCGCCGCCGAGGTGTCGGCGCTCGGCATGACGACCCGCCAGCGGCCGGCGTCGGCGAAGTACTCCATCCGGAAGCCCTGCCGGATCGCGCCGGACTGGGACACCACGGTCCGGGTGCCGGTCAGCTCGTCGACCGCGACCCAGGCCGCCACCGAGAACGAGCCGTCGGTGCGCACGGCCGCGCCGGTCGTCTCGGCACACGAGCCCACCGCCAGGGCCAGGCCCAGAGCGCCGTTGCGGCTGGCGGCCCGGTCCTGCTCCCAGGTGTAGGCGCCGGCCACCGTCAGGTTCCGGGCGTTGCCGGAGGTGTCGTCCAGGTTGGTCGGCGAGTCCGAACGCGGACCCTCCAGCGGCCACTGGCCCTCCAGCTTGACCGGGTTGTTGGCCTGCTTGACGGCGGTCGCCGCGGCGTCGGTGAGCGCGCCGCGCCACACCTTCACGTCGGAGATCGCCCCGCGGAAGTAGTCCTGGGTGACCCCGGCGTACTTGCCGCAGCCGATGGTGAGCGGCCCGGCCGCGCTCCACGGCGCGGCGGCCCGGACCACGGTGGTGATCTTCGCGCCGTTCACGAACAGGGTCATCGTCTTGGCCGTGGCGTTGTAGACGCCGACCAGGTGGGTCCACTTGCCGACGGTGGCGGCGAACGCGTCGGTCGTCCCGCCCGCCCACTCGGACGTCGACGTCTCCAGGTCGGACGCCTTCATCGTCAGCGACCAGAACGGCACGCCCTGCCCGTTGGCCCGGGCCTGCAGGTAGAAGCCACTGATCCGGGTGCCGTCGGAGGCGACGATCGTCTGGTTCAACGCGCTGGCGTCGTCGAGCCGGGCCCACGCCGAGACCGAGAACGACTCGTCGCTGCGGATCACCGAACGCGGGCTGGTGGCGCAGCGGTCACCGCTGACGTACCAGGCCGAGTCGGGACGGGCGTACTGGTCGGCGGTCCACTCCATCGGCGGAGCGGGCGGGGTGGTGGGCTCCGGCGTCGGCTCCTCGGTGGGGTCCTCGGTCGGTTCCTCGGTCTCGTCCGGCACCTCCGGAGACCCGGTGGGCTCCGGCTCGTCCGGGTTGCCGGTGTCGGTCGGATCCGGCGTGGGCTCGTCCGTAGACCCCGGCTCCTCCGGCTCCTCGGTCGGCTCCGGCTCCTCCGTGGGCTCGGGCGACGGCGGCGTGGTCGGGACCACCGGCTCGGGGACGGTCAGGTCGTAGCCGTGCTCGGCCCGGTCGGCGCCGGTCCCGCGCAGCGCCCAGGCACCGGCGATGCCGGCCGGCAGCTCGTTGGCGGCCGCCTGGATCTGCGCCTCGCTGAGCAGGCCGCTCCACAGGCCGACCTGGTCGATCGCGCCGATCATCGGCTTGGCGTTCGCCACCGTGGACGTCCCGCTGCAACCGATCAGCGTCCGGTAGCCGGCGTGCCAGGTCGTCACGGTGATCGCGGTCTCGGCGACCATCTTGCCGTTGACGTACAGCCGCAGCAGCTTGCCGACCGGGTCGACGGTGGCCGCGATGTGCTCCCAGGTGTTCACCGCCGGTGCCGCCGCGCTGAGCACCGAGTTCCAGGCCGGTGCGGCGACGTCGGCCGAGGAGACGCCGAGGTTCCACCGGTCCTTGGCCTTGTCGTAGTACAGCGCCAGCGACTGCATGCTGGTGCCGGCCAGGGTCAGCACCCCGCGGTCGGCGGCCTTGTCGGTCAGCTTCACCCAGGCCGAGACGGTGTACGGGGCATCGCTGCGCAGCACCGGCGGAGTCCCGGCGCAACCGCTGCCGTTCAGGTACAGGGCCGCGCCGCCCTTACCGAGGCGGTCGGTGCCGTACGTCGTACCGGAGCCGGCCAGCGCGAGGTCCTTCTCGTTCGCGAAGGGGTCCTCATTGCCGTCGGCGTCGCTGGTGCCGGAGTCGTCCCGCAGGTCGTAGGTCATCCGGTAGACGCCCATCGGCACGACCGGCGTGACCCGCCCGGTGAAGACGTTGTAGATCGCCCGCGCCGAGTAGTTGGCCGCGTTGTCCCGGGCCCACACGTAGACCTGGGTGCGCCCGGTGTCCGGGGTGAAGGTCAGACTCGCCTTGCCGGAAGCCGCGGTGAGCAGCGTCTGCTTCGCGTCCACGCCGATGCCGTACTCGAAGCGCAGCACGCCCGAACCCGCGTCGGTGGAGGCGAAGCTCAGCGTCACCGGCTGCCCCAGCACCGGGGTGCCGGAGGTCCGGGTGATCACCGGCGAGGTCGGCGGGGTGTGGTCCTGCCGGAAGTAGCAGGTGGCACTCCACCCGGTCTTGTCGGTCCCGTCGGTGCCGTAGACCTTCCAGTTGTAGTTGCCGTCGGCCAGCGCGCCGGTGGTCCAGCCCGCCTCGGCGTTGGACGCCACCGCGCCGGAGGTGTGGTCGGCCGGGCTGGTCGGGCCGTTCACGTCGAAGACGATCTTCACCGAGTTGTCGGCGTCGGCGGCCTTGCCGTACAGCGCCGGGGTGCTGTCGTTGATCCACGGTCCGGGCGAGGTCTTGTTGCAGTTGCCGCCGGGCGACGAGCGGACC
Source organism: Paractinoplanes toevensis (assembly GCF_018332695.1). Taxonomy (GTDB): domain Bacteria; phylum Actinomycetota; class Actinomycetes; order Mycobacteriales; family Micromonosporaceae; genus Actinoplanes; species Actinoplanes toevensis. The sequence continues at coordinate 43,637 of NZ_BOQN01000058.1, forward strand.
GCCACCGGCGAGGTCGGCTTCGACTGATATTCCACGGCCAGCTTGACCTTGCCGCGCTCGGCCTTGGCCCAGTGCCCGCCGCTCTCGGTCTTCATCCGCAGGCCGAAGGTGATCGTGCTGGCGTTGCCGTCCGCGGCCACCTGCACCCGGGTCTTCACCCCGGCCGCGTTGAATTTGGCCCAGGACGGCTTCTGCCCGCTGCACCCGCTGTTCGCCTTGACCGTCTTGGTCTGCAGGGCGGCGCCGTGCAGCCACTTGCCCTTCATCCCGTCCCAGGTGGGCGTGTTGCCGTCGATCGCGTTGGTCTGCCACAGCTGCAGCGACTCACCCGCGCACCAGGCGGTGTGGGTCAGGTAGACCTCGACGCTCGGCGTCTTGATGATCCGCTTGCCGCGCAGCGAGGTGACGTCGAACTGGGTGTGCGCGCGCCAGATGTCGCCGTAGCTGTCGAAGTTCGACCCGATCCGGATCACCTCGCGCGGCCAGGCGTTCCCCGACGTCCACTTGGTGTCCGGCCGGGAATCGTTGACCGGGATCCACTTCTGGTAGTACTTCGAGTAGGTCGGGTCGATGTAGATCGGGAACCGCACCGCGCCGTCCAGCAGGGCAGCGTCCGGTTGCACGGTCAGCCGCTTGCCGCTGACCTCGACGTCGACCTCGGCCTGGCGGGCGAGCCCGCCCGGCGCCTCGACGGTGGAGGGGTCGGCCACCGCCGTCTCGGAGGCAAGCCTGCGCAGCGTGCCGGCCGGGTCGGGCTGGGTGCGGGTGGAATCCCAGGCTGCGGCCTTCGGCGCGCCGGCGATGACGCCGCGTGGGCCCTTGAGGACGACCTCACCGTCGGTCTCGGTCACCGCCGCGGAACCACCGATGCCGTACGCCGTTGAGCGCACCTTCGGGTTGGCGGCCGCCTCCGGGGTCTTCACGACCAGCACGTGCGAGAAACCGCCGGCGACCGCCCGCACCACCAGGTCGGCACCCGGGTAGACCTCGGGGTAGGTGACCGCGTCACCGTCGACCACGCCGGCCGGCAGCGCGTCCGGCCAGGTCAGCGTGAAGTCGGCGCCGCCCTCGCGGTAGACGGCGAGGGGGCCGGAGCCGCCCGCGGAGAACGAGACGTCGGCCGCGACGCGTGGCCGCAGCCGCCCGTCGGAGCCGGGCTGCAGGGTGAGGTCGAGGGCCACCCAGCGCGAGTCGCGCTCGACCCGCTGCGGCTCGACATAGGACTCGAGCGAGAAGTTGCCGTTCGGCAGCGCGAGCACCTTGGTGGTTTCGTCCGCCTCGGCGAGCACCTCGACCGGCTTGCCGCAGAGCTCCGCGAGCTGCTGCGCGGCGGCCTCGGTCTCGCGCGCGGGCTCGGCCTCGGCGGTGCAGGCCGCCTCGGCGGAGCTGCTGATTCCTACCGCTGTTATAGAGGTTGCGAGGACCGCTAACGCGGATCCCAGCGCAATCCGGACAGGCGTCATCGACACGTACATGCTCCCCCGTGAACCATGACCGAGTCAGGGTCCAGCATGGGATTCGAGCACAAGGCATCGACGCCCAACCGACCCCGTTTCGGCAAGCGTGAGCCACGAAGCTAGAGCTTTAAGTAGACCTTAGTCAATAGTTAAGGCTGTCTAATTAGACTTTCATCTCTTCCCGAGCGGCACCACGAGAACCGCCTCGGTGCCGCCCCCGGCCCGGTTGCGCAGCTCGATGCTGCCGCGCAGCTCACCGGTGGCCAGCGCACGGACGATCTGCAGGCCCAGGTTGCCGCTCGACTCGGCACGGAAGCCGTCCGGCAGACCCTGCCCGTTGTCGGCCACCGTGACGTGCAGCTGCTTGCGGAACCGGTGTGCGGAGATGACCACCTCGCCGACCTCGGCCCGCTCGGCGTCCAGCGGCACGTCCTGCTCGGAGGCCGGGAAGCCGTGCTCGACCGCGTTGATCAGCAGCTCGTTGACCACGATGACCAGCGAGGTCGCGATCTCGGCCGGCAGTACGCCGAAGGTGCCCTCGCGGCGCATCTTCACGGTGAAGTCGGTGGCCGCCACCTCGGTCGCCGCGGTGGCCACACGGTCGACGATGCCGTCGAACTCGACCGCCTCGTCGCTCGACATCGAGAGCGTCTCGTGGACCAGTGCGATCGAGGCGACCCGGCGCACCGACTCCTGGAGCGCCACCTTGCCCTCCGGCGAGTCGACCCGGCGGGCCTGCAGGCGCAGCAGTGCGGCCACGGTCTGCAGGTTGTTCTTCACCCGGTGGTGGATCTCCCGGATGGTGGCGTCCTTGGTCATCAGGGCGCGGTCCCGGCGACGCACCTCGGTGACGTCGCGGACCAGCACCAGCGCGCCGATCGGCACCCCGGCCGGCAGCAGCGGCAGCGCCCGGGTGAGCACGGTGGCGCCGCGCGCCTCCACCTCCTGCCGGGGCGGGAACTCGCCGCGCAGCGACGCCAGGATCCGCTCGGCCGCGTCGTTGCCCTCCAGCGGGTCGGCGGCCAGTCGGCTGGTCAGCCCGGAGAGCTCCTCGCCGACCAGGTGCGCGTTGAAGCCGAGGCGACGGAACGCGGACTGGGCGTTGGGACTCGCGTAGGTGACCTTGCCGCTCGCGTCGAGCCGGATCAGGCCGTCGCCGACCCGCGGCGCCGAGGTGGTCTCGCCCGGGTGCCGCGGCGGCGGGAACGTCCCGTCGGCCACCATCTGGGCCAGGTCGTCGGCCGTGGTCAGGTAGTTGAGCTCGAGCTGGCTGGGGGTGCGGGCGGTGGACAGGTTGGTGTCCCGGCCGATCACCGCGATGACCTCGCTCCAGCCCTCCTCGCGGTCGGTCTCGCCGCGCAGCCGCACCGGGATGGCCTCGTGCCGGGCGGGAGTATCGCCGTACCAGACCGGGTCGCCCTCCCGCCAGATGCGCTCCTGGGTGAAGGCGATGTCCAGGTGGGCCACCTCCGGCCCGCCGACGATCTTGCCGACCTGGTCGTCCTGGTAGGCCGTCGGCGCCGTCGTCGGACGCACCTGGGCCACGCAGAGGAAGTCGCGCGGCCGGCCCGGATCGCTCCGGACCGGCACCCACAACAGCAGGTCGGCGAAGGACAGGTCACTCAGGAGCTGCCAGTCCCCGGCGAGCCGGTGCAGGTGGTCGATGTCGGCGGGACCGAGGCGGGTGTGCTCCTCGGCCAGATCACGGAGCGTGGACACGCCCCAAGCGTGCCACGTCCATGTTTCTAGAGAGTTGTGGTGACCTTCTTCAGACCCCGCGGCGCGTCGGGATCCTCCCCGCGGGCCAGCGCCAGGGCGAGCGCCAGCTTCTGCAACGGCAGGATGTCGAGCAGCGCGCTGTACCGCTCGTCGGCGACCGCCGGCACGGCCAGTCGGCCGGACGCGCCCTCGACGTCGCTGGCCCCGATGGTGACCACGTCGGCCCGGCGCTCGGCCAGCCGGTTGACCACGTCCCGCATCGACCGGCCGCCCGGCCCGTCGCCGACCACGGCCAGCACCGGCACGTCCGGGTCGGTCATCGCGAGCGGGCCGTGCAGCAGATCGGCCCCGGAGAACGCGAGGGCCGGCAGGTAGGACGTCTCCATCAGCTTCAGGGCGGCCTCCCGAGCGGTGGGGTACGCATAACCCCGCGCGGTGGTGACCATCCGGGAGGCGAACCGGTAGCGCTGGGCCAGGGCGTCGGCGGCCGGGTCGGCCAGCGCGTCCTCGGCCAGCTGGGGCAGCTTGTCCAGAGCCGCGCGCTCGTCCTCCGGCAACCGCCCGTCGCCGGCCCGGACCCCCTCGATGAGCAGCAGCAGCGCCAGCAGCTCAGCAGTGTAGGTCTTGGTCGCGGCGACCGCCCGCTCGTGCCCGGCGGCCACGTCGATGGAGAGCTCGGCGGCCTGGGCGAGCGGTGACTCCGGGTTGTTGGTGACGGCGAGGGTGAGCCCGCCGTTCGCCCGGGCCGCGCTGAGCACGCCGGTGAGGTCGGGCGAGCCGCCGCTCTGGCTGACCCCGACGACGAGCGTGCCGCGGAAGTCGGGCCGCGCGCCGTAGAGGGTGATCGCGCTCGGTGAGGCGCTGGCCACCGGCAGCCCGAGCCGGATCTCGGTGAGGTACGCCCCGTAGAGCGCGGCGTGGTCGGAGGTACCGCGGGCCACGAACATCACGTTCCGTGGCTTTCGGCGGGCCACCTCGGCGGCCACCTCGGCGATCGCGGTCGCGTGCTCGCCATCGAGCAGACGAGCGAATCCGCCCGGTTGTTCCGCGATGTCCGCCGCCATGCCCTGGCCCCGCTGCGTCACGTGTTCCTCCCCTGATGAGCACTTCGCCGCGCAGTCGCTGCGCAGTGTTGCTTACATCCTCAACGTTTCGAGCATGAATGCGCAAGAACTGGGACTGACATTCAGGCCCCTCTTCCCCTACTGTTCTCGTTCGTGGATGCACAACGCGCTCTTGAGCAGGCAAGATCCGCTTTGGCACAGGACGAGCCACAGCAGGCTGCCGACCACCTCGCCGGTGCGCTCAACTACGCGCCCACCCTCCCCGAGGCACACGAGCTGCTCGGTCGCCTCGCCGCGCTGCCCGGCGGCGGCCTCGCGCTGTTCCCGCTGGCCCCGCACGTCTCGGCCGGCGGACTCGCCGCCCGCGCCCACCTGCTCGCCGCCGCCGGCCACCCGGACGAAGCGCTGCCCCTGCTCGCCGCGGCCAGCGGGCGCGCCCCCGGTTCCGACTGGGCCGGCGTGCCCTGGGTCGATGACCCGGCCCTCGGCGTGCGCATCGACCCCGGCCTGCTCGTCCAACTTCTCATGCGGCTGTGCACCGCCGTGGGCGATCCGGCCCCCACCCGCACCCGCACCACGCTGCGGCCCTACCTGACCGTCACGAAGCACGCCGTGCGCGCCAACCCCGATCACGCCATGCTGCTCGGAGCCGGATCGGCCCTGGCCCGCCGGATCGGCGAGACCGCGCTGGCCGTGGAGTGGGCCGCCCGCGGCGCCCGGGCCCGACCGTCCAAGCTCGCCGAGATCTGGCTCGGCTACGCCTACCGCAGCGCCGGCAAGGTGCCCGAGGCCCTGGCCGCCCTGCGCCGGGCCGTCACGCACGACCCCGACGACCTCTCGGTGTACGCGGACATCGCCGGCACCCTCGCCGACAACGGCCGTCTCGAAGACGCGCTGAACTGGGTCGACCGCGCCCTCGAACGCGATCCCGACTACGACTGCGCCGTGCACACCGCGCACCGGCTGCGGCACCGCGCCGACGGCGACCTCGCCCACCTGGTGCGGCTCGCCGACTTCATCCGCGACCACCCCGACGAGTCGCACGAGCACACCGACCTCGCCGACTGCTGCCACGCGGTGCCCTGGCTCAGCGGCACGCCGGCCGCGGCCCCGCTGCCCCGCGGCCTCGCCCGCGCCGCCGACGAGCCGTCCGCCGACGCCGTGCACCGGCTCCGCCAGGTCGCCTCGCTGTCCTGGGCGCACCCCCCGGCGGCCTACGACACGGCGATCCCGCTGATCATGGTCCAGCCCTATGACCTGCTGGCCGTGCTCGCCCACCCGCCGGCCGACGTGGCCGCGGCCGAGATCTGGGCCTGCCTGGGTCTGCTGCACCACGGCGCCGAGGAGCCCTGGCTCGACTCAGCCCGCCGAAAACTGCTGCTCGATCTGATCGACGGCGGGCTCGACCGGGTCACCGAGGCCGCGCTGTTCGCGCTGATCGTCTCGGCCTGGATCGACCCCGAGGCCCGCGCCGACGTGGCCGCGGTCGTCGCCGGCCGGCTCACCGAAGTGGCCGGCCGTCCCGGAGCGCGCTCGGTGGCCGAACTGGCCCTGGCCACCCCCGACCTCGACCCGGCCGCGCGGGCGACAGCGGCCGGCATGGCCCGCACCACCTCGGTGCCCCGGCAGCGCGGTCGCGGCCGGAACCGCCTGCTGCTGCGCTGGCGGCGGCCCTAACCGATCACCGCGATCAGGTCGCCCTCCTGCACCACGTCGCCCTCGTGCACCACCAGCTCGCTGACCGTGCCCTCGGACTCGGCGAGCACCGGGATCTCCATCTTCATCGACTCGAGAATCACGAGGGTGTCGCCCTCGGCGACGGTGTCCCCGGCGGACGCCACGACCTTCCACACGTTGGCCACCATCTCGGCCCGGATCTCGTCCGCCATCGGAACCCTCCTCGTCGAACGTTCGTTCAGGCCATCAAATCACGGATCCCAGTCCGGCCGAGTCCGGCTCCGCCCGGCGCGCCGACTACGATCGGGCCGGGAAACATGCAACGAACAGGAGTTCACCATGGCTAAGAAGTCGCGCAAGAAGAAGGCCCGTAAGAAGAGCGCCGCCAACCACGGCAAGCGCCCCAACAGCTGACACACGAAAGGCCCGGCGAAACTGCCGGGCCTTCGTCGTCTGTCTGTTACGGGAGGTACTCCCGGGTTTCTACCTGCACTTCCAGCTGGTCGAGTTTGATGCGCAAGCGCTCGCGCAGCTCTCGTGGGGCCGTCTCGTCGCCGCAGCAACGGGCCACCAGGGCCTTCACCTCGTGCTCGATGCCGTACTCCCGCAGGCACCGGGTGCAGTCGTCCAGGTGTTTCTGGATCAGCGTCCGCCGGTCCTCACTGCACTCCAGGTCGAGGTAGAGATAAACCTCGTTGAGGACGAAGCCGCAATCAGGCTCGAGTTCCTCGCCGTTCACGCCGCTCATCTCGCCTCACGCCTCCTGCGGTTCCGATGCTGTCCGGGTGATGCCCCGGTCGGCGGCGTATTGCTCGAGGAGCTTACGCAAATTGCGGCGGCCGCGGTGCAGCCGGGACATGACCGTACCGATCGGGGTCCCCATGATGTCGGCGATCTCCTTGTACGAGAAGCCCTCGACATCGGCGAGATAGACCGCGAGTCGGAAGTCCTCCGGCAACTGCTGGAGGGCGTCCTTGATGTCGCTGTCCGGCAGACGGTCCAGCGCCTCGGTCTCGGCCGAGCGCAGACCCACCGACGTGTGCGACTCCGACGAGGCCAGCTGCCAGTCCGTGATTTCCTCGGTCGGAGCCTGGACAGGCTGGCGCTGCTTACGCCGGTAGGAGTTGATGTAGGTGTTGGTCAGGATGCGGTACAGCCACGCCTTGAGGTTCGTGCCCTCCTCGAACTGGTGAAACGCGGAGAACGCCTTCAAGAACGTCTCCTGCACCAGGTCCTCCGCGTCGGCCGGATTGCGCGTCATCCGCAGGCCGGCTGCATATAGCTGGTCCACGAACGGCAACGCGTCCCGCTCGAAGCGCGCGCGGCGCTCCTCCGTACGCTCTGTCTGGGCCACCCTCGACTCTCCCCTCGACTGCGCCGAGGATACGGGTAGTGCCCCAGTAGTCGCTGTGAAAACCGCCGGTGTGCTGACACTCACCAATGGCGTGGATTCGGTCGCGGGCCATTCCGGGGCGGACAACAGCTTCTGCACCCGGTCGACCTCGCGGTCCCTGTACCTGACTTCGGCTCGCACCTGCTCAAACCCCTCTCGCCGGACAAGCTCGCGGGTACTACAACCGTCTGCCTACCGAGCGCATTCCTCAGTTGGCCCAGCCGTTCTTGCGCAGCCAGGCGACGGCGAGGGTGGCCGTTTCCGCTACTCCCTTGCGGAGGTCGTGGGTCGCGCCGGGGCGGATCTCCACCTCGACCATCGCGGTTGCGGTGGGGACGCCGAAGGGGTCGCGGTCGCCGTTGAGGACCAGGGTGGGCACGTCAGCGGGCAGCTCGGCGGCTCGGCTCTTGTCCGGCCTACCCGGCGGATGCAGCGGAAACGCCAGGGCGAGAACCCCCGCGGCACCCAGGGTGGTGGCGGTGCGGCAGGCGACTCGCGCTCCGCTGGACCGCCCCCCGAAGATCAACGGCAGATTGTGTACGCCGTAGTGCTCGATCACCGCGGTCCAGGCCTCGTCGAGCTGGCCGATGGGCGCTGGTGCCCGGCGCCCGGCGACGCGGTAGGGCTGGGTGACGAGCACCACGCGTACGCCCGCCGCCGCGGCCGCCTCGCGCACCGCGACCAGATCGGGTGCGTCGACGCCACCGCCGGCGCCGTGGCCGAGAAAGAGCATGCTGACGGGCGGACCGACCGGTTCGATGATGCGAATCCCGGCAGGCCCGCGCGGCGTCTCGATTTCGGTGCTGGTCACCGCCCTATGAAAGCAGCAGTGCCGACCGGAGGATCAGCGACTCAACGGTATGAGCGTGAGCAGACGGCGATCCTCTTCGTCCGCGTCGTCCTCGACGGCGGTGCCGTCCGGACGAACGCGTTCTCGCCAGGCGACGAGCATCGCGCGGCGCTCGCGCGGCGTGGTGCCGCCCCAGACCCCGTGACAGTCGCCGACCTGAAGAGCCCAGGCCAGACAGGGCCCCTGCACCGTGCACGTCCCGCAGAGTGCGATCGCACTCTCGGACGGCTCGTTAGGAGCCGGAAAAAAGGTTTCTGGATCGACGCTCCGGCAGGCGCCGCGTGTGCGCCAAGCCTCATCGGTGCGGCGTTCCTCGATCGCCTCGAGCAGTCGTGGATCGCGTCGAGCGATAGCCACTTCGTGCGGACGCGGCATACGAGCCCGTGTCATCAGCCCACCTCCCCCGTGGGACCGGTACAGCATGTGGTGGCCTGTCCGCACCGTGCGAACCGGCACCACTCCGGCGCTGGTTTCTATCGCACGGTAGAAGATCAGAACAAGGGGCTTATCTATCTCGAAACAAAGTTCGCCTTTGGAAATGCGTACATATCTCGACAAAGCCCGCTGTTGATCATGAAGAGTTCAGAAGAGCGTTGCCTCCGCGTACGGCTGCACCAGGTGTGGTCCGTTGTTGCGGACATTGCCCACCTCGGGACCCACCGAACGGACATCGATCGCGCTCAGTTCATGATCGGTCATCGGCTGTAACAATCCGTCGGCGTCGCCGCCCCCGGCGAGCCAGTCGGCCCAGCGATCGGGCGGCAGGATCAACGGCATGCGGTCGTGCACCCGGGCCAGGCCGCCGCGCGCGGCGGTGGTCAGCACACTGCAGGTGAGCAGTTTCTCGGGACCCCAGGGCGCCCAGATGCCCGCGAACGCGAGTGCCGAGCCGTCGGCCGGGGTCATGTAGAACGCCTGGCGCTCCTTGCCGCTGCGGATCCACTCGAACCACCCGTCGGCCGGGACCAGGCAGCGGCGGCGGGCGAACGACGGAGCGAAGGCCGGGGAGGTGGCCACCGTCTCGGAGCGAGCATTGATCATTTTCGCGCCGCCACGCAGGTCGGTGGCCCACGGCGGCACCAGCCCCCAGCGCGCGGTGTCGAGCACCCGCTTGCCGTCGTGACTCGCCGAGATGCGCACCAGCGGGACCGGATCGGTGGGCGCGACGTTCCAGCTCGGCCCCAGGCCCTCGGTGACGTCGGTGGCGTCGAAGAGGTCGCTGAGGTCGGCCTCGCTCCGCGTCGTCGCGTACCGCCCGCACATGAGTCGGTACGGTACGCCTTCCGACACGATCCCGGGGGGCGGGAATACGCCGTGGAAGTGTCGTACCCCGCAGGCAGAATGGCCACCGTGACTGCTGAACCTCGCCCCTGGCTCGCACCGACCGCGTCGGCCCCGGTCAGCACGACCGTGCGGCTCCCCGGCTCCAAGTCGATGACCGCCCGTGCGCTGATCCTGTCCGCCCTCGCCGACGGCCCGTCGGTGATCGAGCGGCCGCTGCGCGCTCGTGACACCGAGCTGATGGCGGCCGGTCTGCGCGCGCTCGGCGTCGCGATCGACACCACCGACAGTGAGCGGTGGCCGGTCGAGCCCGGCCCGCTGCGCGGTCCCGCCCGGGTCGACGTCGGCCTGGCCGGCACGATCATGCGGTTCCTGCCCCCGGCCGCCGCGCTGGCCGAGGGCGTGGTCGAGTTCGACGGCGACCCGCACGCGCGCAATCGGCCGCTGCGCCCGATCATCGAGGCGCTGCGCTCGCTCGGCGTGTCGATCGACGCGTCCGCAAGCGGGGGTCTGCCGCTCACCGTGCACGGCGCCGGCCTGGTCGAGGGCGGCGAAGCGGTGATCGACGCGTCGGCGTCCAGCCAGTTCGTCTCCGGGCTGCTGCTGTCCGCGCCACGCTTCACCAAGGGCCTGGTGCTGCGGCACGAGGGCCCGCCCGTGCCCTCCGCGCCGCACCTGCGGATGACCACCCACATGCTGCGCGCGGCCGGGGCCGCGGTCGACGAGTCGGTGCCCGACGTGTGGACCGTCGAGCCGGGCGCGCTGACCGGGCGCACCTGGGTGATCGAGCCCGACCTCTCCGGCGCCGCACCCTTCTTCGCGGCGGCCATGGTCACCGGCGGAGCTGTGACCCTGGCCGGCTGGCCGGCCGAGAGCTGGCAGCCGGTCGGCCGTCTCGCCGAGTTGCTCACCGCGCTCGGCGCTTCGGTGACCCAGGGCCCCGAGGGCCTGACCGTGCGCGGCACCGGCACGCTGCGCGGCATCACCGCCGATCTGTCCGAGGTCAGCGAGCTGACCCCGGTGATCTCGGCGCTCGCCGCGCTCGCCGGCGGCCCCAGTGAGCTGCGCGGGGTGGCGCACATCCGCGGCCACGAGACCGACCGCATCGCCGCGCTGGCCGCCGAGTTGAGCAAGGCCGGCGCCGAGATCACCGAGTTCCCCGACGGCCTGCGCATCGAGCCGGCCCCGCTGCGAGCGACCTCGTTCGAGACCTACGCCGACCACCGAATGGCGCACGCCGCGGCGGTTATCGGACTCGCCGTGCCGGGCATCAACCTGACCGACGTAGCGTGTACGTCGAAGACGTTGCCCGAGTTCCCCGAACTCTGGGCGGGACTCGTGGCGAGGAGCTAGACCTGCCAGGACACAAGCGGGAGTACGACGAGGACGACGTCCGGATCCGGCCGGGCCGTTCGTCGCGCCCGCGCACTCGCACCCGGCCGAAGCACGACGACGCGGTCGACGCGCTGGTCATCACCGTCGACCGCGGCCGATACGGCTGCTTCCGGGAGGACGGCTCTCTCGACGACCCCATCATCACCGCGATGCGGGCGCGCGAGCTGGGCCGCAAGTCGGTGGTGGTCGGCGACCGGGTGGCGCTCGTCGGCGACGTCTCCGGCGCGCCCGGCGCGCTGGCCCGCATCGTCCGGATCAGCGAGCGCACGTCGGTGCTGCGCCGCACCGCGGACGACGACGACACCACCCCCGAGGGCCGCCTGGAGCGGGTGGTGGTCGCCAACGCCGACCAGCTGGTGATCGTCAGCGCCCTGGCCGACCCGCCGCCACGCACCGGCTTCATCGACCGCTGCCTGGTGGCGGCCTACGACGCCGACATCGAGCCGCTCCTGTGCCTGACCAAGGCCGACCTGGCCGGCCCGGCCGCGGTCCTGGACTACTACGCCGAGCTCGACCTGCCGCACGTGCTGATCCATCCCGACAGCGACCTGGCCGAGCTGCGCCGGCGGCTGGCCGGGCAGATCTCGGTGATGGTCGGCCATTCCGGCGTCGGGAAGTCCACGCTGGTCAACCGCCTGGTCCCGGACGCTCTGCGCGCCGTGGGCGTGGTGTCCGCGGTGGGCAAGGGCCGGCACACGTCCACCAGCGCGGTCGCCCTGCGGCTGCCACCGGTGGGCCGCTCCCGCAAGGACCCCGGCTGGATCATCGACACTCCCGGGATCCGCAGCTTCGGCCTGGCCCACGTGAGCGCCGAGAGCCTCCTGCACGGCTTCCCCGACCTGGTCGAGGGCACCCTGGAAGATCAGCCCAACTGCGGCCACACCACGGCCGACGTGGAGTGCCACCTGGACGCCTGGGTGGCCGACGGCAAGGCCGACCCCCGCCGCCTGGCCTCATACCGCCGGTTGCTGGCCTCTCGGGCCGGCGACCTGGACTTCCGAGACCACCCCGAGACCGAGCTTCCGTCCTGACCGTCCCGCGCCCGAGGCCATAGCTTCCGGCCCCACCGGCGCGGCCCCACCGGCCCGACCCCACCGGCCCGACCCCACCGGCCCGACCGGCCCGGCCCCACCGGCCCGAGCCGGCGCGACCGGCGCGGCCTGACCGGGGCGGCCCAGCGATGGCGGGCCCGGCGGCCACCGCGACCCGCGCCGCAGCGGCATGCCGATGGCTGGGACGCGGCGCGGGCGCTGGGGACGGCCGGGCCACGGATCGGCTAGCGTGCCAGCCATGGCCGGATATGCCGACGACCTCTCGCTCGCTCACCTGCTCGCGGACACCGCCGACTCGATCTCGATGGGGCGGTTCCGGGCGCTCGATCTGCGGGTCGAGTCGAAGCCCGACCTCACCCCGGTCTCCGACGCCGACACGGCCGTCGAGCAGGCCATCCGGGCGACGCTGGCCCGGGCGCGGCCGCGCGACGCGGTGGTCGGCGAGGAGTTCGGGCGCACCGAGGCGGCGGCCGGGCCGGGCACCCGGCGATGGGTGATCGACCCGATCGACGGCACCAAGAACTACGTGCGCGGGGTGCCGATCTGGGGCACGCTCATCGCGCTCCTCGAGGGTGACACCCCGGTGGCCGGGCTCGTCTCGGCGCCGGCTCTGGGGCGGCGCTGGTGGGCGGCGCGCGGCCACGGGGCGTACGCCGGGAAGCACCAGCACGCCGCCACCCGGATCAACGTCTCCCGCGTCGGCCGGCTGGCCGACGCCAGCTTCTGCTACGCCAGCCTGAACGGCTGGGCCGACACCGGCCGCCTCGAACCCGTCGTCGATCTCGCGCTCAACGCGTGGCGGAGCCGGGCCTACGGCGACTTCTACGGCTACATGCTGCTCGCCGAGGGCGCCCTCGACATCATGATCGAGCCGGAGCTCTCCCTCTGGGACGTGGCCGCGCTCATCCCGATCGTCACCGAGGCCGGCGGCACCATCACCGACCTGACCGGCCGCCCGCCCGGCGACAAGACCGCGGCGATCGCCACCAACGGCCCACTCCACGAAACCATCCTCACGGCGCTTGCGGCTCCCCGGCGCTGAGCCCCGAAGATCACGCAGCAGGCCCTGATCCCGGACAAATGCCGTCAAAAGCGTTGACGAGGTTAGGGGTTAGCGGCTCGGGGGTGTGGGCAACTCGTCTATCGTGCGTCACGTGGTGACCTCCGGCTGGTTCTTCCTCGCCGCCATGATCTTGGCGTACGGGGTCGCCAACCTGCTGCAATCCGCGGCCGCGGCGCGCACCACCGTGCACCACACCTTCGACCCGGGGCTGCTCGTGCGGCTGGCCGGGCAGCGCACCTACCTGCTCGGCATCGGGTGTCAGGCATTCGGGTTCATCCTGGCCTTCCTGGCCCGGCGAGACCTGCCGCTGTTCCTGGTGCAGGCGAGCGTCGCCGCCGGGCTCGGGGTCACCGCTCTGCTCGGCGTACTCGTCCTGAAGTGGAGCCTGCCCACCGCCGAGATCTTCCTGCTCACCCTGCTGCTGGCCGGCATCACCGCCCTGGTCATGGCGGCGGAGCCGGCGCATTCGCGCCGTCTCGGAACGATCGTCGTGGTCCTGCTCGCCGCGTCGGTCCTGGTGATCGGGATAGCCGGCGTCTTTGCCGTACGTTTGCACGGCGCCCTCGGTTCCGTCGTCCTCGGTTCGCTGGCCGGCATCGACTTCTCGGCAGCGGCGATCGCAGCCCGGCCACTGGCCAACGAACACTCGGCGGCAGGCTTCTTCACGAACCCGCTGCTCTACCTCCTGGTGATCCACTCCCTGGTCGGACAATTACTGCTCGGCCTGGCGATGCAGCGGGGCTCGACCACCGCGGCGGTGGCCGCCATGGACGCGGCCGGCGCGGTCCCGGCCGCCATCGTCGGCCTGCTCCTGCTGGGCGACCGCATCCACGAGGGCCGGGGCTGGCTGGCCGCCGTCGGCTTCGTGATAACGCTGGCCGCGGTGATAGGCCTGACCCGCTACGCCGAGCCCCAGCACCACCACGCCACGGCCCCGACCCGCCGCCCTGACCCGACAACGCCCTTGCGCACCGCCGCCACCGGCCGCTGACGCGCCCCACCGGCCCGCCGCGCCGCCGCGCAGCGCCGCCCCGCCGCGCCCTAACGCCCCGCCGCGCCCACCCGGGGCCGGTCGCGCCCCACCGGGCCCGCCGCGCCCCACCCGGCCCGCCGCGCCCAGCCGTGGCCGGTCGCGCCCAGCGGTGGCCGGTCGCGCCCAGCCGTCACCCTCGGCCCGCCGACAATGAGCGGATGCCTGGTCAGTTAGGGTGCCGGCCGGCTTCGCCGCCCGATCCATCCCCGCCATGCCCTCCCGCCGATCTTGATGATTTGACGTCCGCTGCGCGCAGCAACTCGACACTCTCGCGAGAGTTCCAGCAGCAGCGGGCGGATATAGGCGGCATGTCGGTTCCTGGGCGGCCGGAGTCTGCGTTGTGGGGGCCGGAAGCGGCGCCTTGCGCGATAGGCGCGTCGCGGGCTGTTGTTGCAGGTGGTCGCGCTGCTCGGTGGGGCGGGGTGGGCTTGGCGGGGCGGGGATCGCCGTACCGGAGAAGGGTTTGATCTTTGGGATTGATCCTCCTGGGGCGTGCGGGCGTAATCGTGCATGAGAGCAGGGGGGCTGGGTACATCTCGACCATGCCCATCAGGCGCTTATGTCCCGATTGACGGGAAGAGTGCGGGGAAAGACGGGGTGGGTCCTCGACGCGTGGAAATGCGAAGTGGGGACGTCTTATGCACAATGGAGCGATCATGTCGAGCGACGTCCGGCACCGGGTGGACAGCGCCGGGCCGTTTCCGCTGGTTCGGCTGGCCGGGGTGCTCGATGCCGGGAGCGCGCCCAGCGTGCGGTCCGCGCTGCTGGACGTGCTGGCCGGGCAGCCTGAGGCGATCGTCGTCGACGTCGGTGAGCTCGAGGTGCTCGACCGGGATGCCGTTGAGGTGTTGCGGGATCTGCATCGGGACACCGCGGACTGGCCGGCCGCCCGGCTCGTGCTCTGCAACCCGGGCGACCCGGTCGTCTGGCAGGCCGCCGAATGGCCGCTGCTGGCCGACCGGGAGAAGGCGTTCGCGCAGCTCGGGCCGCCTTCGGTCGATCATCGGGTGAGTATCGGCATGGAGCCTCTGGTCGGGGCGGCGCGGCGGTCGCGGGAGCTGATCAATGATGCCTGCACGCGGTGGGGTCTCGAGGAGGTCGCCGGGTCGGCCTGCATCGTGGTGACCGAGATGGTCAACAACGTGGTGCAGCACGCGCACACCTCGATGGTCGTGCTGCTGGCGCCGCATGACACGAGCGGGCTCAGCGTGGCTGTCCGGGACCGGTCGGGGACGATTCCGTCGTATACCGGAGCGCCCGCACCCACCTCCTACGGCGGCCGGGGCATGCTGCTGATCGATTCGGTGGCCAGCCGGTGGGGCAGCCTTCCGCTGTCCGACGGCAAGGTTGTGTGGGCGCTGCTCTCGGGGAGCATGACCGACCCGTTACGCGGGTAGATTGCGACCATGCGAGACAACGACTACCCGTCCGAGGTGTCCGACCCGGAAGCGTCCGGTCTTCCGGGGACGGCGGACGACGATTCCAACGCCTACGACTCCGTCGACAGCACCCGGTGGGCCGACGGCGCCGATCCGGCCGCGCTGCCCGGTGTCGGGCCCGGCGGGTCCAATCGGTTCGGCGACACGGCCGAGGAGGCGCGCGAGGGCGAGTCCCTCGACTACCGGCTCAGGCAGGAGACGCCGGACGTCGGCGCCGAAGATCCGCTGCCGGCCGCCCGCGACCCGTTCGACGAGACCGTCGACAGCTCCGAGCAGCGTGACTTCGACGCCGACGTGTGGGGTGCGAGCCCGACGTCGGACCCGAAGTCGCAGATCTCCCTCTACGACGACGGCCAGCTCGACGACGACAACCCGGAGTCGGTGGGCCGCCTGGTGGCGCCGGACGAGGGTTACGGCTTCGACGACGAGGCCGACAGCGTGGCGTACGACGCGGGTGCGGCCGGCGGCGGCGCGAGCGCCGAGGAGCTGGCCATGCACGAGACCAACGCCCCCGACTACGACTGAGAGCTCAGTCGATTCCCTGCTCGATCGCATAGCGGGTCAGCTCGACCCGGTTGTGCAGCTGAAGCTTGCCGAGCGTGTTCTGGACGTGGTTCTGCACGGTGCGGTGGCTGAGCACGAGACGCTCGGCGATCTGCCGGTAGGACAGGCCTTTCGCGACCAGCCGCAGCACCTCGGTCTCACGCTCGGTGAGCTTCGGCGCGGTTTCTTCCGGCTTTTCCTGGGAGAGCCGGCGGAACTCCCCGAGCACGAGGCCGGCCAGGCCGGGCGTGAAGACCGTGTCGCCGGCCGCCGTCCGCTCCACCGCGTCCACGAAATCCGACAGCGCCGCCGATTTCAGTAAGTATCCGTTCGCGCCGGCCTTCATCGCGTCGAGCACGTCCTGCTGCTCGCCGCTGGCCGACAGCATCAGGATGCGCACGGCCGGAAGCTCGGTCCGCAGCCCGTTGATCACCTCGACGCCCGAGACATCGGGCAGTTGCAGGTCGAGGATCACCACGTCGGGGCGGGCCGCGGCGGCGATCCGCACCGCCTGCCGCCCCTCGCCGGTGGTCGCGACCACCTCGTAGCCGGCCGCGGCGAGATCGCGGCTCACTCCCTCGCGCCACATCGGGTGGTCATCCACCACCATCACCCGGACCATCAGGTCAGCCTAGTCACCGTTATCTCCACCTCGGTGCCCTGGCCGGGGGCTGAAACGATGGTGACCGTGCCGCCCAGGTCGGTGATGCGGCCGCGGATCGACTGGGCCACGCCGAGCCGGCCCTGCGCCTCGGCCTGCACCAGGCGGTCGGGTTCGATGCCGCAGCCGTCGTCGCGCACGGTCACCACCACCTCGTCCGGCGTGTCCTCCACCAGGATGTAGACCTTGGTGCCGGGGTCGCAGTGCCGTTCCACGTTGTCCAGGGCCGCGGCCACGGCCGCGGCGATCTCCCGGGCCGTCCCGGCGGGCAGCCGGACCGGTTCGGCCGGGCCGGAGATGGTCACGTCGGGTGACTCGCGCGCACCCAGGAGGGTCATCAGGTCGGCGCCGTCCACGATCGGCACCGACCGGGCGGCGACCAGGCTGCGCAGTTTCGCCTCCTGCTGCCCGGCCAGCCGGGCCAGCTCGCCGGCCTCCCCGTCGAGCCCGGCCCCGCGCCGTTTCACCAGCGCCAGCACCTGCAGCACGGAGTCGTGGATGTCCCGGGCGAGCCGCTCCCGCTCCCGGGTGGCCGCCTCCAGCTCGATGGCGCGTTGCAGCCGTTCCTGGGCGACCTCGGCGATCCGCACGAGATAGCCGACCGCGATGGCTGCCAGCAGCATCAGCACCGAGCCGGTGAGCGCGGCCTGGTCCCAGTGGGCGCGCACGGTCAGGTCGGTGACCCCCATGGCCAGCGCGGCGGCGATCCCGCCACGGCGGCCGCCGGCCACCGCCCAGGCCAGCACCGGCGCCACGTGCCAGGCGACGGCGAGGGTGGGCTTGCCCTCCTCGAGCGCGATCCGGCCGACGACCCCCACGCTGGCGGCCAGGGCCGCCGCGGTGATCAGGAGGTCGGCGACCAGGAGGAGCGGGCGGCGGCGGGCCGGGTTGGCATAGGCGTAGGTCGTGAAAGCCGTCCAGCCGAGCATGACCGCCAGCACCGGCCAGGCGAGGACCGGTCGCGCGTAGTGGGCGACGTTGTTGATCACGAGGATCGTCGCGTACGTCAGTGCCGCGATCCGGTACACCGCGATGGCCCGCCACAGCGGTGCCTGAAAGCCGCTGTCCCGCATGCGCCGACCTTTCCACATCACACCGACCGGGCGAGCCCCGCCCTGCGGAAAGATCGGACGTCGCCTACGGTCGAGACATCAGCACCGAGGTTCTGCTCACCGAGATGTTCGACCGCAGCTCGATCACCGCGCTGCGGCACGCCGTCGCGTCCCGCGCCGCCGACGCCGGCCTGGGTGGCGACCGGCTCGACGACTTCGTGGTGGCCGTCAATGAGCTGTTGACCAACGCGGTCCGGCACGGCGGCGGTCTGGGCCGGGTCGCGCTGTGGTGCGCCGACGACGCGGTGGTGTGCGAGGTCAGCGACACGGGGCTGGGCCTGACCGACCCGGTGCCGGAAAAGCCGGTGCGACCTGCGACGACTCAACCGGGTGGCTGGGGTCTCTGGCTGGCCGAGGAGTTGACCGATACCTTTCAGTTGATCACGGGCGCCGGTGGGACGACGGTTCGGGTTTCCAGTCGGGTTTCCTTAAGGGAGTCTTAAAACTGCTGCCCCGATCTTGCGGGATCGGGCTCGTGTCAACAAAGTCGTGCCTGCTGTTACCTGAAGGGGAGTTCATGGTGCACGAGGCACGTCATCGGTCCAGTACGCCGGCGTGGATGTCCCGGCCGAGGACCGTGGCGGTTCTGGCGGTGGCTGCCGCGGGTCTGATGGCGGCCGTCTGGCTGCCCTCGCAGAACGACGTGGCCTCGGCCGACACGCACCACCGCAACCCCGCGCGCTACGGCCGGAGCTCGTTCTCCGACGACTTCACCAGCGGCGGCCTGGACATGTCGAAGTGGGCGCTGCTCAAGAACAACGGCACCCCGGTCGGCGACGGCGCCTCGATCTCCGACGGCGAGGCCCAGGTCACCCGGGTCCTGCGGTCGAAGCAGACGTTCACCGACGCGTTCGGGCACGCCGAGGCGCGGATCAAGGTGCAGCGCAGGAACGGCGTGTGGCGGGCGTTCTCGCTGCTGGACGCGGACGGCCGGGTGCCACAGGGCACGATCGAGACGATCGAGGGCGGCATCGACCCGACGTCCGGGCGCAACTTCCACACGTACGCCCTGGACTGGTCGCCGGAAGAAGTGGTCTGGACCGTCGACGGCAAGCCGAGCCTCCGGCTGGTGCGGCAGGACGACGGCGGGCCGTTGACGCTGGTGCTCAACCTGGCCAGCGACGGAGATTCGGCCGGGCGCATGGAGATCGACTTCGTGCAGGTCTTCACGTCGCCGAGCGGGCCGCCCACGGCTTCGCCGTCGGGGGAACCGACGA
This sequence comes from Paractinoplanes toevensis, assembly GCF_018332695.1. Classification (GTDB taxonomy): domain Bacteria; phylum Actinomycetota; class Actinomycetes; order Mycobacteriales; family Micromonosporaceae; genus Actinoplanes; species Actinoplanes toevensis. Next base: position 62,593 of record NZ_BOQN01000058.1, read on the forward strand.
CCGAGCCGACGACCGAGCCGACGAGCCCGCCGACCGAGCCGACCGCCGAGCCGACGACCCCGCCGAGCACTGAGCCGACGCCGACGCCGCCGACCGAGCCGACCACACCGCCGGCCACCACGACGCCGCCTCCGCCGGCCGAGACCACCCCGGCCGCCGCCGAGTGGGCCACGTTCACCAAGTACTCGGTCGGCGACCTGGTCCTCTTCGAGGGCGTGACCTACCGAGTGCTCGAGGCGCACACCTCGCTGCCCGGCTGGGAGCCCACGAAGCTGCCCAATCTCTTCGAAAAGGTGTAACTAGGGGCCGATTCCGCCGAAGCGGCTTGACCGACGACCGTCTATCTATAAAGACTGTTGCCGGTAACGCACGCCTCTTCCCCGGAGGAATCCCCCATGCGTAAGACCCGTTTCCTTCTCGCCGCGGCCGTGGTCGCGACGACACTCACCGCCGGTCTGTGGGCCGGCACCCGCAACGACACCGCCGAAGCCGCGGTCGGCCCGGTTACCTGGTCGGACGAGTTCAACGGCGCGGCCAACACCCCGGTCGACTCGTCGAAGTGGAAGTTCGACATCGGCGGCAGCGGCTGGGGCAACAACGAGCAGGAGTACTACACCAACTCGACCAGCAATGTCCGCCAGGACGGCGCCGGCCACCTGGCGATCACCGCCCGTAAGGAGAACCCGGCGAACTACCAGTGCCACTACGGCACCTGTCAGTACACATCGGGCCGCATCCTGACCGCGGACAAGTTCTCGCAGACCTACGGCCGGTTCGAGGCCAGCATCAAGATCCCGAAGGGTCAGGGCATCTGGCCGGCGTTCTGGATGCTGGGCGGCAACAACTGGCCCACCACCGGCGAGATCGACATCATGGAGAACGTCGGCAACGCGCCGAACACGGTCTACGGCACGGTGCACGGGCCCGGTTACTCCGGCGCGGGTGGCGTCGGCGGCAACCGGACGATCGGCTCGGCACTCGGCGACGCCTTCCACACGTACGCGGTGGATTGGTCTCCGAATCTGATCGTCTGGTATTTGGACGGTTCCGAGTACTTCCGGGTCACGCCGTCGAACGTCAGCGGCAACTGGGTCTTCGACCACAACTTCTTCATGATCCTGAACGTCGCGGTCGGCGGCTACTGGCCCGGTTACCCGGACGCCAGCACGGTGTTCCCGCAGACCATGCTGGTCGACTACGTCCGCGTCTCGGCGTGGAACAACGACAACGGCGGCGGCGGTACGGGCACCGGTAACGCGCTGAAGAGCAACTTCAGCGGCCGGTGCATCGACATCCCGGGGGCCAACCCGGTCGACGGTGCCCGCCTGCAGACGTACGACTGCAACGGCACCGCCGCCCAGAAGTGGACCGCCAACAGCGACGGCACCCTGCGGTCGATGGGCAAGTGCATGGACCCGGCCGGCGGTGCGCTGACCAACGGCACCCCGATCCAACTGGTGACCTGCAACGGCAACCCGGTGCAGCGGTTCACCCTGTCGGCGGCGGGTGACCTGGTCAACGTGTCGGCCAACAGGTGTGTCGACATCAAGGACCGGAACAGCGCGAACGGCGCGACCCTGCAACTGTGGGACTGCACCGGCGCGACCAACCAGAAGTGGACCAAGGCCTGATCGCTGCGATCGCCGCCGGCTTCTAGTCGGCGGCGATCCGGTACGCGTCGCCGTAGACCCGCCAGTTCAGCGGGCCCACCAGATCGAGGTTGCTGCGCTTGAGGAACTGCCGCTGGGCGGTGTCGACCCGGGTGGTGTCGCGATGCGCCTCCTCGGTGCGCATCTCGTCGGTCCGCGCGTCGAGGAACGCGTTCAGGTAGGTGATCTCGTCACCGCCCAGCTCCGGCGCCTGGCTCTCGCGCAGCGCCGCGGCCCGGATGCCGCGCAGCCCGGAGACCCCGTGCATGACCGCCGCGTCGAAGTAGGCGAACTGGCCGAGCGCGCGCAGCCCGTCGGCGTGGGCCAGGCGCATGGCCGGTTCGAAGTACATCCAGTCCCGCTCGTCCTCCTGCACCTTCTGGAAGATCGGGTCGCGGGCGGCCTGCTTCCAGGCGGCGGTGAAGCCCGGGTCGAGCCCGGCGTGTGAGTCCGAGCCGTCGACCGTGCGCAGCGCCGGAAGGTACGCCGACAGCACGTTGCCGGGCTTGCGGCGGGTGTACTCGTTGACCACTTCCAGCATGTCCGACGTGCCCGAGCAGAAGCCGACGATGCCGGCCGTGTAGCCGCGCCCGTCGCCGAGGTCCTCGATGTAGGCGTACTGCTCGCGCCAGCTCAGCGTGGAGTTCTCGGCGCTGGAGATCAGCTCGAGCGCGGTCTCCTTCTTCCGGCCGTCGTCCAGGCCGGCCGCCAGCGAGCCGCTCGCCGGGGTCACCGCGCGCAGCGGAGTGGCCTTCGGCCCGTACGCCTTGACCTCGAAGAGCGAGTAACCGCCCCGGTCGCGCCCGCGCTGGGTGGCCAGCACCCGGACGTACCGCCCGGAGCCGTCGAGCCGTTTCAGGTCGTCGGTGCCGCCGTCACCGGAGCGGGTGACGTAGACGTCGTTCCAGTTGGCACCGTCCACCGAGGTCTGCACGCGGTACGACTTCGCGTACGTCCGGTCCCACTTCAGCCGCACCCGATCGACCGCCTGCACCGCCCCGAGGTCGACCCGCACCCACTGGGTGCCCGGACCGTCGGTGCTGGCCCAGCGGGTGGACGAGTCGGCGTCGGTGGCCTTCCCGGCCACCCAGGCCGCGCCCCGGACCGAGGAGGCGATCGCGGCCCGGTCGCGGGAGATCAGGACGTCGTTGTTGGCGCTCGCGGCGACCGAGATCCCGAGCGGCACGCACAGCACGACCGCGATGCCTCCGCCGAGCGCGAGCGTCCTCCGGCGTATCCGCATCCTTCAACGCTAGGTCGGGCTCGCGGCCGACCGCCGCCTCTTTGCCGAAAATCAGCCCTTCTTCCGCCGCCCCCGGGCGATCAGGACGATCGCCAGCACGATTCCGGCGACCACCAGCAGGCAGCACAGGCCGCCGAGGAAACCGAAGAAACCGAACCCGCTGCGCCGCCGGCGGTACTTCGCCGCCTCGATCGCCACATCGGCCACACCATTGCTCGCGGCCCACGCGTGCACCGGAACCACCAGCGTGAGCACCGCACCGGTCACCGCCGCGGCGGCCCGGGACCACCATTTCACTACTGCAGACATGCGGTCCATCGTGCCCGACCTGCGCAAGTGCTTCACAGGCTGTCCGAATTGAGAACGATCGGGCAGGGTAAGAGAGCAGGCGGAACCGAGCAAAGGGGTACGGATGGACGCCGATCTGGTGGCATTGGCCGAGGAACACGGGGTGGCCACCTGGTACGAGGACTGGCACCGCAAGCGCAAGGACGTCGCCGCGGAGTCGGTCGTCGGCGTGCTGGGCCTGCTGGGAGTCGACGCCACCACGCCCGCGGCGATCCGGTCGGAGCTGGCCGCGGTCCGCGAGCGGGACGGGCTGGGCCGGTTGCCGGGGACGATCGTGGTGCGCGAGGGCTCCGGCCGGGAGCTGCCCGGCACCGGCACGATCGAGCTCGAGGACGGCGGCCGCCGGGAGGTGACCGGCGGTGTGCCGGACGACCTGCCGCTGGGCTGGCACCGGCTGCACCTCGGCGGGCAGGACGTCACGCTCGTGGTGGTGCCGGCCGAGCTGCCCGCCGCGCCCGAGACGTGGGGCTGGATGCTCCAGCTCTACGCCCTGCACTCGGACCGGTCGTGGGGCATCGGTGACCTCGGTGACCTGCGCACCTTCCTCGGCCATTCGGGCTCTCCCGGGCTCGTGCTGCTCAATCCGCTGCACGCGATCACGCCGACCCTGCCGGTGCCGGCGTCGCCCTATTCGCCGTCGAGCCGGCGCTTCGCCAACCCGATCTACCTGCACATCGAGGACACGGCCGAATACCGCCGGGCCGATCCCCCGCTGCGCGCCAAGGTCGACGCGCTGAAGCCGGCGCCGGGCAAGCTGATCGACTACAGCCGGGTCTGGCAGGCCAAACGGGCCGCGCTGGAGATCCTGTGGCCGCTGGCCGGCGAGATCGACCTCGAGTCCGATCCGGGCCTCACCGACTTCGCCCGGTTCTGCGCCCTGGCCGAGCTGTACGGCGCGAACTGGCAGGAGTGGCCGGCCGAGTTCCGCCGCCCGGACAGCCCGGCCGTGCGGGCCTTCCACAGCGACCGGATCGCCTTCCACGTCTGGCTCCAGCGGCTGCTGACCGAGCAGCTCACCGCGGTGAAGGAGACGGCCGCGGTGCAGGGCATGCCGGTCGGCATCGTGCTGGACCTCGCGGTCGGCACCGACCCGGCCGGCGCCGACGGCTGGCTGCTGCAGGACGTGCTGGCGGCCGGCGTGCACATCGGCGCGCCGCCGGACGCGTTCAACCAGCTCGGGCAGGACTGGGGACTGAGCGCCTGGCGGCCGGACCAGCTGATCGAGACCGGCTACGCGGCGTACCGGGACATGCTGCGGCGGATCTTCCGGAACGCGGGCGGCCTGCGCGTCGACCACGTGGCCGGGCTGTGGCGCATCTGGTGGGTGCCGCCGGGCATGCACGCCAGCGCCGGGACCTACATCCACTACGACCCGGAGGCGATGCTCGGCATTCTGGCCCTGGAGGCGACCCGGGCCGGGGCGGTGGTGATCGGCGAGGACCTCGGCACGGTGCAGCCCGCGGTGACCGAGGGTCTCGAACGGATGAACATGCTCGGGTCGGCGGTGCTCTGGTTCACCCGCGACTGGAAGGACCCGGACCAGCCCTTCTACCCGCCGGAGGAGTACCCGCGCAACGCGCTCGCCACGGTCTCCACGCACGACCTGCCGACCGCGGCCGGCTTCCTGGCCGGCGAGCAGGTGAAGGTGCGGGCCGAGCTGGGCCAGCTGGCCGGCTCGGTGGAGGACGAGCGGGCGAGCGCCGAGGCCGACCGGGCCGCGCTGAAGGCGGCGCTGCGGGCCGAGGGCCTGATCACCGCGGCCAGCACCGACGACGAGGTCGTGGTGGCGATGCACGAGTTCCTGGCCCGCACCCCGTGCCGCCTGATCACCGCGTCGCTCTACGACGTGCTGGGCGAGCTGGACCAGCCCAACCTGCCCGGCACCTACGAGGAGTACCCGAACTGGCGCATGCCGCTGCGGCTTAGCCTTGAGCAGATCGCCGCGGACCCGCGCATCGAGCGGACCGCCGAGATCCTGCGCACACGTTCGACCAAGGAGACCCGATGAGCTTCATGGACAAGGCCAAAGACTTCCTCGACAAGCACGACGAGCAGGTCGACCAGGCCCTCGAGAAGGTCGGTGACGAGGTCGACAAGCGCACCGGCCACAAGTACTCGGGCCACATCGACAAGGGCGTCGACGAGGCGCAGAAGCGCACCGGCGAGGGCGACACCCGCCCCTAGCCGGCTAGCCGGCCAACGGCTCCGGGCCCGGGTCGTCGTCCACGGCGAACAGCATCGGGTGCAGCGGGAGGAACTGATCGCGCTGCCGGCACAGGGCCGGTGGCAGCAGCGAGGAGCGGTGTTCCGGGTGTTCGCCACAGTGGCGCATGGCCCGGGACACCGCGTCGGTGTGGTGCCGGCCACCGCCGTACTCGCCGCAGCCCAGGCAGTCCCAGCGCCAGAAGAACTGGCCCTCCTCGGACTCGTAGCGGCGGATGCGCAGCGGCGCACCCGCCTCCTCCTTGGCCGCGGCCAGTATCGCGGGCATCGCACCGGTCGGTGGCGGCCCCGACGGGCGGCGCGGCTGATCGCCGATGATCTGAGCCAGCACGTTGCTCGTGGACAAGGCCTACCTCCGTACTCAAATAAGCTTTTCTCAGTTTAAAACGGTCTTCTGGTCGTTTTTGGCGGAATCGGGATGTTCGTGGGGCAGCGGAGAAGATCGGACCGGATCGTGGAGACGGTCGCGTCCGGAATCGCCGAGTTGATCCCGGACGCCGACCGGCCCGAGTCGTTCACGCTGCTGCTCGACGGCGCCCCGCAGTCGCACGTCGACCTCACCGACCCCACCCACCTGGAGTTCGAGTACATCCGGCGGATGGCCGCGGCGATCGACCTGATCGCCCCGGCCGGGCAGCCGTTGCGCGCGCTGCACCTCGGCGGCGGGGCGCTGACGCTGCCCCGCTACATCGCGACGACCCGGCCCGGCTCACCGCAGCGGGTGGTGGAGATCGACGGGCCGCTGGTGGAGATGGTCCGCCGCGAGCTTCCGCTCCCGGCGAAGGCCTCCATCCGGGTACGGGTGGGCGACGCGCGCGAGGCCGTCGAGGGCATGCGCGAGGCCGGGTACGACCTGGTGGTGCTGGACGTGTTCGCCGGCGCCCGGACCCCGGCCCACCTGGCGTCGGTCGACTTCATCCGGCAGGCGGCCCGGGTGCTCGCCCCGGACGGCCGGCTGATCGCCAACGTCGCGGACGGCCCGCCGCTGCGCTACGCCCGCGCCCAGGTCGCCACCATTCGCGCCGCCCTGCCCGAGGCCTGCCTGGTCGCCGACGCCGCGGTGCTGCGCGGCCGCCGTTTCGGCAATCTCGTGGTGCTCGCCGGCCGCACCCCGCTGCCGATCGCCGAACTCACCCGGCGAGCGGCCGGCGACTGGTTCCCGGGGCGGGTCGAGACCGATCTGGACCGATTTGCCGGAGGCGTGGCACCGGTCACCGACAGTAACGCCGTCGCGTCACCGATCCCGCCGGCGGGACTTTTCAGTAGCAGAAAGTAACCAAACGTCGGCCGAAGGTGCAGCAATTTCCGGCCTGTCGTGTAGTCGTCAACAAAACCGGTGTGAAACGCGGCCAGTGACTTGTCGCGGCCGATGTTACTCGGCTGTAATCGGTCCAGCCGCGTTCCACTCGCGGCCGCCGACTGGGGGGTAGGCGCATGACCGAGAAGTATTTCCTGGCCGCGCCGGGCAGCGCGACGACCGGCGTCGACGCCGGCTCCAGAGTGCTGTGGACCGGCCGCTGCGCCGTGGCGGAGTATGCGTTCGAGGAGCCCAGTTCGCTGCCGCGGTGGACTCTGCCGGAGGAGACCGAGGTCGTCATCACCGACGACCGGGTGATCTACCGGGACGTCGTCACCGGCGCCACCGGCGAGCTGCGCTGGCCGTGGCCGCAGCACCTGCGGGTGCAGCCGGGCAACCGGGACACCGGCCGGTCGGCCACCGTCACCCAGATTCAGCTGGTCTGCGCCGGCCCGGGCGGCACGTTCCCCGCGCTGGTCTTCGCGGGCGGCGACATCGCGACGGTCGGTGACGCCGACCGCCTGGCCAACGTGTTACGCCAGACGATCGCGCGTTACCGGGTGGAGCACGCGGCCGAGCTCGGCATCTCGGCGCCGCAGGGCCGCATGCTGTCCCGCCTGGTGATCGGCCCCGAGTTCAGCAACTACCAGGGCGGCGAGGGGCAGACCGTGACGCTGCTCGGCGCGGTCTCGGTCCAGGAGCCCGCGCCCCAGCCCCGCCCGCGCCCGGCCTACGCCGCCTCGGCGTCGGTGCCCGCCCAGCCCGCCGGCCTGCCGATGGCCGGGCACGCCGACTTCGGCACCACGCCACCGCAGATGCTGCGCCCCGGCTTCGACGACGACACCCGGTCCCAGCCGGCCCGCCCGGCCGACCACGCCACCCTGCACGGCACCCCCGACCTGGCCGCCCGCGCCGCGGACCTGGCCGCCCGGGTCGCCAACCTGGTCAGCGGCGGCCTCGGTCCGGCCGAGGCACAGACCGCCAACCTCAACGCCTACCTGGGCGGGCCGGACGACTCGGGCGACCGCGCCGAGCAGATCCGGCGCACCGGGGCCCGGCTCGCCGCCAACTCCGGCCGCGGCCGCGGGGTCGCCCCGCGCCGCCCGATCGACGACGAGATCGGCTCACGCACCCGCAACATCTGACCGGGCGGCGGCCGGGGTGTAACAGCGCCCGTCCGCCACCCGCTCGGTGTGCTCTGCGTGGGCCCGGTGGAGCAGCGCCATCAGCTCCTCCTCGGCCCGGATCTTCGCCCGGTACTTCTCCGGCAGGGCCTTGATGTTCGCCTCCTCGTCGAGCAGGCGGTGATAGATCTTGTCGCAGTACGTCGGGTCCTTCTCGATGTCGAGGAACTCGGTCGCGTGCCGGCGGGCCGCTGCGACATAGGTCTGGGCGCGTCCCTTCGGGCTCAGCAGCGACGCCACCACGGTGAGCAGCAGAATGCCGACGATCAGCCCGAGCGACAGGCCGGTGGAGATCTCGGCGGTGTGGATCGGCTCGCCGTCGTTGATGAACGGCACGTTGTTCTCGTGCATGGCGTGCAGGATCAGCTTCACGCCGATCAGCGCGAGGATCGCCGCCAGGCCGTAGGACAGGTAGACCAGCCGGTCGAGCAGCCCGTCGATCAGGAAATACAGCTGCCGCAGCCCGAGTAGGGAGAACGCGGTAGCAGTGAAGACCAGGTACACGTTCTGGGTCAGGCCGAAGATCGCCGGGATGGAGTCGAGCGCGAACAGGATGTCGGTCCCGCCGATCGCCACCATCACCAGGATCATCGGGGTCAGCACCCGGCGGCCGTTCTGATAGGTGAAGAGCTTGTCCCCGTCGTAGTCGTCGGAGGTGCGCAACACCCGCCGGGCCAGCCGGATCACGAAGTTGTCCGGCGACTCGTCGTCGTCGCCGCGCTGCTCCCGCAGCAGGTTGCCCGCCGTGACCAGCAGGATCAGCCCGAACAAATAGAACACCCAGGCGAACGAGTTGATCAGCGCGGCACCCAGGAAGATGAACCCGGTGCGCGCCACCAGCGACACGGCGATGCCGACGAGCAGCACCTTCTGCTGATCGGCCCGCGGCACCTTGAAGCTCGACAGCAACAGCAGGAAGACGAAGAGGTTGTCGACCGACAGCGCTTCCTCGGTGACGTAACCGGCGAAATACTCCGCGCCCATCTGCCCGCCACCGAAGATCGTGACGCCCAGACCGAACAGCAGCGCGATGCTCACGTAGATCGCCGTCCACCGGGCGGCCTCGCCCAGCGTCGGCACGTGCGCCTTGCGCACATGGAAGAAGAAGTCGAAAAGCAGCAGACCGACAATGCCCAGAACGGTCAGCAGCCACAGCATGCGCACATCCTAGGGAGTAGTGACCGCCGCGCGCAGTTGTGATCTTGTGAGAAACAGAGCATCAGCCAGGTTCGCGCCGCGCAGATCGGCCCCCCGCAGGTCCGCCCCGGTGAAGTCGGCCCGCCGCAGATCGGCCTCGCGCAGGTCGGCCCCGATCAGCAGAGCGCCGCGAAAGCTCGCGCCACGCAGGTCGGCACCACGCATCTTCCGGCCGATCAGGTTGGCACCCCGATGATCCTTGCGGGGCGTGCCGGCCCGCGCGAGATGACTGGCCTTCTGCAACAGCGGGTTGACCTTCCGCCGCTGCGCCTCCGCGTCTTCCGACGCGGGCGTTCCGCCCGCCAGGTGGTCGATCTCGGCGAGAGCCGCACGCAACTTACTGTGTACGGCGACCGCAGCGTCAATCTTGAGCGCCTCGGTCAGCAGCCACATCAGCTCATGCAGCTGCCGCATCGTGGACAGGTCGGCCCCGGGGTTCTCCTGGGTGATCCGCTGCCCCGCCCCGAAGCAGTCGAAGACCACGCAGCCGTGGAAACCCTTCTGGTCGAGCCGCTCGTGAATCCCGCAGAGGAAGTCAGAACCCAGGTTCGGACAGGGTTTCCCGGCCTCTTTGGTGATCGCAAAGTCTGACGATTTAACGAATGCCGGGACAATACAGCAGAGCCCGGCGCAGTTTGCGCAGTCCGCTTCAAGCACCCGTTCGCCCACCTGGCCCAGTCTCCCAGACGGCGTCCCCGGTGGGCGTCTTGGGACCGGAGATGCACTAGCACTGCCGGGGTAACGGGTGAGCCGGTTCACGCGAAATTCCCCCAGGAAATTGCCAGAAAAACCGCTCCAACCCTCAGGGGTCAGGGACCGGCGACCGATTCATCAGGTGTCAAGCGGTGAGCACGGAAGCCCACCGCACAAGAGCCGCGAGGGCGACAATCCGGATGGCTACGAAACAGGGGGAAATGATCCTATGCGTTCTCTTGGCATGCTTCAGATCGCCGGTGGAGTCGTCGCAGCTGGTGTTGTCGCCGCTGGCGCAACCGCAATGACCGGTTCCGGTGTCACGTGGGGTGGCTCCAACGGCGCCACTGCTTCGCAGTTCATCGGTGGCACGGTCGTGCAGACGGTGTCGGGCGCAAACATCACCAACGTCACCTACAACCGCGACGCCACCGGCGCCCAGACCAGCTCGATCGCCATCACTCTGACGTCGACGGTCGGCAAGGTCGTGACCATTACGCCTGCCGGCGGCGCCTGGAGCGACACGACCAACGTCCCCGCTGACGCCGCGGACGCTGACGAGTGGAGCTGCACCGACGGCTCGACCGTGGTCCTGCACGCCACCGCCCCGGCGTTCACGCTTGCCACGGCTACGTCCACCATCACCTGTTCAGCGGCTGACAGTGGAACCGGCGATGCGATTCAGGGCTTCAAGCGTGGGCTCACCGGCCTGTCGATTCAGGTCGCCTAACAGCGCGTAATCAGCGCGTCCGGCCATCCCGGGTGCGAGGCTAGCGATAGCTCATCGCACCTGGGGGAAACCGATTCAGCGTTCTCTACGCACGTACCTCGTGGCCGCCATCCTTGGGATGGCGGCCATCGGTGCTTGGGCGATCATGACGGAACGCGTCGGCTATGTCGTGACCCATGGCACCAGCATGAACCCCGTCTATTACCAGGATGACCTCGTCTTCGTCATGAAGGCCGATTCGTATCATGTCGGGCAAATTGCCGCCTACCATGGGGAAAGTCCCGGCCAGCGGGTCCTCCATCGCATCATCGGCGGGGACGGCTCCGCGGGATTCGTGATAAAGGGAGACAACAACGAGTCGGTCGACCCGCTGACCCCGACCACCGAGGACATGATCGGTCGTGCCGTCCTGCACATTCCCCACGGGGGAATTTGGCTCAAACCCCTGCTGGGCCCGAGCGGCCTGGGAATGCTCAGCTTTCTTGTCATCGGCGGCAGGGCCGCGACGGCACGAACGCGGCGGGAGATTCCGCGGGGACGCCGGAAGAAGAAGGTGAAGGCCATGTCGACGCGCCAGGGAGGCTCGTGGGCGACCGTAGTAACGGCCGTGACGGCGGTCAGACGGCTCTCCCTCATGCTGCGCGCCGCCGCGGTGGTCGCCGCGATCTTGACCTTGTGCGCCCTGACACTGGGAGTTCTCGGCTGGATGAAGCCTCTCGTCGAGACTCGGCCCGCCGCCGCGCCGGCACCCAGTCGATCGATTACCTATTCATATTCCGCGAAGGTGCCGAAGTCGGCCGCCTACGACAACACGACGGTCAACTCACCGGATCCCGTCTTCCGGAAGCTGGCTGACCGAGCCAACCTGAACGCCCGCTACGAAGGTCCGGCCGGTAGGTTCAAACTCGGTGCGACACTGACAAACGGCACTGGCTGGCACACGACCATGACGCTGGTGAGCGAGACGTCGTTCACCAGCACCACCTTTGATGCGACCGTGCCGCTCGATTTCTCCGCCCTGGTCGATCGGGCCGACAACGCCTCAAGAGCCATCGGCGCGTCCCCCACCGGAGCGGTGACGATCGCGCTCACCGCTCAGGTCTCGTCGCCCGGCTTGGCGACGTTGGCAGCCCCGCTTCAAATCGGCATCAACCGCTTCGCGATGACGCTCAGCGAGGGCAAATTCAAGACCGAGGCGGTGGCTGCAGTGGCACCGGACACCGTGGTGCCACGCGAGATAAGTATCTTGGGTCATTCATTCATGACGGCGTCGGTGGCTCGCTCCCGAGCTATTTTGCTCCTGATCGCCGCAGCAGCAGTCGCCGCAGCAGTCGCTCTTGCCGCTCTTCGTCGCTTGCCGGTTCGGACCCGGGCCGAGATCGAGCGCCGCTATCCCAACCTGCTGGTGCAGGTGGAACCGATGGCCAGTCCACCCGGTAAGCCGGTAGTCAACGTCGACAACTTCCCGGCTCTGGTGCGGCTGTCCGAGAAGTACGGTCAGATGATTCTCACCTGGCGGCGGCCGGACGCCGACGACTTCGTCGTGCGGGATGAGGGGATCACCTACCGCTACCGGGTGCCGCTGGATGACGAACCGACACTGCAGAACGTCGACTTCATCAATCGGACCACCTCGGGCACACATCGGCACAAGGCGCCCACTCAGGCCTCTTGACCGTCCCGGCAGACTGGGCCGGTGAAGCGGGCGCAACGACAGCAACTCATCGAGATCGACGAACGGCTCTCCGAGGAGGATCTGGCCGATCGTGCTCTCGTGCACTCCATGGTCCAGGCCGAGTGGTATCGGGCGCAGATGCGCCGTACGCATCAACGTTATGTTTTCTCGGAGTCCGGCGCGCTTCTCCTGGCCGGTGCCGCCACCGTGCTGGCGGCCTTGGACGCTCCGCCCTGGATCACCGCGATCGTGGCCGGGCTGGTCGCCTTTCTCGCCGGGCTGCGCCGCATCGTGTCCTGGCACGACGACTGGCTGGCCGCCTCCGAGGCGCGCGCCAAGGCCACCGCCGAGATCAGCCAGTACCGCCTGCTGCCGGTCGCCGAGCGCACCCCGCAGCGCCAGCGGGAGCTGGTCGCCGCCATCGACGCGCTGGTGCTGACCGAGACGCGCAGCTGGGGGCGTCGCCGACGGGAGAAACTGCAGACCGAACCGGCCGCGTGAACCGGCGGCCTACCCGGCCGCCTCCAGGCTCAGGATGAAGATCGAGCCACCGGCCGGGCCCGGTTCGTAGCGGATGTCGCCGTGGTTGGCCTGGGCCAGGCCGCGGACGATGTAGAGGCCGAGCCCGGCGCCCCGGACGGCGGTGGCGTCGCGGGCGGCCCGGGTCAGACGTTCGAAAAGCCGACTGCGAAATTCTTCGCGGGCACGGCCGCCGGTTCGGCACCAGCAGAGCTTGACGGTTTGTAGATCCGGCCCTCAGCAGCGCGTTTCAGCATCGGGCTCACGCGAACCCCGCAGAAAGCGAGTGGGCCGGATGCACACCCGAGGTACTCCCGCCAAGAATTGGATTTCGGCGACTCTACGCACGTTCTGGGACGGAATGATCTTCGCGGGCGCTTTCCACTTCGGGGTGGCGCTCAGCCGGCAGAGCCAGGGCTGGCAAATCTTCTCTCCGCCCTCGGAGCCCCTCGCGGCGCAACGAGAACGGAGATCCGATGATCATTAGCGCGGTGCACCCTCCGGTGGGCCTACTCGCCCCGGAGTCTGCCCTGAATCTGTTGCTACAGGTTGCCGTCCTGCTCGCGCTGGCCCTCGTGCTGGGCCGGCTCGCCGTTCGGGCCGGGCTGCCCGCGATCGTGGGTGAGCTGTGCGCGGGCGTCGTGGCCGGCCCGTCGGTTCTCGGACATCTCGCGCCGGCCCTGTGGAACAGGCTATTCCCGCAGGTGAGCGAGCAGTTCCACCTCCTCGACGCGATCGGGCAGGTCGGCGTCATCCTGCTGGTCGGCCTCACCGGCATGGAGATGGATCTCGGGCTGGTTCTCCGGCGCGGAACGACCGCGCTCCGCATCGGGGGCTTCGGTCTGATCGTGCCCCTGGGTCTCGGCGTCGCCCTCGGCCTCGTACTCCCCGCGGCTCTGCGCGGAACACACGTCGACCGCTGGAGTTTCGTACTCTTCATGGGCGTGACCATGTGCGTCAGCGCGATCCCGGTCATCGCCAAGACACTCGGCGAGATGGGCCTGACCCACCGCAATGTCGGTCAGCTCACCCTGGCCGCGAGCACCATCGACGACATCGTCGGCTGGCTGCTGCTGTCGATCGTCTCGGCGATGGTCACGGCCGGTATCAGCGGCGGCGCGCTCGCGCTCACCCTGGCCCGGCCGTGGCTGCTGATCGCCGGCGCGGTTCTGGTCGTCCCGCTGCTGGCGCGGCTGGTGCGGCGCTTCGACCGCAGACCGGGCGACGTCGTCCCGACCACCACCGGCGTGGTGACCATCCTGGTCGCCACGGCCGCCGCGGCACAGGCGCTCAAGCTCGAGGCCGTGTTCGGCGCGTTCGTGGCCGGCATCCTGATCGGCACGTTCGGCCGGATCGACCCACGGCGGCTCGCCCCGCTGCGGACCGTGGTGATGGCGGTGCTGGCACCGCTGTTCTTCGCCACCGCCGGGCTCCGCATGGACGTGGCGTCCCTGGCAACCCTGCCGGTCGCGCTGGCCGGTCTGGCGGTCCTGCTGGTGGCGATCGCCGGAAAACTGGGCGGCGTCTACGCCGGCGCCCGGCTGAGCCGGTTGAGCCCGGCCGAGTCGCTCGCGATCGGCGCCGGGCTCAACGCACGCGGCGTCATCGAGATCATCGTGGCACTCACCGGCCTACGGCTCGGCGTTCTCACCCCCGCGGCTTACACGATCGTGGTGCTGGTGGCCATCGCGACGTCGGTGATGGCGCCGCCGCTGCTGCGGGTCACGATGCGCCACGTGGACGAGTCCGCGGAGGAGGTGCTGCGCGCGCAGAACCGGGGCATCACCGACCCGGCAATGAGGTCTTGACTCCTCCGCCCGCGCGGCCCGGGTGGTTCCACCGGAACCACCCGGGCCGCCCTCGGTCACGCGGGGGACGCGACCGAGGCGAGGGGCAGGCCGCACCGGAAGACGTCGTCCCGGTCGTACGCCTGCTTGACGGAGGCCAGGCGGGCGTGACCGGCCTCCCCGAAGATGCGCCGCACGTCACCGGCTGTCTCGGTGCCGGTGACGAAGTTGACGTACGGGCCACCGGTGCCGTGCCGGCCGAGGCGTGTCCCGACCAGTTCGGCCCAGCTGTCCAGGTCGGCCGGGTCATCCGGCGCGGCGAGGGCGTGGGCCGCCACGTGGTGAGCCGCCCAGCGGTACGGCACCGCGCTCGCCGACGCGTCGACGTCGGCGATGGCGCCACCCATCAGCTGAATCTGGATCATGCTGAACGGTGACGGCGCCGAGCCGGCCGCCTCGATCAGATCGGCCACCAGTCCGTCGCCGAGGCCGGTGACGAACGCGCTGCGCCCGCGGGCCCGCTGCCGCCGCGGCACCCGGCCGGCCGGTTCCTGCAGTTCGGTGTAGCGGAGGGCCCGCGACAGCCGCACGATCGGCTCGCCGATCGCCGAGAGACCGTCGAGTTCAGCGGCGGCGTCGCCGAGGGCGGCCGCGACCACCATCAGAACCGGGCGGAACCGCCATGGCTCCGGCACGAAGGGGGCGGGTGGCGCGCTGCCCAGTGTCAGCCGAACCGCGACGGAGCGGGACAGGGTGGCGCATCGCACGGCGTACTCGTCCAGCCAGCTCTGCGCCCGGTCGAGCGGGTGCAGAGCGATCAAGCCGGTCAGCCGGCGCAGCGGATGGACGCGCAGCTGTAGGCCGGTCACGACGCCGAAGCTGCCACCGCCGCCACGCAGCGCCCAGAACAGATCAGGGTGACTCGCACGATCGGCCCGTACGGCGGTGCCGTCGGCCAGCACCACCTCGGCCTCGAGGAGATTGTCCGCCGTGAGTCCCGCGCTGCGCTGCAGCCAGCCGAGACCACCGCCGAGTGCGGTTCCGGCCACCCCCACCTCGGGCACGTCCGCGCCGGTGACGACCAGTCCGGCGGCTTGAGTCAGCTCGTCGACCGCTCCCCACCGGACGCCACCACCGACCCGGATCGAGCGGCCGGCCGCGTCCAGGCCGACGTGGGACAGCTCGCTGAGGTCGATGACCACCGCGTCGTCGGCCACGCCGAACCCGGCGTGGCTGTGCCCGCCGCCGCGGACCGCCACCGCCAGGCCGTTCGCGTGGGCGTGGCGGACCACCGACGCAACCTCGCCGGCGTCGGCCGGCCAGGCGATGAGAGCGGGGCGGCGGTCCACGTCGGCGTTCCACGTGCCGCGCCCCGCTTCGTAGTCCGGATCGCCTGGAGCGGCCAGACGGCCGTTCAGAGATTCGCGGAGCCGGGCCAGGCCGGCCGGTCGGGAAGTCACGATGGCACCTCTTACCGGAAATCGTCGGAACAATCGGCCAACGGACCCTAATCCTGATCGCTATAGAAGCGGTCAAATTCAATGTGTCCAGCACTGAAGAACTCCTGAAGGACCGCTGTAGCAAGCCGGGGTTGACCGCGGAGCGCAATCCGATAATCCTTGTTCCATAGCCGCCGCGACATTGAAGAACCGAGAAAAGAATGGGTGAATTCAAGCTCGACGAGCTGCTGGACCTGACCCGTAATCATGCGGGCGAACCCGATGACGTAGATCTTGACGAGCGCATCGTGGACGTGATGTTCGAACATCTCGGATATGACTCCGTCGCGCTTCTCGAGGTTCTGAGCCAGATCCGGTCCAGCTACGGAATCGATCTTTCCGACGACGTCATGAACCGGAACCGAACGCCGCGGGAAGTGCTCGACGCGGTCAATGCCGTCATCCAACGGAGGGGAAAATGACGCACCCGATACCGGACGACCTGCACGCCCAGCACCTGATCCTGCTGGCTTGCTCGAACCGGCTGTCCCAGATCGTCGAGGCCCTGGTTGAGCTCGACGTGGCCACCCTGCTCGCGGACGGCCCGCTGCCGATCGCGACGCTGGCCGAGAAGACCGCCACGCACGAACTGTCGCTGTACCGGCTGCTGCGCTGCGCCGCCGCGGTGGGCATCTTCGCCGAGGGCCCGCAGCAGGTGTTCGCCCTGACCCCACTGGCCGAGGGTCTGGTCGCCACCAACCCACAGGGCGTGCTCACCCTGGCCCAGTACAACCGGTCGGAGCTGACCAACGCCCCGTACCGGCACTTCATGCACAGCATCCGCACCGGCGAGGCGGCCTTTCCCCGGGCCTTCGGCATGCCGTTCCTCGAGTACCTGCACACCCATCCCGAGGTCGACGCCGGCTACGACCGGTTCATGTCGCACTGGAGCCGGCAGTTCGCCGAGGAGGAACTGCGCGAGTGGGGCTTCGACCGGTTCTCCAGCATCGCCGACCTGGGCGGCGGCGACGGCTACTTCCTCAGCCAGGTCCTTGCCCGATTCCCGCAAATGCGGGGTCACCTGATCGAACTGCCGTGGATCGCCGAGAAGGCGCAGACCCTGCTGACCGCCGAGGGCTTCGCCGACCGGGTCACCGTGCAGCATGCCGACCTGCTCGAACAGGCTCCCCCGGCCGGGTTCGACGTCTACTTCCTGAAGGCCGTCCTGCACGACCTGAACGACGAGGACGCCCGCACGGTGCTGGGCAATGTCCGCGCGGCGATCGGCGACTCCGGCGCCCGTCTGCAGGTCGTCGACTCGGTGCTCGATCCGGGCAACGGCTGGGACCACGGCAAGTTCCTCGACCTCGACATGCTCGTGCTGCACGGCGGCCGGGAACGGACCCTCGACGACTGGAACACCCTTTTCAGCGATACCGGGTTCCGACTGGTGTCGACGCCGATCTACCACTGGACCCTGCTCGAATGCGAAGCGATCTGAACGGAGGCGGAAAATGACTGCCCACACTGTTTCACGGGCCGACATCAACCGGATTCTCGAGGTGAATATCGGACTAGAACCCGATGTCATCGCGGACGCCGGCAGCGCGTCGCTGACCGACCTCGGAGTGGATTCCATCGGCATCATCGAACTGGAGAAGGTCCTTCTCGACGAATTCGGGATCGTACTGCCGGATGAAATTCCGGCGATGAGTATCGCCGATGTCCTGGCCCACGCGCAGAAAACGAAGGAGGAAGTCTGATGGCCGGCAGCACCGACAATTTCGTCATCATCGACGCGCCACTCGACGTCGTCTGGAAAATCACCAACGACGTCCGCGGCTGGCCGAACCTGTTCACCGAGTACGCCAGCGTCGAGGTGCTCGGCGAGACCGCGAACAGCGTGCGGTTCCGTCTCACCATGGTGCCCGACGACGACGGCACCGTGTGGAGCTGGGTCAGCGAGCGGGTGACCGATCCCGACCAGCACACCGTCTCGGCCCACCGGGTCGAGACCGGCCCGTTCGAATACATGTGCATCGGCTGGGACTACACCGCCGAGGGCGAGTCGGCCACCCGGATGCGGTGGCGCCAGCGTTTCTCCGCACGGCCCGAGGCTCCGTTCGACGACGAGGCGATGACCAAGCGCATCAACGACAACACCGTCATCCAGATGGCCGCGATCAAGGAGAAGATCGAGCGGGCCACGGCATGAAGACCCTGCACCGCTGGTTCGCCGACAGCGTCGACCGCGATCCGGAGGCGGTCGCGCTCGAGCTGTCCGGCGACCGGCTGACCTACCGCGAACTGGACGCGCTCGCCGCCGCCATCGCCGCCGTCCTGCGCGGCGGCCACCGGATCGGTCTGCACGCCAACCGCTCGCTCACCGCCTACGCGGGTTACCTGGCGATTCAGCGCCTGGGCGCCACCGTGGTGCCGATGAGCCCCGCGTTTCCCCCGGCCCGGCTCGACGCCGTGGTCGCCGCGGCCGGCCTGGACGCGGTGCTGACCGACGATCCCCGGTTCCGCTCGGCGGTGCCCGTTCACCTGGTCGACGACCCGCGCCGGCTCGGACCGAGCGAGTCGCCGGCGCTCGACGCGGACCTCGAGGACGACGCCTACATCCTGTTCACCTCGGGCTCGACCGGAACACCGAAGGGCGTGCCGATCCGGCACCGGCACATCTCGGCCTTCCTCGAGCACGTCATCGACCGGTACGAACTGGGGCCGGGCGCCCGGGTCTCGCAGACCTTCGACCTGACCTTCGACCTGTCCATGTTCGACCTGTTCGCGGCCTGGGGCTCGGGGGCGACGCTGGTCGCCGCGACCCGTGGTGACCTGCTCGCCCCGGCCCGGTACGCCGAACAGGCGCGGCTCACCCACTGGTTCTCCGTGCCGTCGGCCGTCTCGACGGCACGGCAACTGGGCCGACTCAAGCCCGGCTCGATGCCGACACTCCGGTGGAGCCTGTTCTGCGGCGAGCAACTGACCCTCCAGCAGGCGCAGGCGTGGCAGGCCGCGGCGACCGACAGCGTCCTGGAGAACCTGTACGGCCCGACCGAGCTGACCCTGGCCTGCACGCAGTACCGCCTGCCGGACACCGTGGAGGTGGTCACCCCGAACGGCACGGTGCCGATCGGCGAGCCGTACCCGGGACTCGACGTGCTGATCGTGGACGCGGACGGCCACCCGGGTGACGAGGGCGAGCTGTGTGTCCGCGGGACACAACGGTTCGCCGGCTACCTGAACCCGGCCGACAACGATGGCCGGTTCCTCCACCTCGACGCCGGCCGCGCGACCTCGGCCGGCCCGCTGACCACGGTGGACGCCGATCTCTGGTACCGCACCGGCGACCTGGTGCGTCGTTCCGGCACGGGCCTGGTCCACCTCGGACGGCTGGATCATCAGGTCAAGGTCCAGGGCTACCGGGTGGAGCTGGGCGAGATCGAGGCGGCCTTGCGAGACATCGCCGGGGTACGGGATGTGGTCGTCCTGGCCCGAACCGCCCCGGGCGCGCCGACCGTGCTGCACGCCGTCTACACCGGCGTCGAGCTCGACGACGCACTGCTGCGGGAGACCCTGCGCGGACGGCTGCCGCATTACATGGTTCCCCGCTCCACCGAACACCGCGAACAGCTTCCGCTCAACGCCAACGGCAAGTTCGACCGGCGGAAGCTGGCCGAGCTGACCGCCGCACGCTGACCACGACAGGACCGCCACCATGCAGCGCGTCATCTTCATCGACCGGATGCCGACCGACAACGCCGCCGCGGTAGCCGACGCCTGGAGCGAGCACGACCGCACCGATCTGCCCCGGCTCATCGGGGTCCGGCGGCGCTCGCTCTACGCCTTCCACGGTCTGTACGTCCACGTGGTGGACGGCGCCGAAGGGCTGGAACAGGACCTGACCGAACGGATCCTCAGCTCCCGGGCCGACCCGTCGTTCGTCCGGATCCGCGACCGGCTGGGGCGGCTGCTCACGCCGTACCGGTCCGACACCCGCAGCCTGGCCGACACCCGGGCCGAGGAGTTCTACCGCTGGGAAGCACCGGAGGAGTTCTGATGACCGTACTTCGCAAGGTCGCCATGGGCGAGATCGCACCCAGCCGCCGCCTCGGCGCGGAGATCCGATTTCTGCTGACCGCCGGCACGGTCGGAGCCCGCAGCGGGTTTCTCGGCACCATGTCGATCCGGGACGGCGAGTTCGTCGCCGCCCACCTGCACCCGTACTCCGACGAATTCGTCTTCCTGGCCGACGGCTCGCTGCGGCTGACCCTCGACGGCGAGGAGTACACCCTCGAGCGGCACGAGGCGATCCTCATCCCGAAGGGCACCGCCCACCGCATGCACAACGTGTCCGGCGGCCCGGCCCTGGTGGTCTTCGGTGTCACACCGCTGGCCCCCAGCCCCGAGCAGGGTCACGTCGAGTTGGAGGCCCTGCCTGATCCGGACGCGGCGCCGCCCCGGGTGGGTGCGTAACCATGCGACGAGCAGTCATCACCGGCATCGGCGTGATCGCGCCCGGCGGCGTCGGCGCCAAGAACTTCTGGGACCTGATCACGTCCGGCCGGTCGGCGACCCGAATGGTCACCATGTTCGACGCTTCCCGATACCGGTCCCGGATCGGCGGCGAGGTCGACTTCGACCCGCTGGCCGCGGGCCTGACCGCGGAGCAGTCGTCCGGTCTGGACCGGATGATTCAGTTCGCCCTGGCCGGGCTCGGCGAGGCCTGGCAGGACGCCGGGCTCGACGGCACGGCTCCACCCGCGGGCCGTACGGCGGTCAGCGTCGGCACGGCGGTCGGCTGCACGATGGGCCTGGAGAGCCAGTACGCCGCGGTCAGCGAGCACGGGCAGCGCTGGCTGGTCGACCACACCAGGGCCGCCGATCACCTCTTCGACTTCTTCGTACCGTCCTCGCTGGCCCGCGAGGTCGCCTGGGCGGCCGGCGCGGAAGGCCCGGCGGCGGTGGTCTCCACCGGTTGCACCTCCGGTCTGGACGCCGTCGGTTACGCGTTCGACCTGATCAAGGACGGACTCGCCGACATGGTCGTCACCGGGGCCTCGGACGCACCGCTGTCGCCGATCACCTACGCCTGCTTCGACGCCCTGCGGGCCACCTCGCCCGACAACCACGACCCGGCCGGCGCCTGCCGCCCGTTCGACCTGACCCGTAACGGCTTCGCGCTCGGCGAGGGCTCGGCAATCTTCATCCTGGAGGAGCTGGAACACGCCCGCCGCCGACAGGCATCGATCTACGCCGAGCTGACCGGTTTCGCGACCCGCTCGAACGCCTACCACATGACCGGCCTGCGGGCCGACGGACAGGAGATGGCCGAGGCGATCACCGCGAGCCTCGATCAGTCCCAGCTCAACCCCGAGGACATCGACTACATCAACGCTCACGGATCGGGCACCCGGCAGAACGACCTGCACGAGACCAACGCGTTCAAACGCGCGCTCGGCCACGCCGCGTACGGCATCCCGATCAGCTCGATCAAGTCGATGATCGGGCACGCGCTCGGCTCGGTCGGATCGATCGAGATCGCCGCGTGCGCCCTCGCGATCCACCACGGCACGATCCCGCCGACGGCGAACCTGCACGAGGCCGACCCCGAGTGCGATCTCGACTACGTGCCCCTGATCGCCCGTACCGGCCGGTACGACTCGGTGCTCACCGTGGGCAGCGGCTTCGGTGGCTTCCAGAGCGCGGCCGTGCTCCGGCGTTACACCGGGGGTGCCTCGTGACCGTGGTGATCACGGGGATGAGCGCGATCGCGCCGAACGGGCTCGGTACCGACGAATACTGGGCGGCCACGCTGCGGGGACGCTCCGGTATCCGCCGCATCAGCCGATTCGAGACCGACTCGTACCCGGTGAAGCTGGGCGGCGAGATCACCGACTTCCAGCCGCGCGAGCACGTCCCCGGCCGGCTCGTCCCGCAGACCGACCGGGTCACCCAGTACGCCCTCGCCGCCACCGGCTGGGCCCTGGCCGATGCCGGCACAGAACCCGAGGAGACCGACCCGTACGACTTCGGGGTCCTCACCGCCAGCGGTTGCGGCGGCTTCGAGTTCGGTCAGCGGGAACTGCAGAAGCTGTGGAGCGAGGGCCCGCACCGGGTCAGCGCGTACCAGTCCTTCGCCTGGTTCTACGCGGTCAACACCGGCCAGATCTCCATCCGGCACGGCGCTCGCGGGCACAGCTCGGTGCTGGTCACCGAGCAGGCCGGCGGCCTCGATGCGCTTGCCGCTGCCCGACGCCACCTGCGCCGCGGCACGATGCGCACGGCGATCAGCGGCGGCCTGGACGCACCGCTGTCGCCGTGGGGTCTCACCGCGCAGATCCCGAACGGCCTGCTGAGCACCGCGGACGACCCGGCCACCGCGTACCGGCCGTTCGGGTCCGGAGCCGGCGGTTACGTGGCCGGCGAGGGCGGAGCCATCCTGGTCCTGGAAACCAAGGAGACCGCCCGCCGCCGCGGCCGGGACGGCTACGCCGAAGTGGCCGGGTACGCCGCCACCTTCGACCCGTCGCCGCGCTCGGGCCGGCCGTCGAATCTGGCGGCCACCATCCGTGGCGCGCTCGACGACGCCGGATGCGCGCCCGGCGACGTGGACGCGGTCCTCGCCGACGGGCTCGGCACCACCGGTGGGGACACGGCCGAGGCCGCGGCGATCACCGAGGTCTTCGGCGACCACCGCGTTCCGGTCACCGTCCCCAAGACGCTCACCGGGCGGCTGTACGCCGGCGGCGCGGCGCTCGACGTGGTCTGTGGGGCACTGATGCTGCGCGACCAGGTCATCCCGGCCACCCACAACGTCACCGAGGTACCCGGCGAATACCGCATCGACCTCGTCCGCGGATCGCACCGTGAAACCCCGGTCCGCAGTGTGCTGGTACTGGCCCGGGGCCACGGCGGATTCAACTCCGCGCTCCTGCTGCGCGCGGTCCCGACCGCTCACTGAACGGAGACTCGCATGGGCACCATCCGGATCGACGACGACTACTACACCCTGATCAACATCTTCCGGGTGAAACCGGGCGACCAGCCGCGCATCTATGCCGAGGTCCTCGGCGCGACCGAGATCATCCAGCACTTCCCCGGCTTCGTCTCGGCCAACGTCCACCTCGGCGACGACGGCACCACCGTCGTCAACTACGCCCAGTGGCGCAGCAAAGAGCTGTTCGACGCCATGCAGCGGCACACGTCGGTGCAGGAGCACTTCCGTGCCTGCCGGGAGATCGCCGAGATCGACTCGGTCTTCTGCCGCGCCCGCTACACCCACCAGCGGGAGGCGGCGCTATGACCGTCACCGACCGGCCGACCCGCCGCTGGATCTCCCGTTTCGGCGGGAACGACGACAGCTGGGTGCGCTGCGGCGGTTGCCACCACTCGATCTATCAACGCCGCCTGGAACGCAACACCATGGTGTGCCCGGAGTGTGGCCACCACTTCCGGCTCACCGTGCGGCAGCGCCTCGACACTCTGCTCGACCCGGGCAGTTTCGCCCGGTTCGGCGCGGACGTCGCCGCCCACGACGTGCTGCGGTTCCACGACACCAAGCCCTACTCGCAGAGACTGGCCGAGAGCCGGCGCCGCACCGGCAACCAGGCCGCCGTCGTCTGCGGCACCGGCGCGATCGAGGACCATCCGGTGGTCGTCGCGATCCTCGACTTCGGATTCCTCGGTGGCAGCATCGGCACCGCCGGCGGTGAGCTCATCTGCATGGCCGCTCGGGAGGCGCTCCGGCGGCGGCTGCCACTGCTCATCCTGGCCGCCTCCGGGGGTGCCCGGATGCAGGAGGGCGTGCTGTCGCTCATGCAGCTGGCCCGCACCAGCCAGGAGCTCGCCCGGCTGCACGAGGCCGGCATCCTGGTAATCAACATCAACACCGATCCGACGTACGGCGGTTCCACCGCCTCGTTCGCCTCCCTCGGTGACCTGATCATCGCCGAGCCGGGCGCCCGCATCGGCTTCGCCGGACCCGCCGTGATCAGCCAGACCATCCATCAGGCCCTTCCCGCGTCCTTCCAGACCGCCGAATACCTGCACCGCAACGGGCAGATCGATATGGTCGTGCCGCGCGAGGCGCTGCGCCCGACGCTGGGCCGCCTGCTGCGGATGCACGCCACGTCCGTTCCCGTCCCGGCGACGGGCCAGTCGGATACGGTGCTGATCACCGACGCCGCCCGCCTGTCGCACCGCACGGCGTCCGACGTCGTTGCCCGGGCCCGGGACACCGCCCGCCCGACCACGCTCGACCACTGCGCCGGCATGCTCGAGGACTTCGTGGAGCTGCACGGCGACCGGCTCGGCGGCGGCGACGACCCCGCCATCGTCGGCGGCCTCGGCCGGCTGGCCGACCGGACCGTTGTGGTCATCGGCCACCAGAAAGGCCACGACATCGCCGAACTGACGCGGCGCAACTTCGGGATGCCGCAACCGTGGGGTTACCACAAGGCCCTGCGCCTGATGGAGTACGCGGCCCGCTTCGGCTTCCCGCTGGTCACGTTGGTCGACACACCCGGCGCATACCCCGGCGTCGAAGCGGAGCAGCGCGGCCAGTCCTACGCGATCGCCCGGTGCATCCAGCGAATGACCACGCTGCCGGTACCGGTCGTCACCGTCGTCACCGGGGAGGGTGGCAGCGGTGGCGCACTCGCCCTGGCGGCGGGCGACCGCTTGCTGATCATGGAGAACGCGTACCTCTCGGTGATCAGCCCGGAGGGCTGCTCCACGATCCTGTTCGGCGACGCCTCCTCCGCCGCCCGCGCCGCCGGCCTGCTCGGCCTGACCCCGGCCGACCTGCTGGCCGCGCGGCTGGTCGACGGCGTCATCCCGGAGACCGGCGAGTCCACCGGCCCAACGCTGCGGGCCGCCGTCATCGCCGCCCTCGACGATCTCGCCGGTCTCGGCCCCGCCGAGTTGCGTGACGCGCGCTACCGCCGGATCGCCGCCTTCGACGGCGGGCTCGGCACCCGCTGACCCATTGCCCGCTAGCGAAGAAAGGCCCGCGCATGGAGCCGTTAGCAGAACTCGGGAAGATCGCCGAAATGGTCGTCGACCGGCTGCCGCCCGGAGTCACGCGGCTGAGCGTCCGCTCCGGCGACTGCCAGATCGATGTCGACTGGGAGCCCGGCCAGTCCCGCCCGGAGTCGGTGGTCACGCCCGCGGCCCCCGCCGAGCCGGCTCCCGCGCAGACCGGCCTCAGCACGCTCAAGGCACCCATGGTCGGCACCTTCTACGCCCGCCCGGAACCCGATGCCGCGCCGTTCGTCTCGCCCGGCGACCGGGTGAAAGCCGGTACCCAGGTGGCCCTGATCGAGGCGATGAAGCTGTTCGCCCCGGTCGCCGCGCCGGCCGACTGCGAGATCGTCGCGATCCACCCGGCCGACGGCGACATGGTCGAGTACGACGAGGTCCTGATGGACTTCGTCACGCTCGAAGGCTGAGGCCACGATGTTCGAGCGCCTGCTGATCGCCAACCGCGGTGAGATCGCCGTACGCGTCATCCGCGCCTGCCGGGAGTTGGGCATCAGCCCGATCGCGGTGTACTCCGCCGCCGATGCCGACTCCCTGCACGTCGAGCTGGCCGATGACGCCGTGTGCATCGGGCCGGCCGCCGCGAAGGCGTCCTACCTGCACATCCCGAACGTTATCGGGGCGGCGGTGAAGTCCGGGGCACAGGCCATCCACCCCGGGTACGGGTTCCTCTCCGAGGACCCGTACTTCGCGGAGATCTGCGCCGAGAACGGCATCGTCTTCATCGGGCCGCCGCCCGACGTCATGGAGTCGGCGGGCGACAAGGCGATCACCCGGCGGGTGATGATCGAGGCCGGCCTGCCCGTGCTGCCCGGTACGAGCGAGGCCGTCGCCTCCCTCGACGAGGCGCTCACCATCGGAGGCCGCATCGGCTATCCGGTGGTCGTCAAGGCAGCGGCGGGCGGCGGCGGCCGCGGTATCGCGGTGGCCCGCGACCCGCACCAACTGCGAACGGCCTACCTGGAGACCCGCCGCAACGCCCAAGCGATCTTCGGCGACGGGCGGGTATATCTGGAACGGTTCCTCGACGGCCCCCGGCACATCGAGGTCCAGATCCTTGCCGACGACTACGGCAACGTCATCCACCTGGGCGAACGCGACTGCTCGGTGCAACGGCGGCACCAGAAGCTGATCGAGGAGGGGCCGTCCCCGGCCCTGACCGCCGACCGGCGCGCGGAGATCGGCACGGCCGCCGTCCGCGCCGCCGAGGCGATCGGTTACCGCGGGGCGGGCACCGTCGAGTTCCTGCTCGAGGACGACGGCCAGTTCTGGTTCATGGAGATGAACGGCCGCATCCAGGTCGAACACCCGGTCACCGAGGCGATCAGCGGCGTCGACCTGGTGGCCGCGCAGATCCGGATCGCGGTGGGCGAGCCGCTCGCGCTGACCCAGGAGATGGTCAGCCTGACCGGGCACGCGATCGAATGCCGGATCAACGCCGAGGATCCCGGCCGGGACTTCGCCCCGACCCCCGGCGTTCTGACCGCGTACCGGCCACCGGACGGGCCCGGCATCCGGGTCGACTCCCACTGCCGGCCGGACGCCCGGATCTCGCCGCACTACGACTCCATGATCGCGAAGCTGATCGCCTGGGGGCCGGACCGGGACACCGCTCTGCGCCGTATGCGCCGGGCCCTGGACGAGATGCGGCTCGACGGCCCCGGACTCCGCACCACGATCGACTTCCATCGCGGTGTCCTGGACGACCCGGTCTTCTGCCGCGGCGAAGCGCACACCGATTTCCTCACCCGGCGACGGCCCGCATGATCACCGAGAGCGCCACCGGCCCCGCGCTGCCCGGCGGGCCTCCCGC
Source organism: Paractinoplanes toevensis (assembly GCF_018332695.1). GTDB lineage: Bacteria > Actinomycetota > Actinomycetes > Mycobacteriales > Micromonosporaceae > Actinoplanes > Actinoplanes toevensis. The sequence goes on from NZ_BOQN01000058.1 coordinate 89,435, forward strand.
GGCAACCGCCCGTCACCTGCTGTTCTGCCTCCCGCCCGCGGGTGGCGGCGCGACCGCCTTTCTGCCGTGGCGCCGGCTCCTGCCGGACGACGTCTGGGTGCAACCGATCCAGCTGCCCGGGCGGGAGAACCGGGCCGCCGAGCCACCCGAGTTCACCGTGGCCGAGATCGCCGGAATCCTGCGAGGCGCCGCCGACCGCCCGTACTCGATCTATGGCCACAGCATGGGTGGCGTCCTCGCGGTCGCCGTCGTGCCGGAACTCCTCCGGCTGGGACATCCCGGCCCGGAACGGCTGTTCGTGGCCGCGAGCCGGCCCGGCTCGATGGGCGGCCACTGGCTCGAGTCGTGGCTCAGCCTCGGCGACGACGAACTGCTCGACCGCTTCGCCGCGCTGGGCGGAGTGCCCGCGGTGATCCGCGAGCATGCCCGCACCCGGCGCCGCTTCCTGCGGGTGCTGCGCTCCGATCTGGGCTGGTTGAGCAGTCAACCGGTCACACCGCCCGGCCGGCCCGCGATGCCCGTGGTCGCCATCGCCGGGACGGGCGACCCGCTCGCCGGCCCGTCGGTGATGTGGCGCTGGGGCAGTGGCCCCGGCGGTCCGTTTCACCTGCACACCGTGCCCGGCGGCCATCTGTTTCACCATGCCGATCCGAGCGAAGTCATCCGCGTCCTGAGTGCCTATCTCGGCCTGGACGGACCAACCCCGAAAGGAAACCGCAGTGACTGAGTCGTACGACGTGATCGTGGCCGGTGGCGGACCGGCCGGATCGACCACCGCCGGTCTGCTGGCCCGCCAGGGCCTGAGTGTTCTCCTGCTGGAAAAGGAGAAGTTCCCGCGTTACCACATCGGCGAGTCCCTGATCACCGGATGTGTCGGCGTCCTGGAGGAGCTGGGCATCCGGGAACGGGTGGAGGACCTCGGCTTCATCCGCAAGCGCGGCGGCTCCCTGGTGTGGGGCAAGAAAGGCCGCTGGTCCTTCACCTTCGCCGAGGGCGAGCCCGAGTTCCCGTACGCGTTCAACGTGCGGCGCGCCGACTACGACGCCCTGCTGCTCACCCGGGCTCGCGAGCTGGGCGTCACCGTCATCGAGGAGACCACCGTCAAGTCGGTGATCGAACACGACGGCCGGGTCACCGGCCTGCGCTACGTCACGCGTGGCGGTACCGAGACCGAGGCCGACGCCCGGTTCGTGGTCGACGCGTCCGGGCAGTCCCGAGTCGTCGGACGCGCCCTGTCCGAGGTGAACTGGCACGAGAACCTGCGCAATCTCGCGGTCTGGGCGTACTACCAGGACTGTGCGCCGCTGACCGGCGAGGAGGAGGGGAACATCTTCATCGAGCACGTCCCGGACGGCTGGTTCTGGTACATCCCGCTGTACGACGGCACGCACAGCGTGGGTTACGTGTCGTCGGTGAAGGCCGCCGGCGAGGCCGGCACCGACCTGAACCAGCTGTTCGAGCGGAAGGTCGCCGAGTCCACTCATCTCAAGGCCATGCTCACCGGGCCCCGGGTCGGTGCGTTCCGGTCGGCCCGCGACTGGTCGTACGCCTCGGAGAAGTTCGCCGGGCCCGGCTGGGTGCTCGTCGGTGACGCCGCCGCGTTCGTCGACCCGCTCTTCTCCACCGGAGTCACCCTGGCCATGCTGGCCGGCAGCGCGACAGCGAAACTGATCGTCGCGCTCCTGGCCGATCCCGCCCATGAGGCGCAGCTGCTCGAAAGGTACGAGGAGTCGTACAAACGGTTCCTGGCCGACATCATCTCGTTCGTGACGTTCTTCTACGACGCCGGACTCGACCGCGAGGCCTATTACGAGTACGCCCAGGCCCTGATCGACCCGGCCAAGCTGTTCTTCCCGCGCAAGGACTTCATCACCCTGATCTCGGGACTGAACTCGCTGCAGCCCATCTTCGATCTGGGGCTGACCCCGGCCCGGTGACCCGGCCGAGCCGCCCGGGTGAAGATGCCCGGGCGGCTCAGTACACGGAGATGACCCGCCGTTCGTACTCCGCACCGGTCGCCACGTCGAGCAGGGCGTACGCCAGCTTCCACCGCGACAGCACGGCGTCTCCCGGCACCCGGCCGTCCAGACTCACCCGGTAGCGGACATCGCGCGAGTCGCCGTGCAGGTAGGGCGCGCGCACCACGGTCCATCGCCGATCGGAGCCGGCCAGAGCGCCCTCCATCAGCCGGATGTCACGGTAGACCGGCTCGAGGAAGAACGGTTTCAGGATGTGCCGGTACAGCCGGCTGTCGCCGTCCTGCGGACGAACACCGCTGCTGGAGAGCACGACCAGCCGCTCCACGGCCGCGCTCCGCATCGCCTCGATGATCGCGCGGGTGCCGGCGGAGTAGACGTCCGTTCCCCGCCGGGCCTGACCCAGCGACGAGACGCCCAGCGCGGAGATCACCGCGGTACAGCCCCTCAACGCGTCGGCCAGGGCCGGCGCGTCGGTCAGTTCGGCACCCACCACCCGGATCCGCGTCTCCCCGGCCAGCGCCTGCGGCCGACGAGCTACCGCTACCACGTCGAGCCCCCGTCCGACCGCCTGCTCGATCAACAGCCGGCCGGTCGCCCCGGTGGGGCCGAACACGGCGATGGTGCCGGACATCAGGCGATGTGCCGCAGCGCGGCCACCGGGGTCACGGTCTCGTTCTTGGCCGACAGGAACAGCCGCACCGTGCGCAGCAGGTGATAGCGCGCCTCGTCCTGCCGGCGGTCGGCCAGCAGAAGTCCGCCGTCGAGTGCCTCGGCCAGCCACGTCTCCACCAGGTCCTGCGGAAGACCGATCAGCTCCCGTACGCCCCCGGCCGTGAACCACTCCGGCGCGGTCCGGGTGATCCCGCCCAGCACGTGCTGGGCGCCACCGGACAGTTGTTGATAGGACCGCTCCAGTCCGGCCTGCAGATCCAGATCGCCGGACTGCAGTTCGGCCAACCGGCGCTCGCCGATCTGCAGGCGCGCCAGCTCACGCTCCACCGTCAACCCCGGGGTGGTCGCCAGTTTCGCCCCGATCGCTCTGATCGCGATCGGCAGGCCGTCGCACAGCTCGGCGATCTGCCGGGCCGCCGGCATCTCCCGTTGGCGCAGCGAGATGCCGGCGACCTTCGCCAGCAGGGAAACACCGGCGTCGGGGGACATCGGGTTCAGCACGAACCGGCGGGCACCGCTCAGTTGCGGCAGGGACGAGCGGCTCAGCACGAGAACCCCGCACTGCGAACCGCCGGGCAACAGGTGCCGAACCGACTCGGCGCGCGTCGCGTCGTCCAGCACCAGTAGCACCTTGCGGTCCGCACACCAGCTGCGGAAGAGCTGGCTGCGGCCCTCGAGCGTCGGTGGCACCTGGTCCGCGAAGAAGTTCAGCGCGCGCAGAAACTCACCCAGGACCGCGTACGCCTCGACCGGTTGCACGCCGCCGGCGGTCAGCGATGCGAAGAACTGGGCGTCGGGAAACTGGCGGCGCAGCCGATGCCCGAGCCGTATGCCCACGGCGGTCTTGCCGACACCGGCCATGCCGGACAGGATGACGACCCGCGTTCCGGCGCTCGACGTTTCCCGGTTGAACGCCATCTCCAGGTCAACGAGGTAGTCCTCCCGGCCGACGAAGTCGTCCAGGTCGGCCGGCAGCTGGGCCGGCGAGGTGAGTACGCCGCCGGCTCGGGTGGTCTCGCGGACCGGGTCGAGGGCCGGGTCCGCGGCGAGAACGGCCCGGTGCAGACGCTGAACCGCCCCGGAAGGTTCGACCCCGAGGTCGGCCACCAGCGTCTTGCGCAGCTGGGAGTACGCGTTGAGAGCCTCGTGGCGGCGGCCGGAGCGGTGCAGGGCCAGCATCAGCTTGGCGTGGAAGCCCTCGTGCAGCGGGTTGGTGATGACCAGCGATTTGAGCTCGCGGATCACGTCGAGCTCGCGTCCCAGCCGCAGGTCGGCCTCGATGCGCATGTCGAGGGCCTGCAGCCGGGCCTCCTCGAGCTGCGCGGCGTAGGCCTGCAGGATCGGGCCCTTGGGGACATCGGCCAGCGGCTGGTTACGCCAGAGGGAGAGGGCCGACGTCAGGGCGTTGGAGGCCGACTCGTAGCGGCGCTCCCGCAGGGCCTGTTTGCCCTGGTCGAAGAGCCGGTCGAAGACGGTTACGTCGAGCTTCTCCGGGCCGATCTTCAGCTGATAGCCGGAGCCGACCGTCCGCAGGATGACACCCCCGGAACCACCCCGGGACGACTCCATCAACATCTTGCGCAGTTGATAAACGTACGTCTGAATGGTCGAGACAACGGTCGTCGGGGGCGACTCCTGCCAAATCTCGTCGATCAGGTTGCTGGTCGGCACGACCTCGTCGTGCAACGCCAGGAGGAGTGCGAACGCGGTGCGCAACTTCGGTGCGAGGGACACATGTCGTTCCTGTCCACGCGACACACGGAGATCGCCTAGTAGTCCAAATTGCATCCCGCTGCTCCCCCGAGGCAAATTGATCTAGAAAATGGCACGGCGGCACCGAAAGCTGGTGGAACGGACCGATTTAGCGTCGACGTACAGTCGGAGTTACATGCTTGTTTCCTGTGAGGATTCTGTATCACAAGAAGTAGCTGCATCCGCGGTTCGAGCGTTCTCCCTAGCATCGCTCGGTTATTCGATGCTAGCCGCACTTGGAGCCGAGCCGCAAGGCCGCTCCGGGAACACGCGAGATCACCGCACATCGCGCGGGAGTCCATCCTGGACGGACGGGTTGCCGCTGGCCCGGGTGGGATGGACCGACTATCGCGATCGCTCCCATCCGGACCCAACGGCCGCATACCTATTGATTAATGACGATATCTCCTACAGGATTGAAATATTCCATCGCACCGATCACCACGGCACCAAGCCATCGGAACCGAGGAACATGCCGGTCGGACCGTCGTCCGGAAGCAGGGCTGCGGCAACCACCGGAGCGGCACCCTCCTCGGCAGTCAGCAACTTGACATGATCGCGGGCCGGCATTTCGGCCGCCATGTCGGTCTCACAAAAGCCCGGATTGACGGAATTTACTTTTATCGCCGTGTCTCGCAACTCCTTGGCGTAGGCCACCGTGATCGAATTCAAGGCACTTTTGGACGAGTTGTACGCCAGCAGATTGACCCGGCCGAGCGAGGTCGCCGGATCGCTGATCAATAAGACCGAACCCAGCCGGCTCGAGACGTTCACGATCCGCCCGGCCGCCGAGCGCCGCAGCAGTGGCAACATCGCGTTGATCACGGCGACCGGGCCGATGACGTTGGTCTCGTAGACCTCGCGAAGGAGCTCGGCGGTCATCGCGCTGGGCGGTGTCCGCCATTCCCGCACCGGTGCCGCCGCGTTGTTGACCAGCACGTCGAGCCGGCCGAAGGAGTTGTCGATCCAGGCGGCCGCGGCAGCCACCGAGGCCCCGTCGGTCACGTCCAGGACGACCAGGTGGGCATCCGTGCCGGCGTCTCGCAACGAGGCGACGGCCGCCTCGCCGCGACCCTTGTCGCGGGCGCCGACCAGGACGGTTCCGCCGATCAGTCGGGCGGCGGCGAACCCGATCCCCTTGTTGGCGCCGGTGATCAGGCTGATCCGGGAATCCGTCATGGAGCCACCCCCGCCAGCCGGTCGTCCAGCACGTCGGCGAGCAGCTCGACCTGGGCCGGGTCGGCCGACGCGGGCAGCATGATCAGCTCGTCGACGCCCGCGGCCGCATAGGTCTCCAGCGCGGCCGGCAACGCCGCGGCGCCGGTGATCGCGGCACCCATCACCTGGGCGGCCACCTCGGACGAAAAGGCGTAATAAAGGTCCAGGTAGCGACGTACGTCGTCGGCCCCGGTGCTACCGAGCCCGAAATAGACCAGCGCCTGCACCCAGGGCCGATCCGTCCGGCCCGCCTCCTGCCAGGCCTGGTGCGCGTTCATCCGGCCGTAGCCGGCGCCCTCCGGACCGTTGGCCCCGCCGATCCACCCGTCCCCCCACCGTGCGGCACGGCGGAACGAGCGCGGGGCGAACCCGCCGAGAATGAGCCGCGGACGCACCTCACCCAGCGGGCCGATACCGCCGGCGCCGGTCCACACCTCGGACATCTCGGTGAGCATGGTGTCGAACGCCTTACCCCGGCCGCGGAACGGCACCGGCGAGGTGAGGTAGTCGTCCGCCCGGCCGCCCGGGGCCAGGCCGAGGGTCAGTCGACCGCCGGACAGCAGGTTGAGCGAGGCCACCTGCTTGGCCAGCACGGCGGGATTCGCCCGGCTGGGCGCGATGACGACCGCGGTGACCAACCGGATCCGGCTGGTCACGGCCGCAGCGGCCGCGAGCGCGACCAGGGGTTCGTAATTGTCGAAGACCAGGCGGTCGATGGCCGCGAGGCTGGCGAACCCGCGCGCCTCGGACCGGCTCGCCCACTCCACCAGCTGGCTGCCGGTCGCGCCGGGCACATGCGCGGGCAGCCCTATCCCGATTTCCATGGACATCTCCTCTGCACGGAGGCGCCACCGCGAGGGCCTCGCGGTGGCGCCTCGTCGGGGTGGTTCAAGGAACGAGCACGACACGGCCCCGCAGACCGCCCTTGAGCATCGCGGCGTGCGCCTTGGGCGCGTCCTCGAAGCTGAAGGTCTCCGCGACCCGCAGGGTGAGGTGGCCCTGCCCGACCAGTTCCGCGAGGGCGCGCAACTGGCGGCCGTCGCTCTGGGCATGCGCCCGGTAGACCCGGATGCCCCGTTCGGCTTCCGGCGTCTTGGGCGGGGTGAGACTGACGAAGACGCCGCCGTCGCGGACCGCCTGGATCATCGACGGTCCGATGGTCGCCGCGTCGAGCACCGCATCCACACCGTCCGGATACCGGTCGTGCAGCGACCGCACCGGATCGTCGGACCGAGGCACGAACGTCGCGCCCCGGGTGACCAGGAATGGCTCGTCGCGGCTCGCACTGATCGCGACGACCTTGAGGCCACGCTGCCGGGCCAACTCGACCGCGTAGCCGCCGACGGCGCCGGCCGCGCCGGTCACGGCCAGCGTCTCACCGGCCTGCAGCGCAGCCAGATCCAGACTCTGCAGCACGGTGAGCGCGTTGACCGGCAGAGTCGCGGCCTCGATCAGGCTCACGCCCGAGGGTGCCGGGGCGATCGCGGCGGTGTCGAGTACGACGTACTCGGCCTGCGTGCCGGCCTTGGTGTCGAGCCAGTCGGACATGCCGATGACGGCGTCGCCCACCGCGTACCCGGTCGTTCCGGCGCCGAGCGCGTCGACGGTGCCGGCGACGTCCCAGCCGAACACGTACTGCGGCCCGGCCGGAAGCATCGGGCCCAGCCAGCCGGCCCGGGCGACCAGGTCGAAGTTGTTGACCGCGGCCGCCGCCACCTTGATCCGGACCTGACCGGCGCCGGGTTGCGGCACCGGCAGGTCCACCACGCTGAGAACATCGGGTTCGCCGAATGAGGTGATCGCTACTGCCCGCATGCGGGTTCTCCTTTCACAGCGCTCCGGCCGGCACGGTGACCAGCGCGTCGGCGAGCAGTTCCGGCGGAGCCGAGTCGAGGATGGCGAGAATCGCCCGGGCCAGGGCCCGCGCGGTGGGAACGTCCAGCTCGACCGCGACCCGGGCGCCGGGCCCGATCGCCGGGTTCAGGAGGTCCACGTTCAGCGAGTGGGCCAGCTGCGCATGCTGCGGGTGGTCGAAGTAGACGGACACGTCCGTGACGTCGAACCAGCCGTCGGCGCCCTTGGCGCTGCCCTCGCCGGTGAACTTCTCGGTGATGTAGGTGCACATGGCGGTCAGCCCTTCTGCCCGGACAGGTGCGTACCGAAGAAGTCCCGGATCCGGTTCCAGCCCTCGCCGGCGGCCTTCGGCCGGTAGCTCTTGCGATCCACATCGAAGAAGCCGTGCCCAGCGCCCTCGAACGTGTGGAACTCGTGGGTCTTGCCGTGGCGGTCGAGTTCGGCGGACAACTCCGCGCTCTCGGCCGGCGACGGCGTGGTGTCGTCGGCGCCGAACAGGCCCAGCAGCGGGGCGTTCAGGTTCTTGCTGAGGTGGACGATCGGCTCGATCTGCAACGGCATCCCGGCCGGTGGCTTGCCGACGACGAACGCGCCGTAGCAGTCGACCGCCGCGTCGAGCGGAAGGCTGCACGCGGCGAGAAAGGACTGGCGGCCGCCGGAGCAGTAACCGATGACCCCTACCTTCCCGTTCGACGACGAGAGTTCGCGAAGATAGTCGGCCGCGCCCTCGACGTCGCCGACGAGGCGCTCGTCGGGCACCCCACCGACCGCGCGGGCTGCCGCGGCGGCGTCGTCGGGGTCCGCGCCGGGCGCCTCGCGGTGATACAGATTCGGGCAGACAGCGAGGAAGCCGTACGAGGCGAACTTCCGGGTGATCTGCTTGGTCCCGGCGTCGTAGCCGGGCATGTGGTGGATGACGACCACGGCGCCGTGCGGGCCCGAGTCGAGCGGCCGGGCGGAGTAGGCCTCGATCTTGTCGCCGTTCGCGCCGCGGATGGTCACGGTCTCGGCGAGCAGTGCGTCGTACACGATCTTCTCCCTGCGAGTGGACGGGCCGGGTCAGGCCGGCTGGGTCACGATGTGGTCATAGGCGACATGGCTCGGCATCGAGTCCACCTTGCTGATGATCTTGCTGACCTCACGGAAGTAGGTCTGCAGGTCGGACCGGGCGCGCATGGCCGTGAAATCCGCCTCGGTCTCCCAGACGGTGGTACTGATCAGCTTCGTACCGTCATCGGTGACCTCCATGGTCACCGAGACGCAGCCGGGCTGTTCGCCCATGGTCACGGCGCCGCCGGACATCAGTTCGAGCAGTCGGTCCTGGTGTTCCGGCGAGGTGTGGAAGACGTTGACGATCGCGAACTTGCGGTCGGTGGGCGGAATGACGGACATCGGGGTTCCCTTCTCAGTTCTTGTCGTTCGTGTAGGCGACCCGGCAGGCGATCAGATCGACCGATTCGACGAGGCCGCGTACCTGCTGGAAGTGCTCCTTCCGGTCGGCGCGGCCCCGCATGGCCTGGAAGTCCTTCTCGTCGAGCCATTGGGAGTAGCCGATGACCCGCTCGCCGTCCTCGCCGAGGTGCAACGTCGCCGAGACGAGCCCCGGGAAGCCGGCCAGTTCCTCCTCGCCCTCCCGCAGAAGTGCGTACAGCTCCTGCTGGTTCTGCGGCTTGGCACGGAAGACGCTGATGGTGGTGAAGTAGTCGTTGTCCGGGGACAGGTCAGCCACGGTGCTCCTCCTCATCGGGCAGTTGGTGTCCGGTGACGGCGGCGAGCACCTGGGCCGGCCCTTCGGCCGGCCGGTCCTCGGTGCGCCAACAGACGAAACCGTCGGGACGTACGAGAACCGCGCCGCGGGCGGTGATGCCGGCTGCCGACGCGAACGCCTCTCCCGGGTCGGTCACCGTGCCGCCGTCCGCGGCAAGGGGGTACGCCGCCAGCGGTATCCCTGCCCGGCGCGCATCGGCGACCAGCTCGGGGATCCAGTCGGCCGCCTCCGCCCCACCGATCAGGGCGAACTCCGGCCCGGCCAGGTCGACCGACGAGATCGGGTGGCCGTCGCGGGTCAACCACACGTGGGGTACCCGGCTGCCCGGACGCCCGTCCAGGGTCATGGTGGCGGCGAAGACCTCGTCCGGGGCATCGCCGAGGATGACCGGCGAGCCGTAGCGGTACCCGGTGGTCACCACTGTCTGATCCCGCTGCTCGAAGTCCCCGGCCGGTGGTCCGCTCCAGCGCATGTGCCGCATCCAGGCCTGGTCCGCGGTTGCCTGGCCGACCGGGCGGCGTTCCGCCTGGTAGCTGTCCAACAACCCGTCGCCACCCCAGCCGTGCAGAACGGCGGCCAGCTTCCAGGCCAGGTTGCTGGCGTCCTGCACCCCGGCGTTCGCGCCGAACCCACCGGTCGGGGGCAGTACGTGACAGGCGTCGCCGGCCAGGAAGACCCGCTGGTCCCGGTAGGCGTCGACGACCTCGTGGGCCATCCACCAGCCCATCGTGAGTTGCAGGTCGATCGGGAAGTCCGGGTCGACGCCGGTGGCGGTGCGGATGAGCTCGAGGCACCGCTCGGCCGGCACCGCGTTGTCGACGATCTCGTCCGGTCCGCAGAACCAGCCGAAGATCCACCGCTCGTCGTCGAGCTTGAACAGCATGCCCGGCGCCTGTTTGCTGGTCAGATACAGGATCAGGAAGCGCCGGCCACCCAGGACCGTGTCCAGGTCGGCCTTGAACAGCATGTTGAGTACGTGGCCCACGGTTCCGTTGCCGCGCCGCTCGATGCCGAGCTGGGTGCGCACCGAGCCGCCGGCGCCGTCGGCGCCGATCAGGTAGTCGGCCCGTACCGTGCTGGTCTTGCCGGTGGCCCGGTCGCGGATCCGGGCGGTGACACCGTCCGGGTCCGGGGCGAAGGACACCAGGTCGGTGGCGAAGCGTACGTCGGCGCCCTTCCGCACGGCCTCGGCCAGCATGATCGGCTCGACCCGATCCTGGCCGCACCAGACCGGCTCGCACGGGCCGACGTCGGTGAACTGGTTGGCGCCCTCCTCCATGACGATGGCGTCACCGGAGACCACGTCGGCGAGTGAGCCGGCCCGCAGGATGGCCCGGGGCAGCTGGTGCGGGGGCAGGTTCGTCTCGGACCAGAGCCGGCCCGGCACGACCTTCTCGGCCACATCCCATACCGCCTGTTGAATACCGACGGTACGGAACAGCTCCATCGTCCGAGGGCTGACGTGCGTGGAGCGCAGCAACTGGGACGTTGTCGTGTTGCGCTCGACCAGTGTGCAGTCGACGCCGTGCTGTCGCAGGAAGAGCGCGGCTGCCAGACCGGTCAGTCCCCCTCCCACGATCAACACGGGAACGCGGATGTCGGTCACATCGCCTCCATCAAGATCAATCGGGATGTACGCGCTGATTCGATGTCGCCAGAAGGCTTGCCGGACCCGCTATTGAACCGCTGAAGATTCGGCGAAGGCGCACGTCATGCAGCGCATACGCGTCGCAAAAAATCATTTGAAGATCGACAACTTGGCATGCCGGGAGCCGGTTTTCACCTGCGGTGTTACACAAGCGGTCGACGAGATGCGCCGCCACGCCGAGCAGGAAAAAGAGGGAGGTAATGGCCGGCGTACGGCCCGCGACTCGACAATGCCCTAGCATTGCTAGACAGTCCCTAGCGGTGCTAGTCTGACCGCATTCGTGAAGCCCGGCTTACCGACGAGGAGTTCCGCCAAATGGCTAGCTTCAGCTCCGCGAAGGAGCACGGAACCAAGACAATCGAGACCGAGGTGAACAACAGCTGGTGGCCGCTCGTGGCGATTGTCACCGCGGTCTCATTGCTGATGATGAGCGCAACGATCGTGGCCGTCGCGCTGCCCGACATTCAGCGTGATCTCAACGCTGACCTCACCGATCTGCAATGGATCATCAACTCGTTCACGCTCGCAATGGCGGTTTTCCAACTCGTCGCGGGCACCCTGGGAGACCGCTACGGCCGACGCCGCACCTTCATCATCGGCATGGTGCTGTTCGCGCTCGCCTCGCTCGCATGCGGGCTGGCAACGACACCCGGGCTACTCATCGCCGCCCGCACGGCGCAGGGTCTCGCCGGCGCCATCATGTTCGCCACGTCGCTCGCCCTGGTCGCCCAGTGCTACAGCGGCCAGAAACGCGGACTGGCCTTCGGCGTCCGGGGTGCGGTGGCCGGTGTGGCGGTCGCCCTCGGCCCGCTGCTCGGCGGCGCACTGATCGCCGCGGTGAACTGGCGCTGGGTGTTCTTCATCAACCTGCCCTTCGCCGTCATCACGATCGCCATCGCGATGGCCAAACTGCCCCGCCACGAGGAGCTGCGCCGCGGCCAGCGGCTCGACTTCGGCGGCCTGATCACCTTCACCGGATCGCTCGTCCTGCTGATGCTCGCGCTGCTGCAGGGCAACGACCATGGCTGGACCAGCACCCGCATCCTGACGATGTTCGGCGGCTCGGCCTTACTCCTGGTGATCTTCCTGATCATCGAGACCCGGCACCCCGAGCCGATGCTCAAGCTCACGCTGTTCCGCAACCGGTCGTTCACCGGCACCCAACTGGCCACGGTCGCCACCCACGGCAGCTTCTTCGCCCTGCTGGTCTACCTGTCGCTCTTCCTGCAGAACGACCTCGGCTACTCGGCCTTCAAGACCGGTCTCTGCTTCCTCGCGGTCAACATCCCGATCCTGCTGATGGGACCGGTGGCCGGTGGATTCATGGACAAACTGCCGGCCTGGCTGCTGCCCGCGCTCGGCCTGCTCTTCGTCGGCGGCGGCCTGCTGGTCATGCACCGGCTCAACAACGACTCGTCGTGGACCGACTTGGCGGTCGGCATGGCCATTGTCGGCCTCGGCCTGGGTATGACCCTGCCGGCCCTCGGTTCGCTGTCCATGGAGGTCGCTGACCAGCAGTACCTCGGTATGGCGGCCGGCACGAACAACACCTTCAGCCAGGCGGGCATGGCGATCGGCGTCGCCGTCTACGGCGCCCTGCTGGAGAACGAGATCACCGCCTCGATGACCCAGAGCCTCGGCGGCACCGGCGCGCCGGTCGAGGATCTCGCCCACGCCGCCGCCAACGGCCAGATCGCCCAGGTCCTCCCGCACCTGCCCGAACAGTACCGCGACACCGTTGTACAAGCTGCTCACCAGGCCTTCGTCACCGGCCTCAACCACCTCTTCCTGATCGCCGCCGCGGTGGCGTTCGCCGGGCTCGTCCTGGCGGTGACACTGATCCGGCAGCGGGTCACGACACGGGTCTGACCCGGTTCCGCCATCGTCTCCAACGGCGACCGGGCCAGGGCACCAGCAACGCCCTGGCCCGGGCCGGCCGCCCGATCTCTGGGAGCGAGCAGTGCCCGATCTGGGACCAAAGCTCAGAGCCGATCTAGTCGATGTGCCCGCCTACGAGACGGCGATCCGCGTCGACGACCACTCCGGATACCGGCTGCACCGCAACGAGAATTCGCAACCACCGCAGGGCGGCGTACTCGCCCGCATCTCCTCGGCCGCCATGATCTGCCACCGCTATCCCGACGACCGCAGCGGCGAGCTCACCCGGCGCATCGCCGACATGATCCAGGTCTCCCCCGACCACGTCGTCGTCGGCGCCGGCACCACCGCCATCTGCCAGCAGATCCTGCTCGCCACCATCGGGCACGGCGACGAGGCTGTCTTCCCCCACGGCCCCGAGCGTTACCTCACCCTCAGCCGGGTGGCCGGTGCGCGGGCGATGCAGATCCCGCTCGACGGCTACCGGCAGGATCTCGCGTCCATGGCCGCCGCCGTCACCGACCGCACCCGGGTGATCTTCGTCTGCAGTCCGCTCAGCCCCACCGGCACGGTGATCCGCGAGCCGGAGATGCGAGCGTTCCTGGCTCACGTCCCCGGCGACGTCCTGGTGGTGCTGGACGAGGAATACCGCGACTACGTACGCGAACCCGGCGCCGTCGACGGCATCGAACTGCATCGGGAATATCCCAACGTCGCCGTCATGCGCACCTTCTCCAAGGCGTACGGGCTGGCCGGTCTCCGCGCCGGGTACGCCATCTCCGGCGCACGTGTCGCCGAGGCGATCCGGACCACCGCCCTCCCGTTCGGCGTCAGCGTCACCGCGCAACTGGCCGCCACCGCCGCAGTCCAGGCCGGTGACCAGGTGCGCCGCCGGGTCGACACCCTGGTCTCCGAACGCAATCGCCTGCAGCGTCTGCTGCGCTCCCAGGGCTGGCCGGTGCCGGCCAGTCAGGCCAACTTCGTCTGGCTGCCGCTCGGCGAAGCGGCCGACGACTTCGCTCTCGCCTGCGCCGACCACGGCCTGCTGGTCCGGCCCTACCCCGGCTGGGGCGTCCGGGTCACCGTCAGCGAGCCGGCGGTCAACGACCTCATCGCGTTCATCGTCGCCGGATATCCGCCGCCGTGACCGGGCCTGCCCATCTCTTGAGCAATCCATCACCGGCGACGCACAGCATGGCCCCATCAGCCCGTACAGTTGCCGGCCGCCAGGGCCGCAAAGAGGGGGAGACGCATGTTGTCCACCACGGACCTCGCGACGGTCCTAGACACCGCGAGCGGATTCTTCCGCTCCCAGGCACTGTTCGCCGGCGTCGAGCTGGGCCTGTTCACCGTGCTGGCGGAGCGACCGGCGACCGCGGAAGAGATCAGCGACCGGCTCGGGCTGCACCCTGCCGCAGCCCGGGACTTCCTGGACGCGTTGGTGGCGCTCAGCCTGCTGCGGCTCGACGGCGAGCGGTACGCCAACACCCCGGCGAGCGCGACCTACCTGGACAAGGAACGCGGCGCGTACGTCGGCGGCTTCCTGATGTTCATGAAACACGCGCTCTACCCGGCGTGGGGCCGGCTGCCGCAGTTGCTGCGCACCGGCCAGGTGCAGGAGGGCGACGACTCGTTCGCCGAGTTCTACCGCGATCCCGACCGGGTTCGCGGCTTCATGGCAGCGATGGACGGCGCTTCCGCCATCGTCGCGGAACAGCTCGCGACCACATTCGACTGGTCGGGCTACAGCACCTTCGCCGACCTCGGCGGAGCCCGGGGCAACCTCGCCGCGACCATCGTGAAGGCGAACCCGCAGCTGAGCGGAGTCTGCTTCGACGTGCCGCCGCTACAACCGTTCTTCGAGGAACACATGCACCAACTCGGCACCGCCGATGCGGTCGCGTTCCGCGCCGGGGATTTCCTCACCGACCCGTTGCCCGAAGCCGACGTACTGATCTTCGGACATGTCCTGCACGACTGGGACGAGACTCATCGGGCATTGCTGATCCGCCGGGCTTATGAGGCCATCAAGCCGGGTGGCGCGCTGCTGATCTACGACGAAATGATCGATGACGACCGGCGCGGTCCGGCGCACAACCTGCTGATGAGCCTCAACATGAAGTTGGTGCGCTCGGGTGCCTCCGAATACTCCGCCGAGGATGCCCGATCCTGGCTCAGCGACGCCGGCTTCACCGACTCGTCCGTGCGTTCGCTGACCAGCACCGAAAGGCTCCTGGTGGCGCACAAGAAATAGGCTGCACCGGCCCGCACGGGCGGCGGCCGGGCACCCCCGGCCGCCCGCCCGTCATGGCCTGGACGGCAGTGACGTCAGTTACCATTCAGGTCTCGCGAGCACGCAACTCAGCGGCACGCCCCCGTGACCGGTGAGCCACCGTGCTGGCAGGAATGGATGGGGCTATGAAAAACAATCCGCGCAACGGAAAGCTCAGATTCCGGCCCAACCCCCAGGGGCTGTGGTCCGAACACGCCGGAGACCCGCCCCTCACCCGCCAGCAAATCATCCGCGTCGCCCTCGCCCTGCTCGAGGGCGAGGGATTCGATGCATTCAGCATGCGGGGTCTCGCCACCGAGCTGGACATCAAGTCCCCGTCGCTCTACCACCATTTCCGCAGTAAAGAAGAACTGTTCGACCTGGTCGTCGACACCGTGCTCGGCGAGTGCGAACTGCCCGCGGACGACGGCACCGACTGGCGGGAACGGTTGGCCGAGGTCGCCCGCGAACTGCGCCGCGTGCTGATGACACACACCGAGGCCGCCCGTCTCATCACCGGCCGCGTTCCGCTCGGCCCGAATTGGCTGCGGGTAGCCGAATATGTCATCGGGACCCTGCGCAAGGCCGGCTTCAGTGACCAACTGGCCAACTACGCATACCTTGTCCTGATCTATTACGCGATCGGTTTCGTCAGCCAGGAGATCGCGTTCGGCGGCCCCGAGGTGGCCGGCCGTCGCCTGCAGGAGATGCACGATTTCGTCCGCACCCTGCCGCCCGACCGCTACCCCAACCTCGTCGCGGTTACCGGCCTGAACGACCGTGGCCTCACCGACCGATTCGAATTGGGCCTGTCCGGCATCCTCGGCGGTTTCGCCGACGAACTGGCCCGCAGCGGCGCCACCACCCCGTAAGATCCGATTCTCGGCGCGGCTCGTGACTATTCGCCGGCGATCAACGCGCGGCCCAAATTATGCAGAGGCCCCCCACCCGGATGGGTGAGGGGCCTCTGATCTGCAACTTCTCTGTAGCGGGGACAGGATTTGAACCTGCGACCTCTGGGTTATGAGCCCAGCGAGCTACCGAGCTGCTCCACCCCGCGTCGGTCTCTAAACCATACATGGGGGTGCGGGGTAGCGCGCAGCGGGGGTCGAACTCCTCAGGCCAGCACCGCCGAGAGCGGAATGTAGCGGCCCAACATGGCGTCGCCGGCCGCGTTCGGGTGGTAGCAATCGTTGCGCAGGTCGGCGATCATCACGGTCGGGTCGGCCGGGTCCCGCAGCACCGCGTCGAAGTCGAGCACCTCGTCGAACACCCCGCTGGTCCGGATCCACTCGTTCACGGCGAGCCGGTTGTTCTCCTTGTCGCTGCCGGCCGCGTTGCACATCGGCAGGATGGTGGCGCCGACGATCCGCAGGTGCCGGCCGTGCACCCGGTCGGCGATGCCCCGCATGGCGCCGATGACCTGCGCTGACGAGGCCGGTGGGGCGTTGTCGCCGCCACCGAGGTCGTTCGTGCCCTCGAGCAGCAGCACCGTGCGCAGGCCGGGCACCGAGAACACGTCCCGGTCGAGCCGCTGCGGCGCCGGCGGCCCGCAGCACTGGCCGGTCGGGTCGTACGGATTGGGTTGCACGCTCACGGTGTTGCCGGAGATCCCGGCGTTGGCCACGGCCACCCGGGCCGAGGCCGGCAACGCGTTGAGCCGGTCGGCGAGCACGTCGGTCCACCGCTGGCCGGGAGGCCCGGACGCGTTGTAACCATCCGTAATGGAGTCACCCAGGGTGACCAACGTCCCCTTCGCCGCCGGCCGGTCGGCGGTGACCAGGTCCAGCCACCAGGTCTGCCCCGGGTGATAGCCGGCCGCCGTGCTGCTGGTGTTGCCGGGTATCACCGGATACCCCGGGAAGGACGCGTCCGACGGATCGGCTGCAGTGTTCCCACCAGTGCCGATGTAGGAAGCGGGCGGGTCGTAGGCGAACGGCGGGAAGGTGTGGTCGTTCACCGGCGAGCCGGGCGCGTAGATACTGACCGCGACGTCCTGCTGCGCCTGCACGGTGACCGGCACCGAGTCACTGATGACCGACTGTCCCGGCGCGATAGTGACACTGCGTGCGCCGCGGAAGGTAAGCCGCTTGTTGCTGCCGTTGACGAGTTTCGGCGCACCGGGCGCGATCGGCCGGCCCAGCCAGGCTTCGCGAACGACGACGGGCGTGGAGCCGAACGGGTTGCCGAGGCGGACCCGGATGCCGCTGCCCGGCACCGAGACCCGAGCGATCTGCCGGACGGTGGCGTCCGGCGAAACGCCGTGAACGCCTTCAAGGGACGCGGACCAGACCCCAGCGGCACCGTGAGCAACGGCGGCTCCGCCAACGGCACCGGCCGAGTTGGCCGCACTGAGAGTCGGAACGGTGACGAGGGCAACCAACAGGCCCGTAATCCACCGGCGAGAAACAAAACGCACAGTGACCACCTCCATAGATCCCCGTCATATTGACACAGATCCATGGCCACGAGGCCCCTACCGCACCCACCAAGATGCTCGGCTCCACGGCCCACAGCGCGACGCCACCAAGCGCAAGCCACCCAATCCCCCTGCTCCACAGGGGGTAGGCGCAACCACGGCAGGGGGTGCGGCGCAACCAATCTCGAAAGCGCAACCACCGCAACGCGGGGCGTCCGGGGGCTCGGCCCCCGGAGCAGAAATGCGAAGAGGCCCCCGGTCCGCGCTTTCCGCAGACAGAGGGCCCCTAGGACTCGTAGCGGGGACAGGATTTGAACCTGCGACCTCTGGGTTATGAGCCCAGCGAGCTACCGAGCTGCTCCACCCCGCGTCGGCTCGTTAACACTAGCGCAACCCGGAGGCCGTCTCCAAACGGCCCCCGGGTCACGCACGTCACGTCAGCCCGTTGCGCTCGGCGCGGGGCTGGCTGGGGTGGATGCCGCGGGCGCGCTGGGCGACGTCGAGCCGGACGGGCTGGTCGTCGGGGTGGCGGTCGCGGTCTTCTGGACGTTCTGGAACTTGGTCATGGCCGCGTCCAGGGCTTGCAGCGCTTCGCCGTACTTGGCGAAGTCACCGGACTGCTGGGCCGCCTTGACGTTGGCGATGGCCTGGTCGAGTTCGGTGGCGGCCTGTTCGAGCTCGCTCGGCAACGTGGCCGGTGGCGTACCGCCGTTGTTGTTGTTGCCGGTTTGGCCCGGGTCCTCGCCGCTGGTGTTGCCGGCCTGTTTGCCCTGGTTGACAAGGGCTTGCAGGCCCGATTTCAGGTTGTCGGCCAGGACCACGTAGGTGCCGCCGTCGCCGTACGACATGAGGACCTTCTGCAGCAGTGGGGCCGCGTTTTCCTGGTTCCCGGTCTTCACGTAGACCGGTTCGACGTACAGGATTCCGCTTTCCACCGGCAGTGAGATCAGGTTGCCGTAGAGGACCTGAGCCTGGCTGTTGTTGGTCGACAGCAGGCTCAGCTGCTGTCTGACCGCGGCGTTGTTGGTCATCTTCTGATGGACCTGGACCGGTCCGGGGATGACCGTCTGATCGGGTAATTCGAGCACTTGCAAGGTGGGCTGGTTGTTGATGTAGGACCCGGATATCAGCGCGGCCATGTTCTCCCGGTTGGCCGGTGTGACGCTGGCGGTGAGCTGGAATCTGGTGTCGGTCTGTTCGGGCAGCTGGATGTTCAGGTAGTACGGCGGCTGTTTCACGTTGCTCGACGGCGAGTCGGGTGCGTTCGGCACCTGCCAGAAGTCCTGGCCGGAGAAGTACGCCCGGGGCTCGGTGACGTGGAACTTGGTGAGCAGGTTGCGCTGCACCTTGAACAGGTCCTGCGGGTACCGGAAGTGCTGCGCGAGGTCGGCCGGCGTTTCCGCCTTCGGGATGATCAGGTCGCCGCCGAAGGCCTTGTTCCAGGCTTTGAGGATCGGGTCCTGGTCGTCGAACTCGTACAGCTTGACCGTGCCGTCGTACGCGTCGACGGTGGCCTTCACCGAGTTGCGCATGTAGTTGACGTCGTCCCGGGCCAGCGCGAACGTACCCTGCCCGGTCAGTTCGTCCTTGGTCTCGTTGGCCAAGTTGATCTTCTGGGAGTACGGGTAGCTCGCCGACGTCGTGTAGCCGTCGAGGATCCACACGATCTTGCCGTCGACGGCGGCCGGATAGGGGTCACCGTCTATGGTCAGGAACGGCGCGACCTTCTCCACCCGGGAGCGCGGGTCGCGGATGTACATCAGCTTCGAGTCTTTGTTGACCGCGTCGGAGAGCAGGAAGTTGCTCTCGGTCAGCTTGATCGAGAAGACCAGCCGGCGGAGGAACGAGCCGACCGGCACGCCGCCCTTGCCGTCGTAGGTGTACAGCTCCTCGGCGTTGTTGTTGCTCTCCTGCGGCCGGTCGAACTCGACCTTCTTGTTCTTGTCCGTCTGACCGACGATGGCGTACTCGGTGGACTGCTCGCCGTAGTAGATGCGCGGCTGTTCGACCGGGATCTGGTCGCTCGCGGACGAGCAGTTGGCCTGCCGGTCCTCGTCGCCCAGGAAGCCGGAGACGAAGTACGGCAGACCGCCGCAGACGACCTGGTTGGCCGGGGCCGCCACCAGGCCGTAGCCGTGGGTGTAGACGGTGTGCCGGTTGAGCCAGTTCCGCTGCTGAGTGGTCAGCTTGTCGTCGTTGATCTCACGGGCGCCGACCACGTAGTCGGAGGTCTTGCCGGCCACCGTGTACCGGTCGACGTCGAGCTTCTTGCCGAAGTCGTAGAAGCCGCGGGACTGCTGCGACTGGGTGAATGCCTGGGACACGAGTTGCGGGTCGACGAGCCGGGCGTTCTGAGCGCTGATGTCGCTCGTCAGCCCGGCCTGTGGCGTCACCTGATTCGCCTGATATTGCGTGACTTTGGTGGTATCCAGCCCGAACGCGTTGCGGGTCGCGTTGATCGATCGCTGGATGTATGGCGCTTCCTTGTCGGCCAGGCTGGGCTTGACCGAGAAGTTCTGCACGGCCAGCGGGTAGATGCCGCCGATCGCGACGGCCGAGATGGCAAGCAGGCCGAGCGAGACGCCCGGCCACACCAGGTTTCGCATGCCGGCGTTGGAGAACACGATGATCGCGATGGCGACCACCACGGAGATGTACGCGAGGATCTCCTTGGCCGGCAACAGCGCGTTGACGTCGGTGTAGCCGGCGCCGTAGAGCCCCGGTGACACGTGCTGCTCGAGCAGCAGCGCACGCCGGTCCAGGATGTAGGCGACCGCCTTGAACAGCACGAACACCGCGACCAGCGTGGTCAGGTGGGCCCGCGCCGCGGTCGTCATCCGGTCGCCGACGCCCTGCAGCCGCACTCCGCCGAAGATGTAGTGGACGGCGAGCGCGCCGAGCACCGACAGCACCACGACGGTGAAGGCGACACCCAGCAGGTAGCGCCAGAGCGGGTAGTCGAAGACGTAGAAACCGATGTCCACCTTGAACTGCGGGTCGGTCACGCCGAACTTCTGCGAGTTCTGGAAGAGCATCCATTCTTTCCACCGGCCCTGTGCGGACAGTCCGGCGAAGAACCCGATGATCACGCAGAGGACGGTGATCCAGGTGCCCAGGCGCGGGCCGATCACCATCCGGTAGCGCTCGAGGGTGGCCTGCTCGGCCGAGTGCGGCCGCAGCAGGGGACGAAGTCGGTAGGCGAGGTAAAGGTTGGCTCCGATGACCAGCGCGACGGCAAGACCGACGGCCAGGAACAGCAGAACCCGTGTTATGAGTACGCCGGAGAAGACGTTCACGAAGTCGACCTCGTTGAACCAGAGGTAGTCCGTGTAAGCGTCGATGCCCCAACCGAGCAGTGTGAATAAGAGGAAGACCCCGACCAGGACGCCGACGGTGACGCGACCGCGCCGGCTCATCCTCGGAAGAGGGCTGTTACGCATGACCAACGTGGGCTCCACACATCATTTGGGGTGGCGGTGTCTCACATTACGACATCTGTCACGAAGCCGAGCACGGCTTCGGGGTGCCGCCGGAGGTGAAGGTCTTGAGTGCGGTGAGCGCGTCGTCCACCGTGGCCACCTCGGCCATCGGCAGACCGTCCACCGCGTTCTTCAGAGCTTCGGCGCAGTTGTCCTTCGGCACCAGGAAGATTTGAGCGCCGGCGCTCTTCGCACCGACCAGCTTCTGCGGGATGCCACCGATCGGGCCGACGTTGCCGTTGTCGTCGATCGTGCCGGTCCCTGCAATGATCTTGCCGCCGGTCAGGTCCTCCGGCATCAGCTTGTCCATGATCCCGAGCGTGAACATGAGACCGGCGCTCGGGCCGCCGATCTTGTCGAGGTCGATCTTCACCTTGAACGGGTACGGCTGCTTCTTCTCGATCTCGATGCCCAGGCGCGGCGTCTTGCCGTCGTCACCGGCCTTCGTGGTGATCTGCGCGGTGCCGGCCTTGCCCGAGCGGGTGTAGGCGAGAGTGAAGGTGGTGCCGACCGGCTTGGCCCGGATGACGTCGGTCAGCTTGGTCGGGTCGGTGATCTTCGTGCCGTCCACCGCGGTGATCTGGTCGCCGGCCTGCAGCAAGCCGGTGGCCGCGCCGCCCGCGGTCACGCTCTTGACCCAGGTCTGCTCCGGGTAGCCGAGCTTGGTGAGCGCGACCGTGACCGCGCTCTCCTGCGACGCGGTCCACTCCTGCGCGTTCTGCTGCTCGACCTGCTTCTCGGTGGTGTCCGGCGGGTAGATCAGGGCGCGCGGAACCACCGCGTCCTTGTGGCTGAACCAGCCGCTGATCGCCCAGACGAGCTCGACCTGCGACTGGACGTTGACCGTGGTCAGCCGCAACTGCCCGGCGGAGGTCGTCGTCTTCGCGTCCGTCACCTGGATGACCTCGGTACCGTTGCTGGAACCGAGCGTGTTCACCGTGGGCCCCGGCTTCAGCACGACATACGGCAGGGGTGCCGCCATGACACCGACTGCCAGCAGTGCGGTGAGCAGGGCGCCGAGGATTACGGTGACACCGCGACGTCTCATGCGCGTGAGACTATCGCCCCACCCTGAGTTCTCTCTGAGCTGACACCGCCATCCGTCCGGAGCGGGCGTTTCGCGCGTACGGTTGACTACGTGCCTGATATCCCGTTCGGCTTCTCACTGCCGGGCGCCCAGCCGCCCGACCCCTCCGACCCGCAGCAGATGCAGCAGTTCATGGCGCAACTGCAGCAGATGTTCGCCGGTGGCCCCGACAACGGCCCGGTCAATTGGGACCTGGCCCGGCAGGTCGCGGCCAGCCAGCTGTCCGGGTCCGGCGACCCGGCGGTGACCATGTACGAACGCCACCACGTCGAGGAGGCACTGCGCCTCGCCGACCTGTGGCTCGACCCCGTCTCGGCGCTGCCCAGCGGCATCCGGACCGCAGCGGCGTGGAACCGCAACGAGTGGATCTTCAACACCCTCGACGTCTGGAAGAAGCTCTGCGACCCGATCGCCGGCCGGATGGTCGGCGCGATGGGCGACCTCGTCCCCGATGAGGCGAAAGCACAGCTCGGCCCGATGCAGTCGATGGTCGCCACGCTCGGCGGCGCACTCTTCGGTGGTCAGCTCGGGCAGGCGCTCGGCCAGCTCGCCGCCGAGGTGCTCTCGGCGGGCGACATCGGGCTTCCGCTCGGGCCGAGCGGCACGGCCGCGCTGGTCCCGGCCAACATCAAGGCGTACGGCGAGGGCCTCGAGATCCCCGAGGACCAGGTCCGGCTGTATGTCGCTTTGCGCGAGGCGGCCCACCAGCGGCTGTTCGGGCACGTTCCGTGGCTGCGGGCGCACGTCCTGACCGCCGTGGAGACCTACGCGAACGGCATCACGGTCAACCGCGAGGCGATCGAGGAGGCGATGAGCCGGGTCGACCCGAGCGATCCCGAGTCGATGCAGGCCATGGCACTCGAGGGCATCTTCACGCCGGAGGACACGCCGCAGCAGAAGGCGAGCCTGGCCCGGCTGGAGACGGCGCTGGCGCTGATCGAGGGCTGGGTCGGCCACGTGGTCGACGCGGCCGCCGGTGACCGGCTGCCCAGCGTCGTGGCGCTGGGTGAGGCGTTCCGTCGCCGCCGCGCGGCCGGCGGTCCGGCCGAGCAGACCTTCGCCGCCCTGGTCGGCCTCGAGCTGCGCCCGCGCCGCCTGCGGGAGGCCGGCGTCCTCTGGGCGGCGGTCACCGAGCAGCGCGGCATCCAGGGCCGGGACGCCCTGTGGGGCCACCCCGACCTGCTGCCCACCGACGAAGACTTCGCCAACCCGCAGGTCTTCGCCCAGGGCAGCACCGACTGGGACATCAGCGAGCTGGACGACCTCGACAAGGGCGATAACCCCGAGAAGTAGAGCATCAGGTGTGGCGGCGGCTCTCCCGGAGTGGAGGGCCGCTGCTTTCATCCGCCGAGCAGTGCCCGGGTGTTCTCCCAGCCCTCCAGGGCCGGGTCGAGCGTCGCCAACTCGGCCGGGCTGCGCAGCCGCCGCCACTCCGGCGTGCTGGTGACGTCGCCGGGCTGCGGGGCCGTCCTGCGCAGGAGCTGGGCCGACGCCCCGTCGAGATCGTGGTCGACCAGCCACTCCGGCGCCGGCAGGCTGGTGGCGACGCCCATGAGCCCGTTTCCCGGCCCGCCCGGCGCGACGGTCACGGCTTTGTTCTCCAGTGGGCTCAGCAGTTTCCCCAGGATCATCCCGGGCACGTCGGCGGCGTCGGCCGCGATGACGGCGGCCTGGTCGAACCCGTCCGCCGCGGCGGCCGCGAACACCGGCAGGTAGGTCGCGGTCGGCACCTGGTAGATCCGCATCCCCGGCCAGGCGATCTCCTCGGCCAGTTCGCGGTCCTCGGCGGTGGCGGCGATGGCCGCTTCCGCCTGGGCGAGCCGCGCGAGCAGGTCGACCACGTCCTCGGCGAGAGCGGCCCGCCACGCCGCGAGATCAACGCCAGGAGGACTCCACTCGACCGGCACCAGAAGCACCGCAACCACGCGTCGGACCACGCGCCAACCCTAGTCGTCGCCGAGGACCAGCCCGGTGGCGGCGGAGATGCCCTCCAGGTAGCCGCGGGCGCGCTCGGCCCTCGGATAGCGGCTGACCAGTTCCCAGAAGTCGGCGCTGTGGCTGGGGACGACCAGGTGGGCCAGCTCGTGCAGCAGCACGTAGTCGATCACCCAGTCGGGCATCTCCTGGATGCGGTGGGAGATGCGGATCGTGCCGTCGTCGGGCGTGCAGGAGCCCCAGCGGCCGTTCTGATTGGTCACCCAGCGGACGCTGGCCGGAACCACCCGATGGGCGTGGTCGGCCAGGTAGCGGGATTTCAGGCGTTGGGCGCGGGCCAGCAGCTCTTCGTCGGTGCGGCGAATGCGCTCCTCGCGGGCGGCGAGGCGGGCGAGCATCCGCTCGACCCACTCCATCTCCTCGGCCCGGGAGAACCGGTCCGGGATGAGGACGACCACGCGCTCACCATCACGGTACGCGGACACCGTGCGACGCCGGCGCTGGCTGCGCCGCACTTCGACGACAGGCTTGCGCGTCCGGGCCATTACCGGCTCGCGCGGCCCAGATTCGGGTTCACGTTGAGACGCTAATCCGTGAGACCCATGTCACCGCAAGAGTACGGCCGATGACACGTGTCAGATATGAGCGCTTCGTCCCGGTATAACCGAAAAAATTTTCCAGGCCCGCAACATTCGACTCCAGTTCGCCAAACTAGCGCACGCGACGTTGTTGGCAAAACGCGCTGAAAGTCCGCTTAAGCCTGGTTTGACAGTAATTACCGGCGTGTTTGGGCGTAACTTCGCGAAAAGGGCGATTTCTCCCGGCACACTCACGACGGCGGCGACACCGCCGGCGCTGCTGACCTGGCTTATTCATGACTGGCTGACATGGAAAGGGCCGCTCGTGGGTAGTGCCGCCCCTGGCGGGTGGCCACCATCCACGCGGCCGGGGACGGTCAAGCGCCAAGCAGCTCGCGGCCTGCCGCCGCGAACAGACATCGGGCCGACCCCGGCCGACGACACGACTAGGAGGAACCGTGGCCGACAACACGTACAACGGCTATTGCGTGAAGTGCAAGGAGAAGCGCGACTTCCAGGGCACCGTGGAGGTCTCGAAGACCGGCATGAACATGGCGAAGGGCAAGTGCCCCGTCTGCGGCACGACCGTGAACCGGATCCTGGGCAAGGCCAAGGCCTGATTCACGCTTACGGGTAGAGCGGCGTCGCCTGCGCCGCTCTACCCATAACCGTGTCGGAACCGACACGTTGAGTAAGTGTGGATAGCGGGACCAGCCTGTGGATAACTCGTCTGTAGCTGTGGACAACCCGCTCTACGGACCGGACGGTCCTGTGGACAACCAACTCACTCCGCATGGCATCGGTGACACGCTGTCACCGTGATTCGTCCCACCCTCATCCCCGGCCTCCCCCGCATCTGGTGTCCCGACGGCCAGCTGCAGCTGGGCTCCGATCCGGCCCGTGCGCTGCGGTTACGTCTCCCCGATCGGCGTGCCGCGCAGGTGCTCGACCTGCTCGACGGCACCCGCACCGAGCGCCTGATCCTGCTACGGGCCGCCGAGATCGGCATCTCTCCCGACGAGTGCCGTTCCCTGCTGTCGACCCTGCAGGACGCCGGGCTCGTGTTACCCCGCTCCGCCCTTCGCCCACCGGCCGCCCGGCTGGCCGGCGAGGCGGCCGCGCTCGCCCTGCACGGTGCGGGGCCGCCGGCCGATTTCCTGCGCCGCCGGCAGGCCGCCCGGGTGGTGCTGGCCGGTCACGGCCGGCTCGGCGCCGGCATCGCGGTGGCGCTCGCCGAGGCCGGCGTCGGGCACGTGCAACCCGATCTTTCCGGCGCGGTCCGGCCGGGCGAACTGGCCGGCGGACCGCTTCGCGCGTCCGACATCGGCAAACCCCGGCGCGCGGCGATCGTCGAGGCGATGAGCCGGGCCGCACCGGAGGTGCTCCATGGGGTACGCCGGACAACCGCGACTCTGCTCGTCCAGTTCGACCACGAGCAGCCCGTGAGTCTGCTGGCCGCCGCCCTGTTCGGCCGCCGTCAGCCACACCTGGCCGTGACCATCCGCCAGGGCGCCGCGGTGATCGGCCCCCTCGTGCCGGCGACCGGCGGCCCCTGCCTCAACTGCCTCGCCCTGCACCGTCGCGACCGGGACGCGGAGTGGCCGGACCAGCCCGGGACGGCTGCCACCGTCGCCGAGCCGTGCACGGTCACCACGGTGCTGACCGCCACCGCGTTTGCGGCCGCCGAGGTGCTGGCGTTCCTCGACGGCGGCAGCCCGCAGACCGCCGGCGCCACCGTCGAGATCACCGGCCCGGGCCGGGTCCGCCGCCGCACCTGGACCCCGCATCCGGTCTGCACCTGTGGCCGGCCATGACTTTTCTCGTGCCGCTTCTCTCGGACTTTTCGCACATCCTGGGGCGAAGGCCACCCAGCTGGGCAGTCACTTGGCAAAGCGTCAGTAAGAATGATCGGGTGACCGACATTCCGCGTCGTGCCGCGTCCCGCACCGCGAAGCTGGCAGCGCTGCCCCTGGGGTTCGCCGGGCGTGCCGCCCTGGGGCTGGGCAAGCGCGCGGTGGGGATCGCCTCCGACGTCATTTCCGCCGACATCCAGCAGCGCACCGCCGAGCAGTTGTTCAGCGTCCTGGGCCAGCTCAAGGGCGGTGCGATGAAGTTCGGCCAGGCGCTGTCGGTCTTCGAGGCCGCCCTGCCCGAGGAGATGGCAGGCCCCTACCGGCAGGCCCTGACCAAGCTCCAGGAGGCCGCGCCGCCGATGCCGGTGGCCAGCCTGCACAAGGCCCTCGCCGAGCAGCTCGGGCCGGAGTGGCGGGACCGCTTCGCCGAGTTCGACGACAGTCCGGCCGCCGCGGCCAGCATCGGCCAGGTGCACCGGGCGGTGTGGAAACTGCCCCCGGCCCGCAAGAACGCGAAACCCAAGACGATCGCCGTCGCGGTGAAGGTGCAATATCCGGGTGCCGGCGAGGCCCTGCTGGCCGACCTCAAGCAGCTGTCCCTGCTGGCCGGCATGTTCAAGATCATTCAACCGGGCATGGACATCAAGCCGCTGCTGGCCGAGCTACGAGAGCGGATCACCGAGGAGCTCGACTACGCGATGGAGGCGGAGACCCAGACGGCCTTCGCCACCGCGTTCGCCGACGACGACGAGATCTACGTGCCACGGGTGATCGCCTCGGCGCCGCGGGTGCTGATCACCGAGTGGGTCGACGGCACCCCGCTGGCCAAGGTGATCAGCGAGGGCACCCAGGAGGAACGCGACGAGGCCGGGCGGCTGATGGCCACCCTGCACTTCTCGGCGCCGGCCCGGGCCGGTCTGCTGCACGCCGACCCGCACCCCGGCAACTTCCGCATCCTGCCCGACGGCCGGCTCGGCGTGATCGACTTCGGCGCGGTGGCGCGACTGCCCGGCGGCCATCCCGAGCCGATCGGGCGGCTGGTGCGGCTCGCCCTCGACGGCGATGCCGACGGGGTCGCGAGCGGCCTGCGTGAGGAGGGCTTCATCAAGCCCGGCGACGAGATCGACGCCGAGGCCGTGCTGAAATTCCTCCGGCCGATGATCGAGCCGCTCGCGGTCGACGAGTTCCGGTTCACCCGCAGCTGGCTGCGCGGCGAGGCGACCCGGCTGACCAGCCCGAAATCCCCGGCCTACCAACTGAGCCGCAAGCTCAACCTGCCGCCCTCCTATCTGCTGATCCACCGGGTGACGCTGGGCTCGATCGGGGTGCTCTGCCAACTCGAGGCCGAAGCGCCCTATCGGGAGATCGTCGAGAAGTGGCTGCCCGGATTCGCACCGGTCGGGTGACTCCCGCGCCGGCCGCCATGATTCGATGAGGGACATGGACAGCGCGGGGCACATCGACGATCTTGGAAGCTTCATCTCGGCGTCGCCGAGTTCCTATCACGCGGCGGCCGAAGTGGCCCGGCGTCTCCGCGACGCCGGCTACACCACGCTCGACGAGGCGGCCGACTGGCGCGAGATCGTGCGGCCCGGCGCCCGGCTGGTGCTGGTCCGCGACGGCGCGGTGATCGCTCTGGCGCTCCCGTCCGAGGCGGGCCCGGCCACGCCGTTCCGCGTCCTCGGCGCGCACACCGATTCCCCCACGTTCAAGCTCAAACCGCGGCCGGCCCTGTCCGCGTACGGCTGGCTGCAGGCCGGCGTCGAGGTGTACGGCGGGCCGATCATCGCCTCCTGGTTCGACCGCGAGCTCGAGTTCGCGGGCCGGCTCGTCGACACCGCAGGCACCGTGCACCTGGTTCGCACCGGCCCGTTCGCCCGCATCCCGCACCTGGCCATCCACCTGGACCGGGACGTCAACACGTCGTTCGCCCCCGACAAGCAGCGCGACACCCAGCCGATCTTCGGCGTCGCCGGCCCCGACGTGCTCACCCATCTGGCCCGAGCCGCCGGCCTCTCCTCGGCCGGCGGCATCGCCGGGTTCGACGTGGTCTCGGTCGACTCGGCCGCGCCGGCCCGGTTCGGTGCGGACGGCTCGCTGTTCGCCGCGGCCCGGCTGGACAACCTGTCCTCGGTGCACGCCGGCCTGACCGCCCTGTTGCGGACGTCGCCGGGCAGTGCGATCGCGGTGCTGGCCGCCTTCGACCACGAGGAGATCGGCTCGGAAAGCCGCTCGGGCGCCGCCGGACCGCTGCTCTCCGACGTGCTGGAGCGGGTTTCGGCCGCGCTCGGCGGTGACCGGTCCGACCTGGCCCGCGCGATCTTCGGCTCGTGGTGCCTGTCCGCCGACGCCGGCCACGCCGTACACCCCAACAAGCCGGAGCGGCACGACCCGGCCAACCGTCCGGTGGCCGGCGGCGGCCCGCTGTTGAAGATCAACGCCAACCAGCGCTACACGACCGACGCGGTGGGCGCCGCGCTCTGGGCCCGCACCTGCGAAAAGGCCGGCGTCCCGTTCCAGGAGTTCGTCTCCCACAACGCGGTTCCCTGCGGCTCCACGATCGGCCCGATCATCGCGGTCCGCATCGGCATCCCCACCCTGGACGTCGGCACCCCATTGCTCTCCATGCACTCGGCCCGCGAGCTCTGCCACGTCGACGACCCGACCCGCCTGTCGGCCGCCGCCGAGGTCTTCTTCACCGGCCTCCCCTAACCCGGCCCGCCGATCCCGCCAAACCCGGCCACGCGCCCGCCGATGCCCGGCAGCCTGGCCCGCGCCGTCGATGCCCGGCAGCCTGGCCCGCGCCGTCGATGGCCGCCTAGCCCCGGCCCGCCGGTCCCGCCGGCTTTGACCCCAAGCCGGCCCGATCCAGGCCGGGCCCTTGGCCCGGCGGCCCTGATCTTGGACGGCTCCGTCCGCCGGTGTTGGTTGGCGACATAGCGAAGGCCCGTCCGCGCTCGGCGCGGACGGGCCTATCAGTTACGAGTGGTTGTCAGTGGGTCAGTAGCGCCCGCCGCCGAGTTCGCGCGAGGCCCGGTGAAGGGACTGCATAGCGACCTGGCGAGCGGGGCGGTGCGCCTCAGGTGTGTAGTCACGCTGAGGCCGACGCATTCGGGCCCTGGACAACGCTTCGTGGAGAAGTCTCATTTTGGTGGCTCCAGTCGTGTTCATCTCGATGCTCGGCTTTCGGGTTACGGCCGGTTCGGCCTCGGGGAGGGCGATGCTGCTGTTCATGTCAGGCCGCCAGGCGAACCTGGTTGCGGGACTCGAGGCCGTTCGCGGCAAGCCGCTCCTCGACCTCGACGGCAAGCTCGGCGTCGCGCGCCACGTCCGACTTACGCGGACGGCCACGCGGCCGCTTGCGGGGAACCACGGCACCCCGCTCGAAGATCTCGCCGCCCCAGACGCCCCAGGGCTCGTTCCGCTCGACCGCACCGGCCAGGCACTCGACGCGCAGCGGGCAGTCCCCGCAGAGCGACTTGGCCAGTTCCAGCTGGGCCGGGGAGTCCGAGAACCACAGGTCCGGGTCGAACTTCCGGCAGGGCAGGTTTGCCTCGATGTCGACGCTCACGTCGATCGGGGCCAGCGCCAGACTCATAAAGCCCGGTCACCTCTCTCTTCTTCAGCGATCTTCTGGATCGTCGGGTCGTGCACCGGCCTGTAGGCCGGCAAAAAATTAAGGCCGCGGATCCCTTTACGGGTTCCGCGGCCTCGAGGTGAGCCGGAGGTCTGGTTATCAGACCGGCCTTCCTCGAGGCGGGACGCCACTGCCACCATCCGCGTAACGCTTCATGGAGACGCTGGAGCCCTTGAACCCAGTGGTGCCATTGGTGCCATTGATTCCGTCGGTGAGCGTCAGGACCTGAGCCAGCTCGGCCTGGGCCTGGACCTGGTGCACCCGCGAAACCGGGGCCCGCTCGGCGGCAAGAATTGCCATCGGTCGGACGATTTCGGCCGGAATCCAAGCCCGCTCAGCCACCAGCGCCACGGGGGCCACCGGCGGAGCCGACATTGCTGCCACAGAAGCGGCGGCAGTCGGCAACAGAGCGGACGGAGCGCAGGCACGGGTCAGCGGCAGCGACGGCTGCGTCATCGTGTAGATCTCCATCTCTGCCACCTCCTCCATCTGCGATGCACTCGTCGTTCGTTTTCCCTTGTAGAGCAGGCCGCTCGCCAAGGTGTGCTCTGAGGCTAAGCCTCCCCTACAAGGGAGGGCAAACGAATTAACGGACTAGTTTTCAAAGTTTTTTGACGAGGCTTCGTCGGGCGTCGCGCCACCCACGAGAGCGAAGACGGCGGCACCGTACTGACCGAGCTTTCGGGGACCGATCCCGGCGATCCCCAGCAGTTCCGCCGGGTTGCTCGGGCGCCGCTCCGCCATGGCCACCAGCGTCGCGTCGGTGAACACCACGTAAGCAGGGACTTTGAGCCCGGCCGCGGTTTCCGCCCGCCAGGCCGTGAAACGGTCGAGAAGGTCCTGGTCGAGGTCGGACGGGCAGCTCGGGCAGCGACCCATCTTGCGATCGGCCCCGGCCAGCAGGGCTGCCCCGCAGATGCGGCACGAGGACACCTGGGAGCGCCGACGGTCGGGTTTCCGACTCCGGTCGGTGACCCCCGCCCGTTCGGTCGGCGAATTGCGCTCCAGCTGCGGCAGGAAGCGGCACGGACGGCGCGCCCGGCCGCTGCCGGACCGCGTCTGACCATAGGAAAGCCACAACCACTCGCGGGCCCGGGTCACCCCGACGTAGAGCAGGCGGCGCTCCTCCTCCAATTGCTCGGGCGTCTTCGCGTACGTCGTCGGGAGCGTGCCGTCGGCCAGGCCGACCAGAAAG
This sequence comes from Paractinoplanes toevensis, assembly GCF_018332695.1. Lineage (GTDB taxonomy): Bacteria > Actinomycetota > Actinomycetes > Mycobacteriales > Micromonosporaceae > Actinoplanes > Actinoplanes toevensis. The sequence continues at coordinate 120,659 of NZ_BOQN01000058.1, forward strand.
ACCGCGTCCCATTCGAGGCCCTTGGCCGAGTGAAGTGAGGCGAGCGTCACACCCGCGACCGTGGGTGCGTGCTGCTGCTCGACCCGCCGGGCCAACTCGTCGTTGAACGCGGACAGCGTGACGTCCCGCTGCACCGCGCCGGCTTGGCCGATCGGCTCGAGGGTGGGCGCTTTCGAATACTCCTCGGCCAGGGTGACCAGCGCGGCGAGCGCCTCCCACTGCTCGCGGGCCGCCCCGCCCGGCGGTGGTTGCTCCCGCGCCCACCCGGTCGCCGCGAGCGCCTCGACCACCGCCTGCACCAGCGGCGTCTCGCCCGGCGTGGAACGCACGGCCGCGCGCAGCGCGATCATCGCCTGCCGGACCTCGGGCCGCTCGAAGAACCGCTCGGCGCCGCGCACCACGTAGGGCACCTCGGCCTCGGCGAGCGCCTCCTCATAAACCTCGGACTGGGCGTTGATGCGGAACAGCACGGCGATCTCGCTGGCCGGGGTGCCGGTGGCGATCAGCTCACGGCAGCGCCGGGCCACCGCGGCGGCCTCGCCCGCCTCGTCGGGGAAGATCTTCAACTCCGGCTCGGCGCCGGGCGGACGCTGGCCGACCAGCTCGAGCCGGAGCCGGGCCTCGTTACCGCGCGCCTGCCGGATCACGGCGTTGGCCAGGCCGACCACCTGCGGGGTCGAGCGGTAGTCGCGGACCAGCCGGATCACCACGGCGTTGCGCCGCTGCCGGGGAAAGTCGATCAGGTAGCTCGAGGTGGCCCCGGTGAACGAGTAGATCGTCTGGCTGGCGTC
>NZ_BOQN01000059.1 GCF_018332695.1 Paractinoplanes toevensis
GCCTGGGTCCCCGCCATTCCGTTTTCGGCAGCGTTGTACCTGGTGGTGGGCTTGCCGGGAGCTGTCGTCCTACCGACCGGCAAAGCCGGTTTAATCGGGCAATCCGTCGGGTATGGTCGCTAGCACGTGCTCGTCACCCGGCGGCACGAGTCCGACCCGCGGCGCAGGCCTTGACTGAGTGTCCGCTGACAGGCACGCTGACAGCAGCAAGTTTCCGCGCTTGCGACAGCCGCCCTGGGGGTGGTCCGGTGTTCGACGGGCCTTCCGCAGACGGCACCCGAGGGAGATTCGCCGCGTTCTGAGCGGCCCCGCATTTGGCACTGACCATGGAGGCGCAGGTCAGAGGCCGCGGGGACACGTTCCGCAGGCCCCCTCTGGTGTGGGCTGGACAGCGGTTAGCCGAGCGGCTACACTGCTAGTTTGCGCTGCCTTCTGCCTTGAGCCCTGCCTGGACATCCATCCGGATGAATTCCTGGGGGCTCGTTATGGTGCCTACAGACGAGGGCAACGCAAACAGTTGCATACCGCAGCTGCAGCCGCATCAGCAGCACCGGTCCTCGGAAGGACGCATCTTGGCAGCTTCCCGCCCTGCGAAGACCAGCCGTACGTCGAGCGCTTACGCACCCCGCCGTGTCTCTTTCGGCAGGATCACCGAGCAACTTGAGGTCCCCAACCTTCTTGCCCTTCAGACCGAGTCTTTCGACTGGCTGGTTGGCAACGAGGCTTGGCAGGCCCGGTCGACGGACGACCCGAACGCCCACTCGGGCCTCGCAGAGATCCTCGAAGAGATCAGTCCCATTGAGGACTTCTCCGGCACTATGTCACTGTCCTTCTCGTCTCCGCGATTCGACGAGGTGAAGGCCTCGATCGAGGAGTGCAAAGAGAAGGACCTGACTTACTGCGCGCCGCTGTTCGTGACCGCGGAGTTCACCAACAACACGACTGGCGAGATCAAGAGCCAGACCGTGTTCATGGGTGACTTCCCGATGATGACCCCCAAGGGGACGTTCGTCATCAACGGCACCGAGCGGGTCGTCGTGAGCCAGCTCGTCCGCTCGCCGGGCGTGTACTTCACGAAGGAGCCGGACAAGACCTCCGACCGCGACCTCTCCAGCGTCAAGGTCATCCCGAGCCGGGGTGCCTGGCTGGAGTTCGACATCGACAAGCGCGACACCGTCGGTGTCCGGATCGACCGCAAGCGCCGGCAGGCCGTCACCGTCCTGCTCAAGGCGATCGGCTGGTCGGCCGACCAGATCCGTGAGCGGTTCGGCTGGTCCGAGCTGCTCATGACCACCCTCGAGAAGGACCACATCGCCGGCCAGGATGAGGCCCTGCTCGACATCTACCGCAAGCTCCGCCCTGGCGAGCCCCCGACCCGGGAGAACGCGCAGACCCTGCTCGACAACCTCTTCTTCAACCCGAAGAGGTACGACGTCGCCAAGGTCGGCCGTTACAAGTTCAACAAGAAGCTCGAGATCGACGTCCCGATCGTCCGGGGCACGCTGACCGAGGAAGACGTCGTCAAGACCGTGGAGTACCTCTGCCGGCTGCACGCCGGTGAGGAGGGCTACGAGGCCGACGACATCGACCACTTCGGTAACCGTCGCCTGCGCACCGTCGGCGAGCTCATCCAGAACCAGGTCCGCGTGGGCCTGTCCCGGATGGAGCGCGTTGTCCGTGAGCGCATGACGACCCAGGACGTCGAGGCGATCACGCCGCAGACCCTGATCAACATCCGTCCCGTGGTGGCGGCGATCAAGGAGTTCTTCGGCACCTCCCAGCTGTCGCAGTTCATGGACCAGACCAACCCGCTGGCGGGCCTGACTCACCGGCGGCGGCTGAGCGCGCTCGGCCCCGGTGGTCTGTCGCGTGAGCGGGCCGGCTTCGAGGTTCGCGACGTGCACCCGTCCCACTACGGCCGGATGTGCCCGATCGAGACGCCCGAGGGGCCGAACATCGGTCTGATCGGCGCGCTCTCGACGTTCGCGCGGGTCAACCCGTTCGGTTTCATCGAGACCCCGTACCGCAAGGTCGAGGACGGCACCGTCACCGACGAGGTGCACTACCTGACCGCGGACGAGGAGGACCGGTACGTCAAGGCGCAGGCGAACGCCCTGCTCGCGGCGGACGGCACCTTCGCTCAGGATCGCGTCCTGGTCCGCCGTAAGGGCGGTGAGGTCGACTACGTGCCCGGCACGCAGGTCGACTACATGGACGTGTCGCCGCGGCAGATGACCTCGGTCGCCACCGCGATGATCCCGTTCCTCGAGCACGACGACGCCAACCGCGCGCTCATGGGCGCGAACATGCAGCGTCAGGCGGTGCCGCTGGTCAAGGCCGAGGCGCCGCTAGTCGGCACGGGCATGGAATACCGTGCCGCGGTCGACGCCGGTGACGTGGTCGTCGCCGAGGTCGGCGGCGTGGTCGAGGACCTGTGCGCCGACTACGTGACGGTGCACCAGGACGACGGTCACCGCCGTACCTACCTGCTGCACAAGTTCCGCCGCTCGAACGCCGGCTCCTGCGTCAACCAGAAGCCGGTCGTGTTCGAGAACGACCGGGTCGAGGCCGGCCAGGTCATCGCCGACGGTCCGTGCACCGACGAGGGTGAGATGGCCCTGGGCCGCAACCTCCTCGTCGCGTTCATGTGCTGGGAAGGCCACAACTACGAGGACGCGATCATCCTGTCGCAGCGCCTCGTGCAGCAGGACGTGCTCACCTCGATCCACATCGAGGAGCACGAGGTCGACGCTCGGGACACCAAGCTCGGCCCGGAGGAGATCACCCGCGACATCCCCAACGTCAGCGAGGAAATGCTGGCGGACCTGGACGAGCGGGGCATCATCCGGATCGGTGCCGAGGTCGTCCCCGGCGACATCCTGGTCGGCAAGGTCACGCCCAAGGGCGAGACCGAGCTGACCCCCGAGGAGCGGCTGCTCCGCGCGATCTTCGGTGAGAAGGCGCGCGAGGTCCGGGACACCTCGCTGAAGGTTCCGCACGGCGAGACCGGCACGGTCATCGGCGTTCGCACCTTCTCCCGCGAGGACGGCGACGAGCTTCCCCCGGGCGTGAACGAGTTGGTCCGCGTCTACGTCGCGCAGAAGCGGAAGATCCAGGACGGCGACAAGCTCGCCGGCCGGCACGGCAACAAGGGCGTCATCTCGAAGATTCTGCCGGTCGAGGACATGCCGTTCCTGGAGGACGGCACCCCGGTCGACATCGTGCTGAACCCGCTGGGTGTGCCCTCGCGTATGAACATCGGCCAGGTTCTGGAGACCCACCTCGGGTGGATCGCCAAGACCGGTTGGTCGGTCGAGGGCGAGGACACCGAGTGGAAGCGTCAGCTGCGGGCGATCGAGGCGCACGAGTCCGTCGCGGACTCGAACGTCGCGACGCCGGTCTTCGACGGCGCGCAGGAGGAGGAGATCAAGGGTCTCCTCGAGTCGACGCTGGTCAACCGCGACGGTAAGCGGCTGGTCAACGGCGATGGCAAGGCGCAGCTGTTCGACGGTCGCTCCGGTGAGCCGCTGCCGGACCCGATCTCGGTCGGCTACGTCTACATCCTGAAGCTGAACCACCTGGTCGACGACAAGATCCACGCACGGTCCACCGGCCCGTACTCGATGATCACGCAGCAGCCGCTGGGCGGTAAGGCCCAGTTCGGTGGCCAGCGGTTCGGCGAGATGGAGTGCTGGGCCATGCAGGCCTACGGTGCGGCTTACGCACTGCAGGAACTGCTCACCATCAAGTCCGACGACGTGCTCGGCCGCGTGAAGGTCTACGAGGCCATCGTCAAGGGCGAGAACATTCCGGAGCCGGGTATCCCGGAGTCCTTCAAGGTGCTTCTCAAGGAACTGCAGTCGCTGTGCCTGAACGTCGAGGTGCTGTCCAGCGACGGTGTGGCCCTGGAGATGCGCGAGACGGACGACGAGGTCTTCCGGGCCGCGGAGGAGCTGGGTATCGACCTGTCCCGGCGCCCGAACGAGGGCGTCAGCAGCGTCGAGGAGATCTGACGGATGGCGGTCCCGGCTCTCTTCTGAGCCGGGCCCGCCGCCGCCGGCCTTGAATTCATTCCGAGCAACGAAACACGAGGGATAGTCCAAGTGCTCGACGTCAACTTCTTCGACGAGTTGCGCATCGGCCTGGCGACCGCCGACGACATCCGGCAGTGGTCGCACGGCGAGGTCAAGAAGCCCGAGACGATCAACTACCGCACGCTCAAGCCCGAGAAGGACGGACTCTTCTGCGAGAAGATCTTCGGTCCGCAGCGGGACTGGGAGTGCTACTGCGGTAAGTACAAGCGGGTCCGGTTCAAGGGCATCATCTGTGAGCGCTGCGGCGTCGAGGTGACCCGGTCCAAGGTCCGCCGTGAGCGGATGGGCCACATCGAGCTGGCCGCGTCGGTCACGCACATCTGGTACTTCAAGGGTGTGCCGAGCCGGCTGGGCTACCTGCTCGACCTGGCCCCCAAGGACCTCGAAAAGATCATCTACTTCGCCTCGTACGTGATCACGAGCGTTGACGCCGAGTCGCGTCACCGTGACATGTCCACGATCGAGAACGAGATCTTCGCGGAGAAGCGCCAGTCCGAGAACAGCCGCGACTCGGAGATCGAGAAGCGCGCGGGCAAGCTGGAGCAGGACCTGGCCGAACTCGAGGCCGAGGGTGCGAAGGCGGACGTGCGCCGCAAGGTCAAGGAAGCCGGCGAGCGCGAGATGCGCCAGATCCGGGACAAGGCGCAGCGCGAGATCGACCGCCTCGACGAGGTGCTCGACACCTTCCGCAAGCTCGACTCCAAGCAGCTGGTGACCGACGAGCTGCTCTACCGCGAGCTCCGGGACCGTTTCGGTGAGTACTTCACCGGCGGCATGGGCGCCGAGGCGATCAAGGCGCTGCTCGAGAACATGGACCTGGACGCTGAGGCCGAGAACCTGCGGGAGATCATCCGCAGCGGTAAGGGCCAGCGGAAGATCCGTGCGCTCAAGCGCCTCAAGGTCGTCGCCGCGTTCCTGAACACCCGCAACTCACCGCTCGGCATGGTGCTCGACTGCGTCCCGGTCATCCCGCCGGACCTGCGCCCGATGGTGCAGCTCGACGGTGGCCGCTTCGCGACTTCCGACCTGAACGACCTGTACCGCCGGGTCATCAACCGGAACAACCGTCTCAAGCGCCTGATCGATCTGGGTGCGCCCGAGATCATCGTGAACAACGAGAAGCGGATGCTGCAGGAGGCCGTCGACGCGCTGTTCGACAACGGCCGCCGCGGCCGGCCGGTCACCGGCCCGGGTAACCGCCCGCTGAAGTCGCTGTCCGACATGCTCAAGGGCAAGCAGGGCCGGTTCCGGCAGAACCTGCTCGGCAAGCGGGTCGACTACTCCGGTCGTTCCGTCATCGTCGTCGGCCCCCGGCTCAAGCTGCACCAGTGCGGCCTGCCGAAGCAGATGGCGCTGGAGCTGTTCAAGCCGTTCGTGATGAAGCGCCTGGTCGACCTGAACCACGCGCAGAACATCAAGTCGGCCAAGCGGATGGTCGAGCGTCAGCGGCCGGTCGTGTGGGACGTCCTCGAAGAGGTCATCAGCGAGCACCCGGTGCTGCTGAACCGCGCGCCGACCCTGCACCGCCTGGGCATCCAGGCCTTCGAGCCGCAGCTGGTCGAGGGCAAGGCGATCCAGATCCACCCGCTCGTCTGTACGGCGTTCAACGCCGACTTCGACGGTGACCAGATGGCGGTGCACGTGCCGCTGTCGGCCGAGGCGCAGGCCGAGGCCCGGATCCTGATGCTCTCGTCGAACAACATCCTCAAGCCGGCCGACGGCAAGCCCGTCACCATGCCGACCCAGGACATGGTCATCGGCCTCTACTACCTGACGCACCTCACCGCTGGTGCCAAGGGCGAGGGCCGGGTCTTCTCCTCGGACGCCGAGGCGCGGATGGCCTTCGACAACGGCGAGCTGCACCTGCAGGCGCAGGTCAAGATTCGCCTGCCCGAGGTGCTCGAGGTCGACAACGGCCCCAAGTCGCCGGCCTGGGCATCGCCGGAGGGCTGGGAGACGGGCGACAAGCTGCTCGTCGAGACCACGCTCGGCCGGGTCATCTTCAACGAGACGCTGCCCCCGGGCTACCGCTTCGTGAACTACGAGATCCGCAAGGGTCAGCTGTCGGCGATCGTCAACGACCTCGCCGAGCGCTTCCCCAAGGTCGCCCTGGCGGCGACCCTGGACGCGCTCAAGGAGGCCGGCTTCCACTGGGCCACCTGGTCCGGTGTGACGATCGGCATGGGCGACGTCATCGGCCCTCCGCGCAAGCCGGAGATCCTGCAGCGTTACCAGGTCGAGGCCGACACCATCGACAAGCAGTACCAGCGTGGTCTGATGACCGCCGAGGAACGTCGCGGCGAGCTCATCGAGATCTGGACCAAGGCGACCAACGAGATCTCCAAGGAGATGGAGACCGCGCTGCCGCAGGAGAACCCGCTCTGGGTGATGATCAACTCCGGCGCTCGCGGTAACCTCCTCCAGCTCCGGCAGATCGCCGCGATCCGTGGTCTGGTGGCCAACCCCAAGGGTGAGATCATCCCGCGGCCGATCACCTCGTCGTACCGCGAGGGTCTGACCGTGCTGGAGTACTTCATCTCCACGCACGGTGCCCGTAAGGGTCTGGCCGACACCGCTCTGCGTACCGCCGACTCGGGTTACCTGACCCGTCGTCTGGTGGACGTCTCGCAGGACGTCATCATCCGCGAGGAGGACTGCGGCACCGACCGCGCGATCCCGATGCAGGTGGGCGAGCGCGAGGCGGACGGCACCCTGGTCGTGCACGTGCACGCCGAGACCGGTGTGCACGCCCGGACGCTGGCCGACGACATCAAGGACGCCAACGGCAACCTGGTCGTCGCCCGTGGCTCGGACCTCAACTCGATCCTGGTCGACCAGCTGGTCGCCGCCGGTGTCGAGAACGTCCGGGTGCGCTCGGTGCTGACCTGCGAGTCGAAGCTCGGCGTGTGTGCGGCCTGCTACGGCCGTTCGCTGCCGACCGGCAAGTCGGTCGACATCGGCGAGGCGGTCGGCATCATCGCCGCCCAGTCCATCGGTGAGCCGGGCACGCAGCTGACGATGCGTACCTTCCACACCGGTGGTGTCGCGGGTGAGGACATCACCCAGGGTCTGCCGCGTGTGCAGGAAATCTTCGAGGCCCGCGTGCCGAAGGGTAAGGCGCCCATCGCCGACACCCCCGGCCGCATCCGCATCGAGGACGGCGAGCGCTCTCGGAAGATCATCGTGATCCCGGACGACGGCAGCGAGGAGATCGTCTACGACAAGATCTCCAAGCGGGTCAAGCTCCGGGCCCACGACGGCGACCACGTCGGCGTCGGCGAGAAGCTGACCGAGGGCACCATCGACCCGCACGAGCTGCTGCGCATCATGGGTCCGCGCGCGGTCCAGGTTCACCTGACCGCCGAGGTCCAGCAGGTCTACCGGTCGCAGGGTGTGCTCATCCACGACAAGCACATCGAGATCATCATCCGCCAGATGCTCAAGCGGGTGACGGTCATCGACTCGGGTGCCGCGGAGTTCCTTCCCGGGATCCTGGTCGACCGGGCGCTCTTCGAGTCGGAGAACCGCCGGATCGTGGGCGAGGGTGGCGAACCCGCCGCCGGTCGCCCGGTGCTGATGGGTATCACCAAGGCCTCGCTGGCGACCGACTCCTGGCTCTCGGCGGCCTCCTTCCAGGAGACCACCCGGGTGCTCACCGACGCTGCGATCAACTCGCGCAGCGACTCGCTGGTGGGCCTCAAGGAGAACGTCATCATCGGTAAGCTCATCCCGGCCGGTACCGGTATCTCCAAGTACCGCAACATCCGGGTCGAGCCGACCGAGGAGGCCAAGGCCAAGGTGTACTCGATGACCGGGTACCCCGAGACCGACTACGGCTTCGGGCCGGCCAGCGGGCAGGCTGTGCCGCTGGACGACTTCGACTTCGGTTCCTACCGCTGACGATGTCTTGATCGAAGGGCGGCCGCGCACTGCGCGGCCGTCCTTCGGCGTTCCTACTATGGGGTGGTGACTTCTCCCGTGGCCGCGCCGCTCACCCGCCACCCGATGGATCCCGATCCGGCGCCTTCGACGAAGGCGCGGGCGGTGTTCGCGCTCGGCCTGGTGGGTTTCCTGACCGGGGCGTTCGTCGGCGGGGTGATTCCGGCCACGATCGCCCTCCTGCTGGCCCGTCAGACGGCGCGGGACGCGTTCGCGGCGAAGGGCTATCTTCTCGGCTCGGCGTGGATCCGTCGTGGCCGTCGGCTGGCCTGGGCGGGCATCGTGCTGGCGATCACTGCGCTGGTGGTGGCATCGATCGCCGGCCTGCTGCACCTGGCCTCCACACCGGCCGGTCCGGACTTCGCGCCCGGAACCGATTAGCCCGGGCTGCGCCCACCCTCGTACGAGTGACATGCTCGTGGCATGACCCAGCCGCCCTATGCGCCGCCGGTCCCGCCGCCCCCGCCCTCCGGACGCTGGCAGCCGGAGCGGGTCGATGCGATTCCCGGCACCGAGTTCGGCCTGGTCCAGCTCAAGGTTCCGCCGGTCACCTCGGGCCTGGCGATCGGCTCGCTGATCGCCGGCATCGGTGCTGTCCTGGTGTCGCTCCTGGTCCTCTGCTTCGGCGTCTCCGGCGCGAGCGGTGGCTGGGGTGGGTTGGTGGCCGGCGCGTTCACCTTGCCCGCGGTGCTCGGCGGTGGCGGTGCCATCGCGGTCGGCCTGGCCGCGCGCCGGCAGATCCGTCGCTCCGGTCGCACCGGCCAGGTGCGCTTCACCGGGGGAGGGGTCGCGGTCGCGGGCATCTCCTGCGGGGCCGCCGGGGTGGGAATTGCACTGGCCTGCCTGGCGTTGGCACTGGTGTTGCAGATGTCCTCCACGGGGGCGTGACTGCTCCGCCCGTCCGGGATCCCGATACCGCGGCATTGCCGCCGACGAGTACCCGGTACACTTGCCTCGGAGGTATCCGTCGTAAGGGCCCGGTCGGCAACAACTCGTCGATTTTGACCTGGGTGCTTGTGGTAGGTACTCTTTCCCCTCGTGCCCGGGCTTGCCCGGGCAACTCGTGCGTGCGCCCGAGTCGGAAACACTGGACGGGGTAAACAAAAGCACGCCGAGCTCGCTGCTCTGACCAGATCAGCGCGGTGACACAGACAAGATCCGGTGCGCGTGACCCACGCGTGGCGGGACCGTGAGCCGGACGACACGCCCGACCGCGGGTGCCGGGGAGGACCTCACTGAGGTGAGGATTCTCCGGCACACAAAGGCATACAAGACGGTGCGGCCGTGCGGAAAGCGGCCGAAGGGAGCGGAGAAACCCGGTGCCCACGATCCAGCAGCTGGTCCGAAAGGGCCGTCAGGCGAAGACGAGCAAGACCAAGACGCCGGCGCTGAAGGGTAGTCCTCAGCGGCGCGGCGTGTGCACGCGCGTGTACACCACCACCCCCAAGAAGCCGAACTCTGCGCTGCGCAAGGTCGCTCGTGTGAAGCTCAGCAGCCAGATCGAGGTGACGGCGTACATCCCGGGCGTCGGCCACAACCTGCAGGAGCACTCCATCGTGCTCGTGCGCGGCGGTCGTGTGAAGGACCTCCCGGGCGTCCGCTACAAGATCGTCCGCGGTTCGCTGGACACCCAGGGTGTCCGCAACCGCAAGCAGGCCCGCAGCCGTTATGGCGCGAAGAAGGAGAAGAGCTGACATGCCGCGTAAGGGCCCCGCTCCGCGCCACCCGGTGGTCGCGGACCCGGTTTACAACTCCCCGCTGGTCACTCAGCTGATCAACAAGATCCTGATCGGCGGCAAGCGCCAGCTGGCCGAGCGCATCGTGTACGGCGCGCTCGAGGGCGCCCGGGAGAAGAGCGGCACCGACCCCGTCGTGACGCTCAAGCGCGCGATGGACAACGTCAAGCCGACCCTCGAGGTCCGCAGCCGCCGCGTCGGTGGCGCGACCTACCAGGTTCCGGTCGAGGTTCGCACCCCGCGGCAGACCACTCTCGGTCTGCGCTGGCTGGTCCAGTACTCCAAGGCCCGCCGTGAGAAGACCATGATCGAGCGTCTCCAGAACGAGCTGCTCGATGCCAGCAACGGCCTCGGTGCCGCCGTCAAGCGGCGCGAGGACACCCACAAGATGGCGGAGTCCAACAAGGCCTTCGCGCACTACCGCTGGTAAGACCCCGCCGCAGGCCCGGCGATAAGCCGGGCCACACGGCAAGTCGTGCCGGTTCACGAGACGACGACGAAGAAAAGTAGGGATTGAAGTGGCCGCCGCAGACGCGCTCGCCAACGTACGCAACATCGGCATCATGGCGCACATCGATGCTGGTAAGACCACGACCACCGAGCGGATCCTGTTCTACACCGGCATCACGTACAAGATCGGTGAGGTCCACGAGGGCGCTGCCGTCATGGACTGGATGGAGCAGGAGCAGGAGCGCGGTATCACGATCACTTCCGCCGCCACCAAGTGCGAGTGGAAGGGTCACACGATCCAGATCATCGATACGCCCGGCCACGTCGACTTCACGGTCGAGGTCGAGCGGTCGCTGCGGGTGCTCGACGGCGCGGTTGCGGTGTACGACGGCGTGGCCGGCGTTGAGCCGCAGACCGAGAACGTCTGGCGCCAGGCGGACAAGTACCACGTCCCCCGGATGTGCTTCGTCAACAAGCTCGACCGGACCGGCGCCGACTTCTTCCGCTGCGTGCAGATGATGATCGACCGGCTCCACGCGACTCCGCTGGTCCTGCAGATCCCGATCGGGCTCGAGGGCGACCACATCGGCGTCGTGGACCTGATCGGCATGCGCGCGCTCACCTGGCGTGGGGAGACCCAGAAGGGTGACGACTACGCGATCGAGGAGATCCCGGCCGACCTGGTCGACTCCGCGAACGAGTGGCGCGAGAAGCTGATCGAGACCCTGGCCGACGTCGACGACGCGGTGATGGAGAAGTACCTGGAGGGCGAAGAGGTCTCCCAGGACGAGATCAAGGCCGCCATCCGGCGGGCCACGATCGCGAGCAAGGCGAACCCGGTGCTGTGCGGTTCGGCGTTCAAGAACAAGGGCGTTCAGCCCATGCTCGACGCCGTGATCGACTTCCTGCCGTCGCCGCTGGACGTCCCGGCCATCGAGGGCACCCTGCCGGACGGCGAGACGCCGGTCCTGCGCAAGCCGTCGAACTCCGAGCCGTTCTCCGGCCTGGCGTTCAAGATTCAGACGGACAAGCACCTCGGCAAGCTGACCTACGTCCGGGTCTACTCCGGCACGCTCGACTCCGGTTCCCAGGTGGTCAACTCCACCAAGGACCGCAAGGAGCGGATCGGCAAGATCTACCAGATGCACGCGAACAAGCGTGAAGAGCGGCCCACGGCGCAGGCCGGGGACATCATCGCCGTGCAGGGTCTCAAGCAGACCACCACCGGCGACACGCTCAGCGACCCGGCCAACCCGGTCATCCTGGAGTCGATGACTTTCCCGGAGCCGGTCATCCAGGTCGCCATCGAGCCGAAGACCAAGTCGGACCAGGAAAAGCTGGGCACCGCGATCCAGCGCCTCGCCGAGGAGGACCCGACGTTCCGGGTCTTCAACGACGAGGAGACCGGCCAGACGATCATCGCCGGCATGGGCGAGCTCCACCTGGACATCCTGGTGGATCGCATGCGCCGCGAGTTCAACGTCGAGGCCAACATCGGCAAGCCGCAGGTGGCGTACCGCGAGACGATTCGCGGCAAGGTGGAGAAGCACACCTACGTCCACAAGAAGCAGACCGGTGGTTCGGGCCAGTACGCGAAGGTCGTCGTCAACGTCGAGCCGTTGTCGCTCGAGACCGACGGCCCGACCTACGAGTTCGTGAACGCGGTGACCGGCGGTCGCATCCCCAAGGAGTTCATCCCCTCGGTGGACGCGGGCGCGCAGGACTCGCTGCAGTACGGCGTCCTCGCCGGCTACCCGTTGGTGGGCGTGAAGTTCACGCTCGTCGACGGTCAGTACCACGAGGTCGACTCGTCCGAGATGGCGTTCAAGATCGCCGGCTCCATGGCAATGAAGGAAGTAGCCCGCAAGGCTGACCCCGCACTGCTGGAGCCGATGATGTCGGTCGAGGTCACCACCCCTGAGGACAACATGGGTGACGTGATCGGCGACCTCAACTCCCGGCGCGGCCTGATCCAGTCGATGGAGGAGCGCCACGGCGCCCGCGTCGTCAAGGCTCTGGTGCCGCTTTCGGAGATGTTCGGCTACGTCGGCGACCTGCGGTCGAAGACCGCCGGCCGGGCTAGCTACAGCATGCAGTTCGACTCCTACGCCGAGGTTCCGCAGAACGTCGCGAAGGAGATCATCGCCAAGGCTACGGGCGCCTGAGCTCCCAGCCCTAAGCGTTGAGGCGCGTGCGGTCCGTCGAGGACCGCACGCGCGCGAGCAGTCGACAGAGTCCCAGTCGCCTTAACCGGGCGTGCCGGGAAAAGAAATGATTCAGTCCACAGGAGGACACCAGTGGCGAAGGCGAAGTTCGAGCGGACTAAGCCGCACGTCAACATCGGCACCATTGGTCACATCGACCACGGTAAGACGACGCTGACTGCGGCCATCACGAAGGTCCTGCACGACCAGTACCCGGACCTCAACCCGTACACCCCGTTCGACGAGATCGACAAGGCGCCTGAAGAGAAGGCCCGTGGTATCACGATCTCGATCGCGCACGTCGAGTACCAGACCGCGACGCGTCACTACGCGCACGTGGACTGCCCCGGCCACGCTGACTACATCAAGAACATGATCACCGGTGCCGCGCAGATGGACGGCGCGATCCTGGTGGTTGCGGCGACCGACGGCCCGATGCCGCAGACCAAGGAGCACGTGCTCCTGGCCCGCCAGGTCGGCGTTCCGTACATCGTCGTCGCGCTGAACAAGAGCGACATGGTGGACGACGAGGAGCTCCTCGAGCTCGTCGAGCTCGAGGTCCGCGAGCTGCTCAGCACCTACGAGTTCCCGGGCGACGACCTGCCGGTCGTGCGTGTCTCCGCGCTCAAGGCGCTCGAGGGCGACGCCGAGTGGACCGAGCGGCTCATGGAGCTGATGAACGCGGTCGACACCGCGATCCCGCAGCCCGAGCGTGACGTCGAGAAGCCGTTCCTCATGCCGATCGAGGACGTCTTCACGATCACCGGTCGTGGCACCGTGGTGACGGGTCGCGCCGAGCGTGGCATCCTCAAGCCGAACGAGGAGGTCGAGATCGTGGGTATCCGCGAGAAGTCGACCAAGACCGTTTGCACCGGCATCGAGATGTTCCGCAAGCTGCTCGACGAGGCCCGCGCGGGTGAGAACGTCGGTCTGCTGCTTCGCGGTATCAAGCGCGAGGACGTCGAGCGCGGCATGGTTGTCGTCAAGCCCGGCAGCAGCACCCCGCACACGGAGTTCGAGGGCCAGGTCTACATCCTCTCGAAGGAAGAGGGCGGCCGGCACACCCCGTTCTTCCAGAACTACCGCCCGCAGTTCTACTTCCGCACCACGGACGTCACCGGCGTCGTCACGCTGCCCGAGGGCACCGAGATGGTCATGCCGGGCGACTCCACCAGCATGTCGGTCAAGCTGATCCAGCCGATCGCCATGGAGCAGGGCCTCAAGTTCGCGATCCGTGAGGGTGGCCGCACCGTCGGCGCCGGCACGGTCACGAAGATCAACGTCTGAGGAACTGACCCCGATTAGCGTTGTCGGAGACAATCCGGCATACTAGTCAGGTTGCGTCCGCGCGGGGTGGTTGGCGCCTTCCGATTCTCTTCGGGGAATCTGCGCCAGCCACCCTCGCCGGGTGTCCGGGCGTGTTTTTATGCCCGTCCGGCACTCCAGATCCCCGTGATCGAGTTGCTTGATAAAGGCTGCATAGCGACAGCAGGCGCGACACGCCCGACCGCGGGGGTCGGACAACGCAGGATCGACGGTCCTGCGGGCATGCGAGAGCCACCGCTCTCGCACGTAGCGGCATCGAGAGAAGGAAACAGAAGCCACCATGGCGGGACAGAAGATCCGCATCCGGCTCAAGGCCTATGACCACGAGGTCGTCGACTCCTCGGCGCGGAAGATCGTCGAGACGGTGACGCGGACCGGTGCTCAGGTTGCGGGCCCGGTGCCGCTGCCCACGGAGATCAACCGTTTCTGCGTCATCCGTTCGCCGCACAAGTACAAGGACTCGCGCGAGCACTTCGAGATGCGTACGCACAAGCGTCTGATCGACATCATCGACCCGACTCCGAAGACGGTCGACTCGCTCATGCGCCTCGACCTGCCGGCTGGCGTCGACATCGAGATCAAGCTGTAGGGACCTGCGACTAATGGACAGGCAAGTTAAGGGGATCCTGGGCGCCAAGCTCGGCATGACCCAGGTCTGGGACAACAACAAAGTTGTCCCGGTTACCGTGGTGCAGGCCGGCCCTTGCGTCGTGACCCAGGTTCGCACCTCTGAGAAGGACGGCTACACCGCCGTCCAGCTGGCGTACGGCGCTGTTGACCCGCGCAAGGTCAACAAGCCGGAGAGCGGCCACTTCGCGAAGGCAGGTGTTTCGCCGCGGCGCCACGTCGTCGAGCTGCGCACCTCCGACGCCGGCGAGTACGAGCTCGGCCAGGAGATCACCGTTGAGGCGTTCGCGGTCGGTTCGACGATCGACGTCACCGGTAAGACCAAGGGCAAGGGCTTTGCCGGTGTCATGAAGCGGCACGGCTTCCACGGCCTGAAGGCCAGCCACGGTGTCGAGCGCAAGCACCGCTCGCCCGGCTCCATCGGCGCCTGCGCGACCCCCGGTCGCGTCTTCAAGGGCGTCCGGATGGCCGGTCGGATGGGCTTCGCGCGCTTCACCGTGCAGAACCTGACCGTGCAGGCGGTGGACACCGAGAACAACCTGCTGCTGGTCAAGGGCGCGGTGCCCGGTCCCAAGGGCGCGCTGATCCTGGTCCGCACCGCCGCGAAGAAGACGACGAAGGGCGGTGCCAAGTGAGCTCGGTTGACGTGATCAACGCTGAGGGCACGAAGGCCGGCTCGGTCGAGCTTCCCGACGACATTTTCGACGTGCAGGCGAACATTCCGCTGATGCACCAGGTCGTCGTGGCGCAGCTGGCCGCGGCCCGGCAGGGTACGGCTAAGGCCAAGACCCGCGGCGAGGTCGCCGGTGGTGGCAAGAAGCCGTACAAGCAGAAGGGCACCGGTCGCGCCCGTCAGGGCTCGATCCGCGCGCCGCAGTTCACCGGCGGTGGCGTCGTGCACGGTCCCGTGCCGCGCGACTACAGCCAGCGGACCCCCAAGAAGATGAAGGCCGCCGCCCTGCGTGGCGCCCTCTCCGACCGGGCTCGCGAGGGCCGGGTGCACGTGGTCGAGGCGTTCCTCTCCGGCGAGAAGCCGTCGACGAAGGCCGCGATCGCGACCCTGCGCAAGGCGACCGAGTCGACCAAGGTCCTGGTCGTGCTGAGCAGCACCGACGAGCTGAACTGGCTCTCGCTGCGCAACGAGACGACCGTGCACCTGATCGAGGCGGGTCAGCTGAACACGTACGACGTGCTGGTCGCCGACGAGGTGGTCTTCACCAAGGACGCTCTCGACGAGTTCCTGGGCGTGCCGGCCGAGGCCTCCGAGGAGGGGAACAAGTGACCACGATCGCCGACCCGCGTGACGTCATCATCGCGCCCGTCGTCTCCGAGAAGAGCTACAGCGTTCTCGACCAGAACTGGTACACGTTCCTCGTCGACCCGGACGCGAACAAGACCCAGATCAAGATCGCGATCCAGCAGATCTTCAACGTGCGCGTGCTGACGGTGAACACCGCGAACCGCGAGGGCAAGCGCAAGCGCACCCGGACGGGCTTCGGTCAGCGTAAGGCGACCAAGCGCGCGATGGTCAAGCTGGCTGACGGTGACCGTATCGAGGCCTTCGGCGGCCCGGTCAGCTAAGGGGTTGTAAAACAATGGCTATCCGTAAGTACAAGCCGACCACGCCGGGCCGTCGCGGCTCGAGCGTCGCCGACTTCGCCGAGATCACCCGGTCGACGCCGGAGAAGTCTCTGCTGGTCCCGCTGCCCAAGAAGGGCGGCCGCAACGTTCACGGCCGGATCACCACCCGGCACCAGGGCGGCGGTCACAAGCGGCAGTACCGGCTGATCGACTTCAAGCGGGTCGACAAGGACGGCGTGCCGGCCAAGGTCGCGCACATCGAGTACGACCCGAACCGCACCTCCCGCATCGCACTGCTGCACTACGCCGACGGCGAGAAGCGCTACATCCTGGCGCCGAAGGACCTGAAGCAGGGCGACGCAGTGGAGTCGGGCCCGGGCGCGGACATCAAGCCGGGGAACAACCTGCCCCTGCGCAACATCCCGGTCGGTACGACGATCCACGGTGTGGAGCTTCGTCCCGGCGGTGGCGCCAAGCTGGCCCGTTCGGCCGGTGTCGGTATCCAGCTGCTCGGCCGTGAAGGTGCCTACGCCACGCTGCGTATGCCTTCCGGTGAGATCCGCCGGGTCGACATCCGTTGCCGTGCCACGGTCGGCGAGATCGGCAATGCCGAACAGTCGAACATCAACTGGGGCAAGGCCGGCCGCATGCGTTGGAAGGGCAAGCGCCCGACCGTCCGCGGTGTCGCCATGAACCCGATCGACCACCCGCACGGTGGTGGTGAGGGTAAGACCTCCGGTGGTCGCCACCCGGTCAACCCGGCTGGTAAGCCCGAGGGTCGTACCCGCCGCAAGGGCCAGGAGAGCGACAAGCTGATCGTTCGCCGCCGCTACGCCACCCGCAAGCGCGGGTAACGGGAGTAGAAGAAAATGCCTCGCAGCCTGAAGAAGGGCCCGTTCGTCGACGACCACCTGCTCAAGAAGGTGGAAGTCCAGAACGAGAAGAATTCCAAGAACGTCATCAAGACCTGGTCGCGGCGCTCGACGATCATCCCCGACATGCTCGGGCACACGATCGCCGTGCACGACGGGCGCAAGCACGTCCCGGTGTTCGTCACCGAGGCCATGGTCGGTCACAAGCTCGGCGAGTTCGCTCTGACCCGTACGTTCAAGGGTCACGAGAAGGACGACCGCAAGAGCCGTCGTCGCTAGTCAGTCCACGGACAAGAAAGGGGTCACAAGCGATGCCAGCAAAGAACGACGCTCCGGCGCTTCCGGGTAGCCGTGCGGTTGCCAAGCACGTCCGCATCTCGCCGAACAAGGCACGCCGTGTGGTCAACCTCGTCCGCGGACTGCCCGCGAAGGAGGCTCTGACCGTCCTGCAGTTCGCCCAGCAGTCGGCGAGCGAGCAGGTCTACAAGGTGCTCGCCAGCGCGATCGCCAATGCGGAGAACAACGAGCGGCTCGACCCCGACGCACTCCTCGTGAGCGAGGCGTTCGTCGACGAGGGTCCGACGCTCAAGCGTTTCCGTCCGCGGGCGCAGGGCCGGGCGTACCGGATCCGTAAGCGCACCTGCCACATCACGATCGCCGTCGAGGCGGTCGAGGTCGCACGGCCGGCCAAGAAGGCCGCCGCGGCGAAGAAGGCAGCGCCGGCCAAGGCCGCGCCGGCCGCTTCGTCGGAGACCACGTCCCAGACCACGGAGGAGTCCGAGTAATGGGCCAGAAAGTTCACCCCACCGGATTCCGGCTCGGCATCTCCACCGACTGGAAGAGCCGCTGGTTCGCGGACAAGCTCTACAAGGACTACATCGGCGAGGACGTCAAGATCCGCCGCATGATGTCCAAGGGCCTCGAGCGTGCCGGCATCTCCAAGGTGGACATCGAGCGCACCCGTGACCGGGTTCGTGTCGACATCCACACCGCCCGGCCGGGCATCGTTATCGGCCGTAAGGGCGCGGAGGCCGACCGGATCCGCGGCGAGCTGGAGAAGCTCACCGGCAAGCAGGTCCAGCTGAACATTCTCGAGGTGAAGAGCCCCGAGTCGGACGCTCAGCTGGTGGCGCAGGGTGTGGCCGAGCAGCTGTCCTCCCGGGTCAGCTTCCGCCGCGCGATGCGCAAGGCCATGCAGTCGGCCATGAAGAACCCGATCTGCAAGGGCATCCGGGTGCAGGTCTCCGGTCGCCTCGGCGGCGCGGAGATGAGCCGCACGGAGTTCTACCGTGAGGGTCGCGTTCCGCTGCACACGCTGCGGGCGAACATCGAGTACGGCTTCTTCGAGGCCCGTACCACGTTCGGCCGGATCGGCGTGAAGGTCTGGATCTACAAGGGCGACGCCGTTCCGGGCCGCGAGGCTGTGGCCGAGGCTCCCGCGCGTCCGCGCCGGGACCGGGCCGACCGCCCCGAGCGTCCGCGTCGTGGCCGTTCCGGTTCGTCCGGCACGACCGCTGGTGGCACCGAGGCCGGCCGCGCCGCGGCGCAGGCCCGCACCGGCGACACCCCGACCGGCGAGAACACGAACGACGCCGCGGTCGACGCGGCTCCGGCCGTGGCCGAAACGCAGCAGGAGGGCTGACACATGCTGATGCCGCGTAAGCCCCCGAAGGGCTTCCGCAAGCCGCACCACCCGGACCGCCACGGCGCGTCCAAGGGCGGCAACCGGGTCGTCTTCGGCGAGTTCGGTATCCAGGCGCTGGAGCCCGCGTACGTGACCAACCGGCAGATCGAGTCGGCCCGTATCGCGATGACTCGTCACATCAAGCGTGGCGGCAAGGTCTGGATCTCGGTCTTCCCGGACCAGGCGCTGACCAAGAAGCCGGCCGAAACCCGCATGGGTTCCGGTAAGGGTTCTCCCGAGTGGTGGGTGGCGAACGTCAAGCCGGGACGCATTCTCTTCGAGATGTCGTTCCCGAACGAGACGATCGCGCGCGAGGCGATGCGCCGCGCGATCCACAAGCTCCCGATGAAGTGCCGCATCGTTACACGCGAAGTGGGTGAAAACTGATGGCAGCGGGCGTTAAGGCCGGCGAGCTGCGCGAGCTTTCCGGCGAAGAGCTGGTCTCGCGTCTCCGTGAGGCCAAGGCGGAGCTGTTCAACCTTCGCGTGCAGGGTGCGACCGGGCAGCTCGACAACCACCGTCGGCTTCAGGTCGTCCGTAAGGACATCGCGAAGATCTACACGATCATGCGTGAACGCGAGCTGGGGCTCTCGGTTGCGCCGGATGAGGTGACCGCATGAGTGAAGAGAGCACGACTCCGGTTCGCGCGACCCGCAAGGTTCGCGAGGGCCTGGTGGTCAGCGACAAGATGGACAAGACCGTCGTCGTCGAGGTCGAGGACCGCGTCAAGCACGCCCTCTACGGCAAGGTTCTGCGCCGCACCCGCAAGCTCAAGGTGCACGACGAGCAGAACGCGTGCGGTATCGGCGACCGGGTCCTCCTGATGGAGACCCGTCCGCTCTCCGCCACCAAGCGGTGGCGGGTCGTGGAGATCCTCGAAAAGGCCAAGTGAGTGCGTCGGGCCGGCCCTCGGTCGGCCCGACTCACCTAGTTCCGCCAAGCTTCGCCAAGGTGCGAAGAACTGGCAGACATAGGAGACCCCAGTGATCCAGCAGGAGTCGCGACTGCGTGTCGCCGACAACACGGGTGCACGTGAGATTCTGTGCATCCGCGTGCTCGGTGGCTCCGGCCGCCGCTACGCGAGCATCGGCGACGTCATCGTGGCCACGGTCAAGGACGCCATCCCCGGTGCCGGTGTGAAGAAGGGTGACGTCGTCAAGGCGGTCATCGTCCGCACCGCCAAGGAGCGTCGGCGTCCGGACGGCTCGTACATCCGGTTCGACGAGAACGCCGCCGTCATCATCAAGGACGGTGGGGACCCCCGCGGTACCCGCATCTTCGGCCCGGTCGGCCGCGAGCTGCGTGACAAGCGGTTCATGAAGATCATCAGCCTGGCGCCGGAGGTGCTCTGACCGTGAAGATCAAGAAGGGCGACACGGTCGTCGTCATCGCCGGTAAGGACAAGGGCGCCAAGGGCAAGGTCATCGCGGCCTACCCGACGCGGGACAAGGTCCTGGTCGAGGGCGTCAACCGCGTCAAGAAGCACGAGCGCATCCGCACGACGCAGCGCGGGTCGAAGACCGGCGGCATCGTGACCCAGGAAGCCGCGATCCACATCTCGAATGTGCAGATCGTGGACGACCAGGGCAAGCCGACGCGGATCGGCTACAAGGTCGACGAGAACGGCAACAAGGTCCGTATCGCGCGTACGACCGGTAAGGAACTCTGATGACTGCCGCTACCGAGACCAAGACGCTGCCGCGCCTCAAGCAGAAGTACCGCGCTGAGGTCGTGAGCGGGCTCAAGGAGCAGTACAACTACGCCAACCCCATGCAGATCCCCGGCCTGGTCAAGGTCGTCGTGAACATGGGTGTCGGCGAAGCGGCCCGCGACGCCAAGCTGATCGACGGCGCGGTCCGTGACCTGACCACGATCACCGGTCAGAAGCCGCTGGTCCGCCGGGCCACCAAGTCCATCGCCCAGTTCAAGCTGCGCGAGGGCATGCCGATCGGCGCGAAGGTCACCCTTCGCAACGACCGGATGTGGGAGTTCCTGGACCGGCTGCTGTCCATCGCGCTGCCGCGTATCCGTGACTTCCGCGGGCTCGACGGTCGCAAGCTGGACGGCCACGGCAACTACACGTTCGGCCTGACCGAGCAGTCGGTGTTCCACGAGATCGATCAGGACCGGATCGATCGCACCCGGGGCATGGACATCACCGTGGTCACCACGGCCAAGACCGACGACGAGGGCCGGGCGCTGCTCAAGCTCCTGGGCTTCCCGTTCAAGGAGAACTGAGCATGGCTAAGAAGGCGCTGATCATCAAGGCGGCCGCGAAGCCGAAGTTCGCCGTGCGTGCCTACACCCGCTGCCAGAAGTGCGGTCGCCCGCACTCGGTCTACCGCAAGTTCGGCCTGTGCCGGGTCTGCGTGCGGGACATGGCCCACCGTGGTGAGCTGCCCGGCGTGTCCAAGGCTTCCTGGTAACCGAGAGAAATACCGCTTCGCCGTAGGCCTGGCCAGTCCGGGAACCCCGGCGAGAAAGGTTGACGAATACCCATGACGATGACGGACCCGATCGCAGACATGCTCACGCGTCTGCGAAACGCCAACCAGGCGTACCACGACAAGGTGACGATGCCCTTCTCGAAGATCAAGGCGAACATCGCCGAGGTCCTCAAGGCCGAGGGCTACATCGCCTCCTGGACGGCTGAGGAGCCCGAGGAAGGCGCTGTCGGCAAGCGTCTGGTCGTTGAGCTCAAGTACGGCCAGAGCCGCGAGCGCAGCCTCGCCGGCATCAAGCGCGTTTCCAAGCCCGGTCTCCGGGTGTACGCCAAGTCCGACGAACTCCCACGGGTGCTCGGCGGCCTGGGCGTCGCGATCATTTCGACGTCCCAGGGACTGCTGACCGACAAGCAGGCCCGCAAGCGGAGCGTTGGCGGGGAAGTCCTCGCCTTCGTCTGGTAACGGGAGATCTGACATGTCGCGAATCGGACGTAAGTCGATCCCGGTCCCGGCCGGCGTCGACGTCACCATCTCGGGCCAGACCGTCAAGGTCAAGGGCCCCAAGGGCGAGCTCTCGCACGTCGTCGCCGAGCCGATCACGGTGGAGCAGGACGGCAGCGAGCTGCACGTCAACCGCCCCAACGACGAGCGCAAGGCCAAGGAACTGCACGGTCTCTCTCGTACCCTGGTCGCCAACATGATCGTCGGCGTCACCGAGGGCTACAAGAAGACCCTGGAGATCAACGGCACCGGTTACCGCGTGACCGCCAAGGGCAAGGACCTCGAGTTCGCCCTGGGCTTCTCGCACCCGGTCAACGTGCCCGCGCCGGACGGCATCACCTTCTCGGTGGAGCGGCCGACGCAGTTCACCGTCGCCGGCATCGACAAGCAGCTCGTCGGCGAGGTTGCCGCTAACATCCGGAAGATCCGCCCGCCGGAGCCCTACAAGGGCAAGGGCGTCAAGTACCAGGGCGAGGTCATCCGCCGCAAGGCTGGAAAGGCAGGTAAGAAGTGACCGCCACGCTGCTCAAGCGCCGCAATGGCGGCGGTGTGTCCGCCGCGCGGGCCGTCGGCAAGGCGCGTCGGCACTTCCGGGTCCGCAAGAACGTCCGCGGCACCGCCGAGCGTCCCCGTCTGGTCGTCACCCGGTCTTCGCGGCACATCACCGCGCAGATCATCGACGACCTCAAGGGCCACACGCTCGCTTCGGCCTCCACTCTCGACGCCTCGATCCGGGGCAACGAGGGTGACAAGAGCGCACTGGCCGGCAAGGTCGGCGCGCTCCTTGCCGAGCGGGCCAAGGCCGCCGGCGTGTCCAAGGTCGTCTTCGACCGGGGTGGCAACAAGTACGCGGGGCGGATCGCCTCGCTGGCTTCTGCTGCCCGTGAAGCCGGACTCGAGTTCTAGGAGGAATTGACCAATGCCTGGTCAGCAGCGCCGAGGCGGCGGGTCCGGCGGTAACACCGAGGGTGGCAACCGCCGGGACAACCGTCGTGAGGGCGGCCGCGGCAACGCGCCCGTCGACAAGACCCCGCATCTCGAGCGGGTCGTCGCCATCAACCGTGTTGCCAAGGTCGTCAAGGGTGGTCGTCGCTTCAGCTTCACCGCCCTGGTGATCGTGGGCGACGGCGACGGCACCGTCGGCATCGGCTACGGAAAGGCCAAGGAGGTGCCCGCGGCCATCGCCAAGGGCGTCGAAGAGGCCAAGAAGCACTTCTTCAAGGTCCCGCGGATCGGTGCGACCATTCCGCACCCGATCATCGGTGAGGCCGCCGCGGGTGTCGTGCTCCTCAAGCCGGCGTCGGCTGGTACCGGTGTTATCGCCGGTGGCCCGGTGCGCGCCGTGCTGGAGTGCGCCGGCATCCACGACATCCTGTCGAAGAGCCTCGGCTCGTCGAACCCGATCAACATCGTGCACGCGACGGTGGCCGCGCTCAAGGGCCTCGAGTCGCCGGAGATGGTCGCGGCTCGCCGTGGCCTGCCGGTCGAGGACGTGGCCCCGGCCGCCATGCTGGCAGCGCGCGCGGAAGCGGCGGTGCGGTGATGGCTCGTCTGAAGGTCACCCAGGTCCGGTCCGCTATCGGCCGTAAGCAGAACCAGCGGCACTCGCTGCGGTCGCTCGGGCTGAAGCGCATCAACGATGTGGTGGTCAAGGAAGACCGTCCCGAGATTCGGGGCATGATCTTCGCCGTCAACCACCTCGTGAGTGTTGAGGAGGTCGAGTAATGGCGATCAAGGTCCACCACCTGCGCCCGGCACCCGGAGCCAAGACTGCCAAGACCCGCGTGGGTCGTGGTGAGGGCTCCAAGGGCAAGACCGCCGGTCGCGGTACCAAGGGTACGAAGGCCCGTTACCAGGTTCCGGCCCGCTTCGAGGGTGGGCAGATGCCCATTCACATGCGTCTGCCGAAGCTCAAGGGCTTCAAGAACAAGAACAAGGTCGTCTTCCAGGTCGTGAACCTGGACCGCCTCGCCGAGCTGTTCCCGAACGGCGGCGAGGTCGGCCCGATCGAGCTCGTGGAGGCCGGCGCGGTCCGCAAGGGCCAGCTGGTCAAGGTCCTCGGCTCGGGCGAGCTGGGCGGCGTGTCGCTGACGATTACGGCGCACGCGTTCAGTGAGTCGGCCAAGGAGAAGATCGCAGCCGCCGGTGGTTCCGCCACCGAGCTGTGAGGCTTGTGGGGGTGCTCGCCCGGGCGCCGAAAAACGCGTCGCCCGGGCAGCATCCCCTTTGTGGCGTCTGACCAGCCATTTCATCGGCTGGGAAGTTGCCTACCCGCAGTGACCGCTACCGCGACTCACTGCGGCGCTCCAAGACTGTTAGAGTCCGTTCCCAGCTAGGGATATCGGTCGTCCGGACCGATGCCTTCCCCCATCCGCCGGATACGGCGGTAACCTCGCGCAGGAGGAAGAAGTTGCTCTCCGCCTTTACCAGTGCGTTCCGGACGCCTGACCTGCGCAAGAAACTGCTGTTCACAGTTGCGATCATCGCTCTGTACCGGCTAGGTGCCACCTTGCCCAGCCCAGGTGTGTCCTACACCAACGTGCAGACGTGCCTGAAAGCTGTGAGCGACGCCGATGCCGGCGGCGGTGTGCTGAACCTGCTGAATCTGTTCTCCGGCGGCGCGCTCCTGCACCTGTCGGTCTTCGCGCTCGGCATCATGCCGTACATCACCGCGTCGATCATCCTGCAGCTGCTCACCGTCGTGATCCCCCGCCTCGAACAGCTCCGCAAGGAGGGCCAGTCCGGCCAGGCGAAGATCACGCAGTACACCCGGTACCTGACGCTCGGCCTGGCGATCCTGCAGTCCTCTGCGTTCGTCGCGCTTGCGCGTACCGGTCAGCTGTTCGGCAACGCCTGCGACCAGAGCGACCCCTCGATGCAGATCGTCCCGGAGAACACCGGGCTGCCGATGTGGCTCACGCTCAGCATCCTGGTACTGACCATGACTGCCGGCACCGGCGTGGTGATGTGGCTCGGTGAGCTGATCACCGACCGCGGCGTCGGCAACGGCATGTCGGTTCTGATCTTCACCTCGATCGCGGCTCGCCTCCCCGGTGAGGGCTGGACGATCAAGGAAACCAGCGGCGTCGGCAAGTTCTTGCTCGTCATCGGTCTTGTTCTGGTCATCATCTGCCTCGTGGTCTTCATCGAGCAGGCCCAGCGCCGGATCCCCGTCCAGTACGCGAAGCGCATGATCGGCCGCCGGATGTACGGCGGCACGTCGACCTACATCCCCCTCAAGGTCAACCAGGCCGGTGTCGTCCCGGTCATCTTCGGTTCGTCGCTGCTCTACCTGCCGCAGCTGTACCTGCAGTTCTTCGACCAGAACAACCTCAAGGGCTACCAGATCTGGATCCAGAAGTGGCTTGCCGACCCGACGAGCATGCTCTACATCGGCGTCTACTTCTTCCTGATCATCTTCTTCACGTACTTCTACGTCTCGATCACGTTCAACCCGACCGAGGTCGCGGACAACATGAAGAAGTACGGTGGTTTCGTACCGGGTATCCGTCCGGGCAAGCCGACCGCCGACTACCTGGACTTCATCCTCAGCCGAATCACCCTCGCGGGGGCGCTCTACCTCGCCGTGATCTCGGTTCTGCCGAACTTCTTCTTCATCTGGCTCAATCAGCAGCAGTACCAGAACTTCCCGTTCGGTGGTACGGCAGTGCTGATCATGGTTGGTGTGGGTCTGGAGACGGTGAAGCAGATCGAGAGCCAGCTGATGCAGCGCAACTATGAAGGGTTCCTCCGGTAGTGGCGATGCGGAGCCGGGGGGCTCATGCGTCGAGGATCTCAACTCACCTAAGCGAGGCGATGTAGGTGCGGCTGGTGCTGGTGGGCCCTCCGGGGGCCGGCAAGGGGACCCAGGCTGAGTTCATCGCCGCGCACCTGGCCGTACCGAAGATCTCGACCGGAGACATCTTCCGGGCGAACGTCTCGCAGGGCACGCCGTTGGGCGTGGAGGCCAAGCGGTACATGGACGCTGGGCAGCTGGTTCCGGACGAGGTGACCATCAACATGGTCCGGGACCGGCTGGCCGAGCCGGACGCCGGTGACGGCTTCCTGCTCGACGGTTTCCCGCGCACGGTGCCGCAGGCGTCGGCGCTGGACAAGCTGCTGGCCGACCTCGGCACCGCACTGGACCTGGTGATGGAGCTCGTGGTCGACGACGACGAGGTGATCCGGCGGCTCTCGGGCCGCCGGACCTGCCGTGGTTGCGGCAAGATCTGGCACGTCGAGTTCGACCCGACCAGCAAGGACAACATCTGCGACCGGTGCGGCTCCGAGCTGTTCCAGCGCGACGACGACAAGGCCGAGACGATCGGCAACCGCCTGGTGGAGTACGCCGAGAAGACCGCGCCGCTGGTCGACTTCTTCGGCGCACAGGGCAAGCTGGTCGGTATCGACGCGACCGGGCCGGTCGAGGACGTCACGGTGCGCGCCATCGACGCCCTGCGGTCCTACGGGGGCTGACGTGCGTCGCCCGCAGCTGGATATTCAGCTGAAGACCCCCGAGCAGATCGAGAAGATGCGCGGCGCCGGCCTGGTCGTCGCCGCCGCGCTGGACGCCATGCGGGACGCGGTGGCGCCCGGTGTCTCGACGGCCGACCTCGACGCCATCGCCGAAAAGATCATCCGAGACGCCGGGGCGATCCCGTCGTTCAAGGGCTACCACGGTTTCCCGGCCTCGATCTGTGCCTCGGTCAACGAGCAGGTCGTCCACGGCATCCCGGGCACCGGCCAGATCCTCGCCGAAGGTGACCTGATCTCGCTGGACTGCGGCGCGATCCTGGAGGGCTGGCACGGCGACTCGGCCATCACGGTCGGCGTCGGCGAGACCGATCCGGCGCTGCTGAAGATGGCCGTGGTCGCCGAGGACGCCATGTGGGCGGGCATCGCCGCCGCGGCGCGCGGTGCCGCGAACGGCCGGGGCCGGCTCACCGACATCTCGTTCAACGTGGAGAAGACGGTCCGCAAGGCCGGCCGATACGGCATCGTCGACGGTTACGGCGGCCACGGCATCGGCACGGAGATGCACCAGGACCCGCACGTGCTCAACCACGGCAAGCCCGGCAAGGGCCCGCGCCTGGAGCCCGGACTGTGCCTGGCCATCGAGCCGATGATCACGATGGGTTCGCCGCGGACGCACGAGCTCTCCGACGGCTGGACCGTGGTGACCCGGGACGGCTCCTTCGCGGCGCACGTCGAGCACACCATGTGCCTGCTCGACGACGGGGTCTGGGTGACCACCGCGGTCGATGGTGGCCGCGCCCGGCTGGGCGACCTGGTCACCGCACGCCAGCCCTGATCCGGCCCGCGCTGACCTGACCTACCGGTCCTGGTGCCCATCGGGCATGCTGGGACGCATGGGGCGGGAGGACATGCGGGCCGGCGACGGTGACCGCAAAGCGGTTTCCGATCAGCTGAAGACGGCACTCGACGAGGGCCGCCTGGACCTGAGTGAGTACGACGAGCGACTCCAGCGGACGTACGCGGCCAAGACCTTCGCCGATCTGGACGGTCTGCTTTCCGACCTGCCCGGCACGGTGCCCGTGCAGCACTCTCAAATCCAGCCTGCCGCTGCCGCGACCCCGGCGGGTGCACCGGTGTCACCTCCGCACTCGCCGGGCCGTCAGATCGCTCAATGGGCCGGTCCGTACGCCGGCGTCATTCTGGTCTGCACTCTGATCTGGCTGATCACCAGCGTGAGCGCCGGCCACCTGACCTACTTCTGGCCGGTCTGGATGCTGATCCCGCTGATTCTCGGCGTCACCGGCCAGGCCTTCGGCGGCGGTGGAACCGGTGGCCGGGACCGGGACCGGAACCGGGACCGGAACCGGAACCGGAAGCGTTGACGCGGGAACGCACCATGGGTGACATGAGCCGGGAGCAGATGCGGGCCGCCGACGCGGATCGGCAGCTGGTCGCGGACCAGTTGAAGTCGGCGCTCGAGGAGGGCTGGCTCGATCTGGGCGAGTACGACGAGCGCCTGCAGCGGGCGTACGCGGCAAGGACCTATGGCGACCTCGACCGCTTGCTGACCGACCTGCCGAACGCCGCACCGGTCGTTCCGGCCCCGCCGCAGGCGGTGGCGGTGCCGGCGGAGAGTGCCACCCGCAGCTGGCTCGCCCACGTCTGGGGCCCTTACCTGCGGGCGGCCGCGTTCTTCACGTTGATCTGGGCGGCCGGTTCATTCTTCTCGACCGACAGCGACGCGTCGTCCTACTGGCCGGTCTGGATTCTCGCGCCGTGGGGGGTGCTGGCGCTGTTACGCACGGTGTCCGGCTTAATCCAGGGCGAGCCGCGCAAGCACGCCGCGGCGGAGGCGCACCGGCAGTTGCTGCGCGAGCACCGGCAGGAGCGCAAGAGGGTCTACCGGCAGGCGATCGCGGCGGGGGAGCTGCCGCCCAACCCGACGAAGGATCAGCGCAAGGCGTTCATCGCGGAGGCGACCCGTCGCGGTGATCTAGCCCCGAAGCCCCGTCTTCCCGAGCAGTAACGGCGTCTTTGTCGGGTTTTGACCCCCTCGACACACCCGACCCCGGGTTAGGGACACCTCGGTTTGGCGTGGCAGATGCGGCGCGCGTACACTGGCTAGCTGGCGCGCAGCGTCCACTCCCGCATGTCTTCAGCGCTTCGAGGGCAGCGGGTGCCGCGGCTGGTCCGAGCTGATTCGGTTCTCGTAACTGAGTGTGTCTCGGGTATGGCGCTGCATGCTAGCCCCGAACCCCAGTGTCAGGTAGCGGAGGACATGCCAAAGAAAGACGGAGCTATCGAGATCGAGGGCCGAGTGATCGAGCCCCTGCCGAACGCCATGTTCCGCGTGGAGCTCGCGAATGGTCACAAGGTGCTGGCTCACATCTCCGGCAAGATGCGGCAGCACTACATCCGCATCCTTCCCGAGGACCGGGTCGTCGTGGAGCTTTCGCCCTACGACCTGACCCGTGGGCGCATTGTCTACCGCTACAAGTAGCTAGGGCGGGGAGTCCCGTCCGTTCTGAGAGTTAAGGCAAACCGTGAAGGTCAAGCCGAGCGTCAAGCGGATCTGCAACAACTGCCGGGTCATCCGGCGGCACGGGCGCGTCATGGTCATCTGCAAGACCGACGCGCGCCACAAGCAGCGCCAGGGTTAGTCCCGGCTGCCAGATCCGGCACTGAACAAAGCTCGTCCCGGCCGTCGTAAAGGCGGCTGTACCCCTGGTCGGAGGCCAGGGCCCGCCCGGGCAGGCGGGGTGGGAGGGGCACAGACCTCCGAACGATTCTGAGGAGTACGCCCACTTATGGCTCGACTCGTCGGCGTCGATCTGCCTCGCGAAAAGCGGATGGAGATCGCGCTCACCTACATCTACGGGATCGGTCGCACCCGTTCCGTTGAGGCATTGACCGCAACGGCTATTGACCTGAACAAGCGCGCCAAGGACCTCACGGACGAGGAGCTGGTACAGCTCCGGGAGTACATCGAGGGCAATTTCAAGGTTGAAGGTGACCTTCGCCGCGAGGTCGCCGCGGACATCCGCCGCAAGGTGGAGATCGGCTGCTACGCCGGCATCCGCCACCGCCGGGGTCTCCCCGTGCGGGGTCAGCGCACCCGGACCAACGCGCGTACGCGCAAGGGCCCGAAGCGCACGGTTGCCGGTAAGAAGAAGCCCGGTCGGAAGTAATAGGAGCGCACTGACTTATGCCACCGAAGGCACGCGCAGGGGCCGCAGTAAAGAAGGTCCGGCGCAAGGAACGCAAGAACGTCGCCCACGGGCAGGCGCACATCAAGAGCACCTTCAACAACACCATCGTGTCGATCACCGACCCGACCGGTGCGGTCATCTCCTGGGCCTCGTCCGGCCAGGTGGGCTTCAAGGGCTCTCGCAAGTCGACCCCGTTCGCCGCGCAGCTGGCCGCCGAGGCCGCCGCTCGCCGGGCGATGGAGCACGGCATGCGCAAGGTCGACGTGTTCGTCAAGGGCCCCGGCTCCGGCCGGGAGACCGCGATTCGTTCGCTGCAGGCCGCCGGCCTCGAGGTCGGGCAGATCTCCGACGTCACGCCGCAGCCGCACAACGGTTGCCGTCCGCCGAAGCGTCGTCGGGTCTGAGGGAGAGACAGAAGCAATGGCTCGTTACACAGGTGCGGACTGCAAGCGCTGCCGCCGCGAGAAGATGAAGCTGTTCCTCAAGGGCAGCAAGTGCGACGGGCCGAAGTGCCCGTTCGAGTCGCGTCCCTTCCCGCCCGGCCAGCACGGCCGTGGTCGGACCAAGGAGACCGAATACCTGCTCCAGCACCGCGAGAAGCAGAAGGCCCGCCGCGTCTACGGCGTGCTCGAGAAGCAGTTCCGCGGTTACTACGAGGAGGCTGTCACCAAGCCCGGCAAGACCGGTGAGGTGCTGCTGCAGATCCTCGAGTCGCGTCTCGACAACGTCGTCTACCGGGCCGGCCTCGCGCAGTCCCGGGACATGGCCCGGCAGCTGGTCAAGCACGGCCACTTCCTGGTCAACGGCGTCAAGGTGGACATCCCGTCCTACCGCGTCAAGGAGCACGACATCGTCACGACCCGGGAGAAGTCGAAGGAGATGACTCCCTTCGTCGTCGCCCAGGCTCAGGCCGGGTCCCGGACGGTGCCGGCTTGGCTCGAGCCGATCCCGAGTGAGTTCAAGATTCTGGTGCACTCGCTCCCGGCCCGCGCTGTCATCGACACGCAGGTCCAGGAGCAGCTGATCGTCGAGCTTTACTCCAAGTAAGGCTCTTTGGGATGCCGGCCCTTCACCGGGCCGGCATCCCAAAAACTTGAGACGGCCATCAAATAGTGGGTGGCCTGACAGAAAGAAGAAACGCGTGCTCATCAGCCAGCGGCCGACCCTCTCGGAGGAGTCGCTCTCGGAGACCCGCTCCCGGTTCACCATCGAGCCTCTGGAGCCGGGCTTCGGCTACACCCTCGGTAACTCGCTGCGGCGGACCCTGCTGTCGTCCATCCCGGGCGCGGCGGTCACCAGCATCAAGATCGACGGCGTGCTGCACGAGTTCACCACGATCCCCGGTGTCAAGGAGGACGTGGTCGAGCTCGTCATGAACGTCAAGGAGCTCACCGTCAGCTCCGAGCACGACGAGCCGGTCAGCATGTACCTGCGCAAGCAGGGCCCGGGCGACGTCACCGCCGGTGACATCCAGCCCCCGGCCGGTGTGTCCGTGCACAACCCCGACCTGAAGCTGGCCACGCTCAACAGCAAGGGCCGGCTCGACATGGAGCTCACCGTCGAGCGGGGCCGTGGCTACGTCACGGCGGCGCAGAACAAGAACACCGGCGCTGAGATCGGCCGCATCCCGGTCGACTCGATCTACTCGCCGGTCATGAAGGTGACCTACCGCGTCGAGGCGACCCGTGTCGAGCAGCGCACCGACTTCGACCGCCTGATCATCGACGTCGAGTCGAAGGCGTCCATCTCGCCCCGCACCGCGCTGGCGTCGGCCGGTTCGACCCTGGTCGAGCTGTTCGGTCTCTGCCGCGAGCTGGACGAGACCGCCGAGGGCATCGACATCGGCCCGTCCCCGCAGGACGCGCAGCTCGCTGCCGACCTGGCCCTGCCGATCGAGGAGCTGGACCTCACCGTCCGGTCGTACAACTGCCTCAAGCGCGAGGGCATCAATAGCGTGGGCGAGTTGATAGGGCGTACGGAGGCCGACCTTCTGGACATCCGGAACTTCGGCCAGAAGTCCATCGACGAGGTCAAGATGAAGCTCGCCGGAATGGGCCTGGGACTCAAGGACAGCGCGCCGTCCTTCGACCCGGCGCACGTCGTGGATTCGTTCGGCGACGTGGACTACGACACCGACGACTACCGCGAGACCGAGCAGCTGTAAGCTCTGGCGCCGCGCCATCCACAAGGAGCATCCGAAATGCCCACGCCCACCAAGGGTCCCCGCCTCGGCGGCAGCCCGTCGCACGAGAAGCTCATCCTGGCCAACCTGGCCACCGAGCTCTTCCGGCACGGGAAGATCAAGACCACCGAGACGAAGGCCAAGCGGCTCCGTCCGCTGGCTGAGCAGCTCATCACGAAGGCCAAGCGCGGCGACCTGCACGCCCGTCGCCGGGTGCTGACCGTCGTGAAGGACAAGGACGTCGTGTACGCCCTGTTCGAGCAGATCGCTCCGCGGTACGGCAACCGGCCGGGTGGCTACACCCGGATCACCAAGACCGGCCCGCGCAAGGGTGACGCCGCTCCGATGGCCGTCATCGAGCTGGTCGAGGAGCTCGAGGTCGTGGCCACCACCGCGCCCGCCAAGAAGGCGGCGCGCAAGGCCGCGGCGCAGCAGGACAAGGTCGAGGCCCTGGCTCGCGAGGACGAGGCCCCCGCGGCCGCCGCCCCCGCGGCTGAGGCCGAGCCGGACCAGGACGCCGAGGCACCGGAGAACGCTTCCGGTGACAAGGGCGCCGAGGACCAGGACAACGACAACAAGGCCTGATCTGCCTTCAGAGCGCCCGGCACCCTTGGTGCCGGGCGCTCTTTTCATGAGTACGGACCCGGGACAGTGCCGCCTCGACCGCCCCGGCGCCGTCGTCGGTCGCGGCCGAGAACGGGAGTTTCGCGTGAAGGAATCCATCCGCCTGCGACTCGACGTCTCCTACGACGGAGCCGAGTTCTCGGGGTGGGCCGCGCAGCCGGGCCGGCGCACGGTGGCCGGCGTGCTGGTGGAGGCCCTGAAGCGGCTGGTCGGCGTGGAAACTCCGCTGGGCCTCACGGTGGCCGGCCGGACCGACGCCGGCGTGCATGCGACCGGTCAGGTGTGCCACATCGACCTGCCGGCCGAGGCCTGGACCGAGCTGGAAGCATCGCTGCTGCGGCGGCTCGCCGCCCTGATGCCGCCGGACGCCCGGGTTCGCGTGATCACCCCGGTGCCGGACACCTTCGACGCCCGGTTCTCGGCGACCTTCCGGCGCTACGAGTACCGGGTCTCGGACACCACCTGGGGACCGGAGCCGCTGCGCCGGCACGACACCCTCGGCTGGGTGCGTCCCCTGGACCTGGACCGGCTCAACGCGGCCGCGGCCGGGCTGGTGGGGGAGCACGACTACGCCGCGTTCTGCAAGCGCAAGGAGCACGCCACCACGATCCGGGCGATCAACCGGCTGGACTGGCGGCGGGAACCGGACGGGGTCTGCGTGGCCACCGTGCAGGCCGACGCGTTCTGCCAGGCCATGGTGCGCAGCCTGGTCGGGGCGATGCTGACGGTGGGCGACGGGCGGCGCGAACCGGACTGGCCCGCGAAACTGCTCACGCTGCGGGAACGGTCCAGCGAGGTGACCGTGGCCCCGGCGCACGGGCTCACCCTGGTCGCGGTCGGTTACCCGGCCGAGGCCGAATACGCGGCCCGCGCCGACGCCACCCGGCGACTGCGCGCCTAGGCGCTGGCCGCCCGCCGGCCCAGGACCGTGGTGCCCAGGTAGGCGTCGACCAGGTCGCCGGTGATCTGAACGGCCACCGGGTCGTCGCTGGTCACCAGCGTCCCGTCGGAACGGGTGATCACGCAGTAGAGCAGGTAGTGCCCGCGGGTCCGCCAGCCCACCTGCGAGGTCGGCAGCGCGTCCGGATCGGTACGGGCGGCCGGCAGCGTCGCGAAGTTGCCGTCGCCGGTCTCCACCATCTGCCGGAGTTGCTCGTCCACGTTCCCGGCCCCGCCCGCGTCGGCCAGGTTGAACAGGCCGGCGGTCACCTCGTAGCCGGCGTACGGCGCGGTCAGCCCGGCCCGGACCACCTGGCTGCACCCGTGCGCGACCAGCAGCGCGCCCAGTTCGCCGGTGGTGGCCGTACGGCAGTCGGCGTCGGTGTGGGTCAGGCTGATCCGGTAGGGCCGGGCCGCGGGCGGCAGCACCTCGCGTTGATCGGGGAAGACCTCCTCGACCGTGAGCGGTGCGGTGTCCACCGATCGGGAGGCGAGCAGACCGGCCTGATAGGGGTCGGTCGCCGCCTCGATGCCGGGCCGGCGTCCGCCGGCGAGCGCGAAGAACGCGGTCATCGCCACCAGGCCCAGCAGGATGAGCGCGGCCAGCCCGCGGACCAGGAACTGCGCGGTGCGTTCCGGCTCGCGCTGCGCCCGCCGGCGTGGCCGCCGCCCGGTGCGCGGCGCGGGCCGGTGCTGGCCGGTCCCCATGCCGCCCATGCCACGGACGAACAGGGCGAGACCGCCGCGAGCGGCCGAGCGGTGTTCGTAGCGGGGAGGGGTCCCGTACAGCATGCATTTAACGCTAGGAGCGCATGGTGATCGATGAACGCACTGGTTGTGCGGCACCCCGGTGGCCGTGACCCGTTGTGGCGGCGGCAAACTGGCGAGGTGACCGCCGAGCATTACTTCACTGCCGAACCGTCCGCGCCGGCCGAGCGTGGAGAGATCGCGTTCAACGCCGCGGGCCGCGACTACACCCTGGTCGTGGCGTCCGGTGTCTTCTCGGCCGGCCGGCTCGACCCCGGCACCGCCGTGCTGCTGCGCAAGGGCGGGCTCCCGGACGCCGCTACCACCGGCGTGTTCCTCGACCTGGGCTGCGGCTACGGGCCGATCGCGAGCGTGCTGGCCACCGAGTCACCGCAGGCGACGGTGTGGGCGGTCGACGTGAACTCGCGGGCCCGGGAACTGACCGAGGAGAACGCGAAACGGCTCGGCCTGACCGACCGGGTGCGGGTGGCCGCGCCCGACGACGTACCCGCGGAAGTTGTCTTCGATCAGATCTGGAGCAACCCGCCGACGCACGTCGGCAAGGCCGAGTTGCACGCGCTGCTCGAGCGCTGGCTGCCCCGGCTCGCCCCGGACGGGGTGGCCTGGCTGGTGATCAACCGGCACCTCGGCGGTGACTCGCTGCACACCTGGCTCGTCGGCCTCGGCTGGGGAGTCGAGCGGATGGCCAGCCAGAAGGCCTATCGCGTGCTGCGGGTGCGGCGGAAAACCGGCTGACCGCAGCGCCCGCGAACGGAAGAATGCCTCCCCATGGGTTATGTGGACGTCGCCGGGGCCGGATTTGTGCTGCCCGACGGCCGGGAGCTGTTCGCCGACGTGTCGTTCCGGGTCGGTGAGGGTGCCAAGGTTGCGCTGGTCGGGCCGAACGGGGCCGGCAAGACCACGCTGCTGCGACTGGTGGCCGGCGATCTGCCGACCCAGACCGGGAGCATCGCGCGGTCCGGCGGGCTGGGCGTGATGCGCCAGTTCATCGGCATGATCGGCGACGACCGTACCCTGGAAGATCTTGCTCTTTCCCTGGTCGAACCGCCCCTGTGGGCGGCCGGCGAGCGGCTCGCCGCGGCCGCCGCGGCCCTCGACGAGAGCGAGCGCAGCCAGCTCGCCTACGCCAATGCCCTCGCGGTCTGGGGCGAGGTCGGCGGTTACGACGTCGAGGTGCTGTTCGACACCGTGGCCGTGGCGATCCTCGACCGGCCATGGGAAAAGGTGCGGCACCGTCCGGTCCGGACACTCTCCGGCGGCCAGCAGAAACGGTTCGCGCTCGACCTGCTGCTGCGCGGGCGTGACGAGGTGCTGCTGCTCGACGAGCCGGACAACTTCCTCGACGTGCCGGGCAAACGCTGGCTCGAACAGCGGCTGCGGGAGTCGCCGAAATCGGTGCTGTTCGTCTCGCACGACCGGGAGTTGCTGGCCCAGACCGCGAGCCGGGTGGTGGCGGTCGAGGGCGGCAGCGCCTGGACCCATCCGGGCGGCTTCGCCTCGTGGCACGAGGCCCGGGTGAACCGGCACGAGAAGCTCGAGGAAAATCGCCGGCGCTGGGACGAGGAGCATCAGAAGCTGCGCGAGCTGATGTTCATGTACAAGCAGAAGGCCGCCTACAACTCCGATATGGCCTCTCGATATCAGTCGGCGCAGACCCGACTGCGACGGTTCGAGGAGGCCGGGCCGCCGCCGCTGCCGCCCAAGGAGCAGTCGCTGCGGATGAACCTGCGCGGCGGCCGCACCGGCAAGCGGGCGGTGATCTGCGAGCAGCTCGAACTGGAAAACCTCACCTTCCCGTTCGACCTGGAGATCTGGTACGGCGATCGGGTCGCGGTGCTGGGCGCCAACGGCACCGGCAAGTCGCACTTCCTGCGCCTGCTCGCGGCCGGTGGCAGCGATCCCGAGGCGGAGAACAAGCCGGTCGACGGCGCGCCGCTCGCCTACGTGGCGCACGACGGGGTGGCCCGGCTCGGCGCCCGGGTGCGTCCGGGGCACTTCTCGCAGACCCACGACCGGCCCGAGCTGGTGGACCGCACGCTCGTCGAGATCCTCTGGCGGGGCGACGACCACCGGTCCGGGATGGATCGGGCCGGGGCGATGAAGGCGCTCAACCGGTACGAGCTGGCCGGGCAGGGTGACCAGCGGTTCGGCACGCTCTCCGGCGGGCAGCAGGCGCGGTTCCTGGTGCTGATGCTCGAGCTGTCCGGTGCGACTCTTCTGCTGCTGGACGAGCCGACGGACAACTTGGACCTGGCGTCGGCGGAAGCGCTGGAAGAGGGCCTGCGGCAGTTCGAGGGGACGGTGATGGCGGTCACCCACGACCGCTGGTTCACCCGCTCCTTCGACCGCTTCGTGCTGTTCCAGGGCGACAACGAGGTGGTCGAGACTCCGGAGCCGGTCTGGGACGTTAGGTAGCGCGACTCGCCCGCGGACGGTTATGGTCCGAGGCGAAAGACAAAACCCCACGGGAGTCCGGTGCACCGGGCTGAGAGGGGGGCCGATGCAGCCCCCGACCGTCGAACCTGATCCGGATCATGCCGGCGCAGGGAGGAGCGTTTGTTGTGTTTCCTCGGCTGCACATCATCACCGACTCGCTCGACGTGGTTCGCGGGGCGGTCGGGCACGGGCCGGTCGCCATTCAGGTCCGGGTCAAGACGGGTGATCGGGACGCTTATCAATTGACCGTCGCGGCGCTTGCGCTGTGCCGGTCAGCCGGGGCGTTGTGCCTGGTCGACGACCGGGTCGGGGTGGCCCTAGCGGCCGGGGCGGACGGCGTGCACGTGGGCGCCGAGGACCTCCCGGTGGCGGCGGCGCGGCGGGTGCTCGGGCCGGCCGCGATTCTCGGCGCGACCTGTCGGGACCCGGACTCGGCGCGGGCGGCGGTGGCCGACGGCGCCACCTACCTGGGCGTGGGGCCGGTGTTCGCGACCTCCACCAAGATCGGGTTGCCTCCACCGATCGGGCCGGGCGGGCTCGCGGCCGTGGTCGCTGCGGTGCCGGGCATTCCGGTTATCGCGATCGCCGGGATCACCGCGGCCCGGATCGCCGCCGGTCTGCCGGGATACGGGGTCGCCGCGATCTCGGCGATCGCCGCCGACCCGGCCGCGGCAACCATCGAATTTTTGCGCGTGCTCGCTTTCCGCGACGGCGTTGCGGCCGGAGGTGCGGCGTGACTCGCGGTGGGGCGGTCGCGGTCGTCGGTGGCGGGATCATCGGGCTCTCGATCGCCTGGCGGTTGCTGCGCGGTGGTGCCGACGTCGTCGTGCTCGACGACGGTGAGCCGGGCGCCTGGTTCGTTGCGGCCGGGATGCTCGCGCCCGGTGGCGAAGCCGCTTACGAGGAGCCGTACCTGGCTCGGCTTCTGGAGTTGTCGAACGAGCGCTGGCCTTCGTTCGCTGCCGAGCTGGGGGTGGACGTCGGCTATGACGATGCGGGGACGCTCAGTCTGGCGATGACCGCGGACGATCTGGCCGACGCCGCCCGGGTCTGGACCCGGCAGAAACTGCCGCTGCTGCGGCCGTCCGAGCTGCGGGAACGGGAACCGGCGCTGTCGCCGCGGGTGCGGGCGGGCGTGTACGCGGCGGCCGAGCGGCAGGTGGATCCGCGCCGGGTGGTGGCGGCCCTGCGCGAGCGGCTGGCCGGGCGCATCGTGCACAAGCGGATCGACGAGCTGTCCGAGGTGGACGCGGCGACCGTGATCGTCGCGGCCGGCTGCGGGACGGCCGCCCTGACCGGGCTGCCGGTGCGGCCGGTCAAGGGCCAGGTGTTGCGGCTGCGCGGGGAACCGGGGCTGCTGCGGCACGTGCTCGACGCGGCTGTCGACGGCCGGCATGTCTACCTGGTGCCGAGACGGGACGGCGAGATCGTGGTCGGTGCCACCCAGGAGGAGCGCACCGATCGGACGGTCACCGCCGGCGGCGTCCACGACCTGCTGCGGGCCGCCCTCGAACTCGTGCCCGACCTGGCCGAATGCTCGTTGGTCGAGACCACCGTGGGCCATCGACCGGGCACGCCGGACAACGCGCCGCTGCTCGGCCGGCTCGGCGACGACGGCCGGGTGATCGTGGCGGCCGGACACCACCGCAACGGGGTGCTGCTCGCGCCGATCACCGCCGACCTGATCGCCGGTCTGGTGCTGGACGGGGTCGCGGATCCGCTGCTCGATCACTTCGCTCCGGGGAGGTTCTGATGCGGTTGACGGTCAACGGACGGGAGCATCTCGAAAGCGGGGACGGGCTGTCCGTGGCGGCTCTCGTCGAACGGCTCACCGAGGCCCGCCGCGGGGTGGCGGTGGCGGTCAACGGGACCGTCGTCCCCCGCAGCACCTGGGACGATGCCCGGCTCGCGGACGGCGACGCGGTCGAGGTGCTGACCGCGGCGCAGGGGGGATGACGATGTTCTTCGGAGAGAGTCGCCTCATCCTCGGCACCGGCGGGGCGAACAGCCTCAGCGCGCTGGAGGAAGCGATCCGCGCCTCCGGCACCGAGCTGGTCACCGTGGCGCTTCGCCGGGTCGACGCGGCCGGGCCGGGATTGCTGCCGATGCTCGACCGGCTCGGCGTGCGGGTGCTGCCGAACACGGCCGGCTGCTACACGGCCGGCGATGCGATCAAGACGGCTCACCTGGCCCGGGACGCGTTCGAGACCGACCTGATCAAGCTGGAGGTGATCGGTGACGAGCGGACCCTGCTGCCGGACGGGGTCGAGCTGCTCGCGGCGGCCGAGAAACTGGTGACGGACGGGTTCACCGTGCTGCCGTACACCACCGACGACCCGATCCTGGCTCGCCGTCTCGCCGATGTCGGGTGCGCCGCGGTGATGCCGGCCGGCTCGCCGATCGGTTCCGGCCTGGGCATCTCCAATCCGCACCACATCCGGCTCATCCGGCAGTCGGTGGAGATCCCGGTGATTCTCGACGCGGGGATCGGTACGGCTTCGGACGCGGCGCTCGCCATGGAGTTGGGCTGCGACGCAGTGCTCATCGCGAGCGCGATCACCCGGGCCGACGACCCGGCCGGGATGGCGGCGGCGATGCGGCACGCGGTCGCCGGTGGGCGGCTCGCCCACGAGTCGGGGCGGATACCGCGCCGTTTTCACGCGGTCGCGTCCACCTCGGACGACGGGCTGGCGCGATGGTGACGCCGAGCGGTCTGGTGCTGCTCACCGACCGCCGGCTCGCCGCCGGCCCGCTCACCCGGGTGGTCGCGCGGGCGGTCCGCGGCGGCGCCGCGTGGGTCATTCTGCGGGAACGCGATCTGCCGTACGCCGAGCGAAGGGCGCTCGCCTTGGCCCTGCGTGACCTGTTGCCGCCCGGCCGGCTGATCGTGGCCGGGCCGGACCCGCTCGGCGCGGACGCGGTGCATCTGGCCGAGGCGGATCCGCTGCCGGCGGCCGGGGTGTCGCTGATCGGCCGCTCCCGGCACGACCTGCCCGGTCTGTCCATCGAGGACTATGTGACGCTGTCGCCGATCTTCGCGACGTCGAGCAAGCCCGGGCACGGGCCGGCGCTCGGCCCGACCGGCGCGGCCCTGCTGGCGGGCGACGTGCCGTGGCTGGCCCTGGGCGGGATCGACTCGCCGTCGCGGGCCGCGGCCTGCGCCGCGGCCGGGGCACACGGGATCGCCGTGATGGGCGCGATCATGCGGGCCGAGGATCCGGAGGGCCTGACCCGAACGCTCGCGTCGGCCTTCGGCGCGGCCCGTTCGGCCCGCGCTGCCGGCGGATCCGGCGACCTGCCCACCCGGGAGATCTCCCAGGACCACGACGTCCGGCCGACGGCCGCGGCGATAGCGGCCGGCGCCTCGGGATCGGCGCGGCCCGGCGGTTCCGCCCGCCCGGTCGGAGCCGTCCGCCCGGCACCACCGCCCGCGGCCCACCGCCGCGGCCCGACCGGACCGGGAGGCCGCCGGTGACGCCGCCGGTCGTGTTGACCATTGCCGGGTCGGATTCCGGTGGGGGCGCGGGGATTCAGGCCGATCTCAAGACGTTTGCCGCGCTCGGTGCCTATGGGACGTCCGTCATCACCGCCGTCACCGCGCAGAACACGCTCGGGGTCACCGCTATTCATCCGGTGCCGGTGGATGTCGTCGCGGCGCAGCTGGACGCGGTGCTGGCCGACTTCTCGGTGGCGGCCGTGAAGGTCGGCATGATCGGGGATCGGGCCGTCGCCGAACTGCTGCTCGATCGTGCGGCGCGGCTGCCGAACCTGGTTGTCGACCCGGTGCTGGTGGCCACCTCGGGGGCGCGGCTCGCCGCGGCTGCTTCCGTGGCACCGCTCCTCGCGTACCCCTGTGTTGTCACGCCGAATCGGCACGAAGCCGCCGCCCTCACGGAAAGCCCGTGCGAGACGGCCGAGGAAATGATCGCGGCGGCCGTGCGGCTCGCCGCCGGCGGGCCGCGTGCGGTGGTGGTGACCGGCAGCGAGCTCGCGATGGACGTGCTGCATTACGACGGGGAGACGTCGGTGCTGCGCGGTGAACCGGTGAAAACCCTCAACAATCACGGGTCGGGGTGCACCTTCTCCTCGGCGGTGGCGGTGCGGCTGGCGCTCGGTGACGACGTGCCCTCGGCCGTGCTCGCCGCCAAGAAGTACGTGACCGCCGCGCTGGCCGGCGGTCGTTCGTGGCGGCTGGGCGCCGGGCCCGGTCCGCTGAATCACTTCGTCTGACGGTGTCGCGCTCGGCCCGGTCCGGGGATTCGTGCTGCCGTCGCCCGTCCGATTAGTGCCGATTTGGGGAGGAAAAGATGAGGCGGAAGGTGTACGTCGAGGGCGCGCGCCCCGAGCTGCGGGTGCCGTTCACCGAGATCGGGTTGAGCGACGAGTCCTCGGTGCGGTTGTACGACACGTCGGGACCGGGCAGTGACCCGGAGGTCGGGTTGCCGCCATTGCGTTCGGGATGGAGCCATGGGCGTACCCAATTGGGGTTTGCCCGGTCCGGGGTTGTCACACCGGAAATGGAGTTCGCCGCGATCCGGGAGGGAGTGTCCCCGGAATTCGTGCGGGACGAGATCGCCGCCGGGCGGGCCGTGCTGCCGGCCAATCGGAACCATCCGGAATCGGAGCCGATGGTGATCGGGGCGCGGTTCCTCGTGAAGGTCAACGCGAACATCGGCACCTCGGCCGTGACGTCGTCGGTCGCCGAGGAGGTGGAGAAGCTGACCTGGGCCACCCGGTGGGGCGCGGACACCGTGATGGACCTGTCGACCGGGCCGAGGATCCACCAGACCCGGGAGGCGATCATCCGGAATTCGCCGGTGCCGATCGGAACGGTGCCGATCTATCAGGCTCTGGAAAAGGTCAACGGCGACCCGATCAAGCTGACCTGGGAACTGTTCCGGGACACCGTCATCGAGCAGGCCGAACAGGGCGTCGACTACATGACCGTGCACGCCGGGGTGCTGCTGCCGCACGTGCCGCTGGCGGCCGAGCGGGTCACCGGCATCGTCTCGCGCGGCGGCTCGATCATGGCGGCCTGGTGCCTGGCCCATCACCAGGAGAACTTCCTCTACACGA
This sequence comes from Paractinoplanes toevensis, assembly GCF_018332695.1. GTDB lineage: Bacteria > Actinomycetota > Actinomycetes > Mycobacteriales > Micromonosporaceae > Actinoplanes > Actinoplanes toevensis. The sequence goes on from NZ_BOQN01000059.1 coordinate 41,169, forward strand.
ACTACGAGGAGCTGTGCCGGATCTTCGCGGAGTACGACATCACGTTCTCGCTCGGTGACGGGCTGCGGCCGGGGTCCATCGCGGACGCGAACGACGAGGCGCAGTTCGCCGAGCTGCGCACCCTCGGCGAGCTGACCCACCTGGCCTGGGAGCACGACGTGCAGGTCATGGTCGAGGGGCCGGGCCACGTGCCGATGCACAAGATCAAGGAGAACGTCGACCTGCAGGTCGAGCTGTGCGGCGGGGCACCGTTCTACACGCTCGGGCCGCTCACCACCGACATCGCGCCGGCCTACGACCACATCACGTCGGCCATCGGGGCGGCGATGATCGGGATGTTCGGCACCGCGATGCTCTGCTATGTCACGCCCAAGGAGCACCTCGGGCTGCCCAACCGAGACGACGTCAAGGCCGGGATGATCGCCTACAAGATCGCGGCGCACGCGGCCGACCTGGCCAAGGGGCATCCGGGAGCGCAGGACTGGGACGACGCGCTGTCCAAGGCTCGGTTCGAGTTCCGCTGGGAGGACCAGTTCGAACTGGCGCTGGACCCGGGGACCGCGCGGGCGTTCCACGACGAGACGCTGCCGGCCGCGGGGGCCAAGACGGCCCACTTCTGCTCGATGTGCGGGCCCAAGTTCTGTTCGATGAAGATCTCGCACGAGTTGCGGGCGCAGGGGATGCGCGACAAATCGGACGAGTTCCTCTCGTCCGGCGGAAAGGTCTATGTGGAGGTGCAGGCGGGGCCCGCTTCTCTGGAGGCCCCGCCTGCGGCCGCTCAGAGCTTGTAGAAGTTCACGTAGTGGTCCGGCGTGAACCAGGTCTCCTTTGTCGAGCGATTTACGACAATTCGGTACGCGTCGCGACCTGCGCCGCGGGCGCGCGAGTACACGTCGTACTCGTTGTAGTTCGCGTTCGCCGGGAGCTGGCCCTCGCGGTTCTGGAACGTACCGCCGGTGTAGTTGTACTGGCCGTACGGCCAGGAGTACCAGCCCGCGGCGGTCGGCCAGCCGAGCGAGCTCCAGCCGGTGCGGGCCGTGCGGGCCGCCGAACAGCGGGAGATGGTGCAGGTCGAGTAGACCGCGGCCTGGGCGGCGGAGGTGTGCGTCGGCGCGACCACGGCCGGCGCCACCAGGCCGGTGCCGGACACGGCGAAGACGAGAGCTAGGCCGGCGAGGAACCGGCCGAGGCGGGTGCGGGGTTGCCGGTCAGTAACCATGATCGGACTCCGATGCCGTCGAAGGGGGTCGGGGTTGACCCGTAGACAACATCGTCACCAATCGATGTACTCACCGGTACATCTCCGGCTGGTCATTCCATCTATGTTCGTCTATGCGTTACTTCGTTACATCGATCAGCCGTTGCCGAGACCGCTGACCCACTCGGCGACGCCGTCCGGTTCGGCCTGGCGGCGGCCCTTCACCTGAGGCGGCGGGGCGATCGGGGTCGGGTGCGGCAGCGGCGGGCTGATCTGCTGCGGCTGGGCCCGGCCCTGTTTCTTGAAGCCGTCGAACGGCGGCATCTCGACGGGCGGCTGCTGGGTGGCCGGCGGCTGGGTGGGCGGCTGGTTGACCGGCGCCGGGGTCGCCGCGGCGCCGGCCTGGGCGATCGCCGACTCCGGTTCCGGGTCGCGCTTCGGCAGCGGCGGACGGTTCGGGGTCGGCCGCGGGTCGCCGCTGTCCGGCGAGCGGCGCAGCACGGCCGCCAGCACCGAGCCGAGCACGCCGGCGCCGGCTGCGGTCATCGCCGCCCAGTACGGCACGGCCTGGTAGCCGTCGTCGCCGGTGCCCGGCCCGGCGATCAGGTAGGCCACCGTGAGCAGGGCCGGTCCGGGCAGGCCGGCCAGCGCGATGGTCAGCGTGGAGGCGTCGCGCCGGCGGGCCGCCCAGCCCAGCGCGATGCCGCTGATCAGGGCGAGCAGCGGCATGGTGAACAGCGCGGTCCGCTGGGTGACCCCGTCGGGGAGGAACGCGGCGTCGATCACGCCGAGGCGGATCGAGGGCAGCTCCTTGCCGGGAGCCAGCGAGGGCGCCACCGACAGGAGCGCGATGGCCCAGGTGGCGATGCCGACGGTGAGGAAGCTCAACCGGGCCGCCGACCGGCTCAGCGCGGCGTACGCGGCGAAGAGGCCGGCTGTGGCACCCAGCGCGGCACACACGCCGATGACGAAGGACGGCTGCACCCCGGCGACCTGGGCCGTGCGGGCCGGCTGCATGGTCAGCGGCACCACGACGGCGGCGCCGAGGCCGGCCGCGACCGCGGTGACAAGCCGGGTGCCCGGTCCCGAGGTCGTCGGGAGGTGCGGCCGGCCGGCCATGCCACCGATCACCGCGGCGATCATCGCCAGCCAGGCGACCCAGGCCAACTGGGCTGTCCATTGGTCACGCGCAGTGAGATCGAGCACGCGAGTCAGGCGCACGATGCCCAACCCGTACGCCAGCCCGAGCTGACTCGCGCCGGCCAGCGCGGCCACGCCGAGCGTGACCCCTAACAGTTTGGCCGAGGTCCGGAATGACATGACGGGCACGTTACGGAATCCCCTGTCGATGTCGCCACTCCGGATCCAAATTCTTAAGGCAGGATTTGACGAGTTACTCTGAGTGATCGTTCGATCTTGTTCGTCCGGTCATTTCCTCCCGATCAGGAGGCCAGCCGCCAGCGGCCTGCCCGGGCCACCAGCAGGGTGAGCGCCTGCGGCATCAGTCCGGAGTGGTTGGCCGGGGTGAGCCGGATCGGGCCGGAGAGGCCGTCGACCTGTGACGTCTCCACGATGGTCCGGATCTGCTCCCGGTTGCCGCCGACCCGGGCCACCGCGGCGGCGATCAGATCGACCGCGTCGGCCGCGAACGAGGCGACCCCCGAGTAGCCGCCGTACCGCGAGATGTAGTCGCGGAACCACTGCTTCCGGGCGGCCTTGGCCGGCGTCGTCGCGATGACGTCGTCGATCGCCAGGATCTGGGTGAACACCATGGTGGCGTTGTTGGTGGCCGCGGCCGCGTCGTTCGGGATGAACATGTCGCTCGCGGCGGCCGCGTCGAAGTAAACCCGGCCGGTGAAGCCGGCGCTCTTGGCGTTCTTCGCGGCCAGAGCGGCCTGCTCCGGCCCGGTCGCTACCAGCAGGGCGGCCGGCTTGGCGTCGATCAGGGTGCCGACCGCCTGGGTGATGTCGGTGGCGGCCGGTTTCACCGAACGGGTGCCGGTGAGCGGGATGCCGGCCTTGGTCAGCTCGGCCTCCAGCGCCTGGTCGGCGCCCCGGCCGTAGTAGTCGTCGGTGTGCAGGATCGCCGCGTTCGGCACCTGCAGACGGCGCAGCTCGGCGATCATGGCCGCGGCGCTGTCGGCCGAGTTGGGACCGAGCTTGAAGACGTACGGCCGCTCGGCCGCCGGCTGAGCGACCTCGTCCGATGCGGCCAGCGCGATCGTCGGGATCTTCTTGTCGTTGATCGTCTTCGGGGCGCCCACCGCACAGGGGTCGCAGGAGCCGAGCACCACCGCCGCGACCGACGGGTCGTCGGCGAACGTGCTGATGTTGCGGAGCGAGGTGGGGACGTCGGCCCGGTTGTCCTGGGTGCGCAATTCCAGCTTGCGGTTGCCCAGTCGGCCGGACGCGTTCACCTGGTCGATGCGCAGCTGAAGCGCGCGGCCGTAGGCGGCGTCCACGGTGGAGGAGTTGTTCAGGTCGGCGCCGATCACGATGGTGCCGCCGTCACCGCCGGAGTCCCCGTCGTCCGATGTGCAGCCGGCCAAACCGGCGACGAGAAGCGTCGAGGCCACGACGGATGCCGTGGCGAGGCGAGGGAGCCTCACTGCGGTGCCTCCTCGAGGGGAGATACGGACAGCACGTCCGTCTGATCGCGGCAAACCTTGCCAACGTGAAGGCGGCTGGTCAAGCCGGTGCCGAACGTCGTGACGGGACGGTCGTCTCACATATTGGTTGGAATCTTGACGGATTTCGGTAATCGCGAAATCACTTTCTGTGGTCTGCTGGACATTCGTGCACGTCAAAGCGGCGTTGGTGTCGAATGTGGATCCGAATGGCTGGTTACTCATCGGACAACAAGTTTGTTTCCGGGCGGAGCCAGACTTCCCAAACCGCCGCGCTCTCTGATGAAATCGCCGGGCCGCAGGCTCCTGTGCGGGCGAAGAGACACGGGGAAGACCACGGAGGAGAAGTCGTGAGCACCGGATCTTCGACCCAGGTGGCGCGCCGTGGTGTATTTCCCCGGCTTCGGGACGCACGGATCCGCGCCAAGCTGGCTCTCATCCTGTTCGTACCGCTGGCCGCGGTTGTCGTGCTCGCCACCGCTCGCCTGGTCGATGTCAGTCAGCGCGCCACCGAGGCCGGTCAGGTCGAGAAACTCGCCGAGGTCGGCACCGACGTCTCGACGCTGACCCAATTGCTGCACGGCGAGCGGATGGCCGCCGCCGCATACCTCGCCACCCCCGGCGGCAAGGTCGAGTCGTACACCGCCCGGGTCAAGGCCACCGACGCCGAGATCGAGATCTACCGCGGACACCGCCGGGCGCTCGACGAACCGGCCGAGGCGGTGCAGGCCCGGCTCGTCCAGATCGACGACAACCTGAACACCCTCAACGCCACCCGCAACCAGGTGAGCCAGCGCGAGGGCCTCGGCGTCGCCGAGGCCATGTCGCGCTACGGCGTGGTCCTCACCGACCTGCTCGGCTACGGCGAGGCGGTCAGCCAGTACGCGGGCGACGACGAGGTCGGCGACGGCCTGCGCGCCACCAGTGCCTTCGCCAAGGCCAAGGCCGGCGCCGCCGATCTCGAGGCGCTCTCCTACTCCGCCCTGGTCTCCGGCGACCTCAGTGCCGAGCAGCGCACCGCGTTCATCACGGCCCAGACCAGCCAGCAGGAGGGTCTGCTCACGTTCGCCGCGTTCGCGAACACCGCGCAGCAGTCCCTGGTGGACAACGTGGTCACCGGTGACGCGGTCAACCTGGCCGACCAGGTCTCCATCCAGCTCGGCCGGGGCGTGACCGTCCCGTCCGAAGAGATCATCCAGTCCTTCGGCGCGGTCGTCGACCTGATGCGCTGGGCCGAGCAGGAACTCGAGTCGGACGACCTCAAGCTGGCCGGCGACGAGGCGGACTCGGTGGTCCGGCAGGCCGCGCTCGAGGCCGCGCTGGTCGTTCTCGTGCTGATCGTCGCCATCTCGCTCGCGGTGATCCTGGCCCGGTCGCTCAACCTGTCGCTGCGCCGGCTGCGCGAGGGCGCGCTCGCAGTGGCCAACCGCGACCTGCCCGACGCCGTGGCCCGGCTGCGCGACGCCCGGACCCTGGGCGAGAGCGGCGCCGACGAGATCGTCCGGCAACTGCGGGACCCGATCCGGCTCAACAGCCGCGACGAGATCGGTCAGGTCGGCCAGGCCTTCAACGTCGTACACCGGGAAGCGGTCCGGATCGCGGCCGAACAGGCCGCGCTGCGCACCACCGTCTCGGCCATGTTCCTGAACCTGGCCCGCCGCTCGCAGTCCCTGGTCGACCGGATGATCGGCGAGCTGGACAGCATCGAGCGCACCGAGGAGGACCCGAAGCGACTGGCCCGGCTCTTCGAGCTCGACCACCTCGCCACCCGGATGCGCCGCAACGACGAAAACCTCCTGGTGCTGGCGGGCGCCGACTCCAGCCCGCCGCGTCGCGAGGACGCGCTGCTGGTCGACGCTCTGCGGGCCAGCCAGTCCGAGGTCGAGCTCTACAACCGCATCGAGTTCGGCACGGTCGACACCGACATCGCCATCGCGGCGCTCGCCGTCAACGACGTCGTCCGGCTGGTCGCCGAGCTGCTCGACAACGCCACCCGGTTCTCCCCGCCCACCACCACCGTGGTCGCCGACGCCCGGCGCATCCGCGACTACGTGGTGATCCAGGTGGAGGACCGCGGCCTCGGCATGTCCGAGGAACAGATGGACCAGCTCAACCGGCGGCTCTCCGAGACACCCAACGTCGACGTGGCCGCGTTCCGGCTGATGGGCCTGGCCGTGGTCGGCAGGCTCGCCAGCCGGTACGGCATCCGGGTCGAGCTGCGCGCCAACCTCGAGGGCGGCACGGTTGCCCAGGTGATCCTGCCCAGCAGCATCGTGGTCGTGGCGAGCCGGCGGGACGGGCAGCTCCCCGGCAGCGGGCAGTTCCCGGAGCTGGGTTCCGCGCCGAGCGGCGGCTGGGACTCGATGGCCGCCCGGACCGCCACCGCCACGCTGCCGGCGATCGCGCCCGACCCGTGGCGCGAGCAGCGCGAGCAGCAGGTGTCCGCACCGGCCGCGCCCAGCCACCCGCAGCTGCCGATGTTCCCCTCGCAGCGCCCGGCGACCGAGGCCGCACCCACGCCGAACCGGCCGCCGCTGCCCACCCGGGTGGCCCAGCCGGTCACCGCGACGGGCGGCATGAACGGCTTCACCCCGATGACGCAGACCCCGGTGACGCCGTCGCCGATGGCGCCGACACCGGCGCCGGCACAGCCGGACTCGGGCAGCTGGGGGGCCGCCCTGGCCGCGATGCCGCCGGTGCCGATCCAGGAGATGCCGGTCCAGGCCGAGGAACGGACCGACTCGCCGATCTTCGTGGAGATGCAGCAGAGCTGGTTCCGCAACCACGAGGGTTCGGCCCCGGAGGAGTGGGGGATGCCCACCGCCGGGTACGCCCCGCCGCCCAACTCCGGCCCGCCCAACTCCGGCCCGCCCACCGCCGCTGCGACCGGCTCGCCGGTGGCTCCTCCGGCTGCGGCTCCCGTCCCGGCTGCCGCTGCGGCTCCGGCCGCTGCTCCGGAGACGAAGCCGGCGCCCGCGCCGGTGGCACCGCCCGCACCCGCTCCGGCGGCAACCGGGCACAATGGATCATCGATTCCGAAGCCGCGCCCGGCGGCCGAGGATCGATGGAAGACGGCGGCGGACGAGGGATGGCACCGCGCAATGGCGGCTGCCGAACCGGTCGACGCCGGCACTACCCGCTCCGGACTGCCCAAGCGCGTACCGCAGGCACAATTGGTGCCCGGCGGCGTGCAGAGCGGCCCGCGCAACCAGAACCGTCGCAGCCCCGACGAGGTCCGCGGACTCCTGTCCGCGTACCACCGTGGCGTGCAGCGCGGACGGACGGACGGCAGTGCCGAGACCGCCCTCGAAGCTAAGGAGAAGGACCAGTGACCAGGCCCCCCACCATGCATGACATGGGCTGGCTGCTCAACAACTTCGCCAACAGCGTTGCCGGCATCGCCCACGTCGTGGCGGTTTCGGCGGACGGCCTGCTGCTGGCCTCATCCCGCGATCTGCCGGCCGACCGTGCCGACCAGCTCGCCGCCATCGCCTCCGGCGTGGTCAGCCTGACCGAGGGCGCGTCGCGGATGTTCAACGCCGGCGCCGTCCAGCAGACCATCATCGAGATGGAGAGCGGCTACCTCTTCCTCATGTCGGTCAGCGACGGCTCGTCGATGGGCGTGCTCGCCGCGCGGAGCTGCGACGTGGGCCAGGTCGGCTACGAGATGGCGCTGCTCGTTGAGCGAGTGGGTGCCGCGCTGACGCCGGCTCCCCGCGAGACCGTCAGTCATTAGCCGCCGGCCGTCGGAAAGGGGGTGATCGTGTCATGGGGCAGCCACAGGACCCACGGGGCAACCTGGTTCGCCCGTACGCGGTCACCCGCGGACGGACCGAGCCACGCCGTGACATTCCGATCGAGGCGATCCTGGTAGCCAGCCAGGCCGCCGTACAAGAGGCTCGGTTCGCCGGGCATGACAAGTACCGCATCGCGGTGCTCTGCGAGGCCAAGCCACAGTCCCTGGCCGAGCTCTCCGCGTTCACCCGGCAACCGCTGGGCGTGGCGCGGGTGCTGGTCGCGGACATGGTCGCCGACGGACTGCTGTCGTTGCACAGCGCCGCTCCCAAGAAGGGCTTCACGGAGCGGATGGATCTGCTGGAAAGGGTGTTGAGTGGACTTCGCAAGCTCTGAGCGGGCGGGGGCGCAACCCAGGGAGATCACCTCCGCGAAGATCGTGATTGCGGGCGGCTTCGGCGTCGGCAAGACGACGCTCGTCGGCGCGGTCTCCGAGATCGAACCGCTGACCACCGAGGCGCTGATGACCTCGGCCGGTCAGGGCGTCGACGACGCGTCCAAGGTGCCCGGCAAGGAGACCACCACGGTGGCGATGGACTTCGGCCGTATCACCATGGCCGATGACCTGATCCTCTACCTCTTCGGCACGCCCGGGCAGACCCGCTTCTGGTTCATGTGGGACGAGCTCATCCGGGGTGCCGTGGGCGCCGCGGTCCTGGTCGACACCCGCCGCATCGCGGACGCGTTCGCGCCGCTGGACTACTTCGAGAACCGGCACCTGCCGTACATCGTGGCCCTCAACTGCTTCGACGGCGCGCCGCGCTACGAGCCGGACGAGGTGCGTGAGGCGTTGGCGATCCCCCCGCACGTACCCCTGGTGATGTGTGACGCCCGCCACCGCGAGTCGGTCAAGGCGGTCCTGGTGCAGGTGGTGGAGCACGCGATGGCCACCCTGGTGGCCGAGCAGTCCGGGGGTTATCCGGCTGTCGTCGGCTAGTTCGGCAGTCGGTAGCCCCGCTTGACCACCGTTTGAACCACCCCGGGAGCGCCCAGGCCGGCTCGGAGGCGGGCCACCGCCATCTCCACCGCGTGCTCGTCGGCGCCCCGGGGGAGAGCGTGCAGCAGCGCCGCCCGGGACAGCACCCGGCCGGGCGTGGCGGCCAGCGCCCGCAGCACGGCCATCGGCGCCGGAGCGAGTGGCCGCAGATCGCCGTCGACGACCGCAGCATGGCCGCGCAGGGTCAGCGAATGGCCGGCCACCTCGAGGGAGACCGCCCGCTTCGGCAGTTCCTCGACGATCGTGCGGACCAGGGCGCTCAGCCGGGCCCGCGCCGGTGCCGCGACCGGGATGTCGTGCCTCTTCAGCGGGGCCGCCGTCACCGGGCCCACACAGGCCACCAGAACGTTCGTGCGCAGCGCGTCCAGCAGACCGTCGGCACCGGGCCCCGCGGCCCGCAGGAGGGCCGTGACGGCCGCCGCCGAGGTGAAGGTGACCGCGTCCACCAACTGGCCGGTGATGAGGTCGACGAGCCGATGCAGCGGGGCCGGGTCGGTCGGAGCCGCCCAGCGGTAGACCGGCACCTCGATCACCCGGGCCCCGGCGGCCTCCAAGGCCTCGGTGTATTCCGGCTGGCTCTCCCCGTGCAGCTGGAGCGCGACCGTCAGACCGGCGATGCCGCGGGCCTTGAGGTGGTCGACGACCTCCTCGTAGCTCTCCCCCTCGGGGGACCACTGGTCGTGCAGGCCGGCCGAGCGGATCGCGGCGCGGGCCTTGGGGCCGCGGGCGACCAGATAGGCGCGGGCCAGCGCGGCGCGCAGCGGCTCGGCCAGGCCCCAGCCCTCGGCGGCCTCCAGCCAGCCGCGCATGCCGATACCGGTGTTGACCAGCACGATGTCGGGCGGATGATCGAGGCAGGCTCGGGTGGCGGCCTTGAGTTCGGCGTCATCCGCGATCGGGACGATCCGCAGGGCCGGAGCCAGCACCACCCGGGCGCCCCGGCTCTCCAGCAGGCCGGCCAGCTCGTCGCGGCGCCGGTCGGCGGTCACGCCGACGGTGTAACCGGACAATGAGGCGGTCGGCTCAGCCAGGGCGGCCGCAGTGATCACCGTCCGTCGCGATCCCCCCGCGCGGTCGGTCATCCCGCGGGGGCCACTTTGATTTCGAGAAGTCGCGGCGTGGCCAAACGGTCCACCGAAGGGCACGCTCGGAGTCCGCCGTCCTCAGCGTCGACCCGCTCCCATGTCACGCTTGCGATCTCCGCCGTACCTCCGCTCGGCGCACACCGCGACTTCTCCTCGCCAGACCGATAAGGTCCGGCGGTCACCGTCAGGTCCGTCCTCAACCCTGACGGTGGCCTATCCATAGTGCGCCGTCGACGCCCGCGAAGGCTACGCTCAGCCCGCGTCGTCGAGGGGTGCGCACCATTGGTCATGGCTGGAAGCGTGCCGGTGGGGAATTTCGGCTCGGCGTCCCGTTTGTTTCAAGCCTGCTAAGACGCATTGATCTGTGACCTGGATGACCTTGTATCCCGGAGTCGGGTGCGTCGGGAGGGCGGAGTATGCTTGTTGGGCATATCGTTGGGGGTCCACCGCTCTCCGGAGGTCTGGGGACACCTCGTTTTGACCACGAGTCGCGCGGCCGGGTATTGTTGCCTGCTGTTGTGTGACAGCCGTTCGCGCTCTTCTCGAGCGCGACCAGCGCGCGACCCCAGACCGACGACAAGACAAGGTAATTCTGTGCGTACGTACAGCCCGAAGCCGGGTGAGATCGAGCGTCAGTGGCACATTATCGACGCTTCCGACGTCGTTCTGGGCCGCCTGGCTACCCACACCGCGACCCTTCTGCGCGGTAAGCACAAGCCGACCTTCGCTCCGCACGTCGACACCGGCGACTACGTGGTGATCATCAACGCGGGCAAGGTGGCTCTCACCGGTAACAAGCGGCAGACCAAGGTCGCCTACCGGCACTCGGGCTACCCGGGTGGCCTCAAGCAGATCGGCTACGAGGAGCTGCTCACCAAGCGCCCCGAGAAGGCGATCGAGCTGGCCGTCAAGGGCATGCTCCCGCACAACAAGCTCGCGCGGCAGATCATCAAGAAGCTGAAGGTCTACCCGGGCGCTGAGCACCCGCACGCCGCTCAGCAGCCCCAGCCGTTCGAAATCACCCAGATCGCGCAGTGAGCGCGGGAGAAGGCAGCAGCATGTCCGACATCATCGAGCCCGAGGTCGTCGAGACCGTCGAGGAGCCCGCTGAGACGGTCGTCGTCGTCGAGACGCCCGCGCCGGCCCCGGTCCGCGCCCCGCGTCCCGGTGACCGTCCGATCCAGACCGTCGGCCGCCGCAAGGAGGCCATCGTCCGGGTGCGTCTCATCCCCGGCACCGGCAAGATCACCTGTAACGGTCGCGACCTCGAGGCCTACTTCCCGAGCAAGGTGCACCAGCAGCTCATCCGTGAGCCGCTGAGCATCGCCGAGAAGGCCGAGCAGTTCGACGTCATCGCCAACCTCCGCGGCGGCGGCATCACCGGCCAGGCCGGTGCGCTCCGCCTCGGCATCGCCCGGGCGCTCATCGCGAACGAACCGGACGACCGCCCGGCCCTCAAGAAGGCCGGCTTCCTCACCCGGGACTCCCGCGTCAAGGAAAGCAAGAAGTACGGCCTCAAGAAGGCCCGTAAGGCTCCGCAGTACTCGAAGCGCTGATCGCTTTACAGGCGGCCGGGTTCGCTCCTCGTTCGTGGGGGAGCGGGCCCGGCCGTTTTGCATTCGTTCCCTCGAAAGGAAGCCGCCATGGGGCGACTGTTCGGTACCGACGGTGTGCGCGGGCTCGCAAACGGCGACCTGACCCCGGAGCTGGCCCTGTCCGTCGCGGTCGCCGCGGCCCGGGTCCTGGTCGAGAGCGACACCAGCCACCAGCCGCTCGCGATCGTCGGGCGCGACCCGCGGGCCAGCGGCGAGATGCTCGAGGCCGCCGTGGTCGCCGGGCTGACCAGCGCCGGAGCCAACGTCGTCCGGGTCGGCGTGCTGCCCACGCCCGCCGTGGCCTACCTGGTCGCGCAGACCAACGCCGACCTGGGCGTGATGCTCTCCGCCTCGCACAACCCGATGCCGGACAACGGCATCAAGCTGTTCGCCGCCGGCGGGACCAAGCTGCCGGACGAGTTGGAAGCGCGGATCGAGCAGGCCGTCGAGGACGGGCACGGGGTGATCGGGCGGCCCACCGGCGGAGCCATCGGCCGGGTCAACGACCTGCTCGACGGGGCCGAGCACTACATCAAGCACCTGGTCGCCGCCACGCCGAACCGGCTCGAGGGCATCAAGGTCGTGGTCGACTGCGCTAATGGTGCGGCCAGCGAGGTCGGGCCGATCGCGTACGAGGAGGCCGGCGCCGAGGTCATCGCGATCCACGCCGACCCGGACGGTCTCAACATCAACGAAGACTGTGGTTCCACCCACATGGAGAAGGTGCGGGACCGGGTCCTCGCCGAGGGCGCCGACCTGGGCATCGCGCACGACGGTGACGCCGACCGCTGTCTGGCCGTCACCGCATCGGGTGACATCGTCGACGGCGACCAGATCATGGCGATCCTCGCGCTCGCCATGCGGGACGCCGGCACCCTCACCGACGACACGTTGGTGGCGACCGTGATGAGCAACCTCGGCCTGAAGCTCGCGATGAAGCAGTCCGGCATCACGATGATCGAGGCGAAGGTCGGCGACCGGTACGTCCTGGAGGAGCTGAACGCCGGCGGATTCGCCCTGGGCGGCGAGCAGAGCGGGCACATCGTCATGCCCGAGTTCGCCACCACCGGCGACGGCGTCCTCACCGGCCTGCACCTGATGGCCCAGCTGGCCGGCAGCGGCAAGTCACTGGCCGACCTGGCCTCCGTGGTGCACAAGTTGCCGCAGGTGCTGATCAACGTGCGGGTCGGCGATCGGGAAGCCGGCGCGGCCGCGCCCACCGTGCAGGCCGCCGTGGCCTTGGCCGAGGACGAGCTGGGGGAGACCGGCCGGGTGCTGCTGCGCCCCTCCGGCACCGAGCCGCTCGTCCGGGTGATGGTCGAGGCCGCCACCGAGGACCAGGCCCGGGCCGTAGCCGAGCGGATCGCCGCCGAGGTCAGCTCGGCCAGCCCCGCCGCCTAGATCGCCGCGAGGCGCTTGGCCGCCTCGTCGATCACCTCTTCGCGCTTGCAGAAAGCGAACCGGATCAGGTGCCTGCCCTCGTCCTTGTGGTCGTAGAAGACCTGGGTGGGCACCGCGACGACGCCGCACCGCCCGGGCAGTTGCCGGCAGAAGTCGGCGCCGTCCGTTCCGCCCAGCGGCGTGATGTCGGCGGTCACGAAGTAGGTGCCCTCGGACGGCTGAACCACGAAACCGGCCTCGGTCAGGCCCGCCACCAGACGGTCGCGGCGAGCCTGCAGGGTCGCCCGGAACTCGGTGAAGTAGCTGTCCGGCAGGCCGAGCGCGACCGCCACGGCCGGCTGCAGCGGGCCCGCGTTCACGAACGTGAGGAACTGCTTGACCCGCTGCACCGTGGAGACCAGCTCGCGCGGGCCGGTCGCCCAGCCCACCTTCCACCCGGTGCAGGAGAACGTCTTGCCGGCCGAGGAGATGCGCAGTGTGCGCTCGCGCATGCCGGGCAGCGTGGCGAGCGGCGTGTGCGGCTCGGTCGCGTCGGTGAAGACCAGGTGCTCGTAGACCTCGTCGGTCACGGCGTACGCGTCGAATTCCTGGCAGAGATCGGCGATCAGGGTGAGCTCGGCGCGGGTGAAGACCTTGCCGGTCGGGTTGTGCGGCGAATTGAGCAGCACCAGGCGGGTGCGCGGGCCGAAGGCCGCGCGCAGCTCGGCCTCGTCGAAGACATATCGGCCCTGCGGGCCCGGGCGAAGGGTGACGGGCCGTCGCACGGCGCCGGCCAGGGTGATGCTTGCCGCGTACGAGTCGTAGTACGGCTCGAACGTGACGACCTCGTCGCCGCTCTCGCACAATCCCAGGATCGCGGCGGCGATCGCCTCGGTGGCTCCCGCGGTCACCACGACCTCGGTGTCCGGGTCCCGGCTCAGGCCCCAGAAACGCTGCTCGTGCGCGGTGATCTGCTGCCGTAAGACGGGGATGCCGGGCAGCGGAGGGTACTGGTTCGCCCCGTTCCGCAGCGCCTCGGCGGCGGCCGCCAGCATCTCCGGCGGCCCGTCGGTGTCCGGGAAGCCCTGCCCCAGGTTGATCGAGCCGGTGCGCACGGCCAGGGCGGACATCTCGGTGAAGATCGTGGTGCCGAACGCCCGCATGCGCTCGACCAGCGGATCGGCCGTCATCTCACTCCAGGACCAGTTGGGTGCAGTTGGCGGTCGCGAAGTTCGACTGGCCCGACTCGTTCTTCTTGACCTCGTCACCGTCGACCAGCGCCCGGCAGCTCACCGAGCCCTCGCTGGTGTCGATCCGGACGACGACGATCGACAGCAGGGCCGGGATCTCGGCCTTACCGGTGAACTTCCACGGCAGCTTCACGTTCTCCAGCCGCTTCGGCGCCTCGCCGATCTTCTCCACGTAGATGATCGACGCCGGGCCGTCGCCGGTCACCTCGTACGTGAAGGTGATCTGCCGGCCGGTGCCGTCCGGGCCGTCGGTCGGCAGGTCGGTGGGCAGGCCCGGCAGCTCGGGCACCGCCGTCGGCAGGTCGCCGACCGCCTCGGCGGCCTTGTCCTTGACGCCGCGCGCGATCAGCAGGCCGGCCGTGGCGATGCCGCCGCAGAGCAGCAGCGCGACCGCCAGGATCACCGCGATGATCGGGGCGCTGCTGCGGCGGGGCGGCGGCTGGGGCGGTGGGTAGCCGGTCGGCGGGTAGCCCGGCGGTGGATAGCCGCCGTAGCCGTCCGGTGGCACCGGGTGGCCGTAGTCGGGTGCGTAGCCGGCCGGTGCGTAGTTGACCGGCGGGAACTGCGACGTCGGCGGGTATCCGGGCGTCTGCTCGTATCCGGGCGGTGGCGGGATCGGGGCGTAGCCCGGGGAGTACGACGGTGGCTGCGGGGCGCTCGGCGGCCGGTAGGGCTCGGGGGACCATGAGTCGCCGGACGGGGTCGACCAGGGCTGGCCGGAGACCGGCGAACTCGTGCCGTCCGGACTGGGCGGCGGCGCGGCCGAGGGGTCCGGGGTGCTGCCCGGCTGCTGGTTGTTCGGCTGGTCGGTCAAGCTGCTCTCCCGGGTTCGGCGCGCTAGCTGACGGTACGCCAGCGGCGCCACCGGGCCATCGCCGGTACCGGGCGATCGGTCAATTCATGGACACCCTTTCGAGCAAATCGCATGCTCGAAAGGGTGTCTCCCGAGCATGCGGGATGAGCGGTCGTCGGTTACGCTGCCCCTCATGTGTGGCATCGTGGGTTACGTCGGCGGTCGTCCGGCGCTCAGCATCGTTCTCGACGGACTTCGGCGACTGGAATACCGCGGTTACGACTCCGCCGGCGTCGCCATCGTCGACGACGGCACCGTTCTGACCGAGAAGAAGGCCGGCAAGCTGGCCAACCTGGAAAAGGCCCTGGCCGAGCGGAACGGCGACAACATCGCTTCCGGCACCACGGCCATCGGGCACACCCGGTGGGCCACCCACGGTGGCCCGACCGACCGTAACGCGCACCCGCACCTCTCCGCCGACGGGCGGGTCGCCGTCATCCACAACGGCATCATCGAGAACTTCTCCCGGCTGCGCGCCGAGCTGGAGGCGACCGGCGTCGAGTTCGCCAGCGACACCGACACCGAGTGCGCGGCCCACCTGCTCGCCGCCGAGATGCGCACGCTGCGCGAGGCCGGTGCCGCCGCCGGCCCGCAACTGCTGGCCGACGCCATGCGCCGCACGGTCCGCCGGCTCGAGGGCGCTTTCACGCTGCTGGCCGTCGACGTCGACGTGCCCGACGCGGTGGTCGCCGCCCGGCGCAACTCGCCGCTCGTGGTCGGCCGCGGCGTGGGGGAGAACTTCCTGGCCAGCGACGTCTCGGCGTTCATCGAGCACACCCGGGAAGCGATCGAGCTGGGCCAGGACCAGGTCGTGCTGATCACCCCGGCCGGCATCGAGATCACCGGCTTCGACGGCGAGCCCGCCGAGGGCAAGGAATTCCACATCGACTGGGACGCGAAGGCCGCCGAGAAGGGCGGTTACGACTACTTCATGCTGAAGGAGATCGCCGACCAGCCGGACGCCATCGCCGAAACCCTGCTGGGCCGCCTCTCCGACCGCGGCGAGATCATCCTCGACGAGGTGCGCCTGACCGACCAGGACCTGCGCGACGTCGACAAGGTCTTCATCGTGGCCTGCGGCACCTCCTACCACGCCGGCATGGTCGCCAAGTACGCGATCGAGCACTGGACCCGCATCCCCTGCGAGGTGGAACTGGCCAGCGAGTTCCGCTACCGCGACCCGATCCTGGACCGCTCGACCCTGGTGATCACGATCAGCCAGTCCGGCGAGACCATGGACACGCTGATGGCGCTGCGGCACGCCAAGGAGCAGAAGGCGCGTGTGCTGGCCATCTGCAACACCAACGGCTCGACCATTCCGCGCGAGTCCGACGCCGTGCTCTACACGCACGGCGGCCCCGAGATCGCGGTGGCCTCCACCAAGGCCTTCCTCACCCAGCTCGTCGCCTGCTACCTCATCGGCCTGCACCTGGCCCAGATCCGCGGCGTCATGTATGCGGACGAGGTCGCAGCCGTCGTCGAGAAACTCCAGAGCACGCCGGACAGCCTGCGCACCCTGCTCGGCCAGATGGAGGACGTGCGCGCCCTGGCCCGTGACCTCAAGACGGCGTCGACGGTGCTGTTCATCGGCCGGCACGTGGGTTATCCGGTGGCGCTCGAGGGCGCGCTCAAGCTCAAGGAGCTCGCCTACATGCACGCCGAGGGCTTCGCCGCCGGCGAGCTGAAGCACGGCCCGATCTCCCTGATCGACGAGGGCACCCCGGTGGTCTGCGTGGTGCCGTCCCCGGCCGGCCGCGGCGTCATGCGCGACAAGGTGGTCTCCAACATCCAGGAGGTGCGCGCCCGCGGCGCCCGCACCATCGTCATCGCCGAGGAGGGCGACGAGGGTGTCCGCGCCTACGCCGACCACCTGATCCCGGTGCCGAGCACGCCCACCCTGCTGGCCCCGCTGATGACCACGGTCCCGCTGCAGATCCTGGCTTGCGAGATCGCCGCGGCGCGAGGCCTCGACGTGGACCAGCCCCGGAACCTGGCGAAGTCCGTCACCGTCGAATAGCCCGCGACAGCTCGTCGCAACCGCCCGGGCGGGCGGCCTCCCCGGCTGTCCACATGCCCCGCCCTCCCGGGCGTGTCCCGCCCCTCGCGGGCGCACCCGCCCTCGCGGGCGCACCCGCCCTCGCGGGCGCACCCGCCCTCGCGGGCGCACCCGCCCTCGCGGGCGCACCCGCCCATCCGCGCCGGGCGTGTGCCGCTCACCGGGCCCGGGGCGTGTCCGCCCATCCGGGCCCGGGTGGGCCCGGCCCGCCTGCCGGGTGGTCCTCGGCCCTTCTGCGCCGGTTTCGTGGGGGTTCGCTTGGCGACGCCCAAGGCGGGTCTCGGTGGGCTCATCGGGCGGTGCCCAGCGTGATCGACGCGAGCGCGTCCAGGGACGGGCTTCCGTGGTCCCAATAGCCCAGGTGGCCGCCGTCGGCGCTGCTCGCGAACGTGCGGGCGCCGAACGACGGGTCGCTCGGGTTGTGGCCGAACCACAGGTCCTGGTGAGGGCGGCCGAAGGCCAAGGCCGGGCCGACAATCGGGACGGCGCCGGCCAGCTCGAGCCTTCGCAGCAGGGAGCCGGGGGCCGGCGCCGCGTACTGGATGACGTCGCTGTGTGCGGTCGACGACCAGACATGGCCGGCGGGGACCGCCAGGTCACGGGCCGCATCGACGCCCACGCCGGGGGAGCCGACGAACACCACGTCGTCGGCGGCGAGGCCGGCCGTCGTGGCCGCCTTGCCCACGACCACCGAGCCGTAGCTGTGCCCGACCAGGGTCTGCCGGGCCGGCGATCCGTCCTCGGTCGCCCGCAGGCCCTCCAGGAATCGGCGCAACGCCGGAGCACCGGCCTCCGCCCGGCGGGCGCTTGCGGCCTCGTCGACGAAATCGGGCGCGTCGTAGTCGAGCCACAGCACCGCGCTGGTCTGCGTGGCGGGGGACAGCTCGGTGGCACGCTCGGCCACCCGGGCCGCCCGGGACAGTTCGCCGCCGAATGACGCCAGGCCGGCGGTCATCCCGGGCACGTGGGTGACCACGCTGTCGGCCCGGTCGGGGTCGCCGAGCGCCACCACGGCGCGGCCCTCCTCGCGCTCGTCGAACCGCAACAGATAGGCCCGCGGGCCGTCGCCGTCGGCCAGCCGGTCGGCGAGGGCGTCGAGCCCATATCGGATCTCGCGCAGCCGGCCTCGCTCGGCGCCGGTGGCCGTGCCGGCCGCTCGCTCCACCTCGGTCCGCCGTTCCTCCAGCAACAGGCGGTTGGCGGCGTCTCGGTCGGCGGCCGGGATGCCGTCCAGCGGGCCGAGCCAGGACGGCTCGGTGGCCAGCAGCCACTGCCGTTCGGCCGCGGTCAAACCGGCCCACCACCGGCTCACCTCGGCCGGCGACGCCGCGCAGGAGGGCCGGGCCGGTGGTGGCGCGGCGGGCTGCTGGGCTGCGGCTCGCAGGCGGTCCAGCCGCTCGGCCGCGCGGTCGTCGGCGCGCGCTGCCACGTCGATGGCGGCCGACACCTCGGTCGCGGCGGTGGGATCACCGGGCGGATCGACGACGCCTTCGTGGTCGATGGTCACGCCGTGGCGACCGGCCCGGGCCAGTAACTCCCGGGCCCGTTCCATGGCCGCCGCGAACTCGCTCGCCGCCTGGTCGGCCTGCCAGCAGAGCACGCGGAACAGCACGAGGCGACGGCGCAGCGCGGCCACTCGGGCCAGCGCGGCCGAAGCCGCGGTCCCGGACCACACGGCAGCGGTGCGGGACATCTTGACGGTGAGGTCGGCGGCCAGCCGGCCGGCCATGGCGGCCCAGCGCCGCCAGGACAGGGCTATGGCTCGCCACCGGCTCGGATCGGTCACCCGCAGCCGCGCATAGACCACGGCGGTCATCGGAACGACCGGAGGCGGGTGGTGGCGCGGGCGTCGGCCAATTCGTACGCCTCGGCGGCGGTCGTCATACGCCGGGCGGTCTCGTCGATGTCGGCGCCGAGCAGGGCGAGCTGCCGGCGGGCCGCCTCGGCGGCCAGGGCTGCGGCGTCGGCCGTCCGCCAGCGCGGGGTCTGCTGGGACGGGGGCATCTCCGACATCCCGGCGGTCACCTCGGCCGCCGTGCCGGCCAGGGCGGAGGCGGCGCGGCGCAGCTCTTCGGTGTCGACCTCGAGATCGGGATTCATCGGCAACCTCCATGCGGCAACGGGGAGGCTCGTGCGCACCAGCCCCGGGGGATGCGCCGACGTTAGGCGCCGGGGATCGGCGCCGGGTGCGGCTGTGGACGGCGGTGGAGGCGGGTGCGGCCGGGTTGTCCACAGCCCCTTGCGCACCGCCTGGGCGTGCGTTACGCCGCAGCGTCGACCATCGGCTACCGATAGGGTTGGGCCGTGATCGTGGCTGTCGGTATCGATGTTGTCCTGGTGGATCGCTTCGCCCGGGCCCTCGACCGGACTCCGTTGCTCGCGGATCGGCTCTTCACCGAGGGCGAGCGGCTGACCGGCTCCGGCAATCCGCGCTCGGCCGAGTCCCTCGCCGCGCGGTTCGCGGCGAAGGAGGCGGTGGCGAAAGCGCTCGGCGCCCCGGCCGGGATGCGCTGGCACGACTGCGAGATCGTCTCCGATCCGGACGGCCGCCCGTGGTTGACCGTTTCCGGTACGGTCGCCGCCGCCGCGACGGAGCGGGGAGTCACCCGGTGGCACCTCTCGCTCTCGCACGACGGCGGGATCGCCTCGGCGATGGTGGTCGCGGAGTCCTGAGCAGCAGGGACGCGAAACTGTCGTACCCGGGGCCTAAAACCTTTGGCATCACACCGAGGGCAATGGAGGGCTGATGCGACAGGCATGGCGGGTCGCGGATGTGCGCGCGGCCGAGAAGACGTTGATGGCCTCGCTGCCGGAGGGCACGCTGATGCAGCGGGCCGCGACCGGTCTGGCCCGGCGCTGCGCGCTGCTGCTCGAGGAGGGTGGCGGCGTCTACGGCGCGCGCGTTCTGCTGCTGGTGGGCAGCGGTGACAACGGTGGCGACACGCTCTATGCCGGTGCGGCGCTGGCCCGGCGCGGTGCCCAGGTGCGCGCGCTGCTGCTGCGGCCCGACCGGGTCCATCTGGCGGCGCTCGGCGCGCTGCGGGCGGCCGGCGGTTTCACCGTACGTGAGCTCCCGTCCCGGGCCGACCTGGTGCTCGACGGCATCGTGGGCATCGGCGCGAGCGGCGGCCTGCGCTCGCCTGCCATCGAGCTGGTCGCCCGGCTGGGTGACCTGCGTGACCGGGCCGGCGGGCGGCCGGTGGTGGTCGCGGTGGACGTGCCGAGCGGCGTCGCGGTGGACACCGGCGATGTGCCGGGCGAGGCGGTCACGGCCGATGTCACGGTCACCTTCGGCTGCCTCAAACCGGCCCACGTCCTCGGTGCGGCGGCGGTGCGGTGCGGCCAGGTGGAGCTGGTCGACATCGGTCTCGGTCCGGTGCTGCGCGCCGACCCGGCGGTCCGGGTGCCGGACGCCGCCGACATAGCCGAGTGGTGGCCGCGGACCGGGCCGGCCTCCGACAAGTACACCCGCGGAGTCGTGGGCATCGCGACCGGCTCGGCGAAATACCCCGGGGCCGCGCTGCTGTCGGTGAGCGGCGCGCTGGCCGGGCCGACCGGCATGGTGCGCTACGCCGGCAGCGCGCACGAGGAGGTGGTCCGGGCACACCCGTCGGTGGTGGCGGTGCCCCGGCCGGGTGATGCGGGCCGGGTGCAGGCGTGGTTGTGCGGGTCCGGGCTGGGCACCGACGACGAGTCGCGCCGCACCCTGCGCATCGTGCTGGCCTCGTCCTTGCCGGTGGTCCTCGACGCCGACGCGCTGACCCTGCTGGTCGACGGTTCACACGCCGAGGACCTGCGGCGGGATGCGCCACTGGTGATCACGCCGCACGACGGGGAGTTCAAGCGGCTGGCCGGTGAGGCGCCCGGTGCCGACCGGGTCGGCGCCGCCTGCAAGCTGGCCGCCTGGATCAACGCGGTGGTGCTGCTCAAGGGTGACCGAACGATCGTGGCGACCCCGGGCGGTGAGGTGTGGGTCAATCCGACCGGCAGTTCCGTGCTGGCCACGGCGGGCAGCGGTGACGTGCTCGCCGGGCTGCTCGGGTCGCTGCTGGCCGGCGGGCTGCCGGCCGAGCGGGCGGCGGTCGCGGCGGCCTATGTGCACGGCCTGGCCGGTCGGCGGGCGGCCACGGCCGGCCCGGTGACCGCGCCGGATATGGCGGCGGCGCTACGCCCGGTCCTCGCCGACCTGCTCGCGACGAGCGGAGCGACCTGAGCGGGCTGGGCGCGGCGAGCGGGCTGGGCGCGGCGAGCAGGCTGAGCGCGGCGAGCAGGGCCGCGAGCAGCCGTAACAGAGTTGGTCTTAGCGAAAAGTAGGCTGGGAATCATGTGGCAGGCCGAAGTTCGGATCGATCTGGACGCCATCCGGGACAACGTGGCGCTGATGCGCGCCGGCACCAGCGCCGAGGTGATGGCGGTGGTGAAGGGCGACGGGTATGGGCACGGCATGCTGCCGTCCGCCCGGGCGGCGCTGGCCGGCGGGGCGACCTGGCTCGGCGTGGCGACCCTCGACGAGGGGCTGGCCCTGCGCCGAGCCGGTCTCGATGTGCCGGTGCTGGCCTGGCTGCATTCCCCGGGCCTGGCGCTGCACGAGGGTGTCGAGGCCGGCATCGACCTCAGTGCGAGCAGCCTCCAACTGGTCGAGGAACTGGTGACGGCGGCTCGCCGCGCGGAGCGCACCGCGCGCGTACACCTGAAGTTGGACACCGGCCTGGCGCGCGCCGGAGCGACCCCGGCCGAATGGCCGGCCGTGCTGGAGGCCGCGGCGAAGGCGCAGGCCGACGGCGACATCGAGGTGGTCGGGGTGTGGAGCCACTTCGTGTACGCGGATGTGCTCGGACACGAGACGACCGATCGGCAGCTGGCCGAGTTCGCCGACGGGCTGGCGGTGGCCGAGCGGTTCGGTATCACCCCGCGCTATCGGCACATCGCCAACTCGGCGGCCACCCTGACCAGGCCGGACGCTCACTACGACCTGGTCCGCCCGGGCATCGCGGTGTACGGGCTGTCGCCGATCGAGGGGGAGAAGTTCGGGCTGCGGCCGGCCATGACCGCGCGGGCCCGGGTGGCGCAGACCAAACGGGTCCCGGCCGGGCAGGGCGTCTCCTACGGGCATACCTATTTCACCGAGCGGGAGACGACGCTCGCGCTGGTGCCGCTCGGCTACGCCGATGGGGTGCCGCGGGCCGGGTCGAACGCCGGGCCGGTGCAGTTGGCGGGCAAGCGCCGCACGGTGGCGGGCCGGGTCTGCATGGACCAGATCGTGCTCGACGTCGGCGACGACCAGGTGTCGGCGGGCGACGTGGCGACGCTGTTCGGGCCCGGGGACGACGGCGGGCCGACCGCGGACGACTGGGCCGAGGTGGTCGGCACGATCAACTACGAGATCGTCACCCGGTTCGGGAGCGCCCGGGTGCCGAGGGTCTACGACGGTACGGCCGGGGTGCCGGCGTGAGCCCGCGGGTGCCGCGGCGGCGAGCCAAGCAGGTCGGCATCGCCGGGGCCGCGGTCGGTGTGGTCGCGGCCGGGCTGGCCACCGCGTTCGCGGTCGAGCGGGCACTGGTGCGCCGATCGGTCAATGCGCCCGGCGATCCGTACGCCGAGGAGACCTTCGCCGACCTGCCGTTCGACGTTGAGCTCACGGTCACCGCGGCCGACGGCACCGATCTGCACGTCGAGATCGTCGAGGCGAAACGGGACACCGGCAAGCCGACCGTCGTCTTCGTGCACGGCTTCGCGCTGGACATGGGCACGTTCTACTTCCAGCGCAAGCTGTTCACCGAGCGCGGCGACCACCGGCTGGTCTTCTACGACCAGCCCGGGCACGGACGGTCCGGCAAGCTCGAATCCGGCAACTACGACATCGCCGGCCTCGGCAAGTCGCTGGCCGCGGTGCTCGACGCGACCGTGCCGGACGGGCACATCATCCTGGTCGGGCACTCGATGGGCGGCATGACGATCATGGCGTTCGCCGAGCAGTATTCGCAGTGGTTCGGCGATCGGGTCACCGGCGTGGCGCTGATCTCCACCTCAGCCCGGGTGATCGACCGGGCCAAGCTGGCGGTGCCGTCGCTGGTGGCCCGGGCCAGCGCGCCGTTCTTTCCGATCTGGGGCAGGGCCGCGCGCCTCGGCGGTGGGGCGATCGACCGGGCCCGGCTGGTCTCCAGCGATCTGGCCTGGCTGCTGACCCGGCGGTACGGCTTCGGCGACGCGAAGCCGAGCCCGTCGTTGGTCTCCTTCGTGGAGGGGATGAACTCCAAGACCTCGGTCGAGACGCTCACCAAATACCTGAACACGCTCTACCAGCACAACCGCTTCCCGGCGCTGGCCGCGCTGCGAGGCGTGCCGGTGCTGGTCATCGTCGGCGACAAGGACTACCTGACCCCGGTCGCGCAATCCGAGGAGATCGTGGAGTACCTTCCCGACGCCAAGCTGGTGAAGGTGGACAACAGCGGGCACGTGGTGATGCTGGAGCGGGCCGACGAGGTCAACGCCGCACTGGTGCCGTTCGTGGAGAAGATCTCGTGAAGCTGACCACCGTCGAGGACACCAAGGCCTTCGGCCGCCGGCTCGCCGGCATCCTGCGCGCGGGTGACCTGGTGCTGCTCACCGGGCCGCTCGGCGCCGGCAAGACCGCGCTGGTGCAGGGCATCGGCGCCGGCCTCGAGGTGGTGGGCGCGATCACCTCGCCGACCTTCGTGATCGCCCGGGTGCACCGGGGGCGCACACCGCTCGTGCACGCCGACGCCTATCGTCTCGGTGACAAGCCGGACCCCCGCGCCGAGATCGACGACCTCGATCTGGACGCCTCGGCCGACGACGCGGTCACGGTCGTCGAGTGGGGCGACGGACTGGTCGAGCAGCTCAACGACGAATACCTGCAGGTCCGCATCGACCGGCTGGACGACGACATCCGGGTGGTGGAACTGGTGCCGCACGGCGGTGACTGGGCCGCCCGCCTCCACGAATTGGGGAATCAGTGAACCTGCCCGAGCTTCTACCGGCCCAGTGGCGTGCCGAGCTGGAGCCCTTCCTCGACGCCGATGCGACCGCCGCGCTGGGTGCGTTCGTGGCGAGCGAGTACGCGTCGCACACCGTCTACCCGCCGATCGAGGACCTGTTCGCGGCGTACCGGCTGTGCCCGCCGGAGCAGACCCGGGTGCTGATCCTCGGTCAGGACCCGTACCACGGGCCGGGCCAGGCGCACGGGCTCAGCTTCAGCGTGCGCGAGGGGGTGCGCATCCCGCCGTCGCTGCGCAACATCTTCAAGGAGCTGGCCGAGGACGCCAACGTCGCACCGCCCACCTCGGGTGATCTCACGGGCTGGGCCAGGCAGGGGGTGCTGCTGCTCAACGCGGTGCTCACGGTCCGGGCCGGCGCGGCCGCGTCGCATGCCGGCAAGGGCTGGGAGGCGTTCACCGACGCCACCATCCGGGCGCTGAACGCCCGCGACGAGCGGGTGGTGTTCCTGCTCTGGGGTGGCTACGCGAAGAAGAAGGCCGTGCTGGTCACCAACCCGGCGCACGTCGTGCTGGAGGCCGGGCATCCGAGCCCGCTCAACCGGGAGGGCTTCCGCGGCGCCCGCCCGTTCAGCGCAGCCAACAAGGCCCTGGCCGACGGCGGTCGCCCGCTGGTCGACTGGGACCCGCGTTAGGGTCGGCACGTGCTCGTTCTAGCTCTCGACACCGCGACGCCCGCGTCCACGGCCGCGCTGGTGGAGGTCACCGCCGACGGCCTGTCCGGCATCGCCGAGCGGCGCACCGTCGACCCGCGGGCGCACGGCGAGAAGTTGGCGCCCGAGATCGCGGCGGCGCTGGCCGAGGCCGGGGTGCGCCCGGCCGATCTGGGCGCGATCGTCGCGGGCCTCGGGCCGGGCCCGTTCACCGGGCTGCGGGTCGGCCTGGCGACGGCCGCGAGCATGGCGCACGCGCTCGGCATCCCGACCTACGGGGTGTGCTCGCTGGACGGGCTGGGCCGGGCGGCCGGGCCGGGGCGGGTGCTGGTCGCCACCGACGCGCGCCGCCGCGAGGTCTACTACGCGACCTATCTGGACGGTGTGCGGGTGGACGGTCCCGAGGTGGCGAAACCAGCCGAGGTGACCGGCGAGTTCGACCGGGTGGCGGGCGAGGGCGGCCTGAAATACGGGGACCTGTTCGGCGTACCGGTGGAAGAGCATTTGTTGTACCCGCCGGGCGCGGCCCTCGTCGCTCTCGCGGCCGAGCGGATTCGCGAGGCCGCGCCGAGCGAGCCGCTCACGCCGCTCTACCTGCGGCGTCCCGACGCGGTCGAACCGACCGGCCGAAAGACCGTGCTGACCTGATGCACATCGAACGATTTCGCTGGTGGCACATCGCCGAGGTGCTAGGCATCGAGGAAGATCTGTTCGGCGCGGAGAAGTGGTCGCCGGCGATGTTCTGGAACGAGCTGGCCCAGCGCGAGCGCAACTCCTACATCGTCGCGCTCGACGACGGGGTGCTGCTCGGCTACGCCGGTCTCGCCGTGAGCGACGGCGAGGCCTGGGTGCAGAACATCGCGGTGCGCCGCACCGCCCAGCGCCGCGGCATCGGCCGGGAAATGCTGGAGAAGCTGCTCGGCGAGGCCGAGCGGCGCGGTATCAAACAGACGTTGCTGGAGGTCGCGGTCGATAACGCGCCGGCCCAGCAGCTGTACGCGACCTACGGTTTCGAGCCGGTCGGGATCCGGCGCGGTTACTACCAACCCAGCAACACGGACGCCCTGGTGATGATGCGCGATGCCTGACGAACCCCTGGTCCTCGGGATCGAGACCTCCTGCGACGAGACCGGTGTCGGCATCGTCCGCGGGCACACGCTGCTCGCCGACGCGCTGGCGTCCAGTGTGGAGCAGCATGCGCGGTTCGGCGGGGTGGTGCCCGAGGTGGCCAGTCGCGCTCACCTCGAGGCGATCGTGCCGACCATGCAGCGTGCGTTCGACGACGCGGGTGTCACGCTCGCCGACATCGACGCCATCGCGGTGACCAGCGGGCCGGGCCTGGCGGGTGCGTTGCTGGTGGGGGTGGCCGCGGCCAAGGGGTACGCGCTGGCCGCCGAGAAACCGCTGTACGGCGTCAACCACCTCGCCGCGCACGTGGCCGTCGACACCCTGGAACACGGCCCGCTGCCCGAACCGGCGATCGCGATGCTGGTGTCCGGCGGCCATTCGTCGCTGCTGCTGGTCGACGACCTGGCCAACGGGGTGACCCCGCTCGGCGCCACCATCGACGACGCCGCCGGTGAGGCCTTCGACAAGGTGGCCCGGCTGCTCGGGCTGGGTTTCCCGGGCGGGCCGGTGATCGACCGGCGGGCGCGTGCGGGCGACCCGGCCGCGATCGCCTTCCCGCGTGGCCTGACCGCTTCGAAGGACCAGGCCGCACACCGCTTCGACTTCTCCTTCTCCGGTCTGAAGACCGCGGTCGCCCGCTGGGTGGAGGCTCGTGAGCGGGACGGCGAACCGGTGCCGGTGGCCGACGTCTCGGCGAGTTTCCAGGAGGCGGTCTGCGACGTGCTCACCGCCAAGGCCATCGATGCCTGCCGGGCCAACGGGGTGGAGACCTTGGTGATCGGGGGCGGCGTCGCCGCCAACTCGCGGCTGCGGGTGCTGGCCGAACAAAGAGCGGAAAAACACGGCATTCGGGTACGCGTTCCGCGTCCCGCACTGTGCACGGACAACGGTGCGATGGTCGCGGCGCTCGGCTCCCGGCTGGTCGCGGCGGGTGTGGCGCCGAGTCGTCTCGATCTGCCAGCGGATTCCGCAATGTCATTGACCACGGTCAGCGTGACGGAGTAGGCAGTGGACATGATCGCACGGATGTGGGAGGTGCGGGCCCACGCGAGTGGCTTCGATGAGCTGCTGACCTGGGTCTGTGATGTGGCGGTGCCTCGGTTGGAGGTGCTGCCGCAACACGTGTCGAGCGATGTCTACTCGTCGACCGACCACCGCATCGTGGTGATCACCAAGTGGCGGAACAGCCCGGAGAACCTGCCGGCACCGCCCGCGAAGCTGGTGGCTCGCGCCCCGCACGTCTGGGATTTCAGCCCGGTCGATCGCTGAGAAATCGCGTCGCGAACTGTCGTACCCGGCCCGTAACGTCGGGCCCGATGAGACAGCTACCCGACGCCGAACCCGGCACACCCGACGGCCGATCCGCCACCCACTACCTGGTCTGGCTGGTCCGGCGGTTCCGGAGCACCGTGTTCCCGGCGATCGGGCTGGCGATCCTCTGGATGCTCTGCCAGGCCGTGGTGCCGGCCATCGTCGGCAAGGCGATCGACGCCGCCGTCCGGCACGACGGTGACGGCCTTTTCACCTGGTCGATGGTGCTGCTCGCGGTGGGCGCCGGCCAGGCCTATTTCGGCGTCGCCCGGCACCGTTTCGCGGTGGTCAACTTCCTGGGCGCCATGTTCGTCACCGTTCAGGTCACCGTGCGGCAGGCCGGCCGGCTCGGTTCGGCGCTGTCCCGGCGGATCGACACCGGCGAGGTGGTCGCGATCGGCACGGCCGACATCCGGGCGGTCGGCGCGGCCCTCGACATCACCGCCCGGGGCACCGGCTCGCTGATCGCGGTGGTCGTCGTCACGGTCATCCTGCTCACCACCTCGGTGCCGCTCGGGCTGGTCGTGCTGGTCGGCGTGCCGGTCCTGATGGCCGTGGTCGGCCTGCTGATCAAGCCGTTGCACCACCGGCAGCAGTTGACCCGTGAGCAGCAGGGCCGGCTCACGGCCCGGGCCGCCGACCTGGTCGGCGGTCTGCGGGTGCTGCGCGGCGTGGGCGGTGAGGCGGTGACGGCCGAGCGTTATCGTGCCGAGTCGCAGGCGCTGCGGTCGGCGGGCGTCCGCACCGCCGGGGTGGAGTCGCTGCTCGAGGCGGCTCAGGTGCTGCTGCCCGGGATCTTCCTGGTGCTGGTCACCTGGCTGGGTGCGCGCTTCGCGCTGGGCGGGCACATCACGGTCGGTCAGCTGGTCTCCTTCTATGCGTACGCTGCGTTCCTCGTCGCGCCGCTGCGGCAGCTGACCGAGGCGCTCGACAAGCTCACCCGCGGGCACGTGGCGAGCCGGCGGGTGGTGGGGCTGCTGGACGCGGTCACCGACCTGCCCGACCCCTCGTCGCCCCGGCCGGCCGATCAACTCGCCGGTGACCTGGCCGACCCGCAGTCGGGGGTGGTCGTCCGGTGCGGCGAGATCACCGCGATCGTGGCGGCCGAGCCCGCCGACGCGGCCCGGATCGCCGACCGCCTCGGCCGCTACGCCGAGGGTGGTGTCTCCGCGGGCGTGCCGCTCGACGAGTTCGCGCTGGCTACCGTCCGCCGGCGGGTCCTGGTGGCGGACAACGACGCCCGGCTGTTCACCGGGCCGTTGCGCGCCGACCTCGACCCGGGCGGCAGCGGCCGGCTTCCGGCTGCGCTGCACGCGGCGGCCGCGACCGACATCGTCGAGGCCCTGCCCGACGGGCTCGACAGCGAGGTGGCCGAGCGCGGGCGCACCTTCTCCGGCGGCCAGCAACAGCGGTTGCGCCTGGTGCGGGCGCTGGTCGCCGACCCGCCTGCGCTGATCCTGGTCGAGCCGACCAGCGCGGTCGACGCGCACACCGAGGCCCGCATCGCCGACCGGCTGGCCACCACGAGACCCGGGCGCACCACCGTGATCTGCACGTCCAGTCCGCTCGTGCTCGACCGCACCGACCGGGTCTGCTACGTCGAGGCCGGCCGGGTGGTCGCCGACGGCAGCCATCATGATCTGCTCGCCACCGAGCCGCGCTATGCCCGCACGGTGCTGCGCGAGGACCAGTCTTGAGCGCGTTGCTGCCGGTCGCGAGCACGGCCGAGGTGCGGCGCTACGCGCGCGATCTCTTCCGGCGCCACCCGCGGGCGCTCGGCGTCACCGTCGGGCTGCACGCGCTCGCGGCCGTCGCCGGGCTGGTCGGGCCGCGACTGCTCGGCGAGCTCGTCGAGTCCATTCAGCATGGTCGGGGTGTCAGCACGGTTGATCGGCTGGCCGCGCTCATCGCCGGCTTCGTGGTGCTGCAGGCGGTGCTGATCCGCTTCGCCTATCTCGCGTCGGCGCGGCTGGGCGAGCGGGTGCTGGCCGGTCTGCGCGAGGAGTTCGTCGAACGGGTGCTGGCGCTGCCGCTGTCCACCGTGGAGCGCGCCGGAAGCGGAGACCTGCTCACCCGGACGACGAGGGACGTCGACGCGCTGTCCCGCTGCGTCCGGCTCGCGGTGCCGGAGACCATGATCGCGATGATCGTCGGGATCCTGGTGGTGGCCGCCATGTTCGCGGTCACCCCGGTGCTGGCGCTGCCGCTGTTGGTCGCGGTGCCGATCCTGGTGCCCGGCACCCGGTGGTATCTGAAACGCGCCCCCGAGGCGTACCTGAAACAGAACGCCACCTACTCGACCGTCACCGACGGACTGGCCGAGACGGTCGAGGGCGCCCGCACCGTCGACGCGCTCCGCCGCCAGCGGCAACGCACCGAACGCACCGACACCGACCTGCACCGCAGCTATCTGGCCGAGCGAGCCAC
Organism: Paractinoplanes toevensis; assembly: GCF_018332695.1. GTDB lineage: Bacteria > Actinomycetota > Actinomycetes > Mycobacteriales > Micromonosporaceae > Actinoplanes > Actinoplanes toevensis. The sequence goes on from NZ_BOQN01000059.1 coordinate 70,540, forward strand.
CCTGTTCCTGCGCACGGTCTGGTTCCCGATCGTCGAGCTCAGCTGGGTGCTGCCGGTGGTGGCGACGCTGCTGGTGGGCGGCGCGCTCTACCTGCGCGGCACGGTCACCCTGGGGCAGCTCACCGCCGCGGTGGTTTACGCCCAGATGCTGGTCGACCCGGTCGACCGGCTGCTGAGCTGGCTCGACGAGTTGCAGGTCGGCGCGGCCTCGCTGGCCCGGCTGCTCGGGGTCGCCGAGGGCGAGGCGGAGCCGCGGGCCGGGGCGGTGCCGGTTCCGGCCGGCACCGGGATCGAGGTGCGCGGACTGCGTTTCGCGTACGTCGCGGGGCGTGAGGTCCTGCACGGCATCGACCTCACCCTGACGCCGGGGGAGCGGCTCGCCATCGTCGGGCCGTCCGGGGCCGGGAAATCGACGCTCGGCCGGCTGCTGGCCGGCGTGCACCAGCCGACCGCCGGGACGATCACGGTCGGCGGGGTGTCGCTCGACGACCTGCCGCTCGACCGGCTGCGCGCCGAGGTGGCCCTGGTCAGCCAGGAACACCACGTGTTCATCGGCACGGTCCGGGACAACGTCGCGATGGTGCGGCCCGGTGCCGGCGAGCACGAGGTGCGGACGGCGCTGGCCGCCGTGAACGCCCTCGACTGGGCGCTCACCCTGCCGGCGGGGTTGGACACCGAGGTCGGTGCCGGCGGGCATTCGCTCTCGTCGGCGCAGGCGCAGCAGATCGCGCTGGCCCGCCTCGTGCTGGCCGACCCGCACACGCTGGTGCTCGACGAGGCGACCTCGCTGCTCGACCCGCGGGCGGCCCGCGACCTGGAGCGGTCGCTCGCGGCGGTGCTGCACGGCCGCACCGTGGTGGCGATCGCCCATCGGTTGTTCTCGGCCCACGACGCCGACCGCGTCGCCGTCGTCGAGGACGGCCGCATCACCGAACTGGGCTCGCACGACGACCTGGTCGCCGCGAACGGCTCCTATGCCGCGCTGTGGCGCTCCTGGCACGGCGAGCGCACCCCGGCCGAGCGCATCCCGGCCGGCGGCGACGGCGAGCGCACCACGGCCGGCGGCGACGCCGAGCGCACCCCGGCCGGCGGCGACGCCCAGCGGATCACGGCCGGCGGCAACGCCGAGCCCGCGATCGCCGGGGCTGATCGGGCCGATTGACCCGTCCGGGGGAGGGGCGGCCGGGCCTAGACTGCGCCGGTGGGGCGGCGTGAGCAGTACCGCGATGAACTGGCCGGGCTCGAGGCGGGTCGGTGGCCGGCGTACCTCGTGGAGAATTCGGGGCTGCCGGGGCCGCGGGCCAACATCGAGTTGGCGCAGGCGGTCGCTGATGCCGGCGACGCGGCGATCTTTGCCGGGCTGATCGCCGGGGGCGAGGAATACCTCGTGTTCTGCGGTGTCATCGGGCTTGGGCGGGTGCTGGCGGAGAAGCCGGACGGCCGGATCGAGGCACGGCTTCGTGAGCGTGCCCGCGATCCGCGCTGGCGGATTCGCGAGGCGGTCGCGATGGCCCTGCAGCGGCTCGGCGACGCCGACCGAGCCCGTTTGCGCGTCCTGGTCGCGGCCTGGGCCGAGGGTGATGACCCGCTGGTGTGCGGGCGGCCGTCGCTGCGATCTGCGAGCCGAGGCTGCTGGACGCACCCGAGACGGTGGTCGCCGCCCTCGATGCCTGCGCCGCCGCGACCGACTGGCTGGCGGGTGCGCCGGCGGAGCGGCGGCGGGCCGACGACGTGCGCGCGCTGCGAAAGGCGCTGGGCTATTGCTGGAGTGTGGCGGTCGCCGCCGATCCGGCGGTGGGCCTGCCTCGCTTCCGCGAGCTGTCCGGCCGTGCCGATGGCGACGTCGCCTGGATCGTGCGGGAGAACGGCAAGAAGGCGCGTCTGGCCAAGCTGCTCCCGGCCGGGTGAGGCCGCCGGCTAGAAAGCAGAAAGGCGCGCCCGAAGGCGCGCCTTCCCCGTGAAACCAGATCAGAAGCCGGGGCCGTGCTGGTGGCCGTGGCCACCGTGGCTGTGCCCGTGGCCGCCGCCCGCGGCGACGGGCTGCGGCTCGGCCGGCTTGTCGACCACGAGGCTTTCCGTGGTCAGCAGCAGACCGGCGATCGACACGGCGTTGGAGACCGCGTTGCGGGTCACCTTGACCGGGTCGATGATGCCGGCCGCGGCCAGGTCGACGTACTCGTCCGTGGCGGCGTTGAGGCCGTGGCCCCAACCCAGCTCGGCGACCTTGCCCACCACGACGTAACCGTCGTGGCCGGCGTTCTGCGCGATCCAGCGCAGCGGCTCGAGGAGTGCCTTGCGGACGATCGAGACGCCGATCGCTTCCTCGCCGGTGAGGCCGAGGCCGCCTTCGAGGTCCTTGGCCACCTGGGCGAGGGCGACGCCGCCGCCGGGGACGGTGCCTTCCTCGACGGCCGCCTTGGTCGCCGCGATGGCGTCCTCGATGCGGTGCTTGCGCTCTTTCATCTCGACCTCGGTGACGGCACCGACCTTGATGACCGCGATGCCGCCGGAGAGCTTGGCCAGCCGCTCCGAAAGCTTTTCCCGGTCCCAGTCGGAGTCGGACGCCTCGATCTCCTTGCGGATCTGCGCGACCCGGTCGGCGACCTCGGCGGACTTGCCGCCGCCGTCGACGATCGTGGTGTTCTCCTTGTCGACCACGACGCGCCGGGCGGTGCCCAGCATGTCGAGGGTGACCTGGTCGAGCTTGTAGCCGAGCTCGGGCGCGATCAGCTCGCCGCCGGTGGCGATCGCCAGGTCCTGCAGCATCGCCTTGCGCCGGTCGCCGAAGCCGGGAGCCTTCACCGCGGCGACCTTGACGGTCTTGCGGATCGCGTTGACCACGAGGGTGGACAGGGCCTGGCCCTCGACGTCCTCCGCGATGATCAGCAGCGGCTTGCTGGTCTGCAGGACCTTCTCCAGCAGCGGGAGGAGTTCCTCGATGCTGGCGATCTTCTGCGTGGTGATCAGGAGGTACGCGTCTTCGAGGACGGCCTCCTGCGACTCGGCGTCGGTCACGAAGTTCGGCGAGATGAAGCCCTTGTCGAACTGCAGACCCTCGGTGACCTCGAGCTCGGTCAGCATGGCCGAGCCCTCCTCGACGGTGATGACACCGTCGCGGCCGACCCGGTCCATCGCCTCGGCGATCAGTTCGCCGATGGTGGCGTCCTGGGCCGAGATGGTGGCGACGTTCGCGATCGCCTTGTGGTCGTCGACCTCGACGGCCTTGGCCAGCAGAGCCTTGGAGACGAAATCGGCGGCCTTGTCCATGCCGCGCTTGAGACCGAGCGGGTTGGCGCCGGCGGTCACGTTGCGCAGGCCCTCGCGGACCAGCGCCTGCGCGAGCACGGTCGCCGTGGTGGTCCCGTCGCCGGCGACGTCGTTGGTCTTCGTCGCCACCTCCTTGACCAGCTGGGCGCCGAGGTTTTGGTACGGGTCGGAGAGCTCGATCTCCTTGGCGATGGTGACGCCGTCGTTGGTGATCGTGGGCGCGCCGAACTTCTTGTCCAGGACGACGTTGCGGCCGCGCGGGCCCAGAGTGACCTTGACCGTGTCGGCGAGCGTGTTGACGCCGTGCTCCAGCAGGTGCCGGGCGTCGTCAGAGAAGCTGAGAATCTTCGCCATCTTCAGTCCTTTCAAGCACCACCGCCCTGACCCCATACATCCGGGCCAGGGCGGTGCGCACTGTCAGTAGGTCACTTCTCGATGACCGCGAGGACGTCGCGGGCGGAGAGCACCAGGTACTCCTCGCCGGCGTACTTGACCTCGGTGCCGCCGTACTTCGAGTAGAGAACCGTGTCGCCGACCTGGACGTCGATCGGGACGCGGTTGCCCTTGTCGTCGATGCGGCCGGGGCCGACAGCGAGGACGGTGCCCTCCTGCGGCTTCTCCTTGGCGGTGTCGGGGATCACGATGCCCGACGCAGTGGTTGTCTCAGCCTCGTTCGCCTGGACCACGATGCGGTCCTCGAGCGGCTTGATCGCAACCTTGGTCGCGGTAGTCACGGGCATACCCTCCTGGGTAATTTTGACGCTGGATGCCTCATGCCACCGGGCGGGGCCGTCGTCGCGGGTGCCGGTCCGCCTGGTGCCTAACCGCTCGCCCGACGGGCGCGCGATTGGCACCCTCATGTTGAGAGTGCTAACCGCGAGGTTATGCCGGAACTAGCACTCCGTCAACCAGAGTGCCAGTCTCGTCATGCCGGGGAGAATGCCTGCGTGACTCCCGAGCAGCTGGACCGACTCCGTACCCCCGAAGGGGTGAATGCGCTGGCCGTGGCCGCGGCAGTGGATCAAGGAGAACCGCTGGCCGCGGCCTCCGCGATGCGGGCCCGCGGCATTGCCGCGGACCTCGCGGCTGCCGCACTCACCCAGGTCGATCTGCGCCGCCGGGCGGCCGGGAAGTTCGGCGCGGCCGCCGAGCGCATGTTCTTCACCCGGGCCGGCCTGGAACAGGCGACGCGAGCGGTCGTCGCGGACCGGCGGGCGGCGCGCCTCGCGGCCGCCGGGGTCAAGACCCTGGCCGATCTGGGCTGCGGGCTGGGCTCCGACGCGCTGGCGGCGGCCCGCGCCGGCATCTTTGTGTACGCGGTGGAAGCCGACCCGACCACGGCGGCGATGGTCGCGGCCAACGTGGCGGCGCTCGACCTGACCGACCGGATCAGGGTGGAGTGCGCGGACGCCACGACCGTACGGGTGGAGGACTTCGACGCCGTCTTCGCCGACCCGGCCCGCCGGAAGGCCGGCCGGGGCCGGGTGTTCGATCCGAAGTCGTACTCCCCGCCGTGGGATTTCGTGGCCGCGCTGGCCACCCGGGTCCCGCCCACGGTTCTCAAGCTGGCCCCCGGTATCGATCACGCCCTGCTCCCGCCGGGCGCCGAGGGCGAGTGGGTCAGTGTCGGCGGCGATCTGGTCGAGGCCGCCTTCTGGTGCGGCCCGCTGGCGTCGGCACCCCGCCGGGCCACGCTCCTGCCCGGCGGCGAGCTGACCGGGACCGGGGTCCAGCGGGCCCCGGTCGGACCGGTCGGCCGGTTCGTCTACGACCCGGATCCGGCCGTGGTCCGCTCGCACCTGGTGGCCGAGTTCGCCGCCACGATCGACGGCCGCCTGGGTGACCCGGACATCGCCTACGTCTACGCCGACTCCGCCGCCGATACCCCCTACGGTCGCCGGCTCGAGATCACCGATGTCCTCTCGTTCTCCCTGAAACGGCTGCGTGCGCTGCTCCGCGAGCGGGGTATCGGCCGCCTGGAGATCCGCAAGCGCGGATCCGCCCTGGAGCCCGATCAGTTACGGAAGGACCTCCGGCTGTCCGGAACCGGTTCCGCCTCGCTTATCCTCACCCGGGTCGCCGGTGCGCCGACGGTTCTGCTGTGCCGCCCGGTCTAGGTGCGGCTTGAGGCAAATTCGTACGTATAAAAGGGCAAAAAATCACACAGGCCGGTAGGCCCTTCCCGGGAGTACCTTTCGATCATGGCCAAGAAGCCCGCGGCCCGCACCCCGGCCACCGCAGTGCTCGCCGACCAGCAGGTCGAGCACACGCTGCACCCCTACGACGTGTCGCCGGACGCGCCGAATTACGGGGCGCTGGTGGCGCAGGCGCTGGGGATCGACGCCGCCCGGGTCTTCAAGACGCTGATCGCCGAGGTCGACGGTGGGCTGGTGGTCGCGGTCGTGCCGGTGACCGGCGAGGTCGATCTCAAGGCCCTCGCCGCCGCGGCCGGCGGGAAACGGGCCGCGATGGCCGATCGGGCCGCGGCCGAGCGCAGCAGCGGTTACGTCCGAGGCGGGATAAGTCCGCTCGGACAACGAAAGAGACTGCCCACCGTGGTGGACTCGTCGGCGCTCGCGCTTGACCGGATGTTCATCTCGGCCGGCCGCCGAGGATTACAGGTGGCGCTCGCGCCGGCCGAGCTGATTCGGCTGACCGATGCGGTTACCGCTGCTATTCGGACATAAAGCCCGATATTTCTAGCCGGGCCCCCGCCGTTACGACAACGTTACGGGCCTGCCGGATCTTTCTCCCGAGAACGGGAGAGATCGGGCAGGGCGGCGACTTAGCGTAACTGTGTGATCCACCTGAAGCTACCGGCCCAGACCGGCCTGCGGCTGCCGGAAGGGCCGAAATCCCTGTATCACCGCCGTGTTGCCGGATTGTTATGCCGGGTTACGAGATCCCCAGGGCGCACCGCTTGTGCGACAGGCCGCAACGGGAATACGTTGCCGGGCACAACAAACTAGCTCCTGATCACTTGGCGTCTCGGGGAGCGACACTCCCGACAGCGCAGAACATCGAATCCTATCGAACGCCCGGTTTACCCGAAAGGACACAAGGAATGCGTAAGGGACTGTTCGCCCTCGCCGCCGTCGGCCTCCTGGCCACCGGCAGCATTGCTGCCTGTGGTGACGACAGCAGCAGCGACTCCGGCAGCACCGGCAGCGACAGCTCGGCCAAGGGCAAGGTTGGCGTCATCCTTCCCGACACCAAGAGCTCGCAGCGCTGGGGCACCGACGACCCCAAGTTCCTGAAGGCGGCGTTCGACGCGGCCGGTATTCAGGTCGACATCCAGAACGCCCAGGGTGACAAGACCCAGTTCCAGACCATCGCCGACGGCATGATCTCGAGCGGCGTCAAGGTCCTCATGATCGTCAACCTGGACTCCGGCACCGGTAAGGCCGTGCTGGACAAGGCCAAGGCCGCCGGTATCGCGACGATCGACTACGACCGCCTCACCCTCAACGGTGGTGCCGACTACTACGTGTCGTTCGACAACGTGAAGGTCGGCGAGCTGCAGGGCCAGGGTCTGGTCGACTGCCTCACCGCGAACAAGGCCGTCAAGCCGGTCGTCGCCGAGCTCAACGGCTCCCCGACCGACAACAACGCGACCCTGTTCGCCCAGGGTTACAACTCGGTTCTGGACCCGAAGTACGCCGACGGCACCTTCGTCAAGGGCCCGAACCAGGACGTCCCGGACTGGGACAACGCGCAGGCCGGCACCATCTTCGAGCAGATGCTGACCTCGAACAAGAACATCAAGGGTGTTCTCGCGGCGAACGACGGCCTCGGTAACGCGGCCATCTCGATCCTGAAGAAGAACAAGCTCAACGGCCAGGTCCCGGTCACCGGCCAGGACGCGACCGTTCAGGGTCTGCAGAACATTCTCGCCGGCGACCAGTGCATGACGGTCTACAAGGCGATCAAGAAGGAGGCGGACGCCGCCTCCGAGCTGGCGATCGCGATCGCGAGTGGCAAGAAGCCGACCACGGCGACCGGCACCACCACCGACCCGGAGTCGAAGAAGGAGGTCCCGTCCGTTCTGCTGGTCCCGCAGGCGATCACGAAGGAGAACGTCAAGGACGTCATCGCCGACGGCTTCGTGACCAAGGACGCGATCTGCACCGCTGACTTCGCCAAGGCTTGCACGGCCGCAGGCATCAGCTGACCCAGCGTTGTTGACGGGCTAGTCCCGAACGGCTGACTACGGCGCCGCTCACTCCCCCCGGGGCGTGGGCGGCGCCGGAGTTGGGTCACCCCCCCACCCGATCGCCAGTGGCGGAGCCACGACGACGAACCTCGGTCACCAAGCGAAGGAGAACCACCGTGGCCGCCACACCCCTCCTGGAAATCAGCGGGATAGATAAGAGTTTCGGTCCCGTTCAGGTCCTGCATGACGTCAGCTTGAGCGTCTACCCCGGCGAAGTCACCGCCCTCGTCGGCGACAACGGCGCCGGCAAGTCGACGCTGGTCAAGTGCATCAGTGGCATCTACACCATCGACTCGGGCACGGTCACGTTCGATGGCAACCAGGTGGCGATCCACAGCCCGCGTGACGCTTCCGCGCTGGGCATCGAGGTCGTCTACCAGGACCTCGCACTCTGCGACAACCTGGACATCGTCCAGAACATGTTCCTCGGCCGGGAGAAGAAGCGCGGCATCGTGCTCGACGAGCCGACCATGGAGCAGATGGCCGGCGACACGCTCGCGAGCCTCTCGGTACGCACCGTGAAGTCGCTCCGGCAGCTCGTCGCCAGCCTCTCCGGTGGCCAGCGGCAGACCGTGGCGATCGCCAAGGCGGTGCTGTGGAACTCGCGCGTGGTGATCCTCGACGAGCCGACCGCCGCCCTCGGTGTCGCGCAGACCGCCCAGGTGCTGGAGCTGGTGCGCCGCCTCGCCGACCAGGGCCTCGGCGTGGTGCTGATCTCGCACAACATGAACGACGTCTTCGCGGTGTCGGACCGGATCGCCGCGCTCTACCTCGGCCGGATGGCCGCCCAGGTCAAGACCACCGACGTGACCCACTCCCAGATCGTGGAGCTGATCACCGCCGGCCGTAGCGGCAACATCGGCCTGCCGCCCGAGAAGCCCTCCGACTTCGGCGGGGAAATCGTCGACATCACGCCCGGAGGCGACAAGTGACCACCACGACCACCACCGCCGGCGGCGTCAAGGTCGTCAAGCCGACCGTCGCCAGCCACATCAACGATTACTGGGGCCGGGTCCGCGGCGGTGACCTCGGGTCGCTGCCCGCCGTCCTGGGCCTGATCGTGCTGTGCCTGATCTTCGGCGTCGCCCGGGACACGTTCTTCGGCGCGCTCAACTTCGCGAACCTGTTCTCGCAGGGCGCGCAGTACATCTTCATCGCGATGGGCCTGGTCTTCGTCCTGCTGCTGGGCGAGATCGACCTGTCCGCCGGTTTCGCCTCCGGTGTGTGTGGCGCGATCATGGCGATCCTGCTGACGAACCACGGCTGGGACTGGTACACCGCCCTGCCCGCGGCCATGCTCACCGGCATCGTGATCGGCTTCGTGCTCGGTTTCCTGGTGGCGAAGTTCGGCATTCCATCGTTCGTCGTAACTTTGGCGGCGTTCCTCGCGTTCCAGGGCATCCTGCTGAAGCTGCTCGGCGGCGGCAAGAACATCTCGATCACCGACAGCTTCGTGCTCAAGCTGGCCAACAGCAACCTGTCGGTCGCCCTGAGCTGGGCCTTCGCGATCATCGCGGTGGTCGCCTTCGCCCTGGTGCAGCTGAACACCGTGCGCACCCGCGCCGCCCGCGGCCTGGTCACCGACCCGATGGGCATCGTGCTCATGCGGATCGGCGCCCTCGCGATCATCATCCTGGTGGCGACCGCGATCCTGACCCAGGAACGCAGCATCAACCCGGTGATCAACTCGGTGAAGGGCGTGCCGATCGTCGCCCCGATCATCGCGTTCTTCCTGATCGTCTGGACCTTCGTGCTCGGCAAGACCACCTACGGCCGGCACCTGTACGCGGTCGGTGGCAACACCGAGGCGGCCCGTCGCGCCGGTATCCCGGTCGACCGGATCCGCATCTCGGTCTTCGTGATCGGCTCGTTCATGGCCTCGATCGGCGGCATCCTCGCCGTCAGCCGGGCCAACTCGGTCGACCCGAACACCGGTGGTAGCAACATCCTGCTGTACTCGGTCGGCGCGGCTGTCATCGGCGGTACCAGCCTCTTCGGCGGCAAGGGCAAGGCCATCAACGCCGTCGTCGGTGGTGCGGTGATCACGGTCATCGACAACGGCATGGGCCTGATGGGCTACACGGCGGGCACCAAGTACATCGTCACCGGTCTGATCCTGCTGATCGCGGCGAGCGTCGACGCCTTGGCCCGGCGCAGGGCGGCATCAACCGGAAACCGATGAGAAGGATCCTGGGAACGGGGGCGGCGCGCTGATGCGGGCCGGCCCCAGCCAGGAGGAGGTTCGCCGGCACAACCTCGGGACCCTGCTGCGGTACGTGCATGTACACGGCGCGACCTCCCGGGCGGAACTCACGAGCCGGCTCGGCCTCAATCGAAGCACCATCGGGGCCCTGACCGCCGAGCTGACCACCGCAGGGCTGGTCAGCGAGGCGGCACCACGTGAGACCGGCCGGGCCGGGCGACCTTCGCTGGTCGTCCGGCCCGAGTCGTCCATGGTCTACGCGTACGCGCTGAGCATCGAGGTGGACCGGCTGCGTGCGGCCCGGGTCGGCCTCGGCGGCCGCATCCTGGACCGCCGGGAGACCGACCGGCCGCGGGGCATGCAGGTGCTCGACGCGGTCCAGCCGCTCACCGAGTTCGTCCACGAGATGCGCCGCGAGGTGCCGGACGGCGCCCGCTACATCGGCACCGGCGTCGCGGTGGCCGGCATGGTGCGTCGCGACGACGGCATGGTCCGGCTGGCGCCGACGATCGGCTGGGTGGAGGAGCCGGTGGGTGCGGCGCTGCGCGCCGAACTCGGCGACGGCCAGCTGACCGTGGGCAATCACGCCGACGTGTCCGCGCTGGTCGAGCACGCCCGCGGGGCCGCGGCCGGCTGCGACAACGTCATCTACCTGTACGGCGACGCCGGCGTCGGTGCCGGCATCATCGCCGACGGCCGCCGGGTCTCCGGCCACGGCGGGTACGGCGGGGAGGTCGGCCACATGGTCGTCAACCCGTACGGCCGGGAGTGCAGTTGCGGCTCACGCGGTTGCTGGGAGACTGAGATCGGCGAGTACGCCCTGCTGAAGCACGCCGGCCGGGGCGACGACACGGGCCGCGAGGCGGTGCTGGGTGTGGTCGACGCGGCCATGCGCGGCGACAGCCAGGCCCAGTTCGCGGTGCGTCAGGTCGGCGAGTGGATCGGCTTCGGCGTCGGCAACCTGGTCAACATCTTCAACCCGGAGGCCGTCATCTTCGGCGGCACCCTGCGCGACGTCTACCTGGTGGCGGCGGCCCAGATCCGCAGCCGCCTGAACGCCATCGCCCTGCCGGCCTGCCGCGAACACATCCGCCTGCGCACCCCGGAGCTGGGTTACGACGCGGCCCTGATCGGCGCCGCCGAGCTGGCCTTCGAACACCTCCTCGACGACCCCCTCCTGCTTACCTGATCGGCACAGTCGGCACAGATGGTGCAACGGCCCCCTCCGCTTCGGAGGGGGCCGTCGCGATCAGTGGTGGATCAGTGCGTGCTGACCGGGATCAGCTGCGCCTCGTTGCGGCTGCGGTTGTCGTGGCTCACGATCATGAAGCCACGGGCCGGGCTCTTGGCGAACTCGGCCTTGTCCAGCTGGACCGTCTGGGTGACGGTCTTGTTCGGGGCCACCGTGGCGGTGACGCCGGTGGTGAGCGCCGGGGTGAACGCGTTGAAGGTTGCCTTGCCGGCGATCTCGTCGTCGTTGCCGTCGATGGTGCCGATGCTCTCCGCGTGGTAGGTCAGCCGCGGGCTGTCCGCGGACAGGCACGGTGACCCCTCGGCGCAGAGCTGGGAGACCAGCACCGGCAGCACCAGGGTGCTGCTGTCGTACGGCGCGTCGGCGAAGAACTCCAGCGTGCCGTCCCCGGTGCGCAGGTCGAACACCGCCGTGGCCAGCTGGCCGGTGAGGTCACCGGTGGTCAGCAGGCCGTAGTCCACGGCGACCACGTCGTAGTCGTCGGTGCCGTCGCCGTTGACGTCGACGTAGATGTCGAACTCGTTGCGGGCGGCGTTGGACAGGCGGTTGTGGGTGCTGATCGCGAACGCGAGCGCACCGTCGGCCGGCAGGCTCTGCGCACCGACGGCCCGCAGGTCGGCGGCGCCGGTCTCGGCGTCCCGGCCGTCGGACAGGCCCCAGGCGTAGAAGTCGGCGAGGCCGGACACCACGCCGTGCCGGTTGGTCACCGTCGCGGTGGCCGAGCCCGAGCGGCGCAGCTTGCCGGTGTCGACCTTGGTGTCGATCTGCGACACCGACTGCGGCACCAGGTAATACGGAACGCGCAGGGCGACGCCCTTGCCCACCGGCGTGAAGGTCACCAGGCCGGCGACGTCCTGGAACTGGGCGGAGTCGCCCGCGGTCGCGGCCGGCACCTGCACGGTGACGCCCACCGTGGTCTCGCTGCGGCCCGGCACGGTCACCCGCTTCTTCGACAGCCTCACCTGGTGCGCGCTGCCGGAGGGCAGGGTGGTCGAGACCGTGTAGGTCTGGGCCGACCGGCCCAGGTTCTTCAGCTTGACGACCTTCGTCTTGGCGTAGTTGCGGTCCAGCTCGGCGAAGCCGTAGTTGAGCGTCGCGGTGTTGGTGTCGCCGAGCGCCACGACCTGGGTGTCGACCGCGCCGGGCGCCTGGATCAGGCCGGCACCGTCGAGCCGGGTGCTGTAACCGGCGACCCCGCCCGGGTTGGCGGTGTTGACGATCGCCGCCTTCCAGTAGGCGACCTTGCGCCAGTCCGGGTGCGCCTGCTTGACCAGGGCGGCCTCACCGGCGGTGTGCGGAGCGGCCATCGACGTGCCGGACTCCACCACCGCACCGGTGCCGGTGCCCACGCCGACCGACGAGATGCTCACGCCGGGCGCGGTGACGTCCGGCTTGAGCCAGCTGTCCCCGGTGCGCGGGCCGCCGGACGAGAAGCTCGCCGTCGCCGTGTAGGTGGGGTTCTCCAGCTGGTTGTTGGTCAGCGTGGTGGTCTGGCCGTCCGCGGCGACGAGGGCCGCGGCGGACGAGGACGGCACGCCGAGGAACGGGATGGTGACGTTGGCCGGTTCGCCGGTGTCCGGGTTGCTGGTGATCGCACCCTCGTACGGCGGGTAGGTGTCGGCGTTGTTGACCATGAGCACCGCCGCGGCGCCGGCCGCCTGGCCGTAGATCGCCTTGGCGACCCGGCCGCAGGTGCCGCGGGCCACCACGGCGAGCTTGCCCTGGACCCCGGCCGCGGTGAAGTCGGCGACGGAGCAGCCGAGCGAGATGCCGCCCACGCCGTTGCCGACCACCTTGATCGGCAGCGAGGTGCCGTCGGCGAAGGTGGCGCCGTTGGCGTTGATCGCGTCGAGCCCGATCGACAGGTGCGCGCCCGGGAAGGACGGGGTCGGGTCGTTGGCGGCGACGCTGATCGTGCTGGTCGCGACGGACGGGCTGCCCACGATGTACGGAGCGGCGCCGGAGTTGCCGGCCGAGGCGACGACGATGACGCCGTCCTTGGCCGCGTTGTCGGCGGCGACCGACTCGGGGGCGTCGGCGGTGCCGAACGGCGACCCGAGCGACATGTTGATGACGTCGATGTCGTTGGCGACAGCCCAGTCGATCGCGTCCACCGTCATGTCGGTGGAGCCGTCACAGCCGAAGACGCGGATCGCGTACAGGTCGGCCTTGGGGGCGACGCCGGGGCCGACCGCCCAGGAGTTGGCGCTGACCGTGTTCTTGTCGTACGGACCCCGGTAGGTCTTGCCGTTGGCCAGGACGCCGAAGCCGCCGATCGTGCCGCCGACGTGCGAGCCGTGGCCGTTGCAGTCGAGCGGGTTCGAGTCGGGGTGCGGCACCGGCTGGTAACTGGCGCTGGCCGGGTCGGCGTTGTAGCTGTCGCCGACCAGGTCGATGCCGCCCTTGACCTTCGGGGCCTTCGGCCCGAACAGGGCCGGGTCGGCCGCCGCGGTCTCCTGGGCGTGCGCCGATTCGTAGGCGGCCGTCGTGCCGGGACCGCCGAAGTCGGCGTGCGTGTAGTCGATGCCGGTGTCGATGACGGCGACCTTGACGCCTTCACCGCGGTACTTGTCCGGCGTGTTCCAGACCGTGGGTGCGCCGATCATCGGCACGCCCTTGGTGTTGTCCGGCTTCACCGTCTGCACCGCGTGCACGGCGACCACGCCGGGCGTCGCGGCCAGCGTGTCCAGCTCGCCCGCGTTGACCCGCACCTTGATGCCGTTGTAGGCGTGCTGGTAGCTGCCCAGCACGGTGCCGCCGAGCTGGCGGGCCTTCTTCTCGACCGGAGCCTGGTCCTGCCGGATCCTGTCGCGTCGCTGCCGCTTCTGCGTGGCGGACAGCGGCGTGGCGGCCGCGGCGTCGGCCGCCGCCACCGGTGCGTCGCTGAGCTGCACCATCACGGTCACCGGCGTCTTGCGCAGACCCGCGGGCACCCCGGTGATCTTCGAACCGGCCGGGACGGGCTGGAAGTTCTGCCGCAGGCTCGGGGCGGCGGACGCGGCGGACGACGCCGACACCACACCCATCGCGGCGGTCAGAATTCCAATTCCGGCCATTACCGTGAAACGTTTGCTAAGTCTTTTATCGCCCATTCGGGCCGCCTTCCTAGCGCCGCGCGCGAATGCCCGACCGGCCACCGTGGACACGGTGCGCGCCCGGAGCACTGCACGCCCTCCCCAATACGCGGCCGCCGGCGACGGGAGACATCGTCGATGACCGATCTTGCAGGAGTCTGCCGGGATTTTGTTTCCGGCACCATCCCTCAACCGGCATCTATTTGCGCGTATGCAAATACATGCTGGAATGCGCATCCGAGCGTCGTCCGGCTTCGATGATCACCGAGTCGTAAGATTTCGCCGCGGTCCGGCGGAGGAGAATGGTCCGGTGAAGCTTTCGGTTCGGGCCGGGATGGCCGGTGTGGCGGCCGCGGCCGTGGCGGTGGGCGTGGCCGAGGTGGTGGCCGCGCTGACCGGGCCGTTGTCGGCGCCGCTGCTCGCGGTCGGTGGCGTGGTGGTCGACAACGTGCCGCCGGCCGTCAAGGACTTCGGCGTCTCGGTGTTCGGGGTGCACGACAAAGCCGCGTTGATCACCGGCACGGCGATTCTCCTCGCGATTTATGCGTACGGGGTGGGAGCCGTCGCCGTGCGGTCGTGGCGGGTGGCGCTGGCCGGGATCGGACTGTTCGCGATCGTCGGGGTCGCCGCCGCGGTGACCCGGCACGACGCGGGTGTCCTGGCCGCCCTGCCGACGCTCGTGGGGGCGGGACTCGCGATCTTCGTATTGCGCTATCTGCTTGATCTGGCACCGGGGGTGACCACCGGGGTCGGGCCGCCGCGGGCGGACGGCCCGGTGCCCGACGATGCTCCCACCGAGAAGGCCGGGACTTCCGGCTCGGCGTACTCGTATGAAAGCCGGCGGCGATTTCTCAAAGCGCTGGGGATCGCGGGTGGCCTGGCCCTGGTTTCCGGGGTCGGCGGGCGGCTGCTGACCTCGCGGCGGGCCGTCACGCAGGCGCGCAAGGAGGTTGTGCTGCCGGTGGCGCGGCAGACGGCGCCGCCGCTGCCGAGCGGCGTGCAGGCGCCCGGCGCGACCCCGTTCGTGTCGTCCAACAAGGACTTCTATCGGATCGACACGGCGCTGTACCCGCCGCAGGTGGATCCGTCGACGTGGCAGTTGAAGATCCACGGGATGGTGCGGAACCCGATCACGATCACCTGGGCCGAGTTGCTCGAGCGGCCGATGATCGAGCGGTACGTCACGCTGGCCTGCGTCTCGAACGAGGTCGGCGGAGATCTGATCGGTAACGCGCTGTGGCTCGGCACGCCGATCAAGGAACTGCTCGACGAGGCGGACCCGCTGCCCGGCGCCGATCAGGTGGTGCAGCGGTCGGTGGACGGCTGGACCTGCGGGTCACCGACGGCGACGCTGCGCGACGGGCGGGACGCCCTGCTCGCGGTCGGGATGAACGGGGTACCGCTGCCGGTCGATCACGGCTTCCCGGTCCGGATGGTGGTGCCCGGCCTGTACGGCTACGTGAGTGCGTGCAAGTGGATCACCGAGATCGAGCTCGCGCGGTTCGAGGACTTCGACGCCTACTGGGTGCCGCGGGGCTGGTCGCAGCAGGCACCGATCAAGACCGAGTCCCGGATCGACACGCCGCGTGACGGCGCGGCCCGCTCGCCCGGCACGGTGACGATCGCCGGGGTGGCGTGGGCGCAGCACCGGGGGATCAGCAAGGTCGAGGTGCAGATCGACGACGGTCCGTGGGCGGTGACCGACCTGCACGAGACGGCGTCGGCCGACACCTGGCGGCAGTGGAGCTACCCGTGGCAGGCGTCCGAGGGACAGCACATTTTGCGGGTGCGCGCAACGGACACGAGTGGGCAGACGCAGACGTCGACCCCGGCACCACCCGCCCCGGACGGGGCCACCGGATGGCATTCCGTGCAGGTCAACGTCGGCTAGTGCCATTGCTTGAAGGACGCACTAACGGTCCGACTCCGGTGCGCAAGTCGCTCATACGGTGGTTTGCATGTCCACCGATGCGGTTGTTGAAGAACCGTCGAACAACGAAGCCCGGCCCCCGTACGGGGACCGGGTGGTCGGGGTGATGGTTGGTTCCTGGCGGCCTCAGGCCGCGGGCGCCTGCCGTTGTGCCGGTACGGCCGACTTGTGGGGCCGGCCCAGGCGAGCCTCGAGCCGAGCAAGGTCGACGCGTCCGTGATGACGGTCGGCGAGGTCCTCCCAGCCAACCGCGAGCAGCCGCAGCCGCTCCGCTTCGCTGAAGCCTCCCCAGACCCCGTACGGCTCCTTAACCGCAAGTGCGTGGGCGGCGCACTCGGCCCGCACCGGGCACGCGCCGCACATGGCCTTGGCCTTGGCCTCACGGCGATTGCGGGACGACCCGCGCTCGCCGTCGGGGTGAAAGAACTGCGCACTGTCCCGGCCACGACACAACCCGAGTCGTTGCCAGTCCCACAGATCAGCGATGGGCCCGGGCAGTCTGCGAACGTTCGACATCAAACACCCTCCTCCCGCGCGGCACCGCGGAGTGTCGTGATGAGGGGCCTTCATGCTCAGGCCTGGGCCGCTCATACCCCGGTGATCCCCGGCTCACACACGAGTTTTCGATGTGTTCTTCAGCCGCATGACATCGACAAAGCAAGTTCTACCGATCTTTCCCATTTTTTCCATCTAAAGCGCGTAATGCTGCGGCCCTCGCGTGATCTCCTCTGAGAGAGAAGGAGGATCACTGTGCGTACCGTCCTCGTGTGCGTCCGTACCCCGCTGGCGGCCCAGACCGTCGCGTCCACCGCGGCCCGGCTGGGCATGACCGGCGTCGTCCGGACCGCGGTCAGCGAGACTGAGGCCATGATCCGGCTGGCTGAACGGCCGGCCGAAGTGGTCCTCGCCGACACCGCCGTGACCCGTCCCGACAGCGTCGGTTTCACCCGGCGTGTGCTTGCCCGTGCCCCCCAGGCGCAATTGGTGCTCTTCGGCGCCGAAGATCCGCGGGTAGCCGCCGCGGCCGTCGCGGCCGGCGCCCGCGGCGTCATCCGTGGCGTCGAACACGACCTGGTCAGCGTCGTCGCCAAGGCCCTTCTCCTGCTGCTGCTCCCGGTGCGGCCGCAGGGCATGCCGATCAACGGAACGAACGCGCAGCCGGCGGGGGTCGCCGGCGGCGCACGCAACAACAACTCACCGGCGGCCCGGGCCGCCTACCAGAACGGCATGCCGATGGGTTCGCCGAACTCCGGTGGCGTGCCGGCCATGCTGCCGAACTCGCCGATGGTGCCCGCCCAGCGTGGCGACGCTCCGATCGACCCGGCGACCGGCCGGCCGATGGTGGCCTGGCCGGGCAACGAGACCCAGGTCGGGGTGGCCGACCCGGCTCCGGCCGGGCGGCGGCTCACGCTCACCGAACGTGAGCTGCAGGTGCTGCGCGGGATGGCCGACGGCAAGAGCAACGCGGAGATCGGCCGCGAGCTCTTCGTCTCGGAGGACACCGTGAAGACCCACGCTCGCCGGCTCTTCCGCAAGCTGGGCGCGCGCGACCGCGCGCACGCGGTGGCCGCGGGCTTCCGGGCGGGTCTGGTCGCTTAGTTACTGCTGACGGGGCCGGCGACTTTTCATTCGTCGTCGGTCCCCTCGGTCAGCGTGTCGTGTACGCCGTCGGCGTAACCACGCGCGTACTCCCACGTCACGTAGTGATCTGGATCCGGGTCGTAGGCCGGCTCGTGCACCCGCGGGCGCCCGCTCGACAGCAGATGCCGCAGGTTTCCCCGGAGCAGGTCCCAGTCGAAGTAGTGTGGCTCGTGGCAGTCCTCGCACTCGATGACCAGCCCACGGATGCCGGTCGGACTCAGCAGCGCCTGATAGATCTCCAGGTCACTGAGGTCCTCGAGCACGTCCTGCCGTTCGGCCTCGGTCAGCGGCTCGTCCTCCGCGTCGTCACCGAGGTCTTCGAGGCCGGCGGCCGGGTCGCTCGGGTCACCGTTGAACGGGTCAATGGGCTCATCCTGCACCCCCTTACCGTACTCACCCCGGACGGATGTGTGCTGGCCCGCACGTCCTGTCCGTCGCACGAGAGTGCCCTCGGCGGATGGGTACGATGAACCATCCGTCTTCCGGCAGTTAGGGATGCTCCGTGGAAAGCGACTCGGCCCGTACGGTTCCGCTCGGTCTGACCTTCGACGACGTGCTTCTTCAGCCCGGCGAATCGGACATTGTGCCGAGCCGGGTCAACACGAACACACGGCTGACTCGCAACATCAATCTGACCATCCCGGTGCTCTCCGCCGCCATGGACACCGTGACCGAGGGCCGGATGGCGATCGCCATGGCCCGCGAGGGCGGCATCGGCGTGCTGCACCGCAACCTCTCGCCCGAGGACCAGGCCGCCCAGGTCGACCTCGTGAAGCGCTCCGAGTCCGGCATGATCACCAATCCGGTCACCTGCAGCCCGGACGACACTCTGCGTGATGTCGACGCTCTGTGCGGCCGGTTCCGGATCTCCGGCCTGCCGGTGGTCGACGCCGAGGGTGTGCTGGTCGGCATCGTGACCAACCGCGACATGCGGTTCGTCTCCGATCACAGCGCCAAGGTGCGCGACGTGATGACCAAGGCGCCGCTGATCACCGCGCCGGTCGGGGCGAGCAAGGACGAGGCGCTCGTCCTGCTGCAGCGTCACAAGGTGGAGAAACTGCCGCTGGTCGACGACAACGGCCGGCTCCGCGGCCTGATCACGGTGAAGGACTTCACGAAGTCCGAGCAGTTCCCGAACGCGACGAAGGACCCGCAGGGCCGGCTCCGGGTCGCGGCCGCGATCGGCGTCGGCGACGAGTCGTACAAGCGGGCCCGCGGTCTGATCGACGCCGGCGTCGACGTGATCATCGTGGACACCTCGCACGGCCACCAGCGCCAGGTGCTCGACATGATCGCCCGCCTCAAGCGGGACACCAGCACCGACATCGTCGGCGGCAACGTGGCGACCTTCGCGGGCGCCAAGGCCATGGTCGAGGCGGGCGCCGACGCGGTGAAGGTCGGCGTGGGCCCGGGTGCCATCTGCACCACCCGGATCGTGGCGGGCGTCGGCGTCCCGCAGATCACCGCGGTGATGGAGGCGTCCCGCGCGTGCCGGGCGGCCGGCGTCCCGGTGATCGCCGACGGTGGCATCCAATACTCCGGCGACATCGCCAAGGCGATCGTGGCCGGCGCCGAGACGGTGATGCTGGGTGGCCTGCTGGCCGGCTCCGAGGAGAGCCCCGGCGACCTGATCTTCGTGAACGGTAAGCAGTACAAGTCGTACCGGGGGATGGGTTCGCTGGGTGCCATGCAGTCGCGTGGTCAGGCGAAGTCCTACTCGAAGGACCGCTACTTCCAGCATGATGTGCCGGAGGAGAAGCTGGTGCCCGAGGGCGTCGAGGGTCAGGTGCCCTACCGTGGCCCGCTGTCGCGAGTGGTTGCTCAGCTCGTCGGTGGCGTCCGGCTCGCGATGGGTTACGCGGGCGCCGAGACCATCCCGGACTTGCAGGAGCGTGGGCAGCTCATCAGGATTACCGCAGCGGGCCTCAAGGAGTCGCACCCGCACGACATCCAGATGACTGTCGAGGCTCCGAACTACCACTCCCGGTAAAGGAACAGACATGCGTGACGTCGTGGAGATCGGCCTCGGAAAGACCGCGCAGCGCGGTTACCACCTGGACGACATCGCCATCGTCCCGAGCCGGCGGACCCGCGACGTGGACGACGTGTCCACCGAGTGGCGCGTCGACGCCTACCCGTTCAAGATCCCGTGCGTCGCGCACCCGTCCGACTCCACGATGAGCCCGGAGTCGGCGGTCGCCCTGGGTCGCCTCGGCGGCCTGGGCGTGCTCAACGCCGAGGGACTGTGGACGCGCTACGAGGACCCCAGCAAGATCCTCGAGGAGCTGGCGTCGCTCGACGAGGACGCCGACGCGACCAAGCGGCTGCAGGAGGTCTACTCCGAGCCGATCAAGCCGGAGCTGATCGCCGAGCGGGTCAAGACGATCCGGGACGGCGGCGTCACCGTCGCCGTCCGGGTGTCGCCGCAGCACACCCTCGCGCTCGCCCCGGTGGTGCTCGACGCGGGCGTCGACCTGCTCGTCATCCAGGGCACCCTGGTCAGCGCCGAGCACGTGTCCACGACGGACGAGCCGCTCAACCTCAAGGAGTTCATCGCCGACCTCGATCTGCCGGTGATCGTGGGCGGCTGCACGGATTACAAGACCGCACTGCACCTCATGCGTACGGGCGCCGCCGGCGTGATCGTGGGAGTCGGCGCCGACGAGTGGTCCACCACCGACACGGTGCTCGGCATCCGGGTGCCGATGGCGACCGCGATCGCCGACGCGGCCGCCGCCCGGCGGGACTACCTCGACGAGACCGGCGGGCGCTACGTCCACCTGATCGCCGACGGCGGCATCTCGACCAGCGGTGACATCGCGAAGGCGATCGGCTGCGGTGCCGACGCGGTCATGCTCGGCGAGCCGCTGTCGCTGGCCGAGGGCGCCCCGGCCGGCGGTGCCTGGTGGCACTCGTCGGCCAGTCACCCGTCGCTGCCGCGTGGCGGGTTCTGCATCGCGGGCGAGCCGGACGGCACCCTCGAGGAGTTGCTGTTCGGGCCGGCCGATCGGGCCGACGGCCAGCTGAATCTCTTCGGCGGACTGCGGCGCGCGATGGCCAAGTGCGGCTACCGCGACGTCAAGGAGTTCCAGAAGGTGGCTCTGGTTCTCGACAAGTGAGGCGTCGAGCGACCTTCCTGGCATTGGCGTTCCTGGCCGGCGCGTGCACCTCATCGGGCGCGCCGGCCGTTCGCGCCTCGGCCGGTGCGGTCTCCTACGCCCCGGGTGCTTCGGGAGCCGGTGACTCCTACTTTCCGACCTACGGAAACGGTGGCTATGACGTCGCCGGCTACGACCTGAACCTGCGCTACGACCCGAAAAAGGGGTATTTGTCGGGCAGCGCGACCATTGTTGCCACCGCAACGCAGAATTTGTCCCGCTTCGACCTCGACCTCGCGCATCTGACCGCGAGCCGGGTGACCGTCGACGGCCAGCCGGCTACCGCCACCAAGGACGGCAACGAACTGGTGGTGACACCGCCCGCCGGAATCGACAGCGGCAGGTCGTTCACCGTGGTCGTGACCTACGCCGGGACTCCCGGTCAACTGGCCAATAAAACGCTCGGTGACGGCGGTTGGTTACGCAACGACACCGGTGCGGTCGCGCTCGGCCAGCCCGAATCGGCCAGCACCTGGTTCCCGGTCGACGATCACCCCTCCGACAAGGCCACCTTCAAGCTGGCGATGACCGTGCCGGACGGGGTCGAGGCGCTCAGCATCGGCGTGCCCGGCGACCGGACCACCGCGGACGGCTGGACGACCTGGCGGTGGACCGAGAGCTCCCCGCTGGCCAGCTATCTGTCCACGGTGATCATCGGGCAGTACCGGGTGACCACCGGCACGCACGCCGGCAAGCCGATGGTCACGGCCGTGCCCGAGTCGCTCGCGGTGGACAGTGCCGAGGCGAAGTCGCTCGCCCGCACCGGGGAGATCGCCGATTTCCTGGCCACCAAGTTCGGGCCGTACCCGTTCGACGCCTACGGCGGGATCGTCGTCGAGGACGCCCGAATCCGGTACGCACTGGAGACCCAGTCCCGGCCGGCCTACGGCCGCGCGTTCTTCTCCGGCGGCGAGAACGACACCGTGGTGGCGCACGAGCTGGCCCACCAGTGGTTCGGCGACAGCGTGGCGCTGGAGAAGTGGCAGGACATCTGGCTCAACGAGGGCTTCGCGACGTACGCCGAGTGGCTCTGGCAGGAGCACGACGAGGACATCGCGGTGCGGGAGAGCTTCGACCGTACGTACGACTCCTTTGATTGGAAGCAGGCGCCGGGCAATCCCGGCGTGGCCCATCTCTTCGGCAGCGCGGTCTACGACCGCGGTGGCATGACCGTCTACGCCCTGCGCAAGACCATCGGCGACGCGGCCTTCGACCGGCTGCTGACCACCTGGACGAGTGAGCACCGGGACGGCAACGCGAACACCGCCGACCTGATCGCGCTGGCCGAGAAGCTCTCCGGCAAGGATCTGGACGCGTTCTTCCAGGCCTGGCTCTACGGCACCACCAAGCCTACTTATTGACCAGTTTCGGGTGCTTGGCCAGGTACCCGGGGGCCTGCCCCTTGGTGAGCGCGGTCAGGAAGCCCCGGCCCTCGGCGGTCAGTGCCTCACCGAGGTAGCCGCTGCCGCCGCCCACCCCGTTGCCCGGCAGCCCGACCAGCGTGATCTTCGACGGTTCCAGGTCGCGCAGCGCGTACGCGTACTCCAGCGGCGTGCGCCCGCCCACGTAGACCAGCGTCTCGCCGAGCGCCGTGATGACACCCTCCAGCTTGGCCGAGTCGGCGGCCAGCCCCTGGTCGAGCGCCTTGGTCAGGATCGCCCGGACCATCTGCCGCTGGTGCCGCTGCCGGTCGTAGTCGCCGTCCGGCAGGCCGTACCGCTGGCGCGCGTAGTCGATCGCCTGCCAGCCGACCAGGTGCCGCTTTCCCGGCAGGTAGACCGCGGCCGGTCCCTGGTACTCCCCGCCGACCAGCGGCCGCAGGGACCCGTCCGGTTTGCGGTGATGGGACGACACCTTCTGATCGACGGCCAGGTCGATCCCGCCGAGTTGGTCGACCAGCTTGTCGAGGCCGCCGAAGTTGAGGATCGCTCCGGCCTGGAACTGCTTGATCCCGGTATAGGCGGACAGCGTCTTGGTCAGCAGTTCGTAGCCCTGCTTGACGTTGGCCTTCTTCGACCCCGGCACCCGCGACCCCCGGCTCATCGCCTCGGTCAGCTTGTAGGTGCCGCCGCCGAACCCGGCCTTCGCGAACGCCGGCATCTTCACCCGCAGGTCGCGCGGCAGCGAGTAGAGGTACGCCGACTTCAGTCCCTTGTCGACGTGCAGCAGCATGATCGCGTCGGAGTGCGGTTCCCAGTCCGGGATGGTGACCCGGGTGTCGACGCCGAGCAGCACGAGATCGAGCGGGCCGGTGATGTCGGCGCCGGGCGAGGGCGGCGGGGTGGTGGGCGCCGGCTCCGCGGACGTCGGTGGCACGCTGGACGGGGTGGCGGCCCGGGGCTTGCCGTCGCCGCGGGCGACGGCAAGCGCGATCCCGCCGCCGGCCAGCAACACGACGACGATCGCGCCGACGACCCACCACATCAGCTTCCTGTTCCGCACAGCGGAACAGTAGAGGACGGCAACGAGCAGCTCAATGGCCCAAGATCCCGCAGTGTGAAACAGTCCATTGCTTCTCGCCGATGGGCCTTTACCCTGGCTCCGCCATATCTACGGGGGAGGCACGAGCTTTTATGCAGCTCACCAAGCGACGGATTGCCGTCGGTTTGATCTCCACTGCGGTCGTCGTCTCATTGACGAGCGCCGCCACCTGGGCCCAGGCCGCCGAGACCACCACCGCCTCGGCCGCGCCGGTTCACCTGATCGTCGGATACAAGTCCGGGGCCAACCCGGCGAGTGTCGTCCAGAAGTTCGCCGCGGCCGGTGCACGGTCCTCGGCGCTCAGCGACCTCAACGCTTCCACCCTGCAGGTGCCGGCCGCGCGGAGTGCCGCGCTCATCTCGGCGCTGCGCAGCGACCCCACCGTCGCCTACGTCGAGACCGACCGCGTCCGCAAGGTCGCCGAGGTGACGCCGAACGACCCGGTCTACACCGCGAATTTCCAGCCCGAGCTGAAGGAGGTCGACGTACCGGCCGCCTGGGACACGACCACCGGCTCGGTCGTCAAGATCGCCGTGATCGACACCGGCGTGACGATGACGGGTGACCTGACCGGAGCCGTGCTGGGCGGCTACGACTTCGTGAACAACGACACCGAGGCGGCCGACGACTTCGGTCACGGCACCACGGTCGCGTCGCTGATCGCGGCCCGGGGCAACAACAACCAGGGCATGGCCGGCGTCTGCTGGGGCTGCGCGATCCTTCCGGTGAAGGTGCTCGACCGCACCGGTAGCGGCTACGACAGCACCATCGCCAAGGGCATCACCTGGGCGGTCGGCCAGGGCGCGAAGATCATCAACCTGTCGCTCGGCGGCACCGGGTACAGCCAGGTGCTGGCCGACGCGGTCGCCTACGCCAACGCGGCCAGCGTGCTGGTCGTGGCCGCGGCCGGCAACGACGACAAGTCGGTGGTCAACTACCCGGCCGCGTACCCCGACGTGCTCGCGGTCGGCGCCACCAACCGCTGCCCCAACTTCGCCAACGACCCGACCTGCACCGAAGGCACCACCGACAAGGCGAAGTTCTCGAACTTCAACAGCGGCAACCAGTGGGTCGACGTGGCCGCGCCCGGCATCGTCACCGGCATGGACACGGACGGGAACTACAACACCGGCGAGGCCGGCACGTCGTTCTCGGCCCCGATCGTCTCCGGCATCGCGGGCCTGCTCAAGTCGTACAAGCCGAACTACACCGGCTGGTCGCTGATGACCTCGATCCAGGCCACCGCGGTGCCGATCGGTTCCTGGGTGACCTGGGGCAAGGTCAGCGCCACCCGCGCCTTCACGTTCGGCAACGACACCGCCGCGCCGACCATCTCCGGGCTCACCCCGGGGCAGAACTGGAAGGTGCGCGGGCCGATCACGTTCACGCCGTACAAGCTGGGTGACGCCTGGTCCGGCATCCGCAACGTCACCGTGTACGTCAACGGTGTCTACCGCGGTGGGTCGTACAAGGCTCCGTTCGCGGTGAAGTGGAACCCGGGCAGTTGGACCGGTGTCGCCAACGTCCAGTACCGGGCGTACGACAAGGCCGGGAACGTCAAGCTCTACACCCGGGCGTTCATCGCGGACAACACCGCACCGGCCGTGAAGATCACCAAGGCGCCGAAGAACAAGTCGAAGGTCAAGGGCACCGTGAAGGTGTACTACACCGGTTCCGACAAGTACGGCATCAAGAGCTACCAGCTGTTGATCAACGGCAAGGTGATCCAGACGCACAGCACGACGAAGTCGCCGTTCACCTTCGTCGCCTCGAAGTACCCGAAGAACAGCATCAAGGTGCAGGTTCGGGCGTACGACCTGGCCGGGAACTCCCGGATCACGTCGACGCTGACGTACAAGCGCTAGTCACAACCTGACCGCACCCCGGATGAACCGGGAAGGTCAGACATCCGCCCGAACGTGAGGGAGCCGGCCACGGTGGCCGGCTCTTTCACGTCTCGGGGGCGAACTTGCTGGTACGCGGACTTCTTGCGGCAGTGCTGACGGCCGTCGCCCCCGTTGTCCCCACCGTCTCGCCCGGGCACGCCGACGCGATCATCCGGCCCTCCGACTCCGGGTACGCCGGGCAGTGGGGCATCGTGCGCACCCGGGTCAACGAGGCGTGGTCGGCCGTGCGGGGCAACTCGCGGGTCACCATCGCGATCGTCGACACCGGCGTCACCCGGCTGCCCGACTTCGGCGACCGACTGCTGCCGGGCCGCGACTTCGTCAACAACGACGACGACGCGTCCGACGACAACGGCCACGGCACGATGGCCGCCGGGGTGGCCGCCGCCGCCGGCAACAACCGGCTCGGTGTCGCCGGCATCTGCTGGTCCTGCCGGATCCTGCCGGTCAAGGTCCTCGACGCGAAGGGCGCCGGCGGCTACGACGACTTCGCCGCCGGTATCCGCTACGCCGCCGACCGGGGTGCCACCATCATCAGCGCGTCGTTCGGTGGCAACGACGACAGCCAGATGCTGCGCGACGCCGTCGACTACGCGACCGGCAAGGGTGCCCTGGTGATCGCGGCGGCCGGCAACAAGGGCACGACGCTGCCGCACTTCCCGGCGGCGATCCCGGCGGTGCTCGCGGTGGGTGGGGTGGACGCCGCCGGCGTGCGCTACTCCTGGTCCAACTACGGCCCGAGCTGGGTCGACCTCACCGCTCCCGGTTGCAACCCGGCGCAGCAGCGCGACGGCTCGATCGGGCAGTACTGCGGCACGTCGTCGGCGACGCCGTTCGTGGCCGGGGTCGCCGGTCTCCTGGCATCGCTCCCGTCGGCGCCGCCGGCGTCGCTCGTCCGGGCAGCGCTGACCCGTGGCGCGAACAAGGGCCAGGTGGACGCGGCCGGCGCGCTGACCGCCCTGGGTGTCGACCTCACGCCGCCGGCCGTGACGGTCTACCGCAGCGGCAGGTACGTGACCGCCCGGGCCACCGACGCCTCCGGCGTGGCTCGCCTGGAACTGCTGATCAACGGCAAGGTGACGACCAGTTTCGCCGGCTACCTGCGGCAGTTCCTGGTGCCCACGGGTGCGGGTACGGTCGCGATCCGGGCCACTGACCGGAAGGGCAATGCGCGCGTCGTCACCGCTCCCCGCTGACGAACCCGCTCCGGGGGCGCCGGTAAACTCGCCGGGTGAGTACCCCGCGTCCCGTTCTCGTCGTCGACTTCGGCGCCCAGTACGCCCAGCTGATCGCCCGCCGCGTCCGCGAGGCACGCGTCTACTCGGAGATCGTCCCGCACTCGATGCCGGTCGCCGAGATGCTCGCCAAGAACCCGGCCGCGATCATCCTGTCCGGCGGCCCGTCAAGCGTCTACGAGCCCGGTGCGCCGTCGCTCGACCCGGCGCTGTTCGACAACGAGGTGCCGGTCTTCGGCATCTGCTACGGCTTCCAGGCGATGGCCCAGGCGCTGGGCGGCACGGTCGCGCACACCGGCTCCCGGGAGTACGGCCGCACCCTGCTGTCCGCCCAGGGCGGCACGCTGCTGCGGGAGCTCCCGGCCGACCTGCCGGTGTGGATGAGCCACGGCGACAGCGTCGCGGTGGCCCCGCAGGGCTTCGCGGTGACCGCGTCGACCCCGGGCGCCCCGGTCGCCGCGTTCGAAGATCTGACCGCCAAGCGGGCCGGCGTGCAGTTCCACCCCGAGGTGGCGCACACCGAGCAGGGCCAGCGGATGCTGGAGCGGTTCCTCTACGACATCGCCGGCCTCGAGCCGACCTGGACTCCCGGCAACATCATCGACGACCAGGTCGCCGCGATCCGCGCGCAGGTCGGCGACAAGCAGGTGATCTGCGGGCTGTCCGGCGGGGTCGACTCGGCGGTCGCCGCCGCGCTCGTGCACAAGGCCATCGGCGACCAGCTGACCTGTGTCTTCGTCGACCACGGCCTGCTGCGGGCGGGCGAGGCCGAGCAGGTCGAGAAGGACTACGTGGCCGCCACCGGCATCCGCCTCAAGGTGGTCGACGCGGCCGACGTCTTCCTCGGTCACCTGGCCGGCGTCACCGACCCCGAGCAGAAACGCAAGATCATCGGGCGCGAGTTCATCCGCACCTTCGAGGCCGCGGCCCGCGAGCTCGACGCCGAGCGGCACATCGAGTTCCTGGTGCAGGGGACGCTCTACCCCGACGTGGTCGAGTCGGGTGGCGGCACCGGCACCGCCAACATCAAGTCGCACCACAACGTCGGTGGTCTTCCCGACGACCTGCAGTTCGCGCTGATCGAGCCGCTGCGCACCCTGTTCAAGGACGAGGTGCGCGCGCTGGGCAAGGAGCTGGGCCTGCCCGAGGAGATGGTGCAGCGGCACCCGTTCCCCGGCCCCGGCCTGGCCATCCGCATCATCGGTGCGATCGACCGCGACCGGCTCGACCTCCTGCGGGCGGCCGACCTGATCGCCCGGGAGGAGCTCGCGGCCTCCGGGCTCGACCGGGAGGTCTGGCAGTTCCCGGTGGTCCTGCTGGCCGACGTGCGCAGCGTGGGCGTGCAGGGCGACGGCCGCACCTACGGTCACCCCGTGGTGCTGCGGCCGGTGTCGAGCGAGGACGCGATGACGGCGGACTGGTCCCGCCTGCCCTACGACCTGATCGCCAAGATCTCCACCCGGATCACCAACGAGGTCCGCGAGGTCAACCGGGTGGTTCTCGACGTCACGAGCAAGCCGCCGGGCACCATCGAGTGGGAGTAAGCACTTACGAAACCGGCCATCCCGGCGGCGGCGGGGTGGTGGTGGCCGGCGCGACCAGCGGCTCCTCCGGGATGAGGAACCACATCACCGGGTAGGCGAGCAGGGCCGTGCCCCAGGTGACCGCGGCGAAGATGGCGAAGGCGACCCGGATCAGCACCGGGTCGACACCGAAGTAACGGCCGATGGCGCTGCAGACACCGGCGACGATGCGGTCGTCCTGGGGGCGGAGAAGGCGGCGGTAGGGTGCGTCAGTCATGCCTCCATGCTGGCGCGGGGCGGCCTCGGCAACCTCGGTGACTGCCCCGATTTGCACCCTGAGATCGAGCCCGTACAAGATCGGAAATTCCCGACACTCCGGGTAACCGACCCGGTGCTACGCGTGGGCGAAAGCGCTCTGATCTGCGATTACGCAGCGCCATCACGCTGTCATGAATCTGACAGACGTTTTCTGGAGTTAACATATTCCGGGCAGAATTGCCGCCCGTGACCCCCGCACTGGAACCACTTCGGCGAATCGCCGCGTATGCCGTCGCTACCGACGACGACGGCCGTGTGCTGCTCGTCCGAGCCTCGAGCCGCTCCGGTACCCCCGGCGTCTGGTCGCTCCCCGGCGGCGCAGTCGATCATGGTGAAGATCCCAACCACACGGTCGTCCGCGAAACCGCGGCCGAGACCGGCCTCAGCGTTGCCGTCACCGGCCTGCACGATGTGCTGGCCGACATGCGCTCGCTGCCGCACCGTGGTGTCACCATCCACACCGACCGCCTGATCTACTCCGTGTCGATACGCGGCGGCAACCTCATCGACCGGGTCGGCCACCCCACCGACCTCGCTCGCTGGCACACCCTCGAAGAGGCCGAGAAGCTGAAGATCCGCCCGTTCGCGGCGGCCGCCCTCGGCCTCAGTGCCGCCTCGCCCGACCTACGCCCGGACGTGGCACCCACCTTCCCGTCCTTCTACGCCTATGCCGGGCCGGACGGGCTGCACCGGGCGCAGCGCTTCGCGGCGTACGCGATCGCCACCGACGCCGACCAGACCAGCCTGCTGCTCACCCGGATCGCCAAGGGCTACCCGGGCGAGGGCTGCTGGCACCTGCCGGGCGGCGGCACCGACTACGGCGAGCAGCCGGGCACCGCGCTGATCCGCGAGCTGGTCGAGGAGACCGGCCAGGAGGGGCGGCTGATCGAGCTGCTCGGGGTGGCCAGCCACCGCGACGCGGCCTCGCTCGGCCCGGAGGGCTACCCGATCGACTGGCACGGCGTGCGGGCCTTCTACCGGGTGATCGTCGACGACCCGACCGAGGTCATCGTCAAGGACGTCGGCGGCTCGACCTCCGAGGCGCTGTGGATGCCGATGGCCGACGTGCGCCGGCTGGCTGAGTCGGAACTCACCGAGGTGACCGCCGAAGCGCTCCAAAAGGCACGGCTAACCTAGTTGGGTGAAGATCAGACGGGTCGGGGCGTACGGGGTGTGCCGCGATGATTCCGGGCGGGTCCTGCTCGCCCGGAACTCGGAACGCAGCGAGTTCCCCGGCCTGTGGACCCTGCCCGGTGGCGGGGTTGAGCAGGGTGAGCACCCCGATGACGCGGTGGTTCGGGAGTTCGCTGAGGAGACCGGTCTGTCTGTTCGGATCGCCGCGCTCCGGGCGGTGGTCTCGGACGTGTTCCGGCTGCCCGCCGGCGACCTCGAGCACACCGACCGGATCATCTACGACGTGTCGGTCTCGGGCGGCTCGCTGACCGCCGAGCTGGACGGCACGACCGATCGGGTGGAGTGGGTCGACCCCGCTTCGGTGCCGCTGATGCCGTTCACCGCCGTACAGATCGGTCTGTCTGCCGATTTTCCGAGTTATTCCGACAAAACCGACGAAGAGCTCGCGAGGCCGGTTCGGGTGCAGCGCTTCGGGGCCTACGCGGCGGCCACCGACCCGGACGGCCGCATCCTGCTGGCCCGGATCGCCGAGGGATATCCCGGAGCCGGTCGCTGGCATCTGGCCGGCGGCGGCACCGACCACGGCGAGACCCCGGAACAGGCACTGGCCCGCGAGCTGGTCGAGGAAACCTCGCAACACGGGCGGGTGACCGGCCTGCTGGGCATCTCGCACCGTTACGATCCGACCGCCGTCGGGCCGGAGGGGGTGCCGATCGACTGGCACGTCATCCGCGTCCTGTTCAGGGTTCACGTCGACGTGCCGACAGAACCGGTAGTGACCGAGGCGGCCGGCGGATCCACCGCCGAGGCGGGCTGGTTCACCCGGGCCGAGGCCGAGCGGCTGCCGCTGACCGAGTTGGCCCGCGAAGCCGTAGACCGAATCGACAGTGAACGAGCGCGTTAAAATCGTCACACGGGACGTCCCGTCCCGTCGTCCCGTTCGTAACAAGGACCGCTCTGTTAAGGCGCCGTTCGGTCTCTCGCCAAGGTCGCCCGGCTGTGAAATGGTGTAACCCCCGCGCATCCAAGTGACGCGTGTGCGGCGGGCTACGGGGCCACGACCCACCGCAACTGTGCAGGTGGGCATACCGATCCCATGGAGGAGACACGTGCCGAGAACCCCTTGGCGCCGGCGTCGTTCGACGGATAGTCCCCGTCCCGCCGGTCGTCGTTGGGCAGGCCGTCTACGCCGCAGTGGCACCATCGCCCGGCAGGCTCTGCTGGTGCGGGTGGGCCGCCGGGGCGGCGAGTCCGGGCGGGCAGCCACCGCCACCCGGGCCGAGGTGATCTACACGGGGCACGAGACCGCGCCCCGTCCGGTCATCACCAGCCACGTCATCTCCTCCCCGGCCCCGGCCGCCGAGGAGACCTCGCTGCTTCCCGGTGAACAGACCGCCGTTCGCCGGATGCGCTTCGCGCTGGTCAACTCGTGCACCCTGGCCAGCCTCAGCCTCGGGCTGCTGGCGATCTTCCTGGCCATGGCGGGCGACGTCCGCGCCGCGGCCGCCTGCCTGGTCGCCTGCGTCGCGTTCGACGGCATCGACGGCGCGCTGGCCCGCAAGCTCGGCGTCGCCAGCCCGTTCGGCGCCCAGATGGATTCGCTCGCCGACATGTGCTCCTTCGGCCTCGCCGCGCCGGTGGTGGTCTACGCCTCGCTGGCGCACACCGTCCCGACCCCGGCCGCGGCCGTCGCCTGCGTGCTGGTGGCTGGCTGCGCCGCGATCCGACTGGCCCGCTTCAACGTCTCGCCCAAGGACGGCAAGTTCTTCTGCGGCGTGCCCACCACGATGGCCGCCGCGGTGCTGGCCGTCACCGTGCTGATCGGTCTGCCGGTGCCGGGCCTGGCCCTGGTGGGCGGGGTGGCGCTGCTGGCGTTCGCGATGGTCTCCAGCTTCCCGTACGCGAAACTGGCCCGCCTGCTGCACCTGCCCCCGTGGCTGTGGCTGCTGCCGGTGGTCGGCGCTCTGGTCGACCCGCGACTGACCTTCGCCGTGATCGTCGTCGCCTACCTGCTGAGCGGCCCGGTTCTCTGGGCCCGCGCCAAGCGCGCCTGATTCCTCGAAAAAGGCCCGCCCCCACGTGGGGGCGGGCCTTTTACATGCCTGGGTTCAGAGCCAGCGGGCAATCACCGAGGAACCGCCGACGACCTTCTCGTCGACCGCCACCAGCGACTCGGCCTTGTCGGCGGGCAGGTAGACGTCGGTGCGGGAGCCGAAGCGGATCAGGCCCATCCGCTCGCCCCGCGCCACCAGCGTGCCGACCGGCACCCGCTGCACGATCCGGCGGGCGATCAGGCCGGTGCGCTGGGCCACCACGACCGTGCCGTGCTCGGTGTCCAGCACCGTGTAGGCCGCCACGTTGTGCTCGGCCGCCGCGGTCATCGCGTTCGCATACCCGCCGTCCTCGACGAAGTAGTCGGCCACCCGACCGGCCACCGGCACCCGGTTGACGTGCACGTCGAGCACCGACAGGAACACCGCGATGCGCAGGAACTCGCCCGGCCCGAACCGCTCGTCGGTCATCCGCTCGATCGACAGCACCCGGCCGTCGGCCGAGGCCACGACCGCCGCCGGGTCGGTCGGCACATCCCGCTCGGGATCGCGGAAGAACGCCGCCACCGGCGCCGCGGCCAGCGCCGGGAGCAGCCACAGCTTCGACTTGGGCCGGGCGGTGCGGGCCAGCGCCGCGAGCCCGAGCGCGATGCCGGCCGCGGCCACCCCGTTGGAGTCGATGTGCATGCTCCGGGTGACCGGCACGCTGGACGTCTTGTAGGCCGGGGCCAGGGTCGCCGCCACCCGGGGGTCGGCCGGGGTGAACCGCAGCCGGTGCACGCGCAGCGGCGGCGAGTTGCGCACCACCAGGTCGGAGCCGACCCCGAACAGGGCGCCCTGCCGGAACAGCTCGGCGGCGGCACCGCCGGTGCGGCCGGGCACGGCCGGGGTGGCCAGCGTGACCACGGCGCCGTCCGTCAGGTATTTGCCGAGGCGGTCGAGCTGTGCCCGGACCTCCTGCGCGGTGCCGGTGACCGGCTCGCCCACGATCATCACGTCGGCGGGCTGCGCTTCGTCGAGCGCGTCCACCACCTTTACCCGATCGGCGATCCAGCTGCCCAGCCCGGCGATGTGGTCGCGGAGCAGGTCGGCGGTGCTGCGCTCGCCGGCCACCAGGGTGAGCGAGTCGCCGGGCAGCAGCGCCTCGACCGCGGCGGCGACCACGAGTGACGAGTGGTCCGCGCCGACGACCAGCGCGGACGTGGCCGCGTTGTGCCGCGCGAACTCGGCGGTGAGCGCACGAGCGGCCGTGCTGCCGATGCCGACGATGGGTGCCTTGGACACGGCGGGGTACGCAGTCATGGGCCGAGCATATTGCGCCGCCCGCGAGCAGGCTGCTCGCGGGCGGTGGGTTGGTTTCCGGTCAGCTTTCCGGGTGCTCCTTGCGGAAGCGGTCGGCCGGGTCGTCCAGGAGTTCCTGCACGATCTCGGCGTGCAACTCCGGCGGCAGGTCACCGGGAATCTCCGGCTCCGGGGCCGGCTGCTCGACCGTGGCGGCGACCTGGACCGGCGCCGGGGTGCGGCCGGAGCGGATGGCGCCGAGCAGGCCGATCACGCCGAAGGCGATCAGTCCGCCGGCCACCAGCCACCCGATGGCGGGCAGGTGGATGGTCATCATCCGGGACAGCGCCCACCAGAGCGCGACCAGCAGGAAGATCAGGCCGAAGCTCAGCGAGACCCCATCGGTGCGGTGCGGCTTCATCGGAGCACCTCCACGTTGCCCGTGTCCATCTGCAGGTCCAGCTTGAGGTTGCCGCCGCCGGTGCCGTCGCTGCCCAGGTCGGTCACCGACTTGGTGGTGTCGTTGCGGTCGCCGGTGAACTCCTGCCCGAAGAGCACCGCCCGGCCGCCGTCGATCCGGACGTCGGCGACGGTGTCCACGGACGGCGGCAGCAGCACCCGCATCTGACCCACCTTCATGCTCATCGTGATGGTCTGGCTCTTGCCGGTGAAGTCGATGTCGCGCAGGTCGAGCGTGGCGTTACCGGCCGTGAAGTCGTACCGGTCGGCGACCGCCGCGAAGGTCTGCGGGCGGTAGACGCTGTTGCCCACCTCGCCGCCCCAGCGCTCGACGCCGTTGGAGACGAACAGGCCGATCGAGGTGAGGACGGCCAGCGCGATCAGACCGCGGGCCCGGCCGAACCAGGCACCGACGATGAGGCCGAGCGCGATCGTGATCAGGGCGGCGGCGAAGTAGGCGGAGATCGCGATGCCGGCCCCGGCCGTGTCGATCGCCGCCATCGCACCGATCACCATGATGACCGCGAAGAATGTGAGTCGGCCCAGCTTGGAGCGCTCGCGCGGCGGCTTCGGCGGTTTCGGTGGGCGCGGCGGCTGCAGCGGGATCCCCTGGTGCGTCGCTTGCCCGGCCCAGGGACCGTGCGGGGCGAACGGCGGGCGGTAACCGCTGGGCGGCGGCGAGAACGGCGGCCGCGGCGGCAGCTTCTCGGTCACCGGTTCTGCGGCCGGTGCGGCCGTGGCCGCCGGCGCAGCAAAGCCGGCCGGAGCGTACGCCGCAACGGGCTCCCCGCTCGCCGGCGCGAAGCCAGCCGGAGGGTCCGCCGGCGGCGGCGTGGCCGCCGGAAACGTGGCCGGTGAGCCGGTGCCGTTGCTGCGCTTGATCAACAGGACCGCCCCCAGGATGACGGCCGCCGCGAGCAGGCTGGCCCGCATCCCGTCGTGCACGATGAAGCCGAAGGAGATCACCGCGGCCGCGCCGAGCAGCACCACCGACAGCGGGGCCATGCCGGAGCGGCCCTTGCCGAGCAGCGACTCGATCGGCGAGGCGGTGTCGCCCTCGGCCGGGATGATCAGCCAGCCGATCAGGTAGAGCAGGATGCCGACGCCGCTGAGGATGCCGAGCACGGCGACCAGCACGCGCCACAGCACCGGGTCGGTGTTGGTGGCCCGGGCCAGTGCCACACAGACACCGGCGACGTAGCGGCCCTGGCGTGGGCGGACGAGCTGCTCCCGGGAGAAATACGGCCCCGAGGGCGGGATCTCCTCCGTCGCCGGCCCCGCCGACGGCGAAGCCGAGGCGGAATCCGACGACGAAGCGGACGTGGGCTGGGTGGACGGGTCGTCGTCCGACGGCGGACGGGGAGCTTCGTCGTTCATGCCGTCGATCCTGTCGCCGAACCGGCCCTAGTCGCTTCCGGCGCCGACCCTGAGGCCACCCTGAGATCCGGGTGGCCCGATACCGGGGGACATTCCCCGTGGCTCGGGGCCGCCGAACGTGTGACGATCGGAGGACCGAACCGAGGAGGAGCCATCAGCACCGCCGTCACACCACCCACCCGCCGGCTGTACCGGCCCCGTGACCACCGGATCGTTGCCGGTGTCGCGGCCGGTCTGGCCGAGCATCTGGGTGTCCCGCTGCTGGCGGTTCGCATCGCGCTCGTCGTACTCCTCGGTTTCAGCGGTCTGGGCCTTCTGCTCTATGCGGCCTTCTGGGCCGTCCTGCCGCAACAGATTCCCACCACCGACTCGCCGCCGCGACGCGACCTGGCGATGTTGCTGCCATTTGCGGCGATCGGCCTGGGCGTGGTGCTGCTGCAGGCGCTGGTTTTCAAGGACAGCGTGGCCGGCACGGTGGGCTGGCTGATCGCGGTGGTCGCGGTCGGCGCCGGCATCATCTGGCACCAGTCCGACCCGTCCCGGCGCGGCCAGTGGGCCGGCAACCTGCCGCAGACCCCGTGGCTGGCCGCCGTGGTGGCGGAGAGCGACCGCCGGTTCTTCCTGTTCCGCTTCATCGGCGGCGGCGTGCTGGTGGCCACCGGCATCATCGGCGTGGTCGCGGTCTACGCCCCGGCCGGTTCGCTCGGCTCGGTGTTCAACGGCGTGATCTTCGCGCTGGTCGGCCTGCTCGGCGTCGGCGTGGTCGCCGCGCCGCTGCTCTATCGCATGTTCAACCAGCTGCGCACCGAGCGCGAGGGCCGCATTCGCGAGCAGGAGCGCGCCGAGGTCGCCGCCATGATCCACGACCAGGTGCTGCACACGCTGGCCCTGATCCAGCGCAACTCGGCCGACATCAAAGAGGTGCAGCGGCTCGCCCGGGGCCAGGAGCGGTCCCTGCGCAACTGGCTCTACAAGCCGACCGCCTCGCCGACCGAGCGGTTCGCGGCGGCCCTCGAGCAGGCGGCCGCCGAGGTGGAGGACACCTACGCGATCAGTGTCGAGACCGTGGTGGTCGGCGACACCGAGTGCGACGACCGGGTCGCGGCGCTCGTCGCGGCGGCCCGCGAGGCCCTGGTCAACGCGGCCCGGCACGCCGGGGTGCAGACGATTTCGCTCTACGCCGAGGTCGAGGCCGACGAATTGAGCGTCTTCGTGCGCGACCGTGGGGCCGGTTTCGACCTCGATGGTGTGGAAGAGTCGCGGCATGGCGTCCGGGGATCGATCATCGGGCGGATGAAGCGGCACGGCGGGCGCGCCGAGATCAAGAGCACGCCGGGCGAGGGCACCGAGGTCCGCCTCATGCTTCCCGTCGCCCGGGAGAGCATGACGGCTGGGAAGGAGTCGGCACGATGACCGAGTCAGAGGGCGGCCGTCTCAGGGTTTTCCTGGTCGACGACCACGCGATGTTCCGCGCCGGGGTGCGCGCCGAGCTGGGCGTGCACGTCGAGGTGGTGGGCGAGGCGAGCACGGTGGCCGAGGCGGTCAGCAAGATCGCCGCGATCGAGCCGGACGTGGTGCTGCTCGACGTGCACATGCCGGACGGCGGCGGTCGCGCGGTGCTGGACGCGATGCGCCGTTCCCACCCGCAGGTCCGTTTTCTGGCGCTGTCGGTCTCCGACGCGGCGGAAGACGTGATCGGCCTGATCCGGGCCGGTGCTCGCGGCTACGTGACAAAGACCATTTCGCCCGACGAGCTGGCCGCGGCGATCCGGCGGGTCGCCGACGGCGATGCGGTGTTCAGTCCGCGGCTGGCCGGCTTCGTGCTGGACGCGTTCGCCTCCCGGCCGGACGTGCCGGTCGCCGACCCCGAGCTGGACCAGCTCACCAACCGCGAGCGTGAGGTGTTGCGCCTGCTCGCGCGGGGTTACGCCTACAAGGAGATCGCCAAGGAGCTGTTCATCTCGATCAAGACGGTGGAGACCCACGTCTCCAACGTCCTGCGCAAGCTGCAGATGAGCAACCGTTACGAATTGTCACGATGGGCAGCCGACCGGCGGCTTGTCTGACTTCTCCGGAGTTTGCCGCTGCGGTGCGTCGTAGATCGCCTACCGAGGGGCATATTTGCAGGTCAACGCCCTGTGGACGGTCTCCCGCGGTAAGCCGTATCCTGGCCCTCGCTAGTATCGGGTTGGTAACGGGATGCCGACCTTCGGTATCGCTGTGTCACAGTTGCTCGGACTCACCCACCCCCGTGAGCCGACGAAGGAGGCATCCTCCACATGCGTGGGAATGGCCCATGGAAGATGGCGGCCGGAGCGGCCGCCATCGCCTTGTTAGCGGCCGGTTGCTCCGGCGGCTCATCGGACGACGACGAGACCCTGCCGAACGCCATCAGCATCGGCATCGTCGAGCCGGAATCTCTGATCCCGTCGAACACGACGGAACAGAACGGCTCCTCCGTGCTCGCGTCGCTCTTCTATCCGCTCGTCCGCTTCGACGAGAACAGCAACCCGTACGTGGTGGCGGCGGAAGCGATCACGCACGACAAGGCGAACAAGGTCTGGACGATCAAGATCCGTTCCGGCTTCACCTTCAGCAACGGCGAGCCGGTCACCGCCGACAACTACATCAACGCCTGGAATTACGGCGCCTACGGGCCGAACGCTCAACTCGCGTCGTACTTCTTCAGCCGGATCGACGGCTACGCGCAGATGCAGTCGGTCGACCCCGACGGCGACGGCCCGGAGAAGGCCGAGGAGCCGAAGGCGAAGAAGCTGACCGGGCTCAAGAAGGTCAACAACACGACCTTCCAGGTGACCCTCTCGGCCGGCTTCGCGGGCTGGGAGTCGGTGATGGGCTACGACGCCTTCTACCCGCTGCCGAAGGCCGCGTTCAAGGCGGACGGCGTGCTGGCCGACGGTTACGGCGATGCCCCGGTCGGCAACGGCCCCTTCAAGATCAAGGGCAAGTGGGAGCACGACTCCAAGATCGTGGTGGAGAAGGTCGCCGACTTCAAGGGCACGGTCCCCAAGGTCGACGGCATCACCTGGAAGATCTACCAGGACCTCGGCGCGCAATACGCCGACCTGAACGCCGGCAACCTCGACGTGGAG
The DNA here is from genome assembly GCF_018332695.1 of Paractinoplanes toevensis. Lineage (GTDB taxonomy): Bacteria > Actinomycetota > Actinomycetes > Mycobacteriales > Micromonosporaceae > Actinoplanes > Actinoplanes toevensis. The sequence continues at coordinate 108,157 of NZ_BOQN01000059.1, forward strand.
ACCAAGATCCCGATCGAGAGCCTGGCCTCCGCCTCCGGTGACCTCGGTGACCGTCTGCAGAAGAGCCCGAGCTCGGCGTTCGCGTTCGTCGGTTTCCCGATCTACGAGAAGGAATACCAGGACAAGAACGTCCGCATCGCGCTCTCCATGGCGATCAACCGCGAGGAGATGACCGACCAGATCTTCCTGGGCTCGGAAACTCCCGCCACGTCGTTCGTCTCCCCGGTGGTCGCCGGTTACCGGCCGAACACCTGCGGCGAGAACTGCGAGTACAACCCGACCAAGGCCAAGCAGCTGTACGCCGAGGCCAAGGGCCCGACGGACATCAAGATCTCGTACAACGTCGACGGCGGTCACAAGGCGTGGGTCGACGCGATGTGCAACCAGATCAAGGCGTCGCTCGGGGTCAACTGCAGTGGTTCGCCGGAGCCGAAGCTGTCCGACATGCTGAAGAAGGTGCGCGAGCACAAGTCGGTGGGCATGATCCGGCTGGCCTGGGCGATGGACTACCCGCTCATGGAGAACTACCTGGGCCCGCTCTACACGACCGACGGCTCGTCGAACTACTACGGCTACACCAACAGCGCGTTCGACAGCCTGGTGCGGGAAGGCTCCGAGGCGGCCACCCCGGCGGCCGCGATCAAGAAGTGGCAGGCGGCCGAGGACATCCTCGCCGACGAGATGCCGGTTCTCCCGCTGCGCTTCGGGCAGAACGTCTTCGGCCACTCGGAAAAGGTCACCAGCGTCGAGATGGACCTGTTCCAGAAGGTGGACATATACAAGATCGAGGTGGCCAGCTAGCCTGGCGCCTCGAACGGTGGTGGCGTCATGGCCTAACCGGCTGTGACGCCACCTTTCTTCGCTCAAAAGGCATCACCGAATGTTCCGCTACATCGTGCGGCGCCTGCTGCAGATGGTCCTCACCTTCTTCGGGGCCACGTTCATCGTGTACGCCCTGATGTTCGCCGTGCAGGACGACCCCATCCAGGCGCTGGTCGGCGAAAAACCCATCACGGACAGCCAGCGGGCTGCTCTCACCGAGCGGTACCACCTCGGCGACAACTTCTTCGCGCAGTACTGGTACTACATCAAGGGCCTGCTCACCGGGGACTTCGGCACGTCGATGACCAACCGCAAGGTGGCCGACATGCTGGCCGACGCCTGGCCGGTCACGCTGCGCCTGTCGGTGATGGCAATCGTCATCGCGGCCACCATCGCGATCCTCGCCGGCGTCGTCTCGGCCATCCGGCGCGGCAGCATCTTCGACAACGCGACCCTGGTCGTGACGCTGATCGTGCTGGCCATGCCGATCGTGGTGATCGCGCCGATCGCCCAGCTGGTGTTCGGCATCAAGCTTGGCTGGTTCCCGGTCACCGCCGGCCGGGACGCGAGTCTCTGGCAACTGCTGCTGCCCGCGGCCGTGCTGGCCAGCCTGGTCGTCGCCACCGAACTGCGGGTGACCAGAGCCTCGGTCGCCGAGAACCTGCGCGCCGACTACGTGCGGACCGCCCGGGCCAAGGGTCTCACCGGGGCGCGGGTGATCGGCGTACACGTCCTGCGTAACTCGCTCATCCCGGTGATCACCCTGATCGGGGTGGACCTCGGCGCGCTCATGTCGGGGGCCATCGTCACCGAGAAGGTGTTCAACATCCCCGGGGTCGGGTTCAACCTCTTCCGCGGCATCCGCACCGAGGACGGCCCGCTCGTGGTCGGCTTCGTCAGCGTGCTGGTGATCGTCTTCCTGGTCGTGAACCTGATCGTCGACCTGCTGTACGCCGCGCTCGACCCGAGGATCCGCTATGAGTGAGACGGCCCTGCTGGAAAGCCCTGGCAAACCTCGCGGCCTGGCCGGCGACGCCTGGCACGACCTGCGGCGCAGCAAGATCTTCTGGCTCGCCGCGGTGCTGATCGTGGTGATCCTGCTGATGGCGGCCTGGCCGTCGCTGTTCACCTCGGCCGATCCGCGCGACTGCGTGCTCAGCCGGCAGCACGACGGCCCGACCGGCGGCGCCATCTTCGGCTACGACTTCCAGGGCTGCGACGTGTACGCCAAGACCGTCTACGGCGCCCGCTACTCGATCATCGTGGGCGTCTTCGCCACCCTGATCGCCGGCGTGATCGGTCTGGCCTTCGGCCTCGCCGCCGGTTTCTTCGGCGGCTGGCTCGACGCCGTGCTGTCCCGCTTCATCGACGTCATGCTCGGCATCCCGCTGCTGCTCGGCGCGATCGTGCTGGCCAAGCGGCTCTCCGCCGACCCGGCCAGCAACGGCGTCTTCGCGGTGACCGTCACTCTCGGCCTCCTGGGCTGGACCACCGCGGCCCGAGTCATGCGCTCGTCGGTGATCGCGGCCAAGAACCAGGACTACGTGGCGGCCGCCCGGATGCTCGGCGCCGGGAACGGCCGGCTGCTGTTCCGGCACATCCTGCCCAACTCGCTGGCCTCCTACATCGTGGTGCTCACCATCCTGCTCGGCATCAACATCGCCAGCGAGGCCACCCTGTCGTTCCTCGGCATCGGGCTCAAAGGCGACGCGATCAGCTGGGGCATCGCCATCTCCGAGGCCACCGGTTACATCCGGGTCGCGGCCGGCCCGCTGATCTGGCCGTCGGTCTTCCTGGCCGTCACGGTGCTGGCCTTCATCATGCTCGGCGACGCCGTCCGCGACGCCTTCGACCCGAAGCTGCGGTGACCTGAAGTGACAGACATCAGCGTCGGCCTCGATCCCCGCGCCCCCCTGCTGCACGTCGACGACCTGCACGTCGAGTTCCGCACCCGGGACGGCGTGGCCAAGGCCGTGAACGGGGCCAGCTTCTACCTTCAGCCGGGGGAGACGCTCGCGATCCTCGGCGAGTCCGGCTGCGGCAAGTCGGTCACCGCCCAGGCGGTGATGGGCATCCTCGACTCACCGCCCGGGCACGTCACCGGTGGCCAGGTCCTTTACCGGGGCGTCGACCTGCTGAAACTCGCCGAGAAGGACCGGCGCCAGTTCCGCGCCAACCGGATCGCCATGATCTTCCAGGACGCACTGTCCGCCCTGAACCCGGTCTACACGGTCGGCTTCCAACTGGCCGAGCTGTTCCGCAAGCACCGCGGCATGTCCCGATCCGCCGCCAAGCTGAAGGCCATCGAGCTGCTCGACCAGGTGCGGATCCCGGCGGCGAAGGATCGCATCAACGATTACCCGCACCAGTTCTCCGGCGGTATGCGGCAGCGCGTCATGATCGCCATGGCGCTGGCCCTCGACCCCGAGGTGCTGATCGCCGACGAGCCGACCACGGCACTCGACGTCACCGTCCAGGCCCAGATCATGGGGCTGCTCGCGGAGCTGCAGCGCCAGCGGAACATGGGCCTGCTCCTGATCACCCATGACATGGGCGTGGTCGCGGATGTCGCGGACCGCATCTCGGTGATGTACGCCGGCAAGATCGTGGAGGAGGCGCCGGTCCACGACATCTACGCGCGCCCGGCCCACCCGTACACCAAAGCTCTTCTTGAATCTATTCCGCGTCTCGATCACAAAGGCCGCGAACTCAACGTGATCCGCGGTCTGCCGCCGTCACTCACCGACATCCCTAAGGGCTGCGCGTTCCACCCGCGCTGCGGTTACGCCCGCGAGATCTGCCGGATGGACCAGGAGCCGCCCGCCTACCAGATCGCCGCGCACCGCATCGCCCGCTGCCACTTCATCCGGGAGGTCCTCGGTGTCTGATGTGTCCGATCTGGTACTGGATGCCCGTGGCCTGGTGAAACACTTCCCGATTACCCAGGGCATCGTCTTCAGGTCGAAGGTGGGTGCGGTCCGCGCGGTCGACGGCGTCGACCTTCAACTGCGCCGCGGCGAGACGCTGGGCATCGTCGGCGAATCCGGCTGCGGCAAGTCGACCCTGGCAAAACTCCTGGTCGGCCTGGAGAGGCCGACCTCCGGCGAGATCATGGTGCGCGGCGATGACATGGTCCGGCTCTCCGGTCCGGCACTGCGCCGGGCCCGCCGCAACATCCAGATGGTGATGCAGGACCCGTACACGTCGCTCAACCCGCGGATGACGGTCGGTGACATCATCGGCGAGCCCTACGTGATCCACCCCGACGCCGTGCCCCGGTCCGGCCGCGAACGCGCCACCCAGGAACTGCTCGACCTGGTCGGCCTCAACCCCGACCACATCAACCGCTACCCGCACCAGTTCTCCGGCGGCCAGCGCCAGCGGATCGGCATCGCCCGCGCCCTGGCTCTGCGCCCCGAGATCATCGTCTGCGACGAGCCGGTGTCGGCCCTGGACGTCTCCATCCAGGCCCAGGTGATCAACCTGCTCGAGCGGTTGCAGCGGGAGCTGGGCCTCTCCTACATCTTCATCGCCCACGACCTGTCTGTGGTCCGGCACATCTCCGACCGGGTCTCGGTGATGTACCTCGGCAAGATCGTGGAGACCGGTTACCACAAGGCCATCTACGAGCAGCCCACCCACCCGTACACCCAGGCTCTGCTCTCCGCGGTGCCGGTCCCGGACCCGCGCCTGCGCGGCCACCGCGACCACATCGTCCTGGAGGGCGACGTGCCGTCGCCGGCGAATCCACCGTCGGGTTGCCGTTTCCGCACGCGCTGCTGGAAGGCCCAGCCGTACTGCGCCGACCATGAACCACTGCTACAGATCCGCCAGCGGGCCCCACACCCGAGTGCCTGCCATTACGCCGAGGTTCGGGACGTTCTTCACCGCTATTAGTACGGATACCGAGGCGTACCGGACTTCTCCGTTCGCGCCGGCTGCAACACCGGGCCGTCCGCCCGCTGCGGCGGCCCGGAGGCTACAGCGGACCGCGCCCGGCCCGGAGGATCATCAGGGCGATCTGGGTGCCGTCGGGGCCGAGGGCCTCGCGGAAGCGTTCGACGATCTCGCGCTCGCGGGACAGGACCAGGCGGGTGCCGCCGCTGGCGATGCGGGTCTTGCCGACCGCCTGGGAGATGCGGGCCCGCTCCAGCCACAGGTCGATGATGGTCTGGTCGATCTCGTCGATGCGCTCGCGCATCGCGCGGATCTCGTCGGCGGCGAGGGGCTCGCCCGCACCGGTCGTCTGGTCCACCACGTCGGCGGTCATCCTCTGCTCCTCGGGTGCTTGCGCCCCGGTCGACCCGGCCCGGGCAGCAGCAAGCCCCGGGCTGGGAAGCCCGGGGCTTGAAGTAGGTCTGCGCTCAGCGGCCTACGACTGCCGGACTTCCGGTGTCGTAGTAAAAAAATCGTGCCCGCTGAATCACGCGACCGAGTATGCCCCCGGCCGGACGGCCTCCGCAAGGAAACCGCCCGATCCGTGGGACAGCGGCGCGCAGCAGGTCAGGCGATCGTGGCGATCCGGTTGGCCAGGCCCGGGGCCACCGGGGCGGCACCGAGGTAGGCGACGAGGGCGTCGATATCGAAGCCCGGCGCGGTGACCCGGCCGGTGCCGGTGGCCAGGACCGAGAAGCCGTCGCCGCCGTTGGCCAGGAAGTCGTTCGTCGTGACCAGGTAGCTGGTGGCCGGGTCGATGGCGACACCGTTGAGCTTCAGCTCGGTGATCTTCGAGCCGAGCGGCGCCGAAGCGCTCCAGGTGTAGGTCAGCCCGGCCGAGACCTGAAGGGTCTTCGAGCTGGTCTGGCCCTTGTAACCGGAGAACTGCTGCTCCAGGACGTCCTTGATCTGGGCGCCGGTGAAGGTCTGAGTGACCACCAGGTTGTTGAACGGCTGGACGGTGAACGCCTCGCCGTAGGTAACCTGGCCGGCCGCCTCGCCGCCGGCCGACGCGCCCGCGACCAGGTCGGCACGGATGCCGCCCGGGTTCATCAGGGCAATCTGGGCGCCGGCCGACTTGGTGTAGGCGAGCTGCGCGTCGGCGATCACGTCACCGAGCGGGGTCTCGCCGGCCTTGGTCGCGGCGCGGGTGATGTCGGCGGTGATCGTGCCGACGATCTTGTTGGCGATCGGGGCGACCGCCGTACGGTATTTGTCGGCGATCTTCTTGGCGCCCTTGTCGACCGTGTCCGGGTTCTTCAGGTAGACGCCCGACGCGTCCTTCTTCCAGCCGCCGGCGCCGTCCGGGACACCGTTCTCCACGATCACGTTCTTCGCGGTGATCTCGGCGAACCGGCCACTGCGCTTGTCGATCGAGTAGTCGATGTCGGTGATCAGCTGGCCGTTGGTGCCGGCGCTGGTCACGACGCTCGTGCCGGTCTTGTTGGGCAGCGAGCACGAGTAGAAGCGGTGGGTGTGACCCGAGACGACCAGGCCGATCTCCGGGTTGAGGCCCTTCACGATGTCGACCACCGGGCCGGAGAAGTTGAAGCAGTCGGACACGCCCGGGGTCGGGGTGGCCGACGCCTGCGAGCCGCCCTCGTGCAGCAGCAGCACCTGGGCCTTCACACCGAACAGCCGGAGCAGGTTGCTCCACTTGTTGGCGGTCTCGACCTCGTCGGTGAAGTGCACGTTCTTGATGCCGGCCGGGTTGACGATGCCGGCCGTGCCCTCGAGGGTCATGCCGATGAAGCCGACCGGAACGCCGCCGACGAACTTGATGTCGATCGGCGGGAGGATCGGCAGGCCGGTCTTGTTGTCGATGGTGTTCGCGGCCAGGTAGGTGAACTTCGCGCCGGAGAAACCGTCGCCGTCCTGGCAACCGTCGGTCGGGTGGCAGCCGCCACGCTGGAGGCGGATCAGCTCGGCCACGCCCTCGTCGAACTCGTGGTTGCCCACCGAGCTGACCTGCAGGCCGACCTGGTTCATCAGCTCGATCGTCGGCTCGTCGTGGAACGCGGCGCTGACCAGCGGGGTCGCGCCGACCAGGTCGCCGGCGCCGACGGTCAGCGTCGACCGGCCCTCGGCCTTCGCCTCGGCGCGGAGCTTCTTGAGGTATGTCGCCAGGTATTCGACGCCGCCGGCCGGGGTCGACGTGCCGGACGCGTTCACCACGGCACCGGTGCCACTCGGCGGGTCGATCGCGCCGTGGAAGTCGTTGTAGCTGAGGAACTGTCCCTTGACGACCTTCGATCCGTGCGGCAGGCCGGACGACACGCTCACCGGAGTGAACTCGGCGGGCGGGGCGGCCTTCTCCGATTGGCGGGCGATGGGCAGGGCGGCCACGACGGCCAGGGCGAGGGCGGGTGCGGCGAGGTGACGCAACACCCGGCGACGGGGTTCCATAGTTAAGAAAGCTCCCTGATCAGGGGTTAACGGTCAATCAATGTCCGACAGCTTGATCTATCGACGCCGGTGAGCGCTACTACGTTCAGGTGACAACTCTGTTGCCGGTCAGCTATCCGACCTGGTGACTCATCCAATTGACACATGTCGTGGTCACATGTCGGAAATCTGTTCCGAACACACTGCGCGCGGCGTCATCAAGATCGTCCCCCAGTCGCAGTCGCAACCGGACGAACTCCATGGCACGCGGCTCACCGAACGCCGTGACCAGGCAGTCCACGGCGAAGTGTCCCTGCGCGTAGAAGGCGGCGACCTCCTTGTCGCCCGCCCCGTCCCGGAGCGGGCGGGCGGCCAGCTGGGTCGGCTTCCGCAGCGACCAGCGGTTGTACGTGTCGAACGCGCGCTTGGGCTGGGCCCCGATGTACTCCGCGACGCCCTCGACCAGCCACATGTCCTCGTGCCGCGAAGTTACCCCGCCGATCGTGGCCACGTGCCCCAATTCGTGCTGGATCACCTCGCGGAGAGCGGCTCTGTTCGGCAGCCGGCTCGGGTTGATCACCACGTCGGCGCCGGTCCCGCCCAGCGGCTGCATGTAGCCGACCGCCCAGTCGGTGGCCTTACCGCCGTACCAGGTGCGCCAGAGCTTGTCGGTGGCGATGAAGAGGCGATAGCGGGGCTGGCGGTTGTCGACGTACGCCGCGTACCGATCGTCGATGGCCGCGGCGCTCTCGGCGATCGCGAGGATCTCCTTCAGCCGGCCCTTCAACGCCGGCGGGGCGCCCACGGTGACCCGCTTACCCTGGGCGAAGACCAGATCGCCCTTTTCCCAGGGGGTCGGCTGGAGGTCGCTGAGCCGGGTGGCGCGGCCCTCCGCGGTGATCACATTGGACTTGATCGTCAGCCGCTGGGCGATCTTCGGCCGGTCCTTCGGGCAGACCGCGCCGGCGAAGCAGTACGACAGCTCGACCTCGACGACGGGCAGCTTCTTGGCGGTGACCCGGTAGTCCACCGTTGCAACGTGCAGGGCACGGAGGGAGCGGTACAGGTTTTGGTAGCGCTGCCGCAGCGCCGGGGCCACCGGTTTCAGCCAGCCGGCCCGGTCACCCCGGGTCAGCGCCGCGGCCTGGGCGGCCAACACCCGCTCGACCGTTTCCGGCGGCTTCGGGCTGGGCACGGCTGCGACGGCGGGGACCACCCGGGTGGGGTCATCCGGATCGGTGACCAGCACGGACACCGTGATCGCCAGGACCGCGGCCAGGATGAGCCCACCGACGTGCCGAACCCGGTCGTGCGCCCCCGTGCCGTCCCGCACCCGCGCCTCCCCGGCCGGACCAGTCTGTGGACAGAGTGAAACAGACGCTCGTTTCTGTCGCACCCCCTCGGCAAGATGATTGGCATGCGAGCGTGGGGTTGGGTAGTGAGCGTGGGGCTGGGTGTCCTCGTGCTGTCCTTCCTGGTCTTGAACAGCGATCTGCTGGACATCGGCGACAAGCTGGCGAGCGTGATCAGTGGAGCCGTGGCGCTGGCGACTGCCGCAGTGGCGCTGATTGCCCGGGGCCGAGCCGATCCCGCTGGCAGGCTTGACCAGGCGGCCGGTGAGCTCGCGCGACGAGTGCGTCGGCAGTGGACTCGTGAGGCGGCCAATCGTGGCCTGCTGCACGACGATCCCCTACGGGTGCGATGGGCCTCGAGCACACGTCCGGTGCAGTCATCGGCGGCTTCGATCGCCGGGCAGGGTGTGACACGGCTGAAACTGCACGGTGATGTGGTGGGGATCGCCTCGGCATTCCGGCAGTTGCCCCACCGAAAACTCGTGGTGATCGGTTCACCGGGCGCGGGGAAGACCTCCCTGGCGGTGCTGCTGGTCGATGGTTTGCTGGCCGAGCCGTTGGTGGGTGAGCCGGTGCCGGTCCTGCTTGATATCGCGGGGTGGAGCCCGAGGGACCACCTCGATACGTGGCTTGTGCGGCAGTTGGACGAGCTCTATCCATTTCTCGGCAAAGACCTGGCCCGCGACCTCGTTGAGGATGATCGAGTGCTGCCGGTCCTGGACGGGCTGGACGAGATGCCTGCAGCAAGTCAGACGGCTGCCTTCGCTGCGCTCCGGGACGCCTTCGGAGGAAGGCGGCCGTTCGTGCTGACCTGTCGGGCACAGGAGTACGAAGCGCTGACTACTGCGGCCGGCGTTCCGCTCACCCGCACCGCGGTTGTCGAGATCGAACCGGTAGGGGTGGAGGAACTGGTGGCCTACCTTCCGGGCCGCCACATCAATGGCGAGAATCGGTGGGCTGGGGTGGCCGAGGAACTGACCGTCCGGCCAGACGGTGAGCTGGCTCGTGCCCTCGACAGCCCGCTCATGGTGTTCTTGGCCCGGACGGCCTACGACCTGCCGGGCAGTCGGCCCGCCGAGTTGCTCGGTCTCGTTGACCGCGCCGCGATCGAGCGCCATCTGCTTGCCGCATATGTGCCGGCGGCGTACGGGCTACGGTCGCCACCTGCGGCAGGATCGCAGTTGTGCGCCTATGAGCAAGAAAGCGCGGAGCGATGGTTGCGATTCCTGGCGCGTGATCTTCGGCGGAGGCGCTCTCCGGGGATCGCATGGTGGGAGATCCGGCAGGCGGCCACGAGCTGGCTGCAAAAAGTTACGCTCGCTCTCGTCGCGGTGGCCGCAGCCTCGGCGGTTCCACTGGTCAATGGCGATTCGCTGGACGAGGGATGGGTGGCAACGGCGTTCGTCTTCGCCGGTGGTCTGGCTCTGCTCCGGAGAGGCGGACGCGAGCCGATTCGGCTGGGGTTCCGCCCGGCGGTGCCCTTCCTCGTGGTGGCCGTGCTCGGGATCGTCGGCGGGCTCCTCGTGACTGTGCAGGCTGCGCCCTTCGGGTATTTGGTATTCGTGCTGCTCTTCCTTCCGGTGTCGGTCATCATTGCGGCGATCGGCCTCCTCCGGAGTCCGCCGGCCAATCTCGATCAGGCGACGCCTCGCGGATCATTGCGGGCCGAGCGAGTCGCTGCCGCCGTTGTCCTGAGCATGATCGGCATCGTGCCCTTTGTGTCGTTCGCCTACCTCGACAGCCTCCGATCCGGGCTGGAATCCGGGGCCCTTTGGATGCTCATCGCGATTACGGCCATGATCGTCACCAGCGCTCCGGGGCTTGCCTGGGCGGAGTTCGACATCACCCGCCTCTATCTGGCGTTCCGTGGCCGGTTGCCCTTGCGTCTCATGGCGTTCGCCGACGACGCGCACCGTCGCGGGGTGCTCCGGCAAGTCGGCGCCGTCTACCAGTTTCGGCATGCGCGGCTTCAGGCTTATCTCGCGGAAGAGTGACGGCGAAATTCTTGTCGGGGGGTGGGCCTAGACTTGCCAGCGCGATGCGACCTTCCTCTGAAACCCCGAATGAAACCCCGGCCCCGGGCCTCTTCGCCATGCCTGCCGTGCGTGAGCAAGGGGCGCCGAAACGGGCCCCGGCCCAACGGCTGGATCCCGAGTCGTTGCTGGTCGGGCTCAACGGGCCGCAGCGTGACGCGGTCACCCATGCCGGGTCGCCGCTGCTGATCGTGGCCGGTGCCGGGTCGGGCAAGACGCGGGTGCTCACCCATCGCATCGCCTATCTGCTGGCCGAGCGCAACGTGCACCCGGGCGAGATCATCGCGATCACGTTCACCAACAAGGCCGCGGGTGAGATGAAGGAGCGGGTCGCCCACCTGGTGGGTCCGCGAGCCCGGCTCATGTGGGTGTCGACGTTCCACTCGGCCTGCGTGCGCATCCTGCGGGCCGAGCATGATCACGCGGGGCTGAAGTCGACGTTCTCGATCTATGACGCGGACGACTCGCGGCGGCTCATGACGATGGTGATCCGCGAGCTCGACCTCGACCCGAAGCGGTACACGGCGCGCGGTCTCACCGCCCAGGTGTCCAACCTCAAGAACGAGCTGATCGAGCCGGAGGACTTCAAGGGCAACGCGAAGGGCCCGAACGAGCGGGCGCTCGCCGAGGCGTACGAGTTGTATCAGCGCCGTTTGCGCGAAGCGCATGCCCTGGACTTCGACGACATCATCATGGCGACGGTGCACCTGTTCCAGTCGCACCCGCACGTCGCCGAGGCCTACCGACGGCGGTTCCGGCACGTGCTGGTCGACGAATACCAGGACACCAACCACGCGCAATACATGCTGGTCAAGCAGTTGGTGGGGGAGAAGGGCGGCGAGGTGCCGCCGGGCGAGCTGTGCGTGGTGGGCGACGCCGACCAGTCGATCTACGCGTTCCGCGGCGCCACCATCCGCAACATCCTGGAGTTCGAGCGCGACTACCCGGACGCCCGGACGATCCTGCTGGAGCAGAACTATCGCTCGACCCAGACGATCCTGTCGGCGGCCAACGCGGTGATCGACCGGAACACCTCGCGCAAGCCGAAGCGGCTGTGGAGCGACCAGGGCGCCGGCGAGCAGATCGTCGGCTACGTGGCCGACACCGAGCACGCCGAGGCCGACTGGGTGGCCCGCGAGATCGACCGGCTGCACGACCGGGAGGACATCCGCCCGGGTGACGTGGCCGTCTTCTACCGCACCAACGCGCAGTCCCGGGTGTTCGAGGAGGTGTTCATCCGGGTCGGCCTGCCCTACAAGGTGGTCGGCGGGGTGCGCTTCTACGAGCGCAAAGAGGTGCGCGACGCGCTGGGCTACCTGCGCGCGGTCGTGAACGACGACGACACGGTCAGCATCCGGCGGGTGCTCAACACCCCGAAACGCGGCATCGGCGAGCGGGCCGAGGCGTGCGTCGAGGCGCTGGCGTCGCGCGAGCGCATCTCGTTCGGGCAGGCGTTGCGGCACGCCAAGGACGCCCCGGGCATCGCCGCCCGTTCGGCCAACAGCATCAACGACTTCGTGCAGCTCCTCGACGACCTGCGGGTGATGGCGCTGGCCTCCCCGCCGGAAGAGGTGCTGGAGGCGGTGTTGCAGCGGTCCGGCCTGCTCAGCGAGCTGGAGGAGAGCCTCGACCCGCAGGACCAGGGCCGGGTGGAAAACCTGCAGGAGCTGGTGAGCGTCGCCCGGGAGTACACCGAGCGGGTCGAGGGGCAGGACGAGTCGGCCACGCTCGCGGGCTTCCTCGAGCAGGTGGCGCTGGTCGCCGACGCCGACCAGCTGCCCGACGACGACCCGGACAACCAGGGCGTGGTCACGCTGATGACGCTGCACACGGCCAAGGGCCTGGAGTTCCCGGTGGTGTTCCTGACCGGCCTCGAGGACGGCGTCTTCCCGCACATGCGCGCGCTCGGCGACAACACCGAGCTGGAGGAGGAGCGGCGGCTGGCCTACGTCGGGATCACCCGCGCCCGCCAGCGGCTCTACCTGTCCCGGGCGGTCACCCGGGGCGCGTGGGGTCAGCCGCAGTACAACCCGCCGTCCCGCTTCACCGACGAGCTGCCGCCCGAGCTGATCCGCTGGGAGCGCACCGCCGGCAACTACACGTCCTGGTCGGGCACCGGTGGCGGGGTGGGCGGCCGGGCCGGCGGCGACCGGTCCCGCGGTGGCGGCTTCGCCGGGGGCACGCCCAAGGCGCAGCAGCTCGCCAGCCGTCTCGGCATCGACGCCAGCAAGCTGGCGACCGCGAGCGAGCTGCCGCAGACGCCGAAGGTCGCGGTCGGCGAGCGGGTCAACCACCAGCGGTACGGTCTGGGCCGGGTGGTCGCGGTCGAGGGGCAGGGGCCGGGCGCCCGAGCCCAGATCGACTTCGGCGAACAGGTGATGTGGCTGATCCTGCGACACGCCCCGATCGAGAAGATCTAGAGATCTTTCGGGTCGAGGGTCCTACCGATTCCAGAAAGGACGACCCCCACCCGAGCTTCCTGGAAACGGAGGGCGGGACCCTTCCCGCGGAGACCTTTCCGTACGGTCCGGCTCACTCCCGTGGCACTCGGTCTCGGCAGTTGCAACACACCCTCCGCGCGCCCGCTGCGGGCGGGCCCGGCCAAGCTCGCAACCCCGACCCGCCCACCGAACAGTCCCGGGCGACGGCCACCGACCCCCTCAGGACGGTCGCCGCTCTCGGATACCGGGTCGTCGTCCCGCCTCCCAGGCACGGTCCCGCCCGATGAACGCCGCTGCCACATCCTGAACCACCCAGCGGTCAGAAGAACACGACATACCGTCTATGTCCGGCCCCGCGGACTCCACTAGATGCGATCTTGTGAACATGCCGTGCGGACAGAGTATTCGCTGCTCTTCCTCCCGTCTGCCAGCAGGGCGATCGCTTGCCGCGAACTGGCTCGGGTCGTCAAGCCGGGGGGTTATCCGGTGACGGCGTTCAAGGCCGGCGATGGCGAACTCCGGCGTACCGACAAGCTGGCGGTTCCGCCAAGTCGCTGAGAAGTGTCAAGCACAGCCGGGGATGTCTACGCCGTGCAGGCGCATCCAGGCGGTCGGTTCCACGGGGTTCTGGTAGAAGCCCTGGTGCACCTCGAAGTGCAGGTGCGGGCCGGTGGAGTGCCCGGTCGAGCCCTCGTTGCCGATCTGCTGCCCGGCGGCGACCCGTTGCCCGGCCACCACGGTGATCAGCGACAGATGCCCGTAGTGGGTGAGCCAGCCGTCCCCGTGATCGATCAGGACGGCGTTGCCGTACCCCTGGGCCACGCCGGCCCGCACCACGACGCCGGCGCCGGCCGCGACGATCGGTGACCCGGCCGGGGCGGCCATGTCGACGCCCTCGTGCTGCCGTCCCCAGCGGGGCCCGAAGCAGGACGTGACCCGGGCGGTCGGATTGGGGTTGCGCCAGGCGGTCCCGCCGCCGGCGGCGACGGTGGCTTGCGGCCGCGACTTCTGCTGTACGCCCTGGGCGCCGGCCCCGGAGATGACGTCCGCGCCCCGGGCGACCGGCGTCCGGCCTCGTCCCGCGCCGCGTTCCCGGAGCACCTCGGGCGGCACCGCGTCGACATCCGCGAGAAAGGCGGGTGCGGGATCAGGAACCGCCGGCATGTGATGGTGCCGGTCGTTGGCGGCCGCCGCGGTGCCACCGGCGATCCCGGTGACCAGGGCGGCGCCGAGGACCGCGGTCAGCGCGATGTTGCGCCCGTGCGGACGAGTCGCCCGGTGGCGGGCCTGATTTGGCTTGCGGTGGCGACCGGCGGCTTGCTGAGGCACGCGCGTGACCCCTCCCGGCAGGCGACAACAACCGACACAAGGCCTGTCGGCCCGGTTTCGGTGTGCCTGAGCGGGAAGAAAGGATCAGGAAGCGGCGGCGGCCATGCCGGCGTACACCGACTCGACCTGAAGCTTGATGTCGACGCCGCGATCACGCAGGTAGGGGATCGGGTCGACCGGGTTGCCACCGACGTGGATCTCGAGGTGCAGGTGCGTGCCGTACGAGGCGCCGGTGTTGCCGACGAGGCCGATCACCTGGCCCGCCTTGACCTGCTCGCCGACTTTCACCAGCACGCGCCGGGAGTGGGCGTAGATGACCTCGGTGCCGTCCGTGTTCTGAACGGTGATCGAGTAGCCGTAGGCGCCGTAGTAGCCCGCCTGGATCACCTTGCCGGCGTGGATCGACTTGTAGGGAACGCCCTCCGGGGCGGCCAGGTCGATGCCGGCGTGCAGCTTGCCCCAGCGGATGCCGTAGGCCGAGGTGAAGGTGAACTCGTCGATCGGCAGCAGCCAGACGTCGGCGGCGGCTTCCTCGGCGCTGACCTTCTCCTTGCTGACGGCGGTGCGGTCTTCGCTGCGGGAGGCTTTCTCATCGGTGGAGCGGTCGGCGATCGCGTCGTCGGTGGTGCTGTGCGCGCTGGCGAGTCCCTGCAGAACTTCGGGGTTTACCGCCTTGGCATCGGGAAAGTTGGAACCGGCCCCGATAGCGACCACACCCGCGCCGATGAAGGCGGAAGTGACGACGACCGCGTAGCGACTGCGGGGAGGGGTGGGTACGCGGCGACGACCGCGATACCGATCGGGCTCAGACGACAAGCGCTGGCGCACGAACAACCCTCCGTCGATGGCATTTCGTCGGTGGCTCCGCCGGCCCAAAACTCTGGGTTAACGGTGGCCCTCCGAGCCGCCGGTTCGGGGTTAACCGATCGGCAGCCGGAGGCCACGGTAACGAAACGGCAGCCGGGTCACAAGTCGCAGCGCCAATTCCCTGACAGTTCCTGGTCCGCTTTGCGCAGCGAATGTCCGAATTCGTTACCTTTCTCATGCGTCATCGTTGCCCACTCTCTGTGATTGGCACGAAAGCGCAAAGTCAGATCACTCTGAATACATTTTCCGTCACCCTAGGTGATCTCAGTTGCCGGAGCCGACTACCCGGCCCGGGGCGGGCAGGTTACCGTTCGTTCAGGACAACGGTGTTCCGCTGGACACGGAGGGTCGGTATGCAGGCTCGCATCAGGGTGGTCGTGGCCAAGCCCGGGCTGGACGGGCACGATCGTGGTGCCAAGGTGGTGGCCCGCGCGCTGCGTGACGCGGGTATGGAGGTGGTCTACACCGGCCTGCACCAGACGCCGGAGCAGATCGTCGAGACGGCTATTCAAGAAGACGCCGACGCGATCGGTTTGTCCGTTCTGTCCGGCGCGCACATGACTCTGTTCCGCAGGGTGATCGAGCTATTGGCAGAACGTGACGCAGGCGACATCGTCGTATTCGGCGGAGGCATCATTCCGGCCGACGACATTGCCGAATTGGAAGGCCTCGGGGTCGCGAAAATTTTCACACCGGGGGCCACCACGGCATCCATCATCGAATGGGTGCGCGCCAATGTGAGTACGTCGGTGGCGTAGTGACCAGGAACAACTCGTCGGCCGTAGCCAAATGGCTACGGCCGGTTGTGTTTCCGGCGGCTGCGGAAGGCGGTGCGGAAGACGCCGCGGAAAGCGACTGAGGAAGAAGGCAAGGGGAGAGGCCGGACGCACCCCTCACACGTCCGGCCTCTCTATGCACGATGCCCCGCCGCCACCCCTCGACCGACAGGGCATCGGCCGCTTCACCAGATCGCCGTAGCGTTCCGACACCACACTCAACGACGCCCTCTCGGGGCGGTTACGCGGCGGTGCGGGAGTTTTTCGAGTGCCCCCTGGAGTGGGTGTGGTGTGTGGTCTTGCACACCGCGCACCCGCCGCTACGGGGCGCGTCCGCCGCTCGCTACTCTGCGAATGAAGGCCCTTCGGGCCGGACATTCTTCACGCCGGCGACGCCACAGGCCGCCGCGCACACAGGTCGGGACGCAATGGTGCGGCTTGCCGGCGCTTGGCGTCGCGAGCGAAAGGAGACACGTGGACCTGTTCGAGTATCAGGGGCGTGACCTGTTCGAACGGCACGGGCTGCCCGTGCTGGGCGGCGGTGTCGCCGAGACCCCGCAGGAGGCCCGCGCGATCGCGGAGCGCCTGGGTGGCAAGGTCGTCGTCAAGGCGCAGGTGAAGGTCGGCGGCCGGGGCAAGGCCGGCGGCGTCAAGCTGGCCGACGGTGCCGACGAGGCCGAGGCCCGTGCCACCGACATCCTGGGCATGGACATCAAGGGCCACACGGTCCACAAGGTGATGCTGGCCGAGACGGCCGACATCAAGGAGGAGTACTACTTCTCCTACCTGCTCGACCGGGCCAACCGCACCTTCCTCTGCATCGCCAGCGTCGCCGGCGGCATGGAGATCGAGACGGTCGCCGAGGAGCAGCCGGACCGGGTCGCCAAGATCGCGATCGACGCCAGCAAGGGTGTCGACGAGGCGAAGGCCCGCGAGATCGTCGCCGCGGCGCAGTACCCGGCCGAGGTCGCCGAGCAGATCGTCGACATCGCGGTGAAGCTGTGGCAGGCCTTCGTGGCCGAGGACGCCACGCTGGTCGAGGTCAACCCGCTGGCCAAGGTCGGCGACGGCCGGGTGCTGCTGCTGGACGCCAAGATCACGCTGGACGAGAACGCGTCGTTCCGGCACCCCGACCACGAGGCGCTGGTCGACCAGTCCGCGGTCGACCCGCTGGAGCAGGCGGCCAAGGCCAAGAACCTCAACTACGTCAAGCTGGACGGCGAGGTCGGCATCATCGGTAACGGTGCCGGTCTGGTCATGTCCACCCTCGACGTGGTGGCCTACGCGGGCGAGGCGCACGGCGGCGTCAAGCCGGCCAACTTCCTCGACATCGGTGGCGGCGCCAGCGCCCAGGTGATGGCGAACGGCCTGGAGATCGTGCTCGGCGACCCGGCGGTCAAGTCGGTCTTCGTGAACGTCTTCGGCGGCATCACCGCCTGCGACGCGGTGGCCAACGGCATCATCCAGGCCCTCGCCCTGCTCGCCGAGCGCGGCGAGACCGTCACCAAGCCGCTCGTGGTGCGCCTCGACGGCAACAACGCCGAGGAAGGCCGGGCCATCCTCGACAGCGCCAACAACCCGCTGGTCCAGCGGGTGGACACGATGGACGGAGCGGCCGAGCGCGCCGCCGAACTCGCGGCTGCGGGGAAGTGACCTAATGGCTATCTGGCTCACCAAGGACTCGAAGGTCATCGTCCAGGGCATCACCGGCTCGGAGGGCTCCAAGCACACCAAGCGGATGCTCGCGGCCGGCACCAACGTGGTCGGCGGCGTGAACCCGCGCAAGGCCGGCACGACGGTTGACTTCGACGGCACCTCGCTGCCGGTCTTCGCGACCGTCGCCGAGGCGATCAAGGAGACCGGCGCGGACGTGTCGGTCATCTTCGTCCCGCCGGCGTTCACCAAGGCCGCGGTCGTCGAGGCCATCGAGGCCGAGATCCCGCTCGCCGTGGTGATCACCGAGGGCGTGCCGGTGCAGGACTCGGCGGCGTTCTGGGCGCTCAATCTGGACCGCGGACAGAAGACCCGGATCATCGGCCCGAACTGCCCGGGTATCGCCTCGCCGGGCGCGTCGAACGCCGGCATCATCCCGGCCGACATCACCCCGGCCGGCCGGATCGGCCTGGTCAGCAAGAGCGGCACGCTGACCTACCAGATGATGTACGAGCTGCGCGACATCGGCTTCTCCACCTGTGTCGGCATCGGCGGCGACCCGATCATCGGCACCACCCACATCGACGCGCTGAAGGCGTTCCAGGACGACCCGGACACCGACGCGATCGTGATGATCGGTGAGATCGGTGGCGACGCCGAGGAGCGGGCCGCCGAGTTCATCAAGGCGAACGTCACCAAGCCGGTGGTCGGCTACATCGCCGGCTTCACCGCCCCGCCCGGCAAGACCATGGGTCACGCCGGCGCGATCATCTCCGGCTCGGCGGGCACCGCCGACGCCAAGAAGGCGGCCCTCGAGGCCGTCGGCGTCAAGGTCGGCAAGACCCCGAGCGAGACCGCGCGGCTCATGCGCGAGGTCATGAGCTGATTTGGTACGGCGTAGAGCGGCGCGCCGTCGTCCGGGTCCCGGTGACCCGAATGGCGGCGCGCCGCTGTATCTGCGTCGCCGCAAGCCCTCTCTCGTGGAAAAGTAGGCGGCGATGCCGAGCACAACCGACCGTCCCGACGACTCGGAAGACCCGTTCGCGGTCGCCGAGGCGACTCTCGACGTGCGAGAGACCGGGCGGGAGACGGTGCCGATCGAGCGCCCGACCGAGCCGATCGACCGGCCGACCGGTGCTCTCGAGGCCGGTGACCGGCCGACCGTGCTGGTCGACGAGAAGAAGCTCGGCGAACAGCCCACGGTCAAGGTCCCCGGGCAGCGCAAGCCGCCGCCACGCAGCCGGCACGCCCCGCTGCCGGTCGCGGTCGCGTTCGCCACGCTGTGGTCCGCCGCCCTCTGCTACCTGCCGGTGGCCGCGGTCATCGGCATGGCCCGCACCCTCGAAGGGCAGGGCGGCCTCGGCGGTGCCGCGCACGCCGGGCTGGCCGGCTGGCTGCTCGGGCACGGCGTGCCGATCGGCACCTCGATCGGACCGCTGGGCCTGCCGCCGTTGCTGCTCACGGTCCTCATCGTCTGGCGGCTCAACCGGGCCGGCCTGCACGTGACCCGCGCGATCGGTGCCCGGCGTACGGGCCGGATCGGCGACGCGCTGCTGGTGGCGTTCAGCATCGCGCTCACCTATTCGCTGCTCGGCTCGGTCGCGTCGCTCGCCGTCGACGGCAAGGGCACCGAGGTCACCCCGGCCCGGGCCGCGATCAACTTCTTCGTGCTCGGCCTGCTCGGCGCGCTGGCCGGGTCGCTGCGCGGCACCGACGCGCTCGGCGTGCTGGCCCGCCGCACCCCGCGCCCGCTGCGCGACGGCCTGCGTACCGGAGTGATGGCCGCTCTGTTCATCCTGGCCGCGGGGGCCGCGGTGACCGGCCTGTCGGTGGCGGTGGACGGCGGCCAGGCCGCCGAGACCATCTCCGTCTATCAGACCGGGGTGGCCGGGCAGGCCGGCATCACGCTGGTCAGCCTCGCCTACGGGGCGAATGCGACGGTGTGGGCGGCCGCCTACCTGCTCGGTCCGGGCTTCGCGCTCGGCACCGGCTCGGAGATCGGGCTCACCGGCGTGGTGGTCGGCAAGCTGCCGGCGCTGCCGCTGCTGGCCGGGGTGCCGGACGGGCCGTTGGGTGCGGGTGGCGCGGTGCTGCTGGCCGTTCCGGTGCTGGCCGCCGTGGCCGCCGGCTGGCTTCTCGTGCTGCGGTTGCAGCGCAGCGACCGCCTCGGCGAGAAACCCGCCCTGCCGTGGTCGCGGGTGCTGGGCGGGAGCCTGCTCGCCGGTCCCGCGGCCGGCCTGGTGCTGGGGGTTGCGTGCCGCGCGTCCGGTGGGTCGCTCGGCGACGGCCGGCTCGCCACGATCGGACCGGACCCCTGGCAGGTCGGACTGGTCGCGACGGTCATGGTGGCGGTGTCGGCCTCGCTGGGCGCGGCGGCCGCCCGTACCTTCGCACCCGCCCCGAAAGCGTGACCGGCCCCCCGAGATAGGGTTCTCGGGTGACCGACCCCGCGCCCGCCCGCCTGGTCGTCCTCGTCTCCGGATCGGGCAGTAACCTGCAGGCCCTGCTCGACGCCGCCACCGACCCCGCCTACGGCGCGCAGGTCGTCGCGGTGGGCGCCGATCGGGACGGCATCGCCGGTCTCGACCGCGCGGCCGCCGCCGGTGTGCCCACCTTCGTCGACCCGGTGAAGGCCTATGAGACGCGCGACGACTGGGACGCGGCCCTCACCGCCCACGTCAGCGAGCACAAGCCCGACCTGATCATCTCGGCCGGCTTCCTCAAGCTGGTCGGCGCGCGGTTCCTGGCCGCGTTCGGCGACCGCTACATCAACACGCACAACGCGCTGCTGCCGTCGTTCCCGGGCATCCACGGCCCGCGCGACGCCCTGGCTTACGGCGTGAAGCTGGCCGGCGCGACCCTCTTCTTCGTCGACGCCGGCGTCGACACCGGCCCGATCGTGGCCCAGGTCAGCGTCCCCGTGCTCGACGACGACACGGAGGAGACGCTCACCGAGCGCATCAAGGTCGCCGAGCGGGCCCAGTTGGTGGATTACGTCGGTCGCCTCGTCCGCGAGGGCTGGACCATCGAAAACAGGAAGGTACGCATTCCATGACCTCCTCTAACGAGGGGCGCCGCCCTCTTCGTCGGGCACTGCTGAGCGTTTACGACAAGACCGGCCTCGTCGAGCTCGCCCAGGCGCTGCACGCGGCCGGGGTGCAGATCGTGTCGACCGGCTCGACGGCCGCCACGATCATCGCTGAAAAGATTCCGGTGACCAAGGTCGAGGAGCTGACCGGGTTCCCCGAGTGCCTGGACGGCCGGGTCAAGACGCTGCACCCGCGAGTGCACGCCGGCCTGCTCGCCGATCGACGGTTGCCGGCCCACGACGCGCAGCTCGCCGAGCTCGAGATCGAGCCGTTCGACCTGCTGGTGAGCAACCTCTACCCGTTCACCCAGACGGTGGCGTCGGGCGCGAGCGTGGACGAGTGCGTCGAGCAGATCGACATCGGCGGCCCGGCCATGGTCCGCGCGGCCGCGAAGAACCACCCGTCCGTCGCGGTGGTCACGTCGGTCGACGCGTACCCCCTGATCTTGACCGCCCTCCAGGAGGGCGGTTTCTCGCTGCCGCAGCGCAAGCTGCTGGCGGCCCGCGCTTTCGCCGACATCGCGGAGTACGACGTGGCCGTCGCCAACTGGTGTGCCACCACCCTCACGCCGGAGGAGTGGCCGGCGTTCGCCGGGCTCGCGCTCAAGCGCGAGGCGACCCTGCGGTACGGCGAGAACCCGCACCAGCAGGCCGCTCTCTACCTCGACCCGAACGCACCGGCCGGGCTGGCCCAGGCGCGGCAGTTGCACGGCAAGGAGATGTCGTACAACAACTACGTCGACGCGGACGCGGCCTGGCGCAGCGCCAACGACTTCACCGAGCCGTGCGTGGCGATCATCAAGCACGCCAACCCGTGCGGCATCGCGATCGGCGCCGACGTGGCCGAGGCGCACCGCAAGGCGCACGCCTGCGACCCGGTGTCCGCGTTCGGCGGGGTGATCGCGGTGAACCGTGAGGTCACTCCGGAGCTGGCCCAGCAGCTGGGGGAGATCTTCACCGAGGTGATCGTCGCGCCGTCGTTCGCCGCCGACGCGCTCGAGTTGCTCCAGCAGAAGAAGAACCTGCGCGTGCTGGTCGCGCCGGCCTGGAACCCGCCGCCCGCCGAGATCAAGCAGGTCGGCGGCGGTGTGCTGGTGCAGATGTCGGACCGGATCGACGCGACCGGCGACGACCCGGCCAGCTGGGAGCTCGCCACCGGTGCGGCGGCGTCGCCCGAGCTGCTCGACGACCTGGCGTTCGCCTGGCGGGCGATCCGCAGCGTGAAGAGCAACGCGATCCTGCTGGCCCACGAGGGCGCCACCGTCGGCGTCGGGATGGGCCAGGTCAACCGGGTCGACTCGGCCCGGCTCGCGGTCGAGCGGGCCGGTGCCGACCGGGCCAAGGGCAGCGTGGCCGCCTCGGACGCGTTCTTCCCGTTCCCGGACGGGCTCGAGGTGCTGATCGCGGCCGGGGTGACCGCCGTGGTGCAGCCGGGCGGCTCGATCCGCGACAACCTGGTGATCGAGGCAGCCGAGAAGGCCGGCCTGACCGTCTACCTGACCGGCACCCGGCACTTCTACCACTGAGATGGACCACCTCATCCAGGACCAGACCTACTCGGGCGTCGACTGGGCGCTCGAGGAGGTCACCGGTGTCCGCTATGAGGACTGCGCGTTCCACGACGTCGACTGGTCGGAGGCGCGGCTGACCGGCTGCGTCTTCACACACTGCACATTCGGGAACGTCCGCTTCAACGCCGCCACCCTGGAACGGGTGGCGATCCTGCAGTCGACCCTGGAGCGCTGCTCGTTCTTCGACGCTGCGCTGACCGGCTGCAAGCTGACCGGCAGCCAGTTCCTCGACTGCGGGCTGCGGCCGCTGACGGTGGACGGCGGCGATTGGGGTTTCGTGTCGCTGCGCGGTCAGAACCTGACCGGGGCGAAGCTCGGCGGCCTACGGTTGCGGGAGGCCGACCTGATGGGCGCCGACCTCACCCGGGTCGACCTGCGTGGCTCCGACCTGTCGGCCGCGCGCCTCAAGGACGCGGTGCTCAGGGGCGCCGACCTGCGCGGGGCCGACCTAGGCGGGGTCGAGCTGAAGGGTGTCGACCTCACCGGCGCCAAGATCGACCTGGCCCAGGCGGCGCTGTTCGCGTCGGCCTACGGAGCCATCGTCTCCGGATAGCTGTGAGTGGCTTACCTCGCGTTAAGCGGACCGGCGGGAAATACGCCGTTAACCGACTGATACGGTCGCGAAAAATCGACCCGAGACTGGAAGTGGCAGAGCTATGGGCAAGAAGGTAACCGTCGTAGGTGCCGGTTTCTACGGCTCGACGACTGCGCAGCGCCTGGCCGAGTACGACGTCTTCGACACTGTGGTGCTCACCGACATCCTCGAGGGCAAGCCGGCCGGCCTCGCGCTCGACATCAACCAGTCCCGGCCGATCGAGGGCTTCGAGACCAAGGTCATCGGCGCCACCACCGGCGCGAACGGCGAGGGTTACGAGGCCATCGAGGGCTCGGACGTCGTCGTCGTCACCGCCGGCCTCCCGCGCAAGCCCGGCATGAGCCGGATGGACCTGCTCGAGGTCAACGCCAAGATCGTGCGCCAGGTCGCCGAGAACATCGCGAAGTACGCGCCGAACGCCGTCGTCATCGTCGTCTCCAACCCGGTCGACGAGATGACCGCGCTCGCGCAGCTCGCCACCCAGTTCCCGAAGAACCGGGTGTTCGGCCAGGCCGGCGTGCTCGACACGGCCCGCTTTACCAACTCCATCGCCGAGACCCTCGCGGTGCCGGTCAAGAGCGTCAAGGCGCTGACCCTCGGCTCGCACGGCGACACCATGGTGCCGGTCCCGTCGCGCTGCACCGTCGACGGCAAGCCGCTGTCCGACCTGCTCCCGGCCGAGAAGATCGAGGAGCTCGTCGTCCGCACCCGCAACGGCGGCGCCGAGGTGGTCGCGCTGCTGAAGACCGGTTCGGCGTATTACGCCCCGTCGGCCGCCGCGGCCCGGATGGCCAAGGCCGTCATCGAGGACTCCGGCGAGGTGCTGCCGGTGTGCGCCTGGGTCGAGGGCGAATACGGCATCTCCGGCGTCTACCTCGGCGTCGAGGCTCAGGTCGGCCGGGAGGGCATCAAGAAGGTCGTCGAGGACAAGCTCACCGACACCGAGATCGCCGGTCTCAAGGAGGCCGCCGAGGCCGTCCGCGCCAAGCAGGCGGACGTCGCCAACCTCTGAGAACGCTGATCGGGAAGCCGGGGCCCTATGGTCCCGGCTTTTTCGTCGCATGGAAGGCCTCGCCCAGGTGCGAGACCGCGAGCGTGGTGCCCCGGACGACCGCTGTCGCGAGGGCTTTCGCGCGGCTGGCGTGAGCCCGGCCCGGGTCCGTGTCGCCCGCGTAGGCCAGGTCGGGGTGCAGCAGTTGGATCGCGTGGACCAGCAGGTCGCCGGTGACGAGGAGACTGTCGTCGCCGTCCTCGACCAGCACCGTCTGGTGGCCGGGCGTGTGGCCCGGGGTCGCCAGCACGCGGATGCCGCTACTCACCGCGTGGTCGCCGTCGAGCACCTGCAACCGGCCCTGCGCCACCAGCGGCTCGATCAGCAGGTCGTATTGCCCGGCCTGGTGCCGGTTGGCGCGGTAGGCGTCGACGTCGGCCTGCTGGACGATCACCCGGGCCTGCTTGAACGGGGAGTCGCGCGGCACGGCCCAGCCCATGTGGTCGTTGTGCAGGTGAGTCAGCACGATCGCGGACACCTCTGACGGCTCGATGCCGGCCGTCGCGAGCTCGTCGGGCAGGTGACCCGGCACCGGGGCCCAATCGGCCGCCAGCGACCCCTCAGGGCCGATGCCCGCGTCGACCAGGGTGACCGGCCCGTCGCCGAGCCGGATCGCATAGCTCCGGTAGCGCAGCCACCACTCGCCGCCGGCACCGCACGCCGCCGGGTCGAGCGCATCGGCCGCCGCCCACTGCTCGGCGGTGGCATCGGGAAAGCTCTCCTGCCGGGGGTCGGGGAAGGGGCCCTCGGCGTCCTGCAAGGCGGTGACCGTGAGGCGGCCGACGGTGTGGGTGAGGGGCATGCGAAAGATTGTGCCGGGCACGCGACGGTCGCCGCGTGCCCGTTTCGCGGGCTGTGGATAACTACCTCGTCAGCGGGAAGACACCCTGATCGTCGTGCACGTCGTAGATCGGGCCGGAGTAGGCCGAGACGGACTTCGGCGCCGGCGACTCGCTCACCGAGGCGATCCCCGGCCGTCCGGCCTCGACCACGAACTCCGCGGCCGTCCGCACCGCGGCGGTGCTGGCCCAGACCGTGTCCACCAGGCGCAGGCGGGCGGCGAGCCGGGCCGCGGTGACGTCACACACCACGTACCCCCGCTGGTTGTCGATGTAGCGCCAGTGCGGGCTCTCCGCCATGATCGGGTCGTAGGTGGCGTGGAACGACGTCGTGTTGGGGTTGCCGCCCGAGGTGATCGAGGTGCCGGTGATCTCGGCCCCGACGATCGGGCCGGTGACGTCGTCGAAGTCCGGTCGCAGGTCGGAGACCCAGGTGCAGTGCCGGTCGCCGGTGAGGACCACCGGGTTGGCCACGTGCCCGTCGCCGAAGAACTCGAGCAGCCGCCGCCGCTGCGCCCGGTACCCGTCCCAGTTGTCGAAGTCGAAGGTCTGCGCCGGGCCGGCCTGCCGGTCGTTCTGCGCCCACATCACCTGGTTGGCGAGCAGGTTCCAGCGGGTGCCGCCGTGCCGCAGCCCGTCGACCAGCCAGCGTTCCTGCTCGGGCCCGGTCATGGTGAGCGACGGATCCTGGGCGGCGGCCAGGGTCGAAGGCTGATCGCTGCGGTACTGCCGGGTGTCCAGCACGTGCATGCTCGCCAGCGACCCGAACCGCAGCCGCCGGTAGACCTGCATGTCGAGGCCGCGCGGCAGCGACGACCGGCGCAGCGGCATGTGCTCGTAGTAGGCCTGGAACGCGGCGATCCGCCGGGCCCGGAAGGCCTCCGGGGTCTGCAGATCGGGGTCCTGCGGGATCTCGTCGGCCCAGTTGTTGTCGATCTCGTGATCGTCGAAGGTCACGATCCACGGAAAGGCCGCATGCGCGGCCTGCAAGGACAGATCACTTTTGTACGTGGCATGGCGGGCGCGATATTCGGCCAGCGAGTACGGCTCACCGGTGCCCTCGTGCTGCCGCACCGCCGCCGCGTTGCGGGCCCCCTCGTAGATGTAGTCGCCGAGGAACGCGACGAACGCCAGATCCTCCTGGGCCAGGTGCGAGTAGGCCGTGTAGTACCCGGCCTGGAAGTCCTGGCAGCTGGCGAAGGCGAACCGCAACGAGCGCGGGTGGGCGTGCGCGGCCGGCGCCGTACGGGTCCGGCCGGTCTGGGATCTTTGTCCGCCGGCCAGGAAGCGGTAGTAGTAGACCGTCTCGGGCCGCAGTCCACGCACGTCGACGTGCACCGAGTGGCCGAGCGTGGGCCGGGCCAGGGCGAATCCGGCACGCCTTCCGCGCCGGAATCCCTCGTCGAGGGCGATCTCCCACTCCACCGGAACGGATTGATCTGACAAACCGGGCAGTCGCGTCCACAGAACGACGCCGTCAGGTAGTGGGTCGCCGGAGGCCACGCCGAGCGAGAACGCGTTCTCCGGCAGTGAGGTGCCGCGAACGAGTAGCGGTCCGGCGGCCACCGCGGCGCTGCCGGAGAGCAGGAGTCGTCGGCTGAGCGGCTGGTCGAGCTTCTCGGAAAGAGACATAACTCGATGCGATCGTTGCCCGGCCACAGGCGGAGAACCTGAGGTAAAACGGGCAATAGCGATATGGATAACTCCAGGTCGGGGGCGGTCGACGATCTTCAGTCCCCGGGCAGTACGCTCGTACTGCTAAGCATGTGTTTCGGGAGAGGAGCGCCGGCCGATGGCGAAAATCAAGGTCACAAACCCGGTCGTGGAGCTCGACGGCGACGAGATGACCCGGATCATCTGGAAGCAGATCCGGGAGCAGCTGATCCTGCCCTACCTCGATGTCCCCCTCGAGTACTACGACCTGTCGATCCAGTACCGCGACGAGACCGACGACCAGGTGACGATCGACGCGGCCAACGCCATCAAGCGGCACGGCGTCGGCGTCAAGTGCGCCACCATCACGCCCGACGAGGCGCGGGTGGAGGAGTTCGGGCTCAAGAAGATGTGGCGGTCGCCGAACGGCACGATCCGCAACATCCTCGGCGGGGTCGTCTTCCGCGAGCCGATCATCATGTCCAACGTGCCCCGGCTGGTGCCGGGCTGGACCAAGCCGATCATCATCGGCCGGCACGCCCACGGCGACCAGTACAAGGCGACCGACTTCGTGGCTCCGTCGGCCGGCAAGTTCACCATGACCTTCACGCCCGAGGACGGTTCGGCGCCGATCGAGTTCCTGGTCGCCGACTTCCCGGCGGGCGGCGTCGGCATGGGCATGTACAACTACGACGAGTCGATCCGCGACTTCGCGCGCGCCTCGTTCCGGTACGGCCTGGCCCGCAACTACCCGGTCTACCTGTCGACGAAGAACACCATCCTCAAGGCGTACGACGGCCGGTTCAAGGATCTGTTCGCCGAGATCTTCGAAACCGAGTTCGCGTCGGAGTTCGCCGCCGCCGGCCTCACCTACGAGCACCGGCTCATCGACGACATGGTGGCCGCCGCGATGAAGTGGGAGGGCGGCTACGTCTGGGCCTGCAAGAACTACGACGGTGACGTGCAGTCCGACACCGTGGCCCAGGGCTTCGGCTCGCTCGGCCTGATGACCAGTGTGCTGATGACGCCGGACGGCAAGACCGTCGAGGCGGAGGCCGCGCACGGCACGGTCACCCGGCACTACCGGCAGTGGCAGAAGGGCGAGAAGACCTCGACCAACCCGATCGCCTCGATCTTCGCCTGGACCGGTGGCCTCAAGCACCGCGGCGTGCTCGACGGCACCCCGGCGGTGACCGAGTTCGCCGAGACGCTGGAGAAGGTCTGCGTCGAGACCGTCGAGGGCGGCCAGATGACCAAGGACCTCGCGCTGCTCATCAGCCGCGACGCCCCCTGGCTGACCACCGACGAATTCATGAACGCGCTGGACGAGAACCTGGCGCGCAAGTTCGCCTGATCTCCGCGAAAGCGGCCGCCGGCATTCGCCGGCGGCCGCTTTTTCCTTGCCCGGGTGGCACGAAAGGTGGGTTCTTCGTCGTTGCGGTCAGGAGGCGTACGCCGTGAGGATCGAGCCATGGCCCACCACGTGCAGATCGTTCTCTTCGACGGGGTGCAGAGCCTCGACGTGACCGGCCCGCTCGAGGTGTTCACCTACGCGGGCGGCTACCGCGTGACGACCGCGAGCATCGACGGTGCTCCCACCCGTACGTCAAGCGGTCTGCTCCTCACCCCGGACGGCGCGCTGGGCGCGGCAACCAGCGGAACCCTCGTCGTGCCCGGCGGCGAGGGCACCCGGGCGCCGCGGCCCGAGGTGGTGGCCTGGCTGCGCGCCGAGGGTCACCGCCCGGCCCGGATCATGTCGGTCTGCACCGGTGCCTTCCTGCTGGCCGCGGCCGGTCTGCTGGCCGGCCACCGGGCGACCACGCACTGGCAGTACCACGCGTCGCTGGCCGGGCGGCACCCCGAGGTCGACGTCGACCCGGCGCCGATCTTCGTGCGGGACGGCCGGATCGCCACCTCGGCCGGCGTCACCACCGGCATCGACCTGGCGCTCGCGCTGGTCGAGGAGGACCGCGGCCGGGAGGTGGCCCTGGCCATCGCGCGCGGGCTGGTGATGTTCCTGCGCCGGCCGGGCGGGCAGAGCCAGTTCAGCGTGCAGCTGTCCGGTCAGGTCGCGCACCGGGAACCGCTGCGTGAGGTGCAGCGGATGATCGCCGATCATCCGGAGGCCGACCTGTCGGTGCCGGCCCTGGCCGCCCGCGCCAATCTTTCGCCGCGGCAGTTCAGCCGGGCCTTCGCCGCGGAGATCGGCATGCCGCCGGGCCGCTACGTCGACCGGGTCCGGCTGGAGACCGCCCGGCGCCTGCTGGAGGACACCACCGACGGCGTCTCCGAGGTGGCCCGGCGAGCCGGTTACGGCACGCCGGAAGCCATGCGCCGGGCCTTTCTCGCGGCCGTGGGCGTCGGCCCGGCCGAATACCGCCGCCGTTTCTGAGGTCCGGAGGGACAACCCATGAAGATCAACATCTTGCTGTACGACCAGGTCACCGCTCTCGACGTCGTCGGCCCCTACGAGGTGCTGGCCCGCCTGCCCGGTGCCGAGGTCACGTTCGTGGCCGAGCGCGCCGGCCCGGTGGTCACCGACGCGGGCCCGTTGACGCTGGTGGCGACGGCGTCGCTGGACGAGGCGGGGCCGGCCGACCTGGTGCTGGTGCCGGGCGGTTACGCGCCGCCGCTCCGCCCCGGCCCGATCCTCGACTGGCTCCGGGCCGCCGACGCCGCGTCCACCTGGACCGCGTCGGTCTGCGTGGGCTCCCTGATCCTCGGCGCGGCCGGTCTGCTGCGGGGCCGCCGGGCCACGTCGCACTGGCTCACCCTGGACGAGCTCACCGCCTACGCCGCCGTGCCGGTGGCCGAGCGGGTGGTGTTCGACGGGAAGTACGCGACCGGCGCGGGCGTCTCGGCCGGCATCGACCTGGCCCTGGAGCTGGTGGCGCGGATCGCCGCGCCGGAGATCGCCCAGTCGATCCAGTTGGGCATCGAGTACGACCCGGCGCCCCCGTTCGAGGCCGGCTCGCCGACCAAGGCGCCCGGTCCGATCGTGCGGTTCCTCCGGGAAAACCGGAACCTGGTGGTACGCCTCTAGAAGCATGTTGCAAATTGCAGGTCTATTTCCGTAACCGGGGGTTATAAACCTCGTTTTTCCCAGCGAAACGGAAATGCTGGTCGTGAAGCTGAGGGGTTCGCCCACCGATGGCTGCCTTGTCCCGGGCGCCGCTCGGTTCCCCTCGGTGATGCTTGCGGCCAGTCCCTTCCCCCGCGGGGGGCCTTGTCCCGGGCCCCCCGCCCCTAATTATTGGCCGATGCGGCCGTCGATGCGTTCTCTCAGGAAGTCGGCGTGGCCGTTGTGGCGGGCGTACTCCTCGATCATGTGGACCAGGACCTCGCGGAGGGCCAGGTCGCCGGCGCCGACGTAGCCGAGGTCGTCGAGGGACTCGACGTAGTCCTCGGCGAAGGCGACCTCCGAGCGCCAGCGCTCGAACGCCTCCTTGACCACCGCCTCGTCGGCGACCGCCCCGTCGAAGTCACCGTCGCGGTTGCCGTCCTCGCGGTAGTGGCGGGGCACCTCGAAGCCCGCCAGGTGGATCCGGAACCAGCCCTGCTCCACGCCGGCCATGTGCCGCACCAAGCCCAGCAGCGACATCTTCGACGGCTCCACCGTGCGGGCGGCCATCTGCTCCGCGGTCAGGTCGGCGCACTTCAACTCGAGCGTCAGTCGCTGATCGCGGAGGTACCCGATGAGCGTGTCCCGCTCACCGATGAAGCCACCATCGGTGCGCGGGTCGTCGTCGGGATGGACGAACATGTTGGACCAGGCGAATCCCATAGCACCGACCCTCTGTCACCGGATGCGCTCAGCGCAACCGCAGTCTCACAACGAGCGCAGGGTCTCGGCGGCCTTCTCGGGGACCACGTCGTTGACGAAAGCGCCCATCGCTGACTCGGATCCGGCCAGGTACTTCAGCTTGTCGGCGGCCCGGCGGATGCTGAACAGCTGCAGATGCAGGTAACCAAGATCACGGCCCTCGCCGACCACCGCCTGGTGCCAGGCCGAGATGTACGGCATCGGCTTGCCGAACAGCCCGTCGAAGCGGCGGAGGATGTCGAGGTAGATCGGACCGAAGGCGTCCCGCTCGGCATCCGACAGGGCGGGGATGTCGGCAACCTTGCGGTGCGGGGCGATCTGCACCTCGTAGGGCCAGCGCGCGGCGGCCGGCACGTAGGCGGTCCAGTGCTCGTTCGCCGCGACGATGCGTACCTCCGCCTTCTGTTCGGCCGCGAGCGTGTCCGCGTAGAGGTCGCCGCCGGTGCGTGCGCGATAGCGCGCGGCCGCCCCGAGCATCGCCTGGGTGCGCGGCGGAACGGTCGGGTAGGCGTAGATCTGGCCGTGCGGGTGGTGCAGGGTCACGCCGATCTCGACGCCACGGTTCTCGAACGGGAAGACCTGCGCCACCCCCGGGATCTCGGACATCTCGGAGGTGCGGTCGGCGAGCGCGTCGACGACCGTGCGCACCCGCTCGGGGGTGAGCGCGCCGAACGAGCTGTTGTGGTCGCTGGTGAAGCAGACGACCTCGCACCGCCCGATGCCCGGCCGCACCGGCACCAGGTCGGTCAGCGAGGTGATCTCGTCGGGCTTGATGCGGTCGCTGAACGACGGGAACTGGTTCTCGAACACCACCACGTCGTAGTTCGGCGCGGGGATCTCGCTGGAGAACGCCGGCGTGGACGGGCAGAGCGGGCAGGCGTCGCTGGGCGGCAGGAACGTCCGCGTCTGGCGGTGCGCGGCGACCGCGACCCACTCATCGACCAGCGGGTCGTAGCGAAGCTGGGAGGCCGGCGGCGGCGTCGGCAACTCCCTTTTGTCGGGATATTTAGCCCGATCCGGAGCCGGGGACTCGTTGAAGTAGATCAACTCACGGCCATCGGACAGACGGATCGCGTCGCGGCTGGAGATGGTCACTGCGCGGTCACCACCACGAGCTCGGGCACGGTTTCCTCCAGTAGCGCACGGGATTGCTCGTCCAGGCCCTCGTCGGTGATGAGCACGTCGGCGCGCTCGAGCGGGACGATCGACGAGATGCCGACCGTGCCCCACTTGGTGTGGTCGGCCAGCACGACGAGCCGCTCGGCCGCCTCGACCAGGGCGCGGTTGACGTCGGCTTCCATCAGGTTGGGCGTGGTGTAACCGGCCCGCTCGCTCATCCCGTGCACGCCGAGGAACAGCATGTCGAGGTGCAGGGACCGGATCGCGGCGACCGCGACCGAGCCGACCAGGGCGTCCGAGGGCGTGCGGGTGCCGCCGGTCAGGATCACCGTCTGGTCGGGGCGACCGGCCCGGTAGAAGACGTCGGCGACCGGGATCGAGTTGGTGACCACGGTCAGGTCGGGCACGTCGACGAGGCGCTGGGCCAGCCCGGCCGTGGTGGTGCCGGCGGACAGCGCGATCGCGTCGCCGGGGGAGACCAGGGCGGCGGCGCGGGCGGCCATCGCGGCCTTCTCGGCGCGCTGGCGCACCGACTTGGCGGCGAAGCCGGGCTCGTGCGCGGAGCCGGGGCTCACCGTGGTGGCGCCGCCGTGTACCTTCGCCAGGAGGCCCCGGTCGGCCAGCGACTCGAGGTCGCGGCGGATCGTCATGTCGGAGACGCCGTACTCCGCGGCCAGCTCGCTGACCCGGACGCCGCCGGCGGCGCGGACCCGGTCGAGGATGGCGCTCTGGCGCTGTTGGGCTAGCACTCAGGCCGATCCTGGATAAAGCTCAGTCGCACTAAATCGAACACGCCCGAACACTACCGCGTGATCGGGCGTGAGCGAAAGGGTGACTCTAGATACCTCGGCCCCGTTTGTGCAGGGCCGAAAGCACGTTCTCGACCTTGACCGCACCGGTCATCGCGGCGAGCGCAATGGCCGTGCGCGGCTCCTTCCAGTTGGCCCGCACCGCCTCCTTGCTGAACTGCCAGGCCTGGCTGCGGTTGCCGGTCGCGGCCGACCAGCAGGCCAGTTGCCCGTAGACCCGGGCCGCACCCGGGCGGCATCCGCTGATCTCCGGGTGACGTTGCATCATCCAGCGCAGCGAGGAGATCTTGGTGGCGTACTCGTAGGCGTAGTGCGAGGTGCGCCCCCACAGAACGCGCACCAGCGGCTCGTCGAGGTGCACGATCGGCGCCCGCCGCGCTGCCCGAAGGAGCAGATCCCAGTCCTCGTTCTGACTGCCCGGCGCGTCCTCGGCGACCAGGCCGACCGCATCGTCGGCGAACGCGTCCCGGCGCATCAGGAACGACGACGAGTGCAGCATCGCCATCCGGGAGCGGGCCAGCTCGTCGACCGTGACCCGGCTCCGGCCGGCCAGCCGCGGCGTGCACTTTCCCTCGAACTCGACCTCGATCGCACACGTGGCCATCTCGGAGTCGGGCTCGGCCAGCAGGGCGGCCACCTGGCGGCGCAGCTTGTCCGGCAGCCAGCGGTCGTCGTCGTCGCAGAAGGCCACGTACTCGGTGTCCAGCGCCAGGATGCCGGTGTTGCGCGCGCCGGCCAGGCCGGACGTGCGCCAGTTGGTGAGCACCAGCACCTGTACGCCCTCGGTGGAGGCGAGCAGGTAGTCGGGTTCGGTCTGGTCGTAGACGACGAGGACCTTCAACTCACCGGGATAGCGCTGGTCGCGCACACCGGCGATGGCCTTGCGAACCAGCTCGGGCCGGTTGCGGGTGGGGATGATGACGCCTACCGACGGCCAGTTCACCGAGCCTCCTCCTTGAACACCGGCTGCATTTCCTTGAAGACCGGATAGCCGTACGCCCGGAGCATCGGCGCGCACACCGCGCCGACCAGCCGCCGCTGCCGGGTCGGCAGCGACCGCACCCAGGCGTCGTCGCGACGCAGCGGCAACTGCCCGACGGTGAAGCGCATCGGGTTCCCGGCCGCGCTGTGCCCGACACCCAGATCGGCGTGCTCGGCGTGCAGGAAGTCGAGTGAGTCCGGTGCGAGGTCGACGCCGGCGAAGGCCGCGATGGAAACCAGCGACGCGCGCGGATCGGACACGAACTCCTCGTACCGGATCCGGTGCACCGCGACCCCGCGCCGGGCCAGCAGGCCGAACGCGGCGTTGTGCGCGTTCCACAGCAGAGCCGAGCGGCCGGGGGAGTAGCGGGTCATCTCCTCGGAGCCGTCGGTCTCGGGCCGCTGCACGGTCTTGGTCCAGGAGTACGCGACCCCGCGCGCGTCCCGCACCACGTGCACCACCCGCAGGTCGAGGTTGCCGGACCAGCGCAGCACGTGGGCGAGCGCCGAGTGCTTGGACGAGTCGACCACCACCCGCGCGCCGGAGACCTCGGCCGCCGCGGCGTAGACCCGGGTGTAGAAGTCGGCGTACTCGTGCACCTCCTCGGGCGCCTCGACCGCGGTGGCGAGCCGAGGGATGTGCCGGGTGCGCTCGACCGCGTCGCGCAGGTAGTGCACCCGGTCGACGTCGACGTTGTGCCAGCCGCCGAAGGCCAGCGCGCCGACCCGCCGCCAGAACCCGCAGGCGGAGAACTTGGCGCCGCAGCCGCAGCGCTCGTCGTCGCGGATGTCCCGCTGCCAGAGATGGACGACCTCGCCGAGCGCGCACACGCCGGGAAGTTCGCCGAGCAGACGTTCGACGAGCGTTGTCCCGCTTCGCCCTAATCCGCCCAGAAATAACACCCGTGCCACTTTGGTCCACCTTCGCTCGTTTCGCTCGTATAACGAGCGAACAAGCGTGAAGGAGGCGAAGGTGTCCATCGAGGCTTTCGACCGGGTCGAACTGGACGGCACGGGCATCGACCGGATCACCGAGGCCGAGGTGGTGGCGGTGGTCCGCGAGGCGCTCACGGCCGGTCGCGGCGGCCGGATCATCACCCCGAACATCGACATCCTGCGGCGCGCCCAGCGGGAGAGCGAGGCTCGCGAGCACCTCGCCGACGCGGATCTCATCGTGGCCGACGGCATGCCGCTGATCTGGGCCAGCCGGCTGGGTGGCTCTCCGCTGCCGGAGCGGGTGGCCGGCAGCAGCCTGATCTGGTCGCTGTCGGCGGGACTGGGCCTGGACGGCCGCTCGATCTTCGTGATCGGCGGCGACCCGAAGAACAACGGCGCGGCCAAGGCCGCCGATCACCTGGCGGCGGCGAATCCGGGGCTGAGGATCGCCGGGACGATCTGCCCGGACTTCGGCTTCGAGAAAGACCCCGGGGCGTATGCCGAGGTCTGCGCGAAGGTGGCGGACGCCAACCCGGACCTGGTCTTCGTGGGGCTCGGGTTTCCCAAGCAGGAGCGGATGATCGCGAAGTTGAAGCCGCTGCTGCCGGCCAGCTGGTTCATCGGCTGCGGCGCCGCGGTCAACTTCGTCGCCGGGGACGTCGAGCGGGCGCCCCGCTGGATGCAGCGCACCGGCCTGGAGTGGGCGCACCGCCTGGGCACCGAGCCACGCCGGCTGGCGAGCCGCTACCTGCGGCACGACGCCCCCTACGCGCTGCGGCTGCTGGCCCAGGCGCCGGCTCAGCGGGCGCTGAACCGTACGCGCGTACTGTAAAGCTCATGAATTTCGCGCGCCTGCACCACGTCCAACTGCTGATCCCGGTGGGCGGGGAGGACGATGCCCGGCGGTTCTACGGCGGCGTCCTCGGCCTGATCGAACTGGACAAGCCGCCGGTGCTCAAGGCCCGCGGCGGCTGCTGGTTCCGTGGTGGCGGCTGGGAGGTGCACCTCGCGCCGGTGCCCGGTTTCACCCCGGAGAAGAAGGCGCATCCCGGCGTACTCGTCAATGGTCTTGATCTGTTGGCCGAGAAACTCGAAGCCGCCGGCCACCCGGTCGAGTGGGATCCCCACTTCCCGGGTCACCGGCGGCTCTACGCCGCGGACGCCCACGGCAACCGGCTCGAGTTCCTGGAGCCTACGGATTGAAGTAGGGGTCCTTGACCAGCGCGTGGAAAGCCTTGAACGCCAACTTGTCGCCGGTCAGCTGGAACTGTTTGGTCGGCCCGTTCCCCTCCGGATCGGATTCGAAATAGGTGACCG
The DNA here is from genome assembly GCF_018332695.1 of Paractinoplanes toevensis. Taxonomy (GTDB): domain Bacteria; phylum Actinomycetota; class Actinomycetes; order Mycobacteriales; family Micromonosporaceae; genus Actinoplanes; species Actinoplanes toevensis. The sequence continues at coordinate 143,533 of NZ_BOQN01000059.1, forward strand.
CCTTGATCTGCGGATTCACCTTGAAGGTCCGCTCGGCGTCGCGTAACCAGGCCGCCCGCCCGGCCGAACCCCACGCCTTGGCCACCCCGAACTCGCCGATGATGATCGGCTTGGGGCGTTCCGCGGCCCACTGCAGGAACGGGCCCATGAGCTGCCCGATCGGCTGGAAGCTCTCCCCGGCGTAGACGTCGACGCAGGTCCAGTCGACCTGGTCGTCGCCCGGGTAGAAGTCCGGCGCGTCGCCGCGGATGAACCCCTCGGCGGTCGGGCAGAACACCCAGGAGACGTTGGTGGCGCGTTCCTGCTTGAAGATGTTCCGCACGTACTTCCAGGCGGCGATGTAGTCGGCGCCGGACCACATGGTGGCCCGCAGGTTGGGCCGGTCCATCTCCCACCGCATCCGCAGCAGCACCGGCCGGTGGATCCGGCGGATCGCCTTGGCCTGCTTGCGGATCAGGTCGTCGTGCTCACCGTCCAGGATGGACCGGTTGTCGCCGGTGGCCCAGCTGACCATCAGGGTGGCGCCCTGGGCCAGGAACTCCTTGTCCGACGACGTGCCGACCATCTGCTCGAAGCGGCGGTACGTGTTGACGATGGGCAACCGGCGGCCGAGGTTGGCCTCGAGGGTGTCGACCGCCGCGAGCCGGCCCACGTGGGTCAACTCGTCCGGTTTGATCCAGGCGCCGACCAGGGCACCCTTGGCGGGTGCGGCCACCGGGCCGCTCTGGAACGGCCCGCCGTTGACGGCGACGGCGATCGGCTGGCCGGACAGGTCGGGCGAGGGCGCGGGTGTCGGCGGCGTGTCCTCCGAGGTGCAGCCGGCCAGCAGCAGCACCACGGCCAGAACAGCGAGGAATCCCCTACGCATGGATCCGCCGTGCGGTGTAGAGAACGTTCACCGCATATCCGTCTGTGCCGGGCATCCGCCGAACCGCCGCGTCGGCCACCCGGGCCAGCGGATTCCCGTGCAGCGACGGCGTGATCATCGAGAAGCCGCGCCGCTCGACCATCTCGAAGCCGTGCCGTTCCAGCAGCTTCTCCACCTGCTCGTGGGACAGCTCGGCGAACCAGCGGTCGTCGCGGTGCCGCCGCGCGCGCAGGTGCCGCAGCGAGCCCGCGTTGCCGTGGTTCTCGATCACCAGAATGCCGGCGGCCGCCTCGGGCAGCGCCTTCGCGGCGAACGCGAGCGCCCGGTCCCGGATCGCCTCGTCCACATTGAGCAGCAGCCGGAACATCGTCACGATCGCCGGGTAACCGGCCTCGACCGGCTCCGGCACCGGCCCGTCCACGGCCACCCGGTGCCACTCGGCGTGCGAGCCCACCTCGGCCGCCTTGGCCATCATCTCGGCCGACGTGTCGTAGCCGTGCGCCTCCCGGACGAGCCCGTGCAGGGTGCGGATGGCCCGGCCGGTGCCGCACGCGAAGTCGTGCTGCACCGGTGCCCGCGGCCCGAACTCGCGGCGCACCAGGGTGCGCAGGTAGTCGCGCTGCCGCTGGTTGATCTGCGACGCGTAGCTGTCCGGTGCGTACGTGACGGTCTCGTACTTCTCGACCGCCGCGGTGTCCTGGAACACCTTGGTGTAGTCCGTGCTCAACGGGTCCTCCTCATGGGTTTGCAGGCGTCCGGGGTTTGAAGGCGTCGAGCGCCAGACGCCGGCGCAGCAGCCAGACACCGGCCAGGAAGGCCGGGACGGAGAGCAGAAGGCCGGCGAGGCCGGCGAACGGGAGTACGCCGAAGCAGGCCAGCGACAGCAGCGCCGCCGCCCGGGTGCCGCGGCCGAACGGGTGCACGCCGACGGCCCGGCCGACCTGGATCAGCGGCAGCAGGTTGTTGGCGACCATCGCGCAGGCCAGCCCGGCGGCCGCGCCGAGGGCGCCGAACCGGGGAATGAGCAGCAGGTCGAGCCCGATCGTCACGGTCAGCGCGATCAGCACGTTCGCGAGGTTCCACGAGGTGCGCCCGGCCATCGCGAGCACCATGTCGACCATGCCGCAGCCGGTGGCGACCAGCATGGCGCCGGCCAGCACCACCACGACGTTCCGGCCGGCCTCGTAACCGTCGCCGAAGAACCGCAGGTAGTACCCGGCGAGGTGGGCGACCAGCAGGCAGATCGGCCAGGTGACCAGCACGAGCCAGCCGGTCGCGGTCTGGTAGAGGTGATTGGCGGCCCGCCGGTCGCCGACGGCCAGTGCCTCGGCCAGCCTCGGCTGCACCGATTGCGAGATCCCCTGATTGGCGAACTGAACCAGCACCACGAATCGCCCGGCGACCGCGTAGACCGCGGCCGGCGCGAGGCCGCCCAGCGCCGCCACCAGCAGCACGTCCACCCGCTGCAGCGCGAGCTGGGCCACGCTGGCCAGGGCGCGCGGCCCGGTGAACTTCCAGAAATCGCGGCGCAGGGCGCGCCGCTCGGCCCGGTGGGTGGTCGCTCCGGCCGGCCGGCCGGCGGCATAGACCTTTTTCAGGGCGTACGCCGCGAGCACCGTCACCACCAGGTACGGCCCGGCCCAGGCGAACGCGAACCAGGGCAGCGACAGCGCCACGATGCCGACCCCGGCCACCAGCAGCAACTGCAGCGTGCTGCGGAGAATCCGGTCGAGCAGCACGGTCGGCCGCATCGCCCGGTAACCCCGGGTGGCGGTGAGCAGCGCGTCGGTGAGTGCCTGCAACGGCAGGAAGACGGCCAGCACCCGCAGGGCCGCGGTGTGCGCGCCGACGACCGCGGCGGCCTCGTGCGCGGTGGTCCGGGCGATCGCCGGCGCGGTCAGCCACATCACGACCGCCAGCAGCACCGACACCGCCGCCACCGGCAGCAGGCCGGTGCGCAGGCAGGCGCCCAGCAGATGGGTGCGGCCGGTGGCCCGCAGCCGGGCCGGCCAGTAGACCAGCCCGGTCTGGGTGCCCAGCTTGGCGAGGCCGCCGCCGAGCACGAACGCGGCGGTCGCCGCGAAGAACGCGCCGGCCTGCTCGGCGCCGAGCGAGCGGGCCACGATCCAGGTGACCGCCACGCCGGTGCCGCCGGCCAGGGCCGAGCCGGCCATGTTGGCCAGCCCGCCCCGGGCCACGCTCTTCGTCGGCGAGCCCGGCTTCTCCAGTACGTCCGTCACGTGCGGCGCCATACCGGCATCCGGCCCAGCCAGTTGGCCAGCGCGTCGTCGTGCGGCAGGTAGTAGTTGGTCAGCTCCTGGCGCAGGCCCGGGTCCATGTCGGCCTGGCGGGGGCGGGCGTTGTGCCGCTCGAACGCCGGCCGCTCCAGGTAGGTCGGCAGGCCCAGGAACTCGCAGACCTCGTCGTACACGTCCTCCGGGTCGGTGAAGAACCGCTCGCTCTCCACCACGTGGATCCGCTCCCGGCCCACGTGCTGGGCCATCACGCTCAGGTAGCGGGCGTACTCGCCGCGGGCCCGGTAGGCGTGGTGCTGGTGGGCGAAGCTGTAGTAGGACGGGTCCTCGGCCAGCCGATCCTCCTGCCGGTGCAGCCGGGCCGGCTCCAGCGCGAGGGCGGCGCTGAAGTCCCGCTCGGCCTCGAAACCGCGCGCCACCTCGTGGTGGTGCTGCGAGTAGGCGCGTTCGACCGGGTCGCGGACCAGCACGATCAGCTTCGCCTGCGGCAGATCCTGGGCGATCCGGGCGGCCGCCTGCGGGTGGTACATGTAGTACGGGCTCGACTCGAAGGTCTGGGCCTGCACCCCGTACCGTTCGGCGACCTTGTCCCCGCTGCGCAGCATCGGGAAATGCGCCTTGTACCAGCCCATCCCGTGGTCGTACGAGGTGTCGAAGTAGTGCACGCCCTTGTGCAGCACGGCCTTGAGCACCACCGGGTGGGCGGCCAGCGCCCGGTACATCGAGGTGGTGCCGCAGCGCTGACCACCGCAGATCAGGAACGACGGGGTCATCCGGCCCGGCGCGGTCAACCGCCCGTAGGACCGGGAACCGAGGTGCACCACCCGCTTCATCGGGGCGGGCATCTTGCGTACGTCCATGGTCAGAGCTCCTCGACCCGGCGGATCAGCACCGGGAGCAGCCAGGTGCCGAGCACGCCCAGGCGGGCGCCGGCTTCGGCCTGGCGGTCGGTCAGATAGCGGACGGCCAGGTCCACCAGGTACAGCAGGGCGGTCAGTTCACGGCCGTCGGCCGGCACCCCGAACGGGGCGAGCAGCTCGCCGGCCCGGCGCACGGTCTGCTCGACCGCGTCCCGGGCGTCGCCGGTCGACTGGATGCGCCGCTGGAGCTCGTGGTGAATCGCGTCGAAGCCCATCGGTACCCCGGTGGCGAACCGTTCCCAGTCCCACACCAGCAGCGCGTCGGCCAGGTTCGCCATGTTCCAGGGCGCCCAGTCGCCGTGCCACGCGCCGTACCGGAAGACGGTGTCCCCGGCGTGCTTGACCAGCAACTCGGCCGCCGAGGCCAGGCCGGCCGCCTCGGGCCGGTCACCCACCACGGCGAGCCGGCCGCGCAGCTCGTCCCAGTAGGTGCTGCCGTCGACCGGGCCGGACGTGTAGCCGCAGCACCCGGCGATGTCGAGCATCGCGGCGACCAGCCGGCGGTGGGTCAGCGGCGCCCGGGGCAGCCAGACCGGCAGCGCCGACTGGATCAGCACCTCGAGGCCCCGCCACTCGCCCGCGTGCAGCACGCGCGGCACGGTCAGCCTGGTCAGGCCGCAGTTGCCGAGCGTGTTCAGCGCCGTCGTCTCGGCCTTGACCAGGGTCCGGGTGAGCGGGCCGGTGCCCAGCTTGCCGAAGCCGAACGTGTCGCCCTCCGGCCCGATCAGCTGCAGCACCGGCTTGCGGTTGGCCCGAGCCGGTCCGATGTGGACGCTGACCGAGAGCTCCCGGCCGAGCTGCTCGCTCAGGTAGCCGTCGATGCTCGACGAGTACGGGCCGGTGACCCGAACCCGGTCCCGCAGCAGCACCGCGGACGCGCCGGTGCGGACCGCGGCGACCACCGCGTCCCGCTTCAGCTTCGCGGCCCGCGACTGCGGCTCGGCGTAGCGGCGCACCGCGGCGGCGGCCACCCGGCGCGAACCGGACGGCACCAGCAATCGCGGCCGCCGGGCGTCCGGCACCACCAGGTACTCCGCGATCGGGGTGCCGGGCGAGCCGTCGGTGCGGCACGGCCACGGGTACAGGAGGTCGAGCACCTCGGTCAGGTACTGCGTGCGCAGTGCCGCGTCGTTCGCCGTCAGTTCGGCCGGTGCGGTCTTGACCGGACTCATGCGATGTCGTCCCCTTCTGCTGCGGTGCGCTGCGTTTCCGGAAGATCGGCGTGGTTACGCCACAGCAGCGTGAATGCCAGAACCATGAAGGCCAGGGGGGTGACCAGCGAGTTGTACCAGAGCATCGCCGAGAACGAGGTGACCAGCGCGGCGCTCGCGGCCACCCCGATCGCGCTGCGGTCCCGGCGGAACCGCCACAGCCCGTACAGGAAGAAGCCGAGGTAGCCGGCGGTGCCGACGGCGCCGTGCGCGTAGAGGAGTTGCCACAGCTGGCCGTTGCCACCGACGGTGAAGTTGCCGCAGCGCTCGCAGCCGGCGCTCTCGCCCACGGTGATCGAGTTGCGGCCACCGACGGTGTTGCGGGTGCCGCCGTAACCGACCACCGGCGAGCCGGTGAAGCCGTCCAGGGCCCGGTCGATCAGGAACGAGCGGACGCCGTTGGACTTGCCGTTGTCCATCCGGGCGCTGACCACGCCGCCGAGCGGGGTGGCCAGCACGGCCACCGCCAGCAACGCGCCGGCCACCGCCACCACCCCGACGATCCACAGTCGACCGGCCAGCACCTGGCGGGCGGCCACGTAGACGACCACCACGCCGATGCCGATCCACAGGCCGCGGTTGAGCGACACCACGGCCGGCACGATCGAGGCCAGCAGGCAGAGCACGGCGAGCGCCTTGTTCCGCCCGCGCCCGCTCTGCCAGGCCGCCACCGCCAGGAAGCCGACCAGCAGGCAGAAGTTGTTGCCCCAGGTGTTGGTGTACCCCCAGGGCGCGGCCGGGCGCGGCTTGTCCTCGCCGACGATGTCCATGATCTGCGCGGCATAGGGGTGCACCAGCGACTGCACAAAACCCTTGTTGCGTACGCCGCCCGGCAGCAGCATCTCCACCGGCGAGGTGAACTCGAAGTGCCCGGCCACCATGCCCAGGAAGCCACCGGCCACGGTCACCACGAACAGCCAGCCGAGGTATTTGACCAGCCGCTTCTTCGGCAGCTCGGCCTCGGTCAGGTTGCCGGCGTAGACCAGCAGCACGGTCAGCGACAGGTACATGACCAGCTTGTAGGTGACCGCCGGCAGCCGGCCGGTCGCGTGCTCGGGGAGCGTGCCGGCCGGGTCGGCACCCAGGGCGCCGATGCTGACCACGACCACCACCAGGAACAGCGCCCACCAGCCGAAGCCGGGCGGCAACATCAGCCGCCGGCCGGCGGCCCGCCGCTTCACCAACAGGACGAGCATGGGTACGGCCATCAGGGCGAAGATGAGTACGCCGAGACCGAGCGCCCACCACAGCGGATAGAGCACCAGGATGCTCGCCACCGGCCAGGCCGGGAGGGTGGTGGTCTTGCGGGCGCCGTGGGCCGGGCCGCCGATCCGTTCGGTGGCCGGGGCTGCCAGGCTCACTTCCCGTCGCCGTCCTTGGCCGTACCGTCGGTGCCCGTGCCTTCCTTGACCAGCCCGTCCTTGACCAGCCCGGACATGTCGATGACCGCGGTGATCTCGTCGGCGGCGCGACCCGAGCGCGGCCGTACCTGCGGCTTCTCGGCGGTCTTCTCGTTCGCGGCGGCCTTTGCCGCCGCCTTGGCCGCCTGCGCCGCCTTGGCCGCCTTCTCGGCGGCCGACATCGTGTTGGTCGGGAAGCGCATCGGCTGGGTGAGGTCACCGTCGGACAGCGGGTTGTCCAGCGCGGCGGCGCCCCGGTCCCCGTGCTGCCGATCCCCCTGCGGCTTGTCGCCGGCCGGCGATGGTGCCAGCGTTACCGCCGGTGCGGTGGCCTCGGCGGCCCGCAGGCCGGACAGGCGCGGCAGCACCACCGCGCCGAGCAGCGGCGTGCCGACCCGCTGGAGCTGTTCGGCCGCGTCCAGCAGGGCGGGCCGGCGGGACCGGCGCAGCTCCACCGCGAGCAGGGCGGCGTCGGCCAGGCTGGCCAGGCTCTGCGCGTCGGCGCTGCTGCTGGTCGAGGGCGCCTCGATGACGATGTAACCGCCCTGCCGGCGCAGCGTCTCCAGGGTGTCCTTGAGCCGCTGCGACTGCATCAGGCCGGCCGCGGTGGCCGCGCCGCCGGTGGTGATCACCCGCAGCGACGGGATGCGCGGGGTGCGCTGCACCGCCCGGGCCAGGCCGACCCGGCCGGCCAGCAGGTCGGACAGGCCGGGCACGGCCGACACGCCGAGCATCCGGGCGAGCGGGGCCGCGTCCATCACGCTGTCCGGCAGGTGCGCGCCGATCAGCACCACGTCGCTGCCGGTGCGGGCCAGCGCGGCGGCCAGGTTGGCGGCGACCAGGGTGGCGGCCGAGCCGCGGCTGGCGCCGGTCACCACGATCACCTGGTCGCTGGGGCGCAGCGTCGCGAGGATCTCGTTGCGCAGCCGGTTGAACACCCGGCCGCCGGCCCCGTACGGCTGGAGCACGTCGTCGAAGTGCGGCGTCGTGCGCTCGTCCAGGGCGGCCAGCACGTTCACCCGGCCGCGGTCGCGCACGTCGGCGGCGGTGCGCAGCCGGCGGTCGAAACGCTCCCGCAGGAACGCGAGCCCGCAGCCCAGCAGCAGGCCGATCATGCCGCCGGTGGCCACGTTGACCATGCCGTTCGGGCTCACCGGCGTCTCCGGCAGGCGGGCGTCGCTGATGATGTTGCCGGCCCCGACCGTGGTGGTGGTCAGCTCGTTGAGCCGGCCGGTCAGCCCGTTCAGCTGGTTCTGCGAGTTGTTGCGCAGGCTCTGCAGGTTGCTCTCGTCCGGGCTGCCCTTGACCGCCCGGGACAGCCGGGCGTTGATCCCGGTGAGCGTCGTGGTGAGCTGCTTGATCTTGGTGGTGAGGGTCTTGATCTGCTGGTCGAGGCCGCTCTGCGCGGTCTCCTCCCGGTTGCGCAGGTACGCCTCGGCGAACGAGTGCGACCCGGCCTGAGCCTCCTGCGGCGAACCGGCCTTGAAGGTGATCACCAGGACGGTGGTGTTCGCGGGCACCTCGACCGAGACGCTCTTGGCCAGCTCCAGCGGCGAGCGAGGGCTGCGCAGCAGTGCGGCCGCCTTCGCCGCGACCGCGCCCGAGCCGACCAGCTGCGCCTCGGTGTCCAGGTTGACCGAGCCCTTGGTGCGGCCGCCCTGCGCGTTCGTGTCCTGGTCGAGAGCCTGGACCAGGACCGCGGTGGACGATTCGTACACCTTGGGCAGAGCGCTGGTCAGCGCCGCGCCCGCACCCAGCCCGGCGCCCGTCGCGATCAGCGCGATCCACCAGTGGCGGCGGAACACGCCGAGGTAATGCGAGACATCCGCAGGGCGAGACGCTTCCATCGGTTGGCGGACCTTCCGGGGTGAGTGAGACGGTTATATTGGGCGATTTGCCCCCAGGGAGGTAAACGTCTCACGCCCGCCTTCGTGATGGGTTTAGGTCAGTTTCGGCTCCACCCAGCCGTGTTCCACCAGGTACGCCAGCACGACTTCGATCGCCTCGGGGACGGTCATCGTGGTGGTGTCGATCGTCATTTCCGCGTCGGCCGGCGTCTCGTACGGATCGTCGATCCCGGTCATGCCGCGCAGCTGGCCGGCCCGCGCCCGGGCGTACAGACCCTTGCGGTCACGCTGCTCGCACACCTCGAGCGGGGTGTTCACGTGCACCAGCAGGAAACCGGCGCCGGCCTCGGTGGCCATCGCGCGCACCGCGGCCCGGGCCGCCTCGTACGGCGCGATCGGACAGGCCACGGCCATGCCCCGGTGCCGGCCGATCTCGGCGGCGACCCAGCCGATCCGGCGTACGTTGCGGTCGCGGTCGGCCTTGCTGAAGCCCAGCCCCGCGGAGAGCTCGCGCCGCACCACGTCGCCGTCGAGCAGCGTCACCGTGCGGTCGCCGGACTCGCGCAGCGAGTCGGCCAGGCCGCGGGCGATGGTCGACTTGCCCGAGCCGGAGAAGCCGGTGAAGAACACCACGAGACCGCGGTGCCGGCGCGGCGGCCGGGCCCGGACCAGCTCCTTGGCCACCGCCGGGGGAGTGTGCCACTCGGGCAGCGGGAAACCGCGGTCCAGCAGGTCGTCGATCTCGGCCGGGGTCATCGCGAGACGGCGGTTGCGCGGCGGGATGTCGTCCCGCCAGCGCCACTGGCCGTCCCGGTTGTCGTAGGCCAGCTCGCGCGGCACCAGCACGTGCAGGCCGCGGCCGGAGAGCATCTCGCCGCCGGAGAGCACGTGGGTGGCGCCGTAGGCCGCGACCACCCGGGCCCGCAGCATCGCGTCGCGCATCTCGTCGCCCCGGGTGAGCAGCGGCACGGCCACCACGGTCGCCGGGGGCATCCGGTCGCGGGCCGAGAAGACCGACCGGACCAGCGCCTCGGGCGGCAACCCGTCCGGGCCGGGGCCGCTCACCGGGATGAGGATCAGCAGGTGGGCGGCGAGGGTGCGGGCCGCGTGCGCGATCTGGGCGAGCTGCGGGCGGTGCAGCGGGCGGTCGGCGATCACGCCGAGCACCCGGCCCGGTGGCAGCAGCGCCTTGACCTCGGCGGGCGTGCGCCGCAGCCGCTGGAACGGCCCGTGCCCGCCGTCGCCCATCCGGCGCACCGTGCCGCCCACGCCGTAGGTCTGCTGCCCGGTCGGCCAGGCGTCGCTCACCTCGAGCGCCGCGACCGGCGCGCCCTCCGGGTCGGTCAGGATGATCGTGCGGTGCAGCGGATCGTCGAGCGTCAGGCCGGTGGCCAGCTCGGCGGGCACGTCGAGGGTCACCGGGACCGGCCAGGACGTGCCGTCGGCGAGGCGCCCGCGGCGGCGCAACGCGTCCAGGTCGGCGCGGCCGAGAAAGCCGGTCAGCGGCGTGTAGGCGCCACTGAGCAGCAATTCGAGGTCCGCGAGCTCGTGTGGGAGCGGCGTATATGACGGCGCGTCGCGCAAAACGTCTTCGGGAAGCACCGAACCATTCACCTTTGCATCCCCCTGCGGCCGACTAGGGGGACAGTTTCGCAGCACCGGCGGTCGGGGTCGAGCCGGGTGTCCGGTCGGGGGCGTGGGCAGGGCGGAGCCGCCGATCCGGCCAATTTTCCGGCAGCTTTCCCGGTCAGGTATTGGACAAACCGGATCTTCGTCACAATACTGGCACCTCGTGACCCGACGACCGCGCCGCCTCCGGTTTGTACACTTCGCCGCCGTACCGGTGGCCTTCGTGCTGTCCGTGGCGACAACCCTCGCCTGGGCCTGGACCGGCGGTGTCGATCAGCTCGGGCTGCCGCTCGGCACGGTCGGCGACCCCACCGTCTCGATGCCGGTCATCGCCTCCCCGGACTTCCCGGTCCTCGGCGACCACCGGCGCAGCCTGCCCGCCCGCAAGACGCCCAGTGCCGGGCCCTCCGCCACGGCCCCGGACGACCCGACCGTGGCGACCGCACCGGGCACGCCCGGCACGCCGTACGCCCTCAGCAAGCCCGGCGCCGTCGCACCGCGCATCGCGGCACCCGGCCTGGCCACCGACTCGGCCGCGTCGCGCGGCCGCTGCCGCACCGGCCGCAAGCTCGTCCCCACCTGCAACGTTCTGTGGGGGGTCGCGCCCGGCGCGCACACCGAGAGCCGAGGCGCCGGCGCGCTCGCCGCCTTCGAACGCAAGACCGGCCGCACCCAGGCGATCTACCACGCCTACCACGGCGGGATCCGGCAGCTGTTCCCCACCGACCAGGAGATCGCGATCGCGCACCAGCCCGGTCGGCACCGCATCCTGTTCCTCAACTGGAAGCCCGAGTCCGCCTCGTGGGCCGCGATCGCCCGCGGCGACCGGCGCACCGACGCCTTCCTCGACCGGCTCGCCGTACACATCAAGAAGAACTTCCCCGAGCAGTTCTTCTTCGCCGTCCACCACGAGGGCGAGAACGACGTACGGGAAAGGGCCGGCTCCGGGTACACCGCTCGCGACTACGCGGCCATGTACCGGCACGTGATCAAGCGGCTGCGCGCCCGCGGCGTCGACAACATCGTCAGCGTGCTGGTGCACATGGCCTACGTGAAGCACGCGACGCAGAGCTGGTTCAACCACATGTATCCCGGCGACGACGTGGTCGACTGGATCGGCTTCGACACGTACGCGTACAGCGACCCCGGCTACGGCCACGGCGACTTCGCCGAGATCTTCAACCGCCGGATCGAGGGACAGCGCGACTGGCCCGGCTTCTACAACTGGGCACTCTCCGAGCATCCCGGCAAACCGCTGATGATCGCCGAGTGGGGTGTCTGGTCCTCCCGGCGCAACACCGCCTACAAGGTCGACTTCTACCGGCAACTCGGTGCGGAACTCCGCCGTTTCCCGAAGATCCGCGCGATGGTCCAGTTCGAGACCCCGCACAACCAGAAGGGCCAGGACTCGTCGGTGGACAGCACGCCGGCCGCCCTGCAGGCCTATCAAAAACTGGGCAAGCTCCCTATCTTCCAGGTCGCCGTCACACCATAAGGTGCGAGGGGTGAGCCTGTTGGTCGCCGCCGGCGCGCTGTTCCGGGACGCCGGCGGCCACATCATGATGGTGCGCACCCATTACCAGGACGCGTGGGAGATCCCCGGCGGCATGGTCGAGGAGGGCGAGACGCCCTCCGAGGCGTGCGCCCGAGAGGTACGCGAAGAGCTGGGTCTCGTGATCACGCCCGGCCAGGCACTGGTCATCGACTGGGCCCCGCACCCGGTCGAGGGCGACAAACTGCTGTTCGTCTTCGACGGCGGCACGCTGACCGACGCCCAGCACGCCGCGATCCGATTCACCGACGGCGAGATCCTCGAGTGGGCCTACGTCGAGCCGGCGCGCCTGGAGGAGTACACGGTGGACCGGCTGGCCGGCCGCCTGCGAGCCGCGGTGCCCGGCGAGACCCGCTACCTGGAGAACGGCCGCCCCGCCCGCCGTTGATGTCACGCCGGCCGGGATGCCGCCCTCGAGCCGGGCGAGTCGCGTACCCCGACGCAGCGGCGAGCGGGCGTGCCGTTGCGCGGTCAGGTCCCGTTACGCGGTCGAGCATCGGGCGTAGCCGATCAAGGACACCGTCATGCGGGGACAACGGTGTCCCAGCCCTTACCGGACAGTCCGGCCGAGACTTCGTTCGCGACGTCGTTTGTGCTGTTCAGGCCGTTGCGGGATGCACTTGTCGATGTGTCCGTCGCGGTAAGGCGGATCGGGTCCTGGCGGTACGGTGGGGGCGATGGCGACGATCGACAGCCCGCCGAGCGTGACGCGGTCACCGAGCCTAAGTCATCCTGAGAGGCCGTGATGACGCAAGCAGTGTCCGAAAGCGCCAACGACCTCGACGGCGTGGTGCCCCCGGTGCAGACCGGGCTCGTGGTGTCGGTGCAGGCCTACATCGCCACCAGCGTCGACGGCTGGGTGAAGGGATGGAATTCAGCCGCCGAGAGAGTTTTCGGCTACACCACCGCACAGGCCTCCCAAGGCGACATCACCGACCTGATCATCCCGGCCCGGTTCCGCGACGCATACCGCGCCGACCTCGTCCGCCTCTCCCACCTTGCCGCCGGTGATCCCAGCCGAGTCCTCGGACAGCAGCTTCAGCTGACGGCACTGCACCGCGACGGCCACGAGTTCCCCATCGAGATGACCCTGACCGTCACCGACGAGCCCGGCGGGCGAATGTTCCACGCCTTCGCCCACGACATCACCAGCGCGCGTCGGGCCGCCCAGTTCGCCGACGTCCAAGCCGCCATCGCGCTGGGGCTTGCCGAGGCGGATTCCAGCACCGTCGCCGGGCATCGAGTGGTCGAGGCCCTCGGGGTGAAGATGGGCTGGTCGGTCGTTGAGCTGTGGCTGGTCGACGATCACCGACAAGTGCTCACCTGCGCGGCCCGCCACGTCGAAGCAGGCCAGCAGTTGGGTGACTTCGCCCTGGACGTACTCGAACTCGGCGTGGCGCTGCCCGGCCAAGTCTGCGCCGGCGGCACCGGCCGGTGGATCAGGGACCTGGGCGCCGACAAGGCGTCGTTGCGAAGCAGCGCCGCCGCGCGTGTCGGGTTGCGCGTCGCCGTCGGTGTGCCGGTGTCCACCGGCCGGCACACCCTCGGCGCGCTGTGCGTCTACGGCAACCGGGTGGAAGACCCCGAAGACACCTTGCTCGGGCTGCTCAGCGGGCTCGCCGCCCATGTCGGGCAGTACATCGAACGGCGCCGGGCCGAGGAACTCGCTCTGGAACTGGCCCGCACCAAGGACGAGTTCGTTGCCATGGTCACCCACGAACTACGCAACCCGCTGGCGGTGATCAGCGGCGCCGTTGCGGTGTTCGATGACGAACTCGAGGAACTGACCACCGAGCAGCAACGCGAATACCTACGCGTCATCGCGCGCAGCGCGCAGCGCCTGTCGGTGATGGCCGAGGACCTGCTCGACCTGGCCCGGCTCGAATCCGGACACCTCGCCGTCGAACTGGTCAACACGGAACTGTGCGCCATCATCGGCGAGTCCGTGCAGGCGAACACCGCACCAGCCGTCGGCAAGCAGCTCACCATGACCGTACGGTTGCCCGAACGGCTCGACCTGCATGCCGACCCCAACCGGCTGCGTCAGGTCGCCGACAACCTGCTCACCAATGCCATCAAGTACACCCCGGCCGGCGGGGAGATCACCATCACTGCGGGCCTCGACCATACCGGCCAGATGATCACCTGGACGGTCGCCGACACCGGTATCGGCGTCCCCCCGGAGGAACAACCCCGGCTGTTCCGCCGCTTCTACCGGGCCTCCACCGCCCTGGACAAACGCATCCCCGGCACCGGTCTCGGTCTGGTCATCACCCGCGGCATCGTTGAACGCCACCACGGCACCATCACCCTGGCCGAGCACACCGGGCCCGGCACCACCTTCGTGGTACGGCTGCCTACCACGCCGGTCCTCGCCGGCTCTGATAGCGAGCCTCGCGGCCTTCCCTGAAGCCGGAGGCTAAACGGCAAGATCAGCCAAGGGGCCGGCCGGTCAGTCGGAGCCTGCGTCGGCCGGCGTCGAGCGGGCGCCCGCGTCTCGACGCACCAGTTGGCTGAACCGCCAAGCGTCGGCGGCGCGCGGCAGGTTGTTGAACATCACGTACGCCGAGCCCGCGTCGACGATCTTGGCGAGCTGGGCCAGCTCAGCATCCGTGTACACGTGGCGGGTGCCGGTGATGCCGTGCAGCCGGTAGTAGGCCAACGGCGTCAGGCTGAGGCGCAGGAACGGGTCGGCGGCGTGGGTCAGGTCCAGCTCCTCGCACAGGCCCCGGACCACGTCATCCGGCCACGCGCCCCGCGGCTCCCACACCAGCCGGACACCGGCCGGCCGGCGCGCTCGGGAGATGAACTCGCGCAACCGCGCGATGGCCGGTTCGGTCGGCCGGAAGCTCGCCGGGCATTGCAGCAGGATCGCCGTCGCTCCCAGGATTTCGGCACAGCTGAGCGTGGTGTCCCAGGCGCGGGCGACGATGGGCGTCCACCGAAAACCGCCGACCTCGGTGCGTTCCTCGGCACTCAGCGGCGTGCGCAGCCGCCGGTATGTGGAGCTTTTCGCCTCGTGCGTGATCAACTGCCACGCCTTGATGGTGAACTCGAACCCCGCTGGAACGCTGGCCCGCCACCGCCGCAGCGTCACCTCGCGGGGTGGTTCGTAGAAGGTCTGCTGCACCTCCAGCACCCGGAAGCGTTCCGCGTAGGACGGCAACGCCATGCTGGCACCGCACAGGCCCACCTTCACCGGCGTCATGTGCGGTGCATACCCCTCCGGTCGCTGGGATGCACATCGGGACGCCAGAGTCAGGTGGGCTCTTTCCGAGCCGGAGCGGGGGATGTATGCCAGGCGTCGCATTGCCAGGTTCGGTGGGCTTTGTCGTCATCGACGTCAGCTCGGTTCATGAGGCTACGGTGGGAGCATTCAGGGCGCTCCAGCCGAGCACGCCGGTGACTGATTCCAGGGATTCCCCGACGGTCAGGCCGTCTGTGCCGATGGTGAAGCGGAAGAGGTCCTTGCTGTGGTCGCTGTTGCGCATCTTCACGATGCTCAACGCTCTGCCGATGCAGGATTTCAACTCGATGTACCGCAGCAGGATCACATTGTGGAACAGGAACGAGACTCCGCCGATGGGTTCCGGGCTGGGGCCCAGTATGGTGGTTTCGCTGGTGATGAGCAGGGTGGCGCCGGCGGCACGGATGATCCCGGTCAGACTGCGCGCATACGCGGGGAACCGGTCGGATTCGCGGGCGGCGAAAACCATCTCGGCGAGGCTGTCGATCACTACCCGGCGGATCGACCCGTCGGCCAGTTCTTGACGGATGCGGGCGGCGAGTAGGTCCAGGTCCAGTTCGCCGAGCGGCACGTGGTGAACCACGAGCTGCCCGTTCTCGGTGGCGGCGCCGAGATCCCAACCGAGACCTGCTGCCATTTTGACGAGCTGTTCGACGGTGTCCTGGAAAGTGACGTAAAGGCAGCGTTCGTCCTGAGTGATGCCTTCGGCGACGAACCGTAGTCCGGAGATGGTCTTACCGACTCCGGACGGCCCCAGCATGAGGGTGGCCTCGCCGGCGCCGATCCCGCCGCCCATGAGCTCGTCGAGACAGGTGATGCCGCTTCGGATCCGCCCGGTGACCTCTGTCGCCGGGCCGGTATCGAGGGTCTCGATGCGGGGGAACACCTCGAACCCGGTCGGGCCGATGCGGAAGGTGTGTTTACCCTCCAGGTGGTTGGTTCCGCGCATCTTCACCACCCGAAGCCAGCGCCGGTCAATGGGGTCGCGGGGCTCATACGCGAGGTGGATGATGGTGTCCGCCAGAGCGAACTCGACCCCGGACTCCATTTCGGCCGGGGTGTATTCCCCGAGTAGCAGCAGAGCCGACTCAGTGTGGGCGATCCTACTGATCAGGTCGTAGAACACCATCCGCAGCTCGCGGTCCTCGGTGAAATCCCGCAACGCCTTCGCGCTGTCGATCACCACCAGGACGGGATTCTCCTCCAGCGCCTTACGCGTCACCTCCTCGACCAGGGACCTCATCCGGCCGGACTTGTCGTCGCGAACGAGATCGCCTAGATGTAGATACTCCACCTGCGAGCCCAACGCCTCGGGGACGAAGAAGTCGAAGGAAGCCAGGTGCCGGACCAACTTCGTGTGTGGCTCCGACAAGGTCGTGTAATACACCGATCGGCGCTGCGGTGTGGCATCGGTGAAGCACATCTGCTGGGCCAGGATCGTCTTGCCGGTCCCTGGCGCGCCGGCCAGCACTGTGACCGAACCGGGCTCGAACCCGCCGCCGAGGACTACGTCGAGTCCGGGCACGCCGGTTGCCAGTCGTTTCACGTATGGTCCACCTTCTGTGGCATGAGCGCGGCCGCCGCGGCCAGCAGCTGTTGCGATGTCCAGGGTTTGTGCAGCACCGTGTCGGCGCCGCCGGCCAGATGGGCGTCTCCCGTTACGGCGAGGATCGGAATCAGCGCGGTGCCAGGGTCGGCGCGCAGCCGGCGGATGAGCTCCGCCCCGCCCATGACCGGCATCATCATGTCGGTCACCACCAGGTCCGGCCGGGAGCGATGGAGAGCCTCCAGCGCAGCCGCGCCGTCTCTCGCGTCCGACACCTCATGGCCGGCGCGCTCGAAAACGCGCCGCAGAAGGTAGCGCAAGTCTGGCTCATCATCGACCACCAGAATCTTGAACAAGAAGATCACACCTTGCTGCGAGCGCCCAGCGCTACCGCCGTCGCATGCTCGGACCGCCGACTGTGACCGCGCTCGCGGGGCCAGAGGTGGGATCGGGCGGCGAGAAACCCAAGTAGTCGAGCGGCGCACACCTTCAGCCCTTACGCCATGGATTGCATGGATTCGCCGGGTACAGTCCGAACCTACCCTTGGCGGAGCGGCCGCATCACGCCAACTGCCGAACTGTCCGTTCCGCCATCGCTGGCCCCGGCGGCCCTTCGCACCTCGTCCGGTCGTGCGTCCAAGATCAGTTGCCCCCCCCGTCTGCCGCGAAGTGCGCGCCGAACGCGGCGGTATCCAGCCGGTGGTCACGCTGACCACCGACCAGGGTTCGTTCCGGGCGGTCGCGGAGGCGCCCAGGCCCGGATCGTGGTGAGCTGACGACGCGCCGGGCACCGGGATGCTTGAATCGATGCGTCCCGATGCTCTGGCGCCGAAGTGAGGTATACCCATGCGCGTCCATGAGATGGTCCGAACCGGGCGCGACCCCTACGTCCTGGTCGTGGCCCCGGACCCGAGCATGCGCGGGGCGCTCACCGCCGAGCTGACCGGGGACGGCTACCGGGTCACCGCGATCGCGACCGGTGCCGCGGCGGTGCGGCTGCTCGACGAGGACCAGGTCGACCTGGTCGTGGTCGATGTGGACACTCCCGACCTGCACGATCTCGCCCGCGAGCGGCTGACGTTCAGCGACCGCCCGCCGGTCCTCTGCGTCACCGCCTGCGAGTTCCTCGGCGAGCTGGTGCCGATGCTCGGCACCCGGATCGAGGACTACATCACCAAGCCGTGCCGCAGCGCCGAACTGCTGGCCCGCGCCCAGGTCCTGGTCCGCGACCGGGCCGCCACCGGGCCGGTCGACGTGCTGCGGCACGGCGACCTGCTGCTCGACGACGCCGTCCGCCGAGCCTGGCGCGGTGACCGCCCGCTCGAGGTGACCCCGGCGGAATACCGGCTGCTCCGGCACCTGCTGCGCAATGCCGGCCGGGTGCTCTCCAAGGAGCAGTTGGCCCGGTACGTCTGGGGCGAGTCCCGCGAGGTCAACGCGATCGAGCGGCTGGTGTCCCGGCTGCGGCAGAAGGTGGACGAGGCACCGCCGGCCCTGATCCACACGCACCGCGGTTTCGGGTACCGGCTGAGTCTGGCGCCATAAAACGGATGTCCGGGTTTTGTCAGGTGACCGTCCGGGTCTCGTCAGGTCACCCTGTTTGCATGGGTTGATGACCGAGATCGAGTACCCGACCACCCGCGAGTCGAGCTGCCCCTTCGCCCCGGCCGCGACCGTGCGCGAGATGACCCGGGACAACCCGGTCGGGAAGGTGCGCATCTGGGACGGCAGCACGCCGTGGTTCATCACCCGGCACGCCGACCAGCGCGCCCTGCTCAACGACCCGCGCCTGAGCATCGACGAGAAGCGTGCCGGATATCCGCACATGACCCGCGCCCGGGCGGCGTCCGCCCCGCACCACCCTCAGCTGATCACCAACACCGACCCGCCGGAACACACCCGGCTGCGGCGTACGGTCAACGCCCCGTTCATGGTCAAGCGGGTCGAGGCGCAGCGCCCGCGGATCCAGGAGGTCCTCGACGACCTCATCGACGACATGCTGGACGGACCGCGCCCGGCCGACCTCGTCCAGGCGATCGGCCTGCCGGTGCCGACCCTGGTCATCACCGAGATCCTCGGCGCGCCCTATCAGGATCACGAGCTCTTCCAGCACACCAGCCACGTGCTGATCAGCCACGAGTCGACGCCCGAGGAGGCGGCGAAGGCCGGGCAGGCGATCGGCGCCTACCTCAGCGAGCTGCTCGACCGGAAGACCGCCGAACCGGGCGACGACGTGGTGTCCGAGATGGCCGCCCGGGTCGTCGCCGGGGAGATGACCCGGCCGGAGGCCATCACCATGGCCAACGCCATCCTCATCGCCGGCCACGAGACCAGCGCCAGCATGATCTCGCTGGGCACCCTCGCGCTGCTGCGGAACCCGGACCAGCTGGCCCTGCTGCGGGACAACAGCGACGACCCGAAGTTCGTCGCCAACGCGGTCGAGGAACTGCTGCGTTACCTGACGATCGTGCACAGTGGAATCCGGCGCATCGCCGACGCGGACATCGAACTGCACGGCACGGTCATCCGGGCCGGCGACGGCGTCATCTTCGACCTGGCCGCCGCGAACTGGGACGACGCCGAGTTCCCCGAGGCCGACCGGCTCGATCTGCGCCGGCCCGCCCGCCGGCACCACGCGTTCGGCTACGGCGTGCACCAGTGCCTCGGCCAGTCGCTGGCCCGGGTCGAGCTGCAGGTCGCCTACGGCACCCTCTATCGGCGCATTCCGACGCTGGCGCTGGCCGTGCCGTTCGAGGAGGTCCCGTTCGCGATGGAGGGCGTCGCCTACGGCCTCAAGTCACTGCCGGTCACCTGGTGAAAGGGACGACGATGCGGATCGAGTTCGACGAACCCAAGTGCGTCGCGGCCGGCCAGTGCGCGATGGTCGCCCCCGGCGTCTTCGACCAGCGGGACGACGACGGCGTGGCGATCGTCCTGGACGCCACCCCCGGCCCCGAGCGCTTCGACGAGGTGCGCGAGGCCGCGGCGGTGTGCCCGGCCGCCGCGATCCGCCTGGTGGAGGCGTGAACCGGATCGTCGTCGTGGGTGCCTCGGCCGCCGGCCTCGCTGCGGCCGAAACCCTGCGCCGGGAGGGCTTCGCCGGTTCGCTCACGCTGATCGGCGAGGAGATCGATCCACCGTACGATCGTCCGCCGCTCTCCAAACAGATCCTCGCCTCCACCTGGGATGCCGAGCGGCTGGCCCTGCGCACCCTGGACCAGCTGACCGCGCTGCGCCTCGACCTGCGCCTGGGCGCGCGGGCCACCGGCCTCGACCGGCAGGAGCGGACGGTACGGCTGTCCGACGGCACCGACGTGCCCTACGACGGTCTGATCGTGGCGACCGGGGTGCGGCCATGCCGGCTCCCCGGTCCGGGCGCGCATGTCCTGCGTACGGTCAAGGACGCGCTCGCCCTGCGCCGGACCTTGCGTCCCGGCACCCGCCTGGCCATCGTCGGCGCCGGGTTTCTCGGCGCGGAATGCGCCGCCGTGGCCCGCGGCCTCGGCTGCGAGGTCGTCCTGCTGGAGCCGGCCCCGGTGCCGCTCGCCCACGCCGTGGGTGAGCGGATCGGCCAGGTCCTGTCGCAGGCGCACCGCGACCACGGCGTCGACCTGCGCACCGGCGTAACGGTCACCGGCGTCACCGGCGCCGGAGTGTCGATCGAGGACGGCGAACCGGTCGCGGCCGACGAGGTGCTGGTGGCGATCGGTTCCCGCCCGAACACCGAGTGGCTCGAGAGCAGCGGACTCACCCTCGACGACGGCGTGGTGTGCGACGAATACAGCGCGGCCGCGCCCGAGATCTATGCGGCCGGCGACGTGGCCCGCTGGCACAACCCGCTGTTCGGGGTGCCGATGCGGATCGAGCACCGCACCAACGCCGCCGAGCAGGGCATGGCCGCCGCCCGCAACCTGCTGAACCCGGCCGCCCGCAAGCCGTTCGCGCCGGTGCCCTACTTCTGGTCCGACCAGTACGACCTGAAGTTCCACGCCTACGGCTACCTGCGCGGCCACGACGTCGCCGAGGTCGTCGAGGGTTCCCTGGCGGACCGGCGCTTCCTCGCCGCGTACCGCAAGGACGACCGCGTCGTCGGCGCCCTCGCCGTCGGCATGCCCCCGAAGGCCATCCGCCCGTGGCGGCAGGCCATCGCCCTCAGCACCGCTTGGAAGGATCTGAGATGACCGACGTGGTGGTGGTGACGGGCGCCGGCGGGATGGGCGTCGCGGTGGCCCGGCGGATCGGCGGCGGCCGCACCGTGCTGCTGGCCGACGCCTTCCCCGACACCCTGGACCGAGCGGTGGCCGCGCTGCGGGCCGAGGGATACGCGGCGAAGGGCCAGGTGACCGACGTGTCCGACGGCCCGTCGGTGGTGAGGCTGGCCGAGGCGGCCGCGGCCGAGGGCCGGCTGACCGCCGTGGTGCACACCGCGGGCGTCTCGGCGGCGACCGCCACGGTCGGCCAGATCATGGCGGTGGACCTGCTCGGCACCGCCCACGTCATCGACGCCTTCGAGCCGGTGGCGACCCACGGCACGGCGCTGGTCTGCATCGCCAGCATGGCCGGCCACTACGCGACGCTGACCGGAGAGCAGGAGACGACCCTGGCCACGGCACCCACCACGGACCTGCTGTCGCTCGACGTCGTGGTGCGGGCGGCGGACCTGGAGCCGGTAATGGCCTACATCCTGGCCAAACGCGCCAACCAGGTGCGGGTCGAGGCGGCCGCCCTGGCCTACAACCGCCGGGGTGCCCGCATCAACACGGTCAGCCCCGGCGTCATCTCCACGGCAATGGCGAAGGCGGAACAGCAGGGCGAGGCCGGCACCCACATGATGGCGTCGCTGACGGCCTGCGGAATCGGCCGCACCGGAACGCCGGGCGAACTCGCCGAGGTGGTCGCGTTCCTGACCGGCCCGGGTTCGCTCTACATAACCGGCACCGACATCCTGATCGACGGCGGCCAGGCCGCCTGGCTCCGCCGACACCGCCCACGGGCGTGACCCCCGTTCCCGCTAAGCCTCACCGGCGGTGATGCGGAAGGCGGTCGGATTGGTCAGATAGAGGCGGGTGCCGCGTCGAACCAGGTCGCCCCGCACGGACACGACCGACATCTCCTGATGGGCCAACATGGCGGTCGAGTAGTCCTCATCGGTCAGGTTCATCCAGACGCGGCGAAGGCGGTCGTCGCCCTCGACGGCCCCGGCAACGGTGATCTCGCCGGTGCCTGCCCCTTCGCGGTGCAGTCGGACCACGTTTCCCAGCACGACAGCACCCTCCTCGGGAACACGCTCCCGCAGCTCCTGCGCGGCCGAGGCGAGCACCGGCAGATGGTCACGGCGAAAACGGACCGGGGGGAACTGCCGGGCACGTATCGGCCGTGATGGCGCCAGCCGGAGCGCGAGCTCGAACGGATGGCCGGCCTCGCCGCCGAGCCCGATCAGGGCCTCGCAGAGGTTGGCGCTGACGCCCGCCGGAACGGCAGCCGTGAAGACATCGAAGCCGCTCGGGTCAACGAGCGCGTCGTTCGCCGCGTTGTAAGCCGCACGGACGGCGTCGTAGACCTTCAAGGCGACCCGACGTTCGAACGGCTCGGGGAGTTCCTCCTCGAACAGGGACGGTGAGAGCCGTGGTGGCACCGGTGTGTGCACGGAGATGATGAAACTGCCCTCGGCCGAGGGGCCGATCCGCACTTCGCGCAACAGCTTCAGCACATCCGCCGACTTGCGCGCCGGTTGGACTGCTCGAGGTTGTTCCACACTGACGGCGTAGGCCGCGGCAATCACCAGATTTCGTAGGCTCTCGAATGCTTGGACACCATCCTCGAGGCCGATCATCCCGGGGGCGTTGTCCGGTGGAAACGTCCGGACCGTGTGGATGTCCATGGAGACGCTGGAGATGTCGCTGAGTATGTCCAGCTCTGATCGGTCCTCGGTGACAGCGAGGACGCTCAGGAGGTCTCGAACGCGAGACGCGTAGTCCCGGAGCGTCGACTCCTGTGGCTGGAGAGCTTCAAACTCCTCTCCGGCCACCGTTTTGACCCACTGAACGCTGCTCCCGGCGCGTTCCCGAATGGTCCAGTCGTGCGCACGCAAATACATCGCGAGTTCAGACGGCGGTCGCGCGGCCAATGCGTCGCGATCGGTGACCTGAGCCCGGATCATCGCGTCGCTCCTCCAAGGTCGCCGACCAGCAGACAGCTGAGTGCATCGACGGTGAGCAGATTCCGTAGGGGAACCTGGACCGTCACGCTCGCGGAATCTTCCGTCCCGCTTGGCAGGTCTCGTGATCAGTCAGCGAAAGCCAGTACGCCGCCGTACTCAATCGCATGTGTTCATCCGTGCAGACTGCGTACTCCTCCGGTGTGGTCGGCACGATCACGACGGAGAGAAAGCGCGGAACCTGAAAGCCGGCACCGGCCAGCTGGTTGAAATGCCCGACCTTGAGCGACTGGTGGATCTGGCCGTCCTTGACCTGGGGCGCGGAGGAGGACTTGACCTGCACCTCAATCTTGGGTGATCGAGTAGTGCCGCGCGGACCGGGATGAGCGATTTGCAGGTCGACCCCGTCGAGGTCGAGGTTCATCCTGGAGGTCGTGAAGCCTCCAGCGCAGGCCAGGGCATAGATGAAGCCCTCGCCGTGCAGGCCCTGGTGAACGTTCTTGTTCAAGGCTTGCTGGCACCCCCGAGCGCGACGTCGCACACGAACAACACCGGGAGACCCTAGTCGTATGACACCGGTTGGCGAAACCGGAAATCGGCACGGGCGAGGGCGACTGACGGTCGCGCTCGCCCGTTCGATCACTGATCAATTATTGGGGATCGGCCGGTGTCGTCAGCTGGTTTCGCCGGCGACGCTGAAGGAGCCGAGGCGGTTGATGGCGAACAGGGTGCCGCCGATCGCGAAGATGGTGGCCATCACCAGGGCGACCGGGAGGGAGACCTTGCCGTCCAGCATGCCGGTCGGGGCCATCTTGTCGGCGATCGTGATGACGTACTGCTCGATCGAGAGGACCCGGGTGCCGCTCACCCAGCGGCCCAGCAGGCCCTCCCAGACCAGGATGTAGACCAGGCCGAGCAGGACCGGGCGGCGGGTCACCAGGCTGAGCAGCAGGAACAGTGCCGAGTAGGCCACCGCGCCGGCCGCCGCGGCCACCGCCAGGGCGATGCCGAACTTGACGCCGGAGGCCAGGACGCCGGCGATGAACAGCGGCACGGCCGAGGCCACCGCCGAGACGCCGACCGCCACCAGGAGCTTGGCCAGGATGATGTCGCGCCGGGGGAGCGGCTTGGTGAGGATGTGGACGATGGTGCCGTCGTCGACCTCGGAACCGAGGACGCCGGTGCCGACGATCAGGCTGATCACCGGCAGGAGCACGGCCAGGCCGAGACCCTGCACGACGGCCTGGCCCCACTGGTTGGGGTCGACGTCGTAGGAGCGGCAGATCAGCGCTAGGCCGATCAGCAGCAGCGGCAACGGCAGCAGCAACAGGACCCGGCGGCGGCCGAACAGGCCGCGGGCGGTGATGTAGGCGACCGTGGACATCATGCCTCCAGCAGGTAGGAGAAGACGCTCTCCAGGGACTCGTCGGACGGCAGCAGGCGGCGCAGCCGGATGCCCTCGCCCAGGGCGATGCGCGGCAGCGCGCGGGTGAAGCTGCCGTAGTCGGAGGCGCGGACGGTGAGGCCGCCCGCCTCGATCTCGACGCCGTTCACCGATTTCTCACCGATCAGCGCGACGGCCAGGCGGCGGTCGTCGGAGCTCTGCACGGCGAAGACGTGCGGCCGGTTGGTCATCAGGCGCCGGATGCGCCGGTAGTCGCCGGAGGCCGCCAGGCGCCCGGCCACGATTACCTGGACCAGGCCGGAGAGCTGCTCGACCTCCTCCAGGATGTGCGAGCTGAACAGGATGGTGTGGCCGCGGTCGCCGAGCGAGTGCAGCAGCTCCATCATGTGCATGCGCTGCCGCGGGTCCATGCCGTTGAACGGCTCGTCGAGCAGCAGCACCTGCGGTTCGTGCACGAGCGCCGCCGCCACCCGGGTGCGTTGCCGCATGCCCTTGGAGAACGTCTCGATCCGGCGGTCCTGGGCGCTGGTCATCTCGACCAGTTCGAGGGCGCGCTGGGCGGCCGCCGTGGGATCCGGCAGTTTCTGCATCTTGGCGCAGGCCACCACGAACTGCCGGGCGGTGAGGAAACCGTGCACGGCCTCCTTCTCGGCGACCAGGCCGAGCTGCCGGTAGATGCCCGGGTTGCGCCAGGTCGGCGAGCCGTCGATGGTGACCGTGCCGCGGGACGGCGACAGGAAGCCGGCCATCATGTGCAGCACCGTGGTCTTGCCGGCGCCGTTCGGTCCGAGCAGGCCGGTCACGCCGGGTTCGAGGGTCATGCTGATGTCGTTGACCGCCACGACGTTGCCGTACCAGCGGGAGACGTTCTCCAGTTCGACGACACTCATAGCGAGGCCACCTTCCGGTAGCGGGCCAGTAGGAGCAGAAGGCACGCGGTGATCAGGCAGAACGCCTCGATGCCGTAGATCACGCCGAAGTCGCCGACGTTGATGCCGAGGTCGTTGCGGCCGCGGAGCCAGGCTTCGACGCCGGAGATCAGGCTCATCGGACTGGCCAGGCCGGCGAGATCGTTGGCGGTGTGCGACGGCAGCACGCTGAGCACGCCGACGACCGGCGCGGTCATCAGGAAGACCGCGACGATGCCGCCGGCGGCGAAGGCACGCTTGCCGGTGAGCGAGGCGATCAGCAGGCTGATGCTGGTGAAGATGAACGCCCACAGCACGCTGTAGGCCCATCCGGGCAGCAGCAGCCCGACCTCGTGCCAAACCCCGCGCATCCCGGTCTTGGTGGTGAAGGCGCCACCCAGGAACATGATGAATTGCGGTACGCCGAGCAGCAGCCACACCGCGGTGGCCAGCGCGGCCACCTTGGCGATCACGTAGTCGGCGGCGCGCAGCGGCCGGCTGAAGTAGAGCGGGAGCACCCCGGAGCGCAGATCGCGGGAGACCAGCTCGGGCGCCACGATGGCGACGAAGAAGATCACCAGCCAGCTCATCGAGTCGGCGAACGCGTAGTAGTCGAACAGCCAGGTGCCGGTCTGCGAACGGACCGCCGCGTTGATCACCGCGACGAGCAGCACGATCGCGGCCACACCCCACGGGAAGATCTTCGACTTGGCCGAGCGGCCCAGGCCGAACGTGGCCCGCAGTCCGTGCTGGTAGAGCGCGCCCAGCACCGCGGCCCGGCCGAGCCGGGGACCGTCGTAGCGCTGGTACCCGATGTCGTGGATGACGCCGGCGTCAGACATCGGCCGTCTCCTTCGCGGTGAAGAGCTCGGCGACGCGGTGGCGCCGCTGGTCGAGACGGTGCAGCGGCAGGTCGAGGTCGGCCACGGCGCGCAGGATCCGGTCGTACGCCGTCTCCGATTCGAGCGGCACCAGCAGCTGCCGGCCGTCCGGGGTGACGATGAAGCCGAGGGCGCGCAGCGCCGAGGCGAGTTCGTCGGTGCCCTCGCTGACCTCGACGGCGAGCACGTCGGACGCCGTGGTCATGCTGGAGATGCGGTCGGCGCGCAGCAGCCGGCCGGCCTCGATGGCGATGAGCGAGTCACAGATCCGCTCGACCTCGCCGAGCAGGTGCGAGCAGACCACCACGGAGATGCCGAACTCGGTGCCGATCCGGTGGACCAGGGTGAGCATGGCGTCCCGGCCGGCCGGGTCGAGGCCGTTGGTGGGCTCGTCGAGCAGCAGCAGGTCGGGGTCGTGCACGAGCGCCTGGGCCAGCTTGACCCGCTGCTTCATGCCGGTCGAGTAGCCGCCGATCTGCCGGTAGCGCTCCTCGTAGAGGCCGACGTGGCGCAGCGCCTCGGAGGCCCGCTCGCGCGCCGCGGTCTTGGGCAGGCCGCTGAGCCGGCCCACGTGGGTGACGAACTCGGAGGCGGAGACGTCGGGCGGGAGGCAGTCGTTCTCCGGCATGTAGCCGACCCGCGCGCGGACCTTGTCGGTCTCGGTGACCGGGTCGAGCCCGAACACCCGGACCTCTCCGGAGCTGGGCGCCAGCAGGCCCAGCATGATCTTGATAAAGGTGCTCTTGCCGGCGCCGTTGGCGCCGACGAGCCCGATGACGCCCGCATCGACGTCGACGGTGAGGTCGGACAGTGCCGTTACCCCACCGCCGTACGTCTTCGTCAGCGCCTGAGTCGCGATGATGGTCACGCGCCCAGCCTAGGAACAGCCCGCACCCTTGCGGATCCGGAGAATCCCTGAGAGCCCCTCGGGGTCTCTCAGGTCACTCTCAGGAACATGGGTCAGCCGGTGTTGCGCATGCCGGCCGCGATGCCGTTCACCGAAGTGAGCAGCGCCCGCTCCAGCGCCGTCGAGTCGGACGGTGCGCGGCGTGCGCCCGGCCCGGTGGCCGGCTGGCTGTCGGTGTCGGCCAGGTCGCGGTACTGACGCAGCAGCGCGACCTGCAGGTGGTGCAGCGGGAGCAGGTAGGTGTCCCGGACGCCGAGCGTGCGCCGGAGCTCGGGCTGCGAGGCCAGCAGGTCGTCACCACCGGTGATCGCCAGAACCTCGCGCACGGTCAGTTCGTACTCCTCGCGGATCTTCTCGAAGATCGGGTGGAGGTTCTCCGGGACCAGGGTCTCGACGTAGCGCCGGGCGATGTCCAGGTCGGTCTTGTTCAGCATCATCTCGACGTTCGACAGGAACGTCTTGAAGAACTGCCAGTCCGCGGCCATCTCCTTGATGTGCTCGGTGTGCCCGGCCTCCCGGGCCGCCTTGAGGCCGGTGCCGACGCCGAACCAGCCCGGCACGATCTGCCGGGTCTGCGTCCAGCCGAACACCCACGGGATGGCGCGCAGGCCGCCGAGGCCGGCGTCGGCGTTCGGCCGCTTGGCCGGCCGGGAGCCGATGTTGAGCTGGCCGAGCAGCTCGGTCGGGGTGGCCGCCCAGAAGTACGCGGGCAGGTCCGGGTCCTGGACCAGCGTGCGGTACTGCGCGAAGGCCGCGTCGGAGGCCACGTCCATGGTCGCGTCCCAGCGGGCCAGCCGCTCGAGGTCGACCGACGGGGTGGTGTGCAGCAGCGTCGCCTGCAGCACGGCCGCGACCGTGAGCTCCAGGTTTTCCCGGGCCAGGGCGGGCAGCGTGTACTTGTCGGAGATGACCTCGCCCTGCTCGGTCACCTTGATCGCGCCGTCCAGCGTGCCGTACGGCTGGGCCAGGATCGCCTCGTGGGTGGGGCCACCGCCACGGCCGACGGTGCCGCCCCGGCCGTGGAACAGCCGCAGGCGTACGCCGTGCCGGGCGGCCACGTCACGCAGCGAGCGCTGCGCCTTGTGGATGCGCCACTGCGAGGTGGTGATGCCGGCCTCCTTGTTGGAGTCGGAGTAGCCGAGCATGACCTCCTGCACGTCGCCGCGGGCCCGGACGATCTCCCGGTAGGCGGGCAGGTTGAGCATCTCGTCCAGCAGCTCGCCACCGGCGTCCAGCTCGGCCGGGGTCTCCAGCAGCGGCACGATGTTGACCCGGGCCCGGCCGGTGTGGATGTCGACCAGGCCGGCCTCGCGGGCCAGCACGGCCGCGGCCAGCACGTCGTCGACGCCGAGGGTCATCGAGATGATGTAGGTCTCGATGACGTCCGGGCCGAACCGCTCCTGCACGTTCCGGATCGTGTTGAACACGTCGAACGTCTTGCGGGCCGAGTCGGTCAGCGGGGTGTCGGCGCTGGCCAGCGGCCGCCGCCCGGTCAGCTCGGCGGCGAGCAGCTTGGTGCGCTCGGGCCGGTCCAGCGCGGCGTAATCGTCGACCTCGCCGACCTGCGCGTACATCTGCTGGAGCACCTCGTGGTGCTTCTCGGCGTGCTCGCGCACGTCGAGCGTGGCCAGCTGCAGGCCGAAGGCGGAGACCGTCCGGATCGCGGAGGCGACCACGCCGACCGCGGTGAGCTGGCCGGAGTTGCGGGCCAGCGAGGCGCGCATCAGCTCCAGGTCGCTGATCAGCTCGTCGTTGCCGAGGTAGTCGCGGCCGGGCGCGTGCGCGGTGCCACGGCGCAGCCGTTCCCGGGTGTTCGACAGCTTCGCCTTGATCGCCCGGACCTTCAGGCGGTACGGCTCCTCGGCGTTGGTCTTGCGGAACCGGGGCGCGACCTCGGGCAGGTTGTCCAGGTCCTTGGCGAGCGACGCGGACAGGTCGAGCGACACCCCGCGCAGCCGGCGGGAGACCGACAGCTCGTCGATCAGCTTGTCCATGGCCTTCTCGGTGGCCTGGATGCCGTGCTCGTGCTGGATCATCAGGACGTCGCGGGTGACGGCCGGGGTGACGAACGGGTTGCCGTCCCGGTCGCCGCCGATCCACGAGCCGAAGGTCAGCGGGCGCGCGGTCGGTGCGGTCTCCACGCCCAGGTTGCGCAGCGTCTCGGCCAGGTCGGTGAGCACCTGCGGGGCCGCCTCCGCGTACAGGTCGCGCAGGTAGTAGACGGCGTTGCGGGCCTCGTCGGTCGGGTCCGGCCGGTCCAGCCGCAGCTCGTCGGTCTGCCACAGCAGGTCGATCAGCTCGGCGAACCGCCGGGTCGAGGCGGTGGTGTCGGACGCGCCGTAGAGGACCGCGGCGGCCGCCTCGGCGTCCAGCGCGTCGGCGAGCTGCCGCAGCTTGGACAGGATCGAGCGGCGGGATGCCTCGGTCGGGTGCGCGGTGAAGACCGGGCGCACGGCGAGCCGGCGGGCGGCGGCGGCGATCTCGTCGGCCGGCACACCCTTCTCGGCGATGCGCTTGGCCGCCTGGTCGAGCCAGCCGCCGTCCTTGGCCCGGCGGCGCTGCAGGTCACGGGACCGGTGCACCTGCTCGGTGATGTTGGCCAGGTGGAAGTAGGTGGAGAAGGCGCGGGCCAGTTTCGTGCCGGTGGTGACGTCCATCGCGGCGAGCCGGTCGGCGGCGGCCACGGCGTCCTGGCGGACCAGGGCGCGAACCTCCTCGACCAGGTCGAGCAGCGGACGGCCTTCCTGCCGGGCCAGGGTCTGGCCGAGCAGCGTGCCGATCCGCCGGATGTCGGCACGTAGCGCGGCGTCCGGGCCTTCGGGGTCGAGGTGGCCGGGCTGGTCGGTCATCGGGGCGCTCCTTAGGGCAATCAGGTGCTCAAGGACGGCGCTGTCCCCGACTCTGCCGATGCTATCGGCGTGGCCTATGGGCCGGGTGAATTGAGGCAAGTCTCACGGATCCGTCAGGCTGAGACGGGTACCGCCGGGCGAAGCGTAGCTGCCCGGCGGGCTTTCGGGGCAGCCTTGACCGCCGCGGGCGGCAGGAGCCGGACCGGGGTCTCGGTGGCCTTCTCCTTGCGGACGAACGCGTGCCGGGCCGCGGCGAAACCGGACCGGTCGGCGTACATGTCACGGCTCATCTCGGCGAGCTCCCGGGCCTCGTACACCTCGAGCGGGACGCGCTCGGCGGCGAGCCGCCGCGCCTTGGCCTGGCGCCGGTTGCGCGCGGCGCGCACGTCACTCTCGCGTTCGGCGAGGGCGGCGAGCCAGTCCGCGTACGCGTCGGGGTGGCGCGGTCCGACCTCGTCGACCAGGCCGATCGATCGGGCCCGGGCCGCGCTCACCGGCAGTTTCTCGTCGATCAGCCGTTGCGCCGAGTCGGCACCGACCCGCCGGGGCAGGGTGAACGTGTGCAGTTCGGAGCCGTACAGGCCCATGTCGTAGAAGGGGTTGAGGACGATCCCGTCCCGGGCGGCCACGATGTCGGCACCCAGGCCGAGCATCACGCCACCGGCGCCGGCGCTGCCCGCATAGCCGGCGATGACCACCTGCCGCGTACACGTGATGATCTCCCGGCAGACCTCGTTGATCGCCCGGATGTTGGCCCAGGCCGCGCTGGCCGGGTCGGGTGCGGCCTCGATGACGTTGAGGTGGATGCCGTTGCTGAACGCGTCGGTGCCGCCGCGCAGCACCAGCACCTCGGTGTCCTGGGCGACCGCGTGCCGCAGCGCGGCGATCAGCCGCCGGCAGTGCCCCGGCGCCATGGCGCCGTTGTAGAAGTCGAAGGCGAGCCAGCCGACCGCGCCGGTGCGCCGGTAGCGCACCTGCCGGTAGGTGCCGGGATGCTCCGGCTCGCTGCCGACCGGCAGCGGCGAGTGGGGTACGCCGCGCAGGCGCGCGCCGAGCAGCGAGGTCGCCGGAAGCTTGATGCCGAACCGGCCGTGCCCGGGGTCGGCGGGCCGCAGATGCCCCAGCCAGACGCTGCCGTCTCCGGTCCCGACCAGCACCGCGCCCTGCCGCCGGGTGAGGATCTGTCCCGGTCGCCCACCGCGACCGACGCCGGGAAGCGCGTCGTACGCGAACACCGGAAGCCCGCCGACCTCGGTCTTCACGCCCGGGGCGCCGTCCGCGGCCCGGATCTTCCGGACGATCTTCTCGGTCGAGTCGGTCCAGTCGAAGGCGCGGTCCGGCTGGCGCATGAGCGGCCGGGCCTGCGCCTGGTCGGCCGGTACCGGTGCGAAGGACGGGTCGTGCGCCTTGGTGACCACCTCGAGGATGCACTCCATGGCGGCGTCGGCGACCGGCCCGTTGTAGAGCGACGACTTGCGCGGCGGCGCGGCCGGCAGGGCGAACGTGCGGGTGGCCCAGATCGGCCCGGCGTCCATCTCCTCGACGGCCTGCAGCGCGGTGACGCCCCAGGAGCGGGCGCCGTCGGCGATCGCCCAGTCCAGCGAGGACGGTCCGCGGTCACCGACCGGCCCGGGGTGGATGATCACGGTGGGCCGGTTCTGCCAGACCTGGGCCGGCACCCGGTCCTTGAGGAACGGACAGATGATCAACTCCGGGTCGGCCCGCTGCACCCCCGAGATCATGTCCGCCTCACCGGTGGCGAACAGGACGCTCACGTCGTGCCCGGCCTCACGCAGCGCGCACCAGGCCCGCTGGCTCAGCCCGTTGAACGCCGTAACGAGCAGCAGGATCCGCACGTTGCCTCCTTGGGAGCCGTACAACTCGCTGGCACTATTCTCCGGCTATCGACCGTTATGTCGGACATGTTGTCCGGCCCGTGAATGTCAGAGGGCCGGACTAGACTCGTCCGCATACCCCCGTCCCGCCGGACGCTGGGGTTATTCGACGTGTTCGTGAGGTCATCACCATGCAGCTCTCCGGCCTGATCCCGGCGGCCCTGCGCGACCGCGGGCTCGCTCGCGCCCGCGACCTCGCGCGAAAAGGGTTCGTCGACTCCGACTCCCTCGACCTGACCGCGCCCGCATCGCTGCGGCCGTTCGTGGTCGCGGCCGTGGCCGGCGCGGCCGACCTCGGTGGCGCCGGGCGCCCGGTGCTCGCCGTCACCGCCACCAGCCGCGAGGCCGACGACCTGGCCGAGGCACTCGGTTGCCTGATCAACCCCGATCAGGTCGCCGTCTTCCCGTCCTGGGAGACGCTGCCGCACGAGCGGCTGTCGCCGCGGTCCGACACGGTCGGGCGGCGGCTCGCCGTGCTGCGGCGGCTCGCCCACCCCGCGGGCCACCCGCTGCGGGTGGTCGTGGCGCCGGTGCGCAGCGTGCTGCAGCCGCAGCTCAAGGGCCTCGGCGATCTCGAGCCGGTAGAGCTGGTCACCGGCGGTTCGGCCGATCTCGAGGGCGTGTCCCGGCGGCTCTCCGACATGGCCTACGCGCGGGTCGACCTGGTCACCAAGCGCGGCGAGTTCGCGGTGCGCGGCGGCATTCTCGACGTCTTCCCGCCCACCGACGAGCACCCGTCCCGGGTCGAGTTCTGGGGCGACGAGGTCGAGGAGATCCGCACCTTCGCGGTCGCCGACCAGCGCACCATCGACCCGGTCGAGCGGCTGTGGGCACCGCCCTGCCGCGAGCTGCTGCTGACGCCGGAGGTTCGCGCGCGGGCCGCCGAGCTGGCCGCCGAGCACCCCGAGCTGGCCGAGATCCTCGACAAGCTGGCCGAGGGCATCCCGGTCGAGGGCATGGAGTCGCTGGCCCCGGCCCTGCTGGACGGCACCGACAGCATGGAGTTGCTGCTCGACTGCATGCCGGCCGGCACCCACGTGCTGCTCTGCGATCCGGAGCGCATCCGCACCCGGGCGCACGACCTCACCCGTACCTCGAATGAGTTTCTCGAGGCCTCCTGGGCCGCGGCCGCCGTCGGCGGCCAGGCGCCGATCGACGTCGGCGCCGCCGCTTTCAAAACCCTCGCCGATGTACGCGCTCATGCGGCGACCCTGTCCCAGCCGTGGTGGTCGGTTTCGCCGTTCGGTCTGGCCGAGTCCGAGGAGGCGCCGGCCGCCGATCAGCCGTGGCTCGACGCCCCGGCCGCGGTGGCGGTGTCGCCCGACCTGGGCGACGCCATCGCGCTCGCGGCCCAGCCGGTGCCGCTCTACCACGGCGACACGTCCCGGCTGACCGCCGATCTGAGCGAGTGGGTCGCGGCCGGGTGGGCGGTCGCGCTGATCTTCGAGGGGCACGGCACCGCGCAGCGGGCGACCGAGGTGCTGCGCGACGCCGGCGTCGGCGTCACCCCGGTTGACTCCATCGAGAAAGCCATCGAGTCCGGCCAGGTGCTGATCACCTGCGGCGGGCTCAACCACGGATTCGTCGACGCGGCCTCGCAGCTCGCGATCATCACCGGCAACGACATCAGCGGCGGCCGCGGCGCCTCCACGAAGGACATGCGCCGGATGCCGTCCCGGCGGCGCAACACGATCGACCCGCTCGAGCTGAAGCCGGGCGACCACGTGGTGCACGAGCAGCACGGCATCGGCCGCTACGTCGAGCTGGTGCAGCGCACGGTCAACGGCGCCGACCGGGAATACCTGGTGATCGAGTACGCCCCGTCCAAGCGCGGCCAACCCGGCGACCGGCTCTACGTCCCGACCGACCAGCTCGACCAGCTGTCCCGCTACGTCGGCGGGGAGCAGCCGACCCTGCACAAGATGGGCGGCACCGACTGGCAGAAGAGCAAGGCCCGCGCCCGCAAGGCGGTCCGCGAGATCGCCGCCCAGCTGATCCAGCTCTACGCGGCCCGGCAGGCGTCACAGGGTCACGCGTTCGGCCCGGACACCCCGTGGCAGCGCGAGCTGGAGGACGCCTTCCCGTACACCGAGACGCCCGACCAGTTGTCCGCGATCTCCGAGGTCAAGCACGACATGGAGCTGGCCGTCCCGATGGACCGGCTGATCTGTGGCGACGTCGGTTACGGCAAGACCGAGATCGCCGTGCGCGCCGCGTTCAAGGCCGTTCAGGACGGCAAGCAGGTGGCCGTCCTGGTGCCGACGACGCTGCTGGCCCAGCAGCACTTCAACACGTTCACCGAGCGGATGAACCAGTTCCCGATCCAGATCAAGCAGCTGTCCCGGTTCCAGACCCCGACCGAGGCGAAACTGACCCTGGAGCACGCCGCCGACGGCACCGCCGACATCGTGATCGGCACCCACCGCCTGCTGTCCAACTCGACCAAGTTCAAAAACCTGGGCCTGATCATCGTCGACGAGGAGCAGCGCTTCGGCGTCGAGCACAAGGAGCAGCTCAAGGCCCTGCGCGCCTCGGTCGACGTGCTGACCATGTCGGCCACCCCGATCCCGCGCACCCTGGAGATGGCGATCACCGGCATCCGGGAGATGTCCACCATCGCCACCCCGCCCGAGGAGCGCCACCCGGTGCTCACCTTCGTCGGCGCGCAGGACGACAAGCAGGTGGCCGCGGCCATCCACCGTGAGCTGCTCCGCGACGGCCAGGTCTTCTACCTGCACAACCGGGTCGAGTCGATCGACCGCGCCGCCCGCAAGCTGCGCGAGCTGGTCCCCGAGGCGCGGGTCGCGGTGGCGCACGGCCAGATGAGCGAGGAACAGCTGGAGAAGGTGATGGTCGGCTTCTGGGAGAAGGAGTTCGACGTCCTGGTCTGCACCACGATCGTCGAGTCCGGCATCGACATCCCGAACGCCAACACCCTCATCGTCGAGCGCGCCGACCTGCTGGGCCTGGCCCAGCTGCACCAGATCCGCGGCCGGGTCGGCCGGGGCCGGGAGCGGGCGTACGCCTACTTCCTCTACCCCCGGGAGAAGCCGCTGACCGAGCACGCCCACGAGCGGCTCGCGACCATCGCCCAGCACACCGAGCTGGGCGCCGGCATGTACGTGGCGATGAAGGACCTGGAGATCCGCGGCGCCGGCAACCTGCTGGGCGGCGAGCAGTCCGGCCACATCGAGGGCGTCGGCTTCGACCTGTACGTGCGGATGGTCGGCGAGGCCGTACAGGCCTTCAAGGGCGAGCGCCCCGAGGAGGAGCCCGAGGTCAAGATCGACCTCCCGATCGACGCGCACCTCCCGGTGGAGTACATCTCGGTGGAGCGCCTGCGCCTGGAGATGTACCGCAAGCTGGCCGAGGCCCGCGACGACAAGCAGCTCGACGAGGTCGTCGCCGAGATGACCGACCGCTACGGCGAGCCGCCGACCCAGGTCGCCAACCTGATCGCGGTGGCCCGGTTCCGCCAGGTGGCCCGCGCCTACGGCCTCACCGACGTCTCCATGCAGGGCAAGCACATCCGCTTGTCCCCGCTGCCGCTGCCCGACTCCAAGCAGCTGCGCCTGAAGCGCTACCACCCCGACTCGGTCTACAAGCAGGCCACCGACCAGGTGAGCGTCCCACGCCCGGCCACCCGCCGGATGGGCGGCGAGCCCCTGCGCGACCTGGCCCTGCTCCAGTGGTGCGCCCAGCTTCTCAAAGACGTCCTCGGCGAGGTCCCGGCAAAGGCCACGGTAGGCGGTTGATCCGTTTTCCGGGGGTCGGCGACGTGGGTCACAGCGGGCGTGAGAGAGTCAGGCCATGCAGCGTGCTCGCCGACTCGCATCCGTCGCCGTCGTCGCGTCACTGGCCGTGACCGGGCTTTCCGCCTGCCGGTCCGCGCCGTCGGTGGCCGCCTATCTCGGCGATGTTCGCATCACCGAGTCCCGTGTGCAGGACGTGTGGGACGAGGCGCAGGACGCCGTCGTCAAGGCCGCCGGTCCGGCGGCCAGTGCGGCGCCGGCGACCATGCCGATCACCCGCACCGACGTGGTTCGCACTCTGGTCAGCGCGGACGTGCTGGCCAAGGTGGCCAAGCAGGAGGGCGTGGCGCTGCCGGCCGACCTGTCCTACGACGAGTACGCGACGTCGCTGCACGTGCCGGCCACGACCGAGTTCGTGAAGCTCTACGCGCAGGCCGACACCTACGTCCGGCTGCTGCGCGAGGGCGTGAAGAACCCACCGGCGTCCACCGACGCCGACCTGCGCGAGGTCTACGACGTGCTGGCGGCCAACGGTCAGGTCGAGGGTTACTCGTTCGACCAGTTCAAGCAGAGCCTGCCGGACAACAACAAGCAGCTGGTGCAGACGGCCACCGCGGTGCGGCAGGAGATCGCCAAGATCACCGAGCCGATGGACATCACGGTCAACCCGCGTTACCAGCCGCTCGGCATCCCGGTGCTGCAGTTCCAGACGCAGAACGGCGCGGTCCGCCCGCTGGTGAGCGTGCCGCTGGGTGCGGACGAGTCCGTGCCGGTCAGCGCCGTCTCCTGAGGTGTCCGCGCGAATCATCCTGCTCGTCACCTCGCCGCGCCTGCCGGCCGGTCTGCTCACCGCGGCCGCCTGGGACGCGGTCCGGCAGTTCCCGGTGTTCACGGCGGCCGAGTCCGAGCAGGCCGACGCGCTGCGCCACGCCGGCGTGCCGGTCACGGTGATCGAGCCGGACTCCGAGCGTTTCCTCGCGGAGGTCTCGGGGGAGCAGGCCGTCGTCTGGCTCTCCGGCCCGGCCGGCGACCAGGATTTCGCCCGGCAACTCGGGCTGCGCCTGACCCGTGAGCCGGACCGGGCCGAACTGG
This sequence comes from Paractinoplanes toevensis, assembly GCF_018332695.1. GTDB lineage: Bacteria > Actinomycetota > Actinomycetes > Mycobacteriales > Micromonosporaceae > Actinoplanes > Actinoplanes toevensis. The sequence continues at coordinate 179,854 of NZ_BOQN01000059.1, forward strand.
AACTCATGTACGGCTCCTGGGACCCGCCCGGCGCCCGCCTGCTCGACGCGGTGGCCGTCATGGACCGCCTGGTGTCCCCGGGCGGCGACCCGTGGAAGCGGGCGCAGAGCCACCGCACCCTGGCCCAGTACCTGCTGGAGGAGGCGTACGAGGCCTTCGACGCGATCGAGTCGGACGACCTGGACGCCCTTCGCGAGGAGCTCGGCGACGTGCTCCTGCAGGTCGTCCTGCACGCCCGGCTGGCCGAGGAGATCCCGGACGGCGGGGCCTGGGGCATCGACGACGTGGCGGGCGGCCTGGTGGACAAGATGGTCCGCCGCAACCCGCACGTCTTCGCCGGTGCCGAGGTGGCCGATCTCGACGAGATCACCGACAACTGGGAGCGGATCAAGAAGACCGAGAAGTCCCGGGACTCGGTTCTGGACGGCATCGCGCTCAGTCAGCCCGCCCTGGCGCTGGCCGCCAAGATCCTGCAGCGGGCGGAGCGGGCCGGCCTCGGCGTGCCCCTGCCGAGCGGCGATGATCTCGGCCCGGCGCTGCTGCGGGTGGTTGCTGAGGCTCGTGCCGCCGGAGTGGACGCGGAGGCGGAATTGCGGCGGGCCGCATTGAGGTACGCGGAAGAAGTGCGGAGCGCCGAGCAGAAAAATGTCGGACCCGCCGAGTAGTTTTCTCGGCATGCCGGAGTTCGTGCCCCTCGCTGAGCGCATCGTCGATGCCATCCTGCAGAGCGATCCCGCCCTCGCTTCCGAGGTCGGCGATCATCGCTATGACGACCGCCTGCCCGACCTGTCACCGGGCGCGGTGTCCGAGCGGGTGGGCATGCTGCGCGATGCCGCCGACTCGCTGTCCGGCATCGATCCCGAGTCCTTCGGTCCGGAAGATCAGGCCGACCACGCGATTCTCGCGGCCCTCGTCGAGCGCGACCTGTTCGAGCTGACCGACGTGCGCGAGCACGAGTGGAACCCGTTGCACCACAACCCCGGCCCGCTGCTGCACGCGCTGATCGCCCGCCAGTTCGCGCCGGCCGAGGAGCGTCTGACCAGCCTGGGCGGCCGGCTCGCGGCGATCCCCGACGCGCTGGCCACCGCCCGGGCGGTGCTGCGCGACGTGCCGCGCATCCACGCCGAGACCGCGGTGGGCCAGTTCAGCGGCACGGCCGCGCTGATCCGCGACGAGTTGCCGGCCCTCATCGAGCAGGAGCCGGGCATGCGGGCCGCGGTCGAGCCGGCCGCGGCGGCCGCGCTGGCCGCCCTGACCGAGTTCGACGGCTGGCTGCGCACCCGGCTCGAGGGCGGTGAGCCGGGCCGTGACCCGCGCCTGGGCCGCCCGCTGTGGGAGGCGCGGCTCTGGCACACGCTCGACACCGAGCTGCCCGCGGCCGAGGTGCTGTCCCGCGCCCGTGAGCGGCTCGATCTGGTCGGTGAGCAGCTGCGCGCGGCCTCCGCCGAGCTGATCGGCGGGCCGGAGAGCGACGAGACGGTTCGCCGCGCGCTCGACACGCTCGCCGCCGACCATCCCGACGACGCCACCATCGTCGACCTCGCCAAGGTCACGATGGAGGAGGCGACCGCGTTCGTCCGCGAGCACGACATCCTCACCCTGCTCGACGACCCGTGCGTGATCGAGGAGATGCCCGAGTTCGCCCGCGGCATCGCGGTGGCCTATTGCGACCCGCCCGGCCCGCTCGAGACGGCCGACGTGCCGACGTTCTACTGCATCTCGCCGACCCCGGCCGGCTGGTCCCCGGAGCGGGTGGAGTCGTTCTACCGGGAGTACAACGACCACATGATCCGCGACCTCACCGTCCACGAGGCGATGCCGGGTCACTTCCTCCAGTTGGCGCACGCGCGGCGGTTCCGGGCCGAGACCAGGGTGCGCGCGCTGGGCTGGTCGGGCCCGTTCATCGAGGGCTGGGCGGTCTACACCGAGGAGCTGATGGCCGGGCTCGGCTTCGGCGGCCTGCCGGTGCGCCTCCAGCAGCTGAAGATGCAGTTGCGGATGAGTCTCAACGCGATCATCGACCAGCTGGTCCACTGTGCGGACCTGCCCGAGGCCGAGGCGATGGCGCTGCTGACCGGCCGCGGTTTCCAGGAGGAGGGCGAGGCGGCTGGCAAGTGGCGGCGTGCCCTGCTCACCTCCACCCAGCTGAGCACCTACTTCGTGGGCTACACCGAGGTGGCCGAGATCGCCGCGGCCCGCCCGTTCGGCGCCACTCCGAAGGCCTGGCACGACGCGATGCTGGCGCACGGCTCGCCGCCGCCGCGCCACCTGCGCACGCTGCTCGGCGTTTAGCCGGAAGATCGTTCGGTCAAGGTAGGCCCCGTGGCCTCCTTGACCTCGCACGCACACAAAGCTGCCGACAATCCCTGGCTGGAGCGACTGACCCGGGCCGGGCTGGTCGCCTACGGCGTTCTGCACGTGCTGTTCGCGTGGCTGATCCTGCGCATCGCGTTCGGCACCGCCCCGGCCGACGGCGACCAGTCCGGGGCGCTGCACCACCTGGCCACCAAGCCGTACGGCGCGGCGCTCATCGTGCTGCTGGTGATCGGCCTGGTCGCGATGACGATCTGGCAGATCTTCGAGGCGGCGATCGGTCACCGCGGCGAGCGCGGACGGCACCGCGTCTACGAGCGGGTCGCGTCGGCCGGCCGGGCCGCGTTCTACACCTACCTGGCCTGGACCGGTATCAAGGTCCTGCGGGGCAAGAACAAGTCGTCCGCCGACCTGCAGGAGCAGGCCAGCCAGGACCTCATGGTGTCCGGTGGCGGGCGGCTCGCGGTGGCCGCGATCGGTGTGCTGGTCGCCGCGATCGGCGTTGGGCTGGCGATCTACGGCCTCACCAAGAAGTTCGAGAAGCACCTGCTGACGTCCCGGATGACCGCCCACGTCCGCCGGGTGGTGCGCCGGCTCGGTGAGGTGGGCTATTCGGCGAAGGGCGGCGCCTACGCCGTCGCCGGGGCCCTGCTGGTGCTCGCGGCGGTCACCTACGACCCCGACAAGGCCCGGGGCCTCGACGCGGCCCTGCGAGCCATGGCCGACCAGACGTACGGCTCGTGGCTGCTGGCGGCCACGGCGCTCGGCATCGCGGCGTACGGGCTGTTCTCGGTGGTGCAGGCGCGTTACCGGAAGGTCTGAGAGCGCCGGTCGGTCACCTGCGCCGAGGCGGGCAGGTCGAAGCCGGCCGGTGACGCCTTGTCCTGGTAGGCCGTGAGGGCCTGCTCGAAGCGCTCGCCCGCGATCGTGCCGGTGAAGCTGCCGAGCGCGCCCTCGTTGGTGACGCAGAGCCCGAACTCCGCGGTGGGCGTGCCGTCGACCTGCTTGAGGTCGAGGCAGGTGGCGTGCCGCCCGGCGATCGTGGTGTCGTGCGGCACCGCCTCCACCTCCTGGTCGAGGGAGGCCGTGTTGAGCAGGGCGAGCGCCGCCTCGGGCGTGATCAGCGTGCTGCCGGTCAGCGGGGCCGCGGTGGGCGGCGCCGGGTCGGTCCGCGTGCATTTCAGGGCCGCGTCGCCGGTGCAGCGGGTGTTGCCGGTGGTCTGCTCGAGGAGCCGGCCACCGGGATAGACGTACGCCGTTCGGGCGGGTTTCTGCGCCTGCGTCACGGTCGCGGTCTCGCCGCCGGCGAGCTGGTAGGTCGCCGTGTAGGTGAGCCCGGTCACCCGGGCGAGCTGGCCGGCCATCTCCGAGACCATGTCGTCCTGGCTGAGGCCGGCCGCGCTGGCCTGGTCGAGCCCGGTGCACCCGGCCGCGCCGAGCACCACCGCGACGCTGGCGAGACCGGTGGCGGTAAGGCGCAGACGGAAGGGCACGACTGACACCATTGCCTACTTACGCAACCGTGCGCAAACGAGAATCGGGCTCAGTCGTGGCTGCGGTTGCGGTGCAGCAGCTGGTTCCGCATGATGTACCGCCGAATGACCCGGGCCTGCACCTCTTCCTGGTCGTCGAAGACGGCGACCATCTCCACCGAAAGCGGGCCGCGCCTCGGCACCTGCTGGCGCAGCGAGTTGACCTTGTAAGTGGTCGCCGGGAACGACACGACTTCGTCGCCGACCTGAATACTCAGCGTCATCTCGTCGCCGGGGTGCAGCTCGACGTCGGTGAAGTGGGCGCGGACCGCCCGCTCGCTCATGTCGTGCACCAGGCCGACCGCGTCGTCGTGCCCCGGTCGGCTCATCACCACCGGTTCACCGCCACCGCCCCGCACGTAGGAGCGGCTCTGCAGCACCGCGGGATGCCCGGTGAAGCGGACCTCCACCCGGTTGCCGTCGACGCCGACCACGTGCCCCTGCTGGGCGTAGCGGCCACGCGGAGCCGCAGCCCAGCGCAGTTCCACCGTCGAGTTGGCGGGAGGCACCTGGGCCATCGCCAGGGACAGTGTGATCACCGTCCCGGACGCGTGGACGACCCTTACCTCAGGATGCGTTTCGCCGTACGAGGTCATCTCGACGTATGACCCGTCCGGCGGGAGACTCGGAGCGCTCATAGTGCCCGGGTGTTCGGCATTTTCGCCCCGATCCTTAGCCATCCGGCATAAGTTCACCGGCCGCCCGTACGCCCGATCCCGGGCCCGGATACGCTCAGTGCCGTGGTCGGCCGCAAGGTCGCGGTCGAAGACCTGCAGCCTTATGAAGGGGAGCGACACCACACATGGCCACCATTGAAGCGATCGTCGCCCGCGAGATTCTCGACTCCCGGGGTAACCCGACCGTCGAGGTCGAGGTCGGGCTGGACGACGGAACGGTCGGCCGCGCCGCGGTGCCTTCGGGTGCCTCCACCGGCGCGTTTGAGGCGCTCGAGCTGCGCGACGGCGACAAGGGCCGTTACCTGGGCAAGGGCGTCGAGAAGGCCGTTGCCAACATCGAAGACAAGATCGCCGACGAGCTCATCGGTTACGAGGCGAGCGAGCAGCGGCTGATCGACCAGAAGATGCTCGACCTGGACGGCACCGCCGACAAGTCGGAGCTGGGCGCGAACGCGATTCTCGGCGTGTCGCTGGCGATCGCCAAGGCCGCCGCGCAGTCGGCCGAGCTGCCGCTGTTCCGCTACCTCGGTGGCCCCAACGCGGCGCTGCTGCCGGTGCCGATGATGAACATCCTGAACGGTGGTGCGCACGCCGACTCGAACGTCGACGTGCAGGAGTTCATGATCGCCCCGATCGGCGCGCCGACCTTCCGCGAGGCGCTGCGCACCGGCGCGGAGGTCTACCACGCGCTGAAGTCGGTGCTGAAGAAGAAGGGCCTGTCGACCGGCCTGGGCGACGAGGGCGGCTTCGCGCCGAGCCTGGCGGCCAACGCCGCCGCGCTCGACCTGATCGCCGAGGCGGTCAAGGCGGCCGGTTTCACCCTGGGCACCGACATCGTGCTGGCCATGGACGTCGCGGCCACCGAGTTCTACAAGGACGGGGCGTACGTCTTCGAGGGCTCGCCCAAGTCGACGGACGAGATGATCCAGTACTACGCGAAGCTCGCCGACGAGTACCCGATCGTCTCGATCGAGGACCCGCTGGCCGAGGAGGACTGGGCCGGCTGGAGCGCGATGACCGCCCAGCTCGGCAACAAGATCCAGATCGTCGGCGACGACCTGTTCGTGACCAACCCGACCCGCATCGGCCGGGGCATCGCGGAAGACGCGGCCAACGCGGTCCTCGTCAAGGTCAACCAGATCGGCTCGCTCACCGAGACGCTGGACGCGGTCGACCTGGCCCACCGGGCCGGTTTCAAGACGATGATGTCGCACCGTTCGGGTGAGACCGAGGACACCACGATCGCCGACCTCGCGGTCGCGGTCGGCAGTGGCCAGATCAAGACCGGCGCCCCGGCTCGTTCCGACCGGGTCGCCAAGTACAACCAGCTCCTGCGCATCGAGGAGCAGCTGGAGAGCGCGGCGCGGTACGCCGGTGCGGGCGCTTTCCCGCGTTACCGGACCGCGTAACGGGCCGACCGAAGATCATGGAGTTGTGGCACTCTCAATGGGAGTGCCACAATCCGTGACCGTCGAGCGGGGGAGCCAGGGGTGACCACACAGCGGCGCGCACCGAGCGGACAGGGCCCGTCCCGCCGCCCGGCATCGTCGCGGGTGCGCACGACCGGCACGACCCGCGTGCAGACCCGCACCCGGGCTCGGCCCGCCCCGACCCGGCGCACCGTCAATGTGGGCTCCGGACCGGCGAAACGCACCGCCGCCCCCAGGCCACGCGCGCTGACCGGCCGGGCCACCGTCCTGATCGTGGTGTTCGTCGCCTTGGCTCTCGCGTACACCTATCCGTTGCGGGTCTATCTCGCCCAGGAGTCGCAGATCGCCCAGCTGGAGGCCGATCAGGCCGCCCAGCGCAAGCTGATCGCCGCGAAATCGGAAGAGCTGGCGAAGTGGGACGATCCGGAATATCTCCGGGCGCAGGCCCGGGAGCGGCTCTTCTACGTCCTGCCGGGGGAGACCCCGCTGCGCGTGCTCAACGACCCGGACGGCGCCGCGAAAGAATCCGGGAAGCCGGCCTCGGCCGTCCCTGACCGCTGGTACGACACGTTGTGGAGCAGCGTCCAAGCCGCCGACTCGGAGCCTTCTAACTGATCATGGCCACACCCTCCGAAGCCGACCTCGAGATCGTGGCGGCCCAGCTCGGCCGCACCCCCCGTGGCACTCGCGCGATCGCGCACCGCTGCCCCTGCGGCAATCCCGACGTGGTCGAGACCGAACCGCGTCTGCCCGACGGCACCCCGTTCCCCACGCTCTTCTATCTGACCTGCCCGCATGCGACGGCCGCGTGCAGCCGGCTGGAGTCGGCCGGCGTGATGCGCGACATGCAGGAGCGGTTGTCGACCGATCCGGAGCTGGCCCAGCACTATGCGCGGGCGGCGGAGGACTATCTGGCCCGGCGCAAGGCCATCGAGGACGTGCCGGAGATCTCCCAGGTGGCCGCGGGCGGCATGCCGGACCGGGTGAAATGCCTTCACGTCCACCTCGGGCACGCCCTGGCGGCGGGTCGCGGCGTCAACCCGTTCGGCGACGAGGTGCGCGACGCGGTGGAGCCGTGGTGGGTCGAGGGTCCCTGCGTTTCCCTTAAAAAGGACGAATGAGTGGAAATCCGGCGGGCGCGCACCAGGGACATCAAGGCTATCCGGACTCTCGTCGATGCCTACACCGCCGATCGGCGCCTGCTCAGCAAGGCCACCGTCACGCTGTACGAGTCGGTGCAGGAGTTCTGGGTCGCGGTCGACGAGGAGGATCGGGTCCTCGGCTGCGGCGCTCTGCACGTGATGTGGGAAGACCTCGCTGAGATCCGTACGGTGGCGGTCGACCCTGCCTTCCGCGGCCGCAAGCTGGGGCACAAGATTGTGACCCGCCTCCTCGATGTTGCTCGTGAGCTGGGCGTAGCCCGGGTTTTCTGCCTGACCTTCGAGACCCGTTTCTTCGGCTTGTTCGGCTTCACCGAGATCGACGGCGCCCCCGTGCCGCACGCCGTCTACGAGCAGCTGTTGCGTTCCTACGACGAGGGTGTCGCCGAGTTCCTCGACCTCGAGCGGGTCAAACCCAACACCCTGGGGAACACGAGAATGCTGCTGCACCTATGAGAGTCGCGGCGATCGACTGCGGCACCAACTCGATCCGGCTGCTCATCGCGGACGTCGCGAATGGCGAGATCACCGATGTCGCCCGGCGGATGGAGATCGTCCGGCTGGGCGAGGGCGTCGATCGCACCGGCCGGCTGTCCGACGCGGCGCTGGCGCGCACGCGAAAGGCCCTCGAGGGGTACGCCGCGGAAATAGCGGATCTCGGGATCACGACGGTCCGGATGTGTGCCACGTCGGCGTCCCGGGACGCGTCCAATGCGGCCGACTTCCGGGAGATGGTCCGCGGCGTGCTCGGCGTCGACCCCGAGGTGATCACCGGGGACGAGGAGGCGCGACTCTCGTTCACCGGCGCGGTCGCCGGCCTCGACGCGTCACCACCCTTTCTGATCTTCGACATCGGCGGCGGCTCGACCGAGTTCGTGACCGGCGTCGACGGGGTGGAGCACGCGATCTCGATGGACATCGGCTGCGTCCGGATGACCGAGCGGCACCTGCACTCCGACCCGCCGTCGGCCTCGGAGATCGCCGCCGCCACCCGGGACATCACCGAGGCGGTGGACACTGCACTGGCCACCGTTCCCGGGCGGAACGCACGCACCCTCGTCGGCTTGGCCGGCACGGTCACCACGATCACGGCGCTGGCGCAGGGGCTGCCGTCCTACGACGCGACCCGCATCCACCACGCCCGGATCAGCCGCGAGGCGGTCGCCAAGGTGGCCGACGAACTGCTGGCCATGACCACCGCCGAACGTCTCGCCCTCCCGGTCATGCACCCCGGCCGGGCCGACGTGATCGCCGGCGGTGCCCTGATCTTGAAGATCATCATGGAGCGCACGGGCCACGAGTCCGTGATCGCCTCCGAGCACGACATCCTCGACGGCATCGCCTTCTCGATCGCTTAGTCCTTTTTGGGCAGGCTCGCTATGACGGTCTTGACGGTACTTCGCAGTGCACAGTACTGTGCGGCGCGTGGATACGACCCAGCTCCTCAAGGGCGTGCTCGACCTGGCCGTCCTGGCCGCCCTCCGCGACGAGGACGGCTACGGCTACGACATTCTGCGTCGGCTGCGCGCGGCCGGCCTCGAGGAGGTCGGCGACGCCTCGGTCTACGGCACGCTGCGCCGGCTGTTCAACGCCGGCCTGCTCAACACCTACGTGGTGCCCAGCGACGAGGGCCCACACCGGAAGTACTACGGCCTCAACGCGGCCGGCCGAGCCGAGTTGCAACGGTCCGGCAAGATCTGGCACGGGTTCGCATCCACGATGGACGACTTGCTGCGTGAGCGGGGGGCGGCGTGAACACCACGGCACAGGACGAGATCTACGAATATGTCGGCGCGGTCCGGCAGGCCCTGTCGGGCCTGACCGACGAGATGCGCGACGAGTTGCTGGAAGACCTTCCGGAACACCTGGCGGAAGTCCTGGCCGAGGGTTCCGGCACGCTGGTCGACCGCTTGGGCACCCCCGAGGCGTACGCCGCTGAGCTGCGCTCCTCCGCCGGCCTGGTCGGCGGTTTCCCGGACCCGCCGGCGCCCCGCTTCCGGCGGTTGGCCGAGACCCGCGACACCATCGTGCGGCTCCTGGGCCGGGCGGACGTCCGCGTCGGCCCGGTGATCGGCTACCAGAAGGCCAGCGACTTCCTGGTCCTGCTCCGCCCGGCATGGTGGGTGCTTCGCGGCTACCTGGCCGCGATGGCGATCGCGTTCCTGCTCGACACCAACCGCAGCGGCACCGGCCTGCTGCCCCGCGTCGGCGACAACGAACTGGTCGCGCTGGTCCTGCTGGCCGGCTGCGTGATCGCGTCGATCGTCCTGGGTGGACGCAGCCGCAATCTCGCCCGCGGCCCCCGCTACGCCCTGCGGGCCGGCACGGCCTTCCTGGTCATCTTCGCCCTGGCCGGCTTCGAGGGCGCCGACAGCAATGCCCGCAACGTTCAGTACAGCGACGCGAATTACGGCACCTACTACGACAACAACCCTTACAGCCAGATCAACGACGTGTACGTCTACGACGGCTCCGGCAAGCTGGTGACCGGCGCTCACCTGTACGACCAGGACGGCAGCCCGATCGAATTCGGCGCCGACATCTGCCTGGACCAGGCGCAGTACGACGTGTCCGTGGCCCGGGGCGGTGGCTACCCCTACTGCCCCGAGAACGCCCCGTTCGGCAACAGCCACACGCAAGACCCGCAGGCGTCGTCGTTGCCCGCTGAGCCGGACGCTTCGCCGTCCTCCGCCGTGCCCACCCCGTCCCGTTCCTGATTGCCGTTGACCTTTGGTGTGAACCGATGGGATCCGCGCCGGCCAGGACCACAACGCCCGCCTGAAGGATTACCGCGTCAAAAAACCCGTAGGAGCCGCGAGCAGCGCCTCGGAGCCGACCGCCCGGAAGCCGGCTGCATGGAAGGAGCGGACGGCCCGGGCATTGCCCGGCGCCTGCTGAGACCAGATCATCGCCCCGGCCGGCACGAGATGCCGCGACGCCACCGCCAGTTGCCGCCCGAGCCCGCGGTGGCGTTCGCCCGGCTCCACCTCGATCGCCATCTCCCAGCGCCCGGCGATGCCTCGCCCGAGAACGACCACGCCGCCGTCGGCCAGCCAGACCCGCACGTCATCCCGGCGTGTCAGCGCCCGGCGCACCCGCGGATGCCCCATGTCGCTGATCTCTTTGAGCGCTATCGGCGGCTCTCCCGGCAGGGCAGAAGCGACGGTGAGCAGATCGATGGTCTCGGTCTGCCGGCCGGTCCGTTCCAGCAGCGCGGCGAGAAAGCGCGGATTCATGGCCGCCGCCAGCCGATCGCAGTCGATCCCGGCCAGCGTGGCCCGCACCCACGCCGGGTCCTCGTCGATGAACACCACCGAGTGCCCGGTGAACGCCACCACCCCCGCATCCCGCGCATGGTGCTGCGGCACGACGGTGACGCCGGCGTCGTCCGGCGGGAACCGCCCCGCCGCGGCCGCGTCCAGGATTTCCGCGAGGCTCTGTTCCATCCGCCCATTAGATCGCGCGCCCGCGCCGGGCGAATCGCCGTCGGTCCAGGGTTATCCGCGGCGAGAGAACTACGGTTCGCCGCGATCATGTTGAATTGCTGGCATCTCCTAACGCGAACTCTTCAAGATCAGGGGGCCGCCGGGGTGGAATCCCGTACGAAAGCCGACGTGGTGGACCGCGCGGCCGCGGCCGCGGATCTCGGCGTTCTGGACGCGGAGATCGCGGAGTGTTTTGCCTGCCCGCGCCTGGTCGCCTGGCGCGAGGAAGTCGCCCGGGTCAAGCGGGCCGCCTTCCGCGACCAGGTCTACTGGGGCCGGCCGATCCCGGGCTTCGGCAATGCGGACGCGGAGATCGGCATCCTCGGCCTGGCCCCGGCCGCGCACGGCGGTAACCGGACCGGCCGCCTCTTCACCGGTGACCGGTCGGGCGACGTGCTGTTCGCGGCGCTGCACCGGGCCGGCCTGGCCAACCAGCCGCTGAGCGTGTCGATCGACGACGGCCTCGAACTCCGCAACACCCGGATCTTCCCGGCGGTCCGATGTGCGCCGCCGGACAACAAGCCGACCCCGGAGGAACGGGACACCTGCGCGCCCTGGTTTCACCGCGAGCTTCAGTTGATTCGCCCGACTTTGAAAGTTGTCGTAGCCCTCGGGGCATTTGCCTGGGGTGCGTGGTGGCCCGCCATGAGCGCGGTCTATCAAACGAAAACCCCGGTGCCGCGGCCGAAGTTCGGGCACGGTGCGCTGGTCAGCCTGCCCGGCGTTCCCGACCTCCTCGGGTGTTTTCACGTCAGCCAGCAGAACACCTTCACCGGCCGGCTCACCCCGGCGATGCTCGACGACGTGTTCGCCCGTGCGAAGACGCTCGCGGGCCTGGCATGATTCGGCAGGTCCGCACCCGAACCACGAAACTGAGCCCGCGCTGATGGATCTCGCTGCTGTGCGACGTTGGTGGCCGATGGCCGCCGTCCTCGTGCTGCTCTTCGTCACGGCGCTCGCCGCCACCCGGTCGGCGCCGCAGCTCGATCAGATCCAGCCCGACGCGACGCCGACGCCCCCGCCGCTGCTGCCGACCACTGAGCCCAGCTTCTCGAAGGCGCCGCAACCGCCGCCCGAAGCGGCCCAGGGCCTGCCGGAGTGGCTGGGCACCGCGGCGCTGGTGCTGTTCGGCATCGTGCTGGCGATCGTCCTCGTGGTGGTGGTCTGGGCGGTGCTGCGCGATGCGGCCAAGCGCCGGGCGCGCAAGGGAAAACGGCAGATCAAAAACGGCCAGGACGGTTCGCGTACGGCGGAGGAGCTGGTCGCCGCGCTGGACGCCGGCCTGGAGGAGCTGTCCGACACCGACCGTGACCCGCGCCGCGCCGTGATCGCCTGCTGGGTCCGCCTGGAGCAGGCCGCGGCGGCGGCGGGCACCCCACGGCACCCGGGGGACAGCCCGACCGACCTGGTCGGCCGGTTGCTGCGCGAGCAGCACGTCGACGCTCAGGTGCTGGCCGCGCTGCTCGAGGTCTACCGGGAGGCGCGTTACGCCACGCACACCGTCGACAATCGGATGCGCCAGCAGGCGATCAGCGCCCTCGAGCGGCTGCGGGCCGACCTGGGCGCGACCGCCGACGCGGGGGTGCAGGCATGAGCGACGGCGGGCTCGACCAACTGTTCAGCTTCCGCGACGAACCGGTCGAGGAGGTCACCGAGGCGGCCCCCAAGCAGAAATCGCGCGCCTGGTGGGTGGTTCGCAACGTCTTGCTGATCGCCGGGGCCACGGTGGTGACCATCGCCGCGATGCGAGCCGGTGGACTGCACATCTCCGTACTCCTGGTGGTGGCCTTCTTCATCGGTTTGCGCGCCGTGCTCTACGCGGTGTCCGAGGTGGCGCCGCCGGCGCTGCCGAAGCGGCGCGGGGGAGCGGGCCGGAACGACGACGGCCGGGCCCTGGATTCGCTGCGGGCCGCGGTGCGCCGCTGGGAGCGAAACCTGGACCGGGCGCACACCGATCCCGATCTGTATACGAGTAACGTCCTGCCGGTGATTGCCGAGCTCGCCGATGAGCGTCTGCGGCTGCGGCACGGGATCACTCGGACGTCCGATCCGCGCCGCGCCCGCGAGTTGCTCGGCGACCCACTTTGGGCGGCTTTGCACGATCGCGGGCGCCGCACGGCGAAGTCCCGTGAACTGGAGACCTACGTGGATGCGTTGGAGAGACTGTGACGGAAAATGCCCTTCCCCCGTACGAGGTGGGCAGGTTGGCCGGTGCCGTCCTGGACTCGGTCGGCAGCGTCCTGGTGGGCAAGCGGGAATCCCTCGAGCTCGTCCTGGCCGGCATCCTGGCCGGCGGGCACGTGCTGCTGGAGGATTTGCCGGGTCTCGGCAAGACGCTGACCGCCCGCTGTTTCGCGCAGTCGCTCGGGCTCGACTTCCGCCGCCTGCAGTTCACCCCCGACCTGCTGCCGGCCGACGTCACCGGCTCCTTCCTCTATGACCAGCGCAAGGGTGACTTCGCGTTCCGGGCCGGCCCGGTCTTCACCAACATGCTGCTCGCCGACGAGATCAACCGGACGCCGCCGAAGACCCAGGCCGCGCTGCTCGAGGCGATGCAGGAGAAGCAGGTCTCGGTCGAGGGTGTCACCTACCGGCTCGACCCGCCGTTCCACGTGCTCGCCACGGCCAACCCGATCGAATACGAGGGCACCTACCCGCTGCCCGAGGCCCAGCTCGACCGCTTCCTGATCCGGGTGTCGTTCGGTTACCCGACGGCCGAGGAGGAGTGGGAGGTGTTGCAGCGCCGCATGTCCCGCCGCCAGGAGGAATCGTTCCTGCAGCCGGTGGTCAACTCCCAGGTGCTGCAGGCCATGCAGGCCGCCCTGGAGAGCGTGACGGTGGAGGACTCGATCGGCCGCTACATCGTGGCGCTTACCGCCGCCACCCGCGAGCACGCGTCGGTGCTGGTCGGCTCGTCCCCCCGTGGCTCGCTGGCGCTGCTGCTGCTGGCCCGCGCGCGGGCCGCGATGGCCGGTCGCGACTTCGTGGTCCCCGAGGACGTGAAAGACGTGGCCATCCCCGCGCTCGCCCACCGGATCACGCTGCGGCCGGAGATGTGGCTGCGCCGCGTCGACCCGTCGTTCGTGGTGCAGGAGGTGCTGACCAACGTGCCGGCGCCGGCCAGCGGCGCGCTGCCCACCTACGCGCGGCATGACTGACCGGCCGCTGCTGCGCTACGCGGTGCCGCAGGCGCCGCCCGAGCCGGAAGCGGTGGCCGGACCGGCCTGGGTGCCGACCCGGGCGCTCGGCCGGTCGGTGCTGCTCACCGGCCTGCTCCTGCTGCTCGGCGTGGCGCTGGGCCGGGTCGATCTGGTGCTGCTGGCGGCGCCGTTCGCGATCGGTGCGGCGGCCGGCCTGCGCCGGATGCCGCGGTCCGCGCCCGAGCTGACCATCTCGGCGGGGGAGGACCACATCGTCGAGGGCGGTCAGGTGGAGGCCGCGGTGACCGTGACCAACCCCGACGTCATCACCTACGACCTGGTCGTGGTCCGTACCCGTACGTCGCCTTGGTTGAAGCTGGAGCACGCCGACCGGCCGTTCGCGATCCGCGTTCCGCCGGACGGCTGGCACGCGGTGGACCTGCCCGGCGACGCCAACCGGTGGGGCCGGCAGGACGTCGGCCCGGCGGCGGCGCGCGTCGCCGCCTGCGGCGGCCTGCTGGCCTGCCGGCCGGTGGTGGTCCCGGCGCGCGGGGTGCGGGTCTACCCGGTCACCGATCCGTTCAACGCGACCGAGGCCATGCCGGCCGCCGCCGGCCTGGTCGGAAACCATCGGTCGCGGCGGCCGGGCGAGGGCGGCGAGCTTGCGGGCGTACGGCCGTTCGCGCCGGGTGACCGTCTGCGGCGCATCGACTGGCGGGTTTCCCTGCGCACCCGGGATCTGCACGTCGCCTCCACGCTGTCCGACCGGGACGCCGAGGTGCTGTTGCTGCTCGACGTGCTCGGCGAGGTGGGCCGCTCGGGCGGTGTCGGCGGGGACGCGTCGGTGCTGGACACCACGGTCCGGGCCGCGGCCGCGATCGCCGAGCACTACCTGCATCGGGGTGACCGGGTGTCGCTGCTGGAGTACGGCGCCACGGCTCGTCGGTTGCGCCCGGCCACCGGCCGCCGGCAATACCTCACGGTCCTGGAGTGGCTGCTCGACGTGCGACCCGACCCGGTGGAGTCGGAGAGCGACACCTACGCGAACGTCTTCGGCGTGCACCGCGTCTCCTCGGACGCCCTGGTGATGGTGCTGACCCCGCTCGTCGACCCGCGCTCGGCGGACATGCTCGCCCAGCTCACCCAGTCCGGCCGATACGTGGTGGCGGTCGACACGCTGCCGCCCGGTGCCGCCCCCGCCAACCGCGGTCAGTGGACGCCGCTGGCCACCCGGCTGTGGCGGATCGAGCGGGAAAACGTGCTGGGCCGGCTGCGCGAGCACGGCGTGCCGGTGGTGGCCTGGGCCGGGGCCGGCAGCCTCGACCTGGTGCTGCGGGACGTGGCCCGGCTCGCCTCGGCACCCCGGGGGCGCTGATGGCCCGCTCCTTCTCCGCGGCGGTCACCGCCGCCCGTGCGGTCACCGCCCGGGCCACCGCCGCACCGTTCCTGGTGCGCTGCGGGGTGGGCCTGGCCGGCCTGCTCGCGATGATGGTGGCCTGGCCGGTCTCGCTGCTCGGGACGCAATATTTCGTCCCGCTCACGCTGCTCGCCATCTATCCGGCGGTGGCGCCGCGCGGCCGGGGTGCCACCCTCGCGGCGTTGGCCGTGGTCGGCGGCTGGCTGGTGGACACCGCCGGTTACGGCGCCGAGGTCGAGTTGTGGCGGGTCCTCTCCATCGCCACGCTGCTCTACCTTGGACACAGCCTGACGGCGCTGGCTGCGGTTCTGCCGTACGACGCGGTGGTGAACATCGACGTGGTGGCCGGCTGGATGCTGCGCGCCACCATCGTCGTACTGGTCTCGGCCGTACTCACCGTGTTCACGCTGGGACTGTCCGCCGATCTCGCTGGTGGCGCGTTCCTGGTGGCGACGCTGGTCGGCGTCGCGGGTGCGGTCGGTGCCACCGTCCTGATTGCACGGCTCTTGCAGAGAGCGTGAAATCTTCTGGAAATATGTGCTTCATGGCACTTGACAAACGGGGTTGTCATACGTCACAGAACGAGGCATGACGGCCCGGTGCGCGCGACAATATCCAGGTGAATCCGCAGCGCATCGTCGTCGTAGGTGCAGGTCATGTCGGGCTTTACGCCGCCCTGCGCCTGTCCAGGAAGCTCAACCGGCGCCGGGCCGAGGTGGTCGTCATCGACCCGCAGCCGCACATGACGTACCAGCCGTTCCTCCCCGAGGCAGCGGCCGGCAACATCAGCCCGCGGCACTCGGTGGTCCCGCTCCGGCGTGAGCTTAAGAAGTGCCGCATCGTGTCCGGTGAGGTCACGAAGATCGAGCACGCGCGCAAGACGGTCACCATCCAGCCGATCGACGGCCCGTCCACCGAGATGGAGTACGACCACATCATCGTGGCGCCCGGCTCGGTCTCGCGGACCCTGCCGATCCCCGGTCTCCGGGAGCAGGGCATCGGGTTCAAGACCATCGGTGAGGCCATCTACCTGCGCAACCACATCATGGACCGGCTCGACGTCGCGGCGGTCACCCCCGACCCGGCGGTGCGCAAGGCATCGCTCACCTTCGTCTTCGTCGGTGGCGGCTTCGCCGGCATCGAGGCGCTCGCGGAGATGGAGGACGTCGTCCGCGACGCGCTGCAGTACTACCCCGACCTCGACCAGAAGGAGGTCCGGTTCGTCCTCGTCGAGGCGACCAATCGGATCCTGCCCGAGGTCGGCGCGAAGATGGGCGCGTACGCCGCCCGCGAGCTGTCCAAGCGCGGCATCGACCTGCGCCTGGACGTCCGGCTGGAGTCCTGCGTCGACGGCGAGATCGTGCTCAGTGACGGCGACCGCTTCCAGGCCGAGACCCTGGTCTGGACGGCCGGCGTGAAGCCCTCGCCGATGCTGGACCGCACCGACCTGCCGCGCGGCCCCCGTGGCCACGTCACCTGCCTGCCCACCCTGCAGGTCGTCGACGGCGACGAGGTGCTGGAGGGCGCCTGGTCGGCCGGCGACTGTGCCCAGGTCCCCGACCTGACCAACCCGGGTGCCTGGTGCTCGCCGAGCGCCCAGCACGCGGTCCGGCAGGCGAAGGTGCTGGCCGACAACATCCGTACGGTGGTCCTCGGCGGCCTGCCGAAGGAGTACCGGCACAAGTACGTCGGCAGCGTCGCCGGCCTCGGCCTGTACAAGGGCGTGGCGCACGTCTACGGCATCAAGGTCAAGGGCCTGCCCGCGTGGTTCATGCACCGCACGTACCACATGAGCCGTATCCCATCGTTCAACCGGAAAGTCCGAGTTGTCGCGGACTGGACGCTCGCCTTCTTCCTGCAGCGCGAGACGGTCGCCCTCGGCCAGCTGCACACGCCGCGCGAGGAGTTCACCCACGTGACCCCGACGGTCAAGCTCCCCGACGAGCGCGAAAAGGTCGGCGCGGGAGCCCGCTAGGCTGATTCCACTGCCCGGGCGGCACCCGATACGGTGTGACTGCCCGCCCGGGTGGTGGAATGGCAGACACGGCCGCCTTAAAAGCGGCTGCCTTACGAGGCGTGCGGGTTCGAGACCCGCCCCGGGCACCGCGCTCACTGTTTAGACAGACTTCGTATTTTCAGGCTACGCACAGCTTCTGGCACCCTCATCGGGTGCTTATGGCCTTTACCCTGGAAAGACCGCAGTTGACCTCAGGGAGGCTGGACACAGTGAAATCTTCGAACCCGGTTCTGAGCCGCCTCGGCCAGGCGGCCGAACGCGAGCGGACGGCCGGGTACGGATACGGCGAGCCGTACCCCACCGGCCCGGGCTACGCAGCCGCTCCGCCGGTCGCGCAGCCGATGACGATCGACGACGTGGTCGTCAAGACCGTCATCCTCCTGGGCATCACCGGCATCTCGGCCATCGCCGCGTGGAACCTGATCCCCAACAGCGTGGTCGGTGTCGCCTGGTTCGGTGCCGCCATCGTCGGCCTGATCCTCGGCCTGATCATCTCGTTCTCCCGGGTGGCCAACCCGGCGCTCGTGGTGACCTACGCGGTGGTCGAGGGCGCCTTCGTCGGCCTCGTCAGCGAGGCCTTCGAGAACTTCTACAACGGCATCGTCCTGCAGGCCGTGGTCGCCACGTTCGGCGTCTTCTTCCTGATGGCGCTGCTCTACAAGTCGCGGGTGATCCGGGCGACGCCGAAGTTCACCAAGGGCCTGATCGCCGTCATGGGCGGTCTGTTCATGATCATGATCCTCAACCTGGTGCTCTCGCTGTTCGGCGTGCACACCGGCATCCGTGAGGGCGGTGCCATCGGCATCATCTTCAGCATCGTCTGCATCGTGGTCGCGTCGCTGAGCTTCATCCTCGACTTCGACCAGATCGAGCAGGGTGTCCGGATGGGCCTGCCCCAGCGTTACTCCTGGACCTGCGCGTTCGGCATCCTGGTCGGCCTCATCTGGCTCTACCTGGAGATCCTGCGCCTGCTCAGCTACCTGCAGGGCAGCAGCAGAGACTGACGCTCCAGAAAATCGGCGCCCGGATCGTCCTCCCACGGTCCGGGCGCCGATTCGCGTCCGGGCTACGCTCGCGGCGTGACCGATTTCGCCGCCTCCGTCGATCGCCTGCACAACCAGGTGCGGCACTGGGAACAGCCGCGCTGGCGCGGCCAGAAGGCCGAGCAGGTGTACGCGTTGGTTCAGCTCCTCGCCGACCTGGACGCCGATGCGGAGGGTCAGCCGCGCCGCCCGGTCCCGCGTGAGCACGACATGATCCTCCCGGACCAGCTCCGCGTCGTCGCCGACGATCTGCTCGCCGCCGGCCCGGCCGAGTCGGTGCTGGCCGAAGCGGCCGCGGCGGTCGATGCGGTCCGCAGCGCCTTGTAGTGGGCGGCGGGCGGAAATGAAAACCGCCGAGCCCGGCCGCTCGTGGCAGACCGGACCCGGCGGACAACCGGGGGTTTCTAGCTCAGGCGCTCGATGATCAGCGCCATGCCCTGACCGCCACCGACGCACATCGTCTCGAGGCCGATGCTCTTGTCATGCCAGTCGAGCGAGTTCAGCAGGGTGCCGGTGATGCGGGCGCCGGTCATGCCGAACGGGTGGCCGACCGCGATCGCGCCGCCGTTCACGTTCAGCTTGTCGATCGGGATGCCCAGGTCCTGGTACGACGGGATGACCTGAGCCGCGAACGCCTCGTTGATCTCGACCAGGTCGACGTCGTCGATGGTCATGCCGGCCCGCTTGAGCGCCTGCTTCGACGCCTCCACCGGGCCGAGGCCCATGATCTCGGGGGAGAGCGCGGTCACGCCGGTCGAGACGATCCGGGCCAGCGGGGTGATGCCCAGCTCGCGGGCCTTCGTGTCGCTCATGATGACCACCGCGGCGGCGCCGTCGTTGAGCGGGCAGCAGTTGCCGGCGGTGACCCGGCCGTCGGGGCGGAACACCGGCTTGAGACCGGACACGCCCTCGATGTTGACGCCGGGGCGGGGACCGTCGTCCTTCGACACGACCGTGCCGTCCGGCAGCGTCACGGGAGTGATCTCCCGCTCCCAGAAGCCGTCGGCGATCGCCTTCTCCGCGAGGTTCTGGCTGCGTACGCCGAACTCGTCCATCTCCTCGCGGGAGATGCCCTTGATCTGGGCCAGGTTTTCGGCGGTCTGGCCCATCGCGATGTAGATGTCCGGCACCTGGCCGTCCTCACGCGGGTCGTGCCAGGTCTTGCCGCCCTCGGCGTAGCCGGCCGTGCGGGCCTTGGCATCGGCGAAGTACGGGTTCTCCCAGCCGCCGCCGACCAGCGCGGCCGCCGCCGACGGGAGGCCGTCGGAGCTGCCCCGGGCGAAGCGGGACACGGTCTCGACGCCGGCCGAGAGGAAGATGTCGCCCTCGCCCGCCTTGATCGCGTGGAACGCCATCCGGGTGGTCTGGAGCGACGACGAGCAGTAACGGGTGATGGTGGCGCCGGGCAGGCTGTCGAGGCCGAGCTTGGTGGCGACCACACGGGCCATGTTGAAGCCCTGCTCGCCACCGGGCAGCCCGCAGCCGAGGTAGAGATCCTCGATGAGGGCGCGGTCGAGCTGGGGCACCTTGTTCAGCGCGGCGTCGACGATCGTGGCGGTCAGGTCGTCGGGACGCAGGTCCTTCAGCGATCCCTTGTGAGCGCGGCCGATCGGGGAGCGAGCGGTGGCGACGATGACGGCTTCGGGCATGAACCCACGTTAACCGGTGAGTAACAACCTCTGCGAGTGCAACTTTGTCACACGCCGGCCATCTTTTTCAGATGTGGCTCAGTGCTGCTTTTGCTACGGCCGGATACAAAGCGTGCGCCCACACCCGGTAGCCGTCGGCGGACGGGTGGAAACCGTCGTAGCAGAACGTGCCCGCGTCGGCCCGGAAGACCGCGCCGGTCTCCTCGGCCAGGTCGACCACCGCGCCACCGGCTGCCACCACCGCCTTGGCCTGCGCTTTCGCCATCCGGCGGCCGAGCACGCCGGCCACCTGGCGCAGCGGCGGCGCGATCGCCCGCAGCGCGCCGAGGTCGGGGCAGGTGCCCACGACCACCCGCACGCCCGCGTCGCGCAGCCGCCGCACGGCCTGACCGAGCAGTTCGGCCGACTCCTCGGGGCTGCGCAGGCTGGTCGCGTCGTGCGCGCCGATCAGCACCACGGCCACATCGGGTCGCTCACCGAGCAGGGCCCGCGCCACCTGGGTGGCCAGGTCGGCCGACCGGGAACCGGCCACGCCCACGCTGGAGAGCAGCACGTGCCGCTCGCCGGTGTCGGTGCCGCCCTCGGCCAGCAGCCGGGCCAGCTGGCCGCCCACGGTCTCGGACAGCCACTCCACGCCGACCCCGATCGCGGCCGAGTCGCCCAGCAGCACCAGCCGCACCGAGGGCGCGGACAGCTTGCCCATCGAGGTGCGCAGGGCCAGGCCCATGGTGGGTTTCGCGTAGCGCCGGGCCTTGGCGGCGAGCACCTCACCGGCCAGCAGAGCGACCCCGCTCACCGCCCCGGCGAGCAGACTGGTGGCCGCCGCCCTGCCGATTCGTGCGTTCAGCCCCGCCATCTCTCGCCTCCCTGCGTTACTGCGACGTTATTGATCCGCTGGGGTCCAGCCTACGGCGCCCGCCGCCGGACGGCCGCTCGGAACGGATGCCTTATGTCCGAACCAGGTGCGAGGTTCACCGAACCAGGGGTGCTTACGCAGCACCGCCCAGCGCCCGGCCGGGCCGCGTTCGCGCCCGCCGACCTGGATGGCGCTGACCTCGGTGCCGGCCGTGTGGACCGCCTCCTGCGCGGCCTCCTCCAGGCTCCGCACGCCCTCGCCCGCGGCCAGCGCCGGGCGGTCGTCCTCGCCGAGCATGGCCAGCAGGGTCGGCAGCATCACCGACGCGGCCCGCGCGTAGCCGTCGGCGGACGGGTGGAAGTGGTCCGAGCTGAACATCCGCGCCGGATCGGCCTCGAACACCGGGCCGAGCAGGTCGACCAGCGACACCGTACGGCCGCCCGCCTCGACCACGGCGACCGTCTGTGCGGCGGCCAGGTCGCGGCTCCACTTTCGCGCGAGCCAGCGCAGCGGCGGCTTGATCGGCTGGATCGCGCCGATGTCGGGGCAGGTGCCGACGACGACCTTGCAGCCGGCCGCGCGCAGCCGGCGCACCGAGTCGCCCAGGTAGCGCACGGCCATGACCCGGGCCGACGCGTGGGTGACATCGTTGCCACCGATCAGGATCACCGCGACGTCCGGCGCGTACTCCAGCGCGGCGTCCACCTGGTAGGGCAGGCCCGACGACATGGCTCCGACGACGGCCACCCGGTAGAGCTTCACCGGCCGGTGCAGGCGGCGGGACACGCTGGTGGCCAGCAGGGCGCCGGGTGTCTCGCGGGGACGGTGCACGCCGTACCCCGCGGCTGAGGAATCGCCGAGCACGACCATCGTGATGGGCTTGCCGCCGAATTTCGCGCCGTAGACGCCGTCCCCGCGCGGCGGGGGCGCCTCGGCCATCGGGATGATCCGGCGTGCGTCGGCCGCCTGCCGAAGCAGGAGCCCGGCCGAGAGGGCGGTCAGACCGGCCAGCGTGCCGGTCACTCCGCCGACGATCTGGCCTGCCAATTTGATCCGGCGCCAGTCCTCCGCGGTGATTTCGATGCCGCTCATGGGTATCCCCCTCCCAGATCCGGCTTGGAATTCGAGGCTAACGCGTTCTGGCGAGAGGCAATCATGGCGGGCCCACGTCATGCTGGAGTTACCGAGAGGGGAACCGATGGCTAAGACGTTGAAGCGGACCGCGGCTTTCACCGCGCTGGCCCGGCAGCTGATGCGGGGCGCACGCGGCGGACCGTCGCTGAGCAAACGCATCGCGGCCGTGCCCCGCATGCTCAAGGCGACCGCGACAGGCCAGTACGACGGGGGAATGCGGGTGGCCCTGATGGCTGCCGCGACGGCCTACGTGGTGTCGCCGATCGACCTCATTCCGGAGGCGTTTTTGCTGGTCGTGGGCCTTGCCGACGACGCCGTCATGATCACCTGGCTGGCCGGCACGGTGCTCGCCGAGACCGAGCGCTTCCTGGAGTGGGAGAAGCAGCGGGACCGCGTCGTCGTAATCTAGGGCGTGCGTTACTACGACAACGTCGTCGAGATCATCGGTGACACACCCCTGGTCAAGCTGAACCATGTCACCGAGGGCATTTCCGCCACGGTGCTGGCGAAGGTCGAGTACTTCAATCCTGGCGGATCGGTCAAGGACCGGATCGCCTTACGGATGGTGCAGGATGCCGAGAAGGCCGGCCTGCTTCGCCCGGGGGGCACCATAGTCGAGCCGACCAGCGGAAACACCGGTGTCGGCCTCGCCCTCGTCGCGCAGCAGCGCGGCTACAGATGCATCTTCGTCTGCCCTGACAAGGTCAGCGAGGACAAGCGCAACGTCCTCAAGGCGTACGGCGCCGACGTCGTCGTGTGCCCGACCGCGGTCGCTCCCGAGGACCCGCGGTCCTACTACAACGTCTCCGACAAGTTGGCGCGCGAGGTTCCCGGCGCCTGGAAGCCGGATCAGTACTCGAACATGGCCAACCCCCGGTCGCACTACGAGGAGACCGGCCCCGAGCTGTGGAAGCAGACGGCCGGCCGGATCACCCACTTCGTGGCCGGCGTCGGCACCGGCGGCACGATCAGCGGCGTCGGCCGTTACCTCAAGGAACAGGGCTTGGTCCGGGTGATCGGCGCCGACCCGGAGGGCTCGGTCTACTCCGGCGGCACCGGCCGGCCCTACCTGGTGGAGGGCGTCGGCGAGGACTTCTGGCCGGCCGCCTACGACCGGGACATCACCGACGAGGTCATCGAGGTCTCCGACTCCGACTCGTTCGAGATGACCCGCCGGCTGGCCCGCGAGGAGGGCCTGCTGGTCGGTGGCTCGTGCGGGATGGCCGTGGTGGCCGCGCTCGACGTGGCCCGCCGGGCCGGCCCGGACGACGTGGTCGTGGTTCTCCTGCCGGACGGCGGCCGGGGCTACCTTTCCAAGATCTTCAACGACGACTGGATGGCCCGGTACGGCTTCCTGCGCACCGGCGACGGCGACGCGCCCACCGTCGCCGACGCGCTGGCCGGCAAGGACGGCCGCACCCCGCCGCTGATCCACGTGCACCCGACCGAGACGGTGCGCGACGCGATCGACTACATGCGGGAGTACGGCGTGAGCCAGCTCCCGGTGCTCAAGGCCGAGCCGCCGGTGGTCACCGGCGAGGTGGCCGGGTCGATAGCGGAGAAGGCGCTGCTGGACGCGCTGTTCACCGGACAGGCCCACCTGCACGACACGATCGAACGGCACATGGAGGAAGCGCTGCCGATGATCGGTGGCGGGCAGCCGGTGAGCGAGGCGGTCGCCCTCCTGGAGAAGGCGGACGCCGCCATGGTCCTGATCGACGGCAAGCCGGCCGGCGTGCTGACGAGGCAGGACCTGCTCACGCATCTCAGCTAGCTGGCTCCGCTTCGCTCCGCGGGCGATCGCCCCTTTGAGGCTGATGAGGAGGAAGCCGATTTTCCGGCACCGCAAACCCCGCGGCGACGAAAAATTGACTTCCTCCTCATCAGCGGGGCGATCGCGGGCAGTTACGCGATACCGGGCGCCCGGAAAATAGCGACTAACCGAGTTCGGCGGGCACCGTGATGACGTCCACCAGGGCGTTCTTGCGGAGCAGGGTGATCGGGAGGTTGGCGCCGATCGCCGGGCTGAGCATGAGCCGCTGCAGGGCCTGAACGGTCTGCAGCGGCTGGCCGCCCGCCGAGATCAGCACGTCGCCCAGGTAGATCCCGGCCGAACCGGCCGGGCTGCCGGGAACGACCTCGACGACCCGCAGCCCGAGCTTCTGTCCCAGGCGGGTGGCCAGGGGCGGGGGCAGCGGGCTCGGCATGCCGGCCACGCCCAGCCAGGCCCGCCGGACCCGGCCGGTGGCGACCAGCTCGCCGATGATCGTGCGGGTGGTGGAGTTGATCGGTACGGCCAGGCCCAGGCCGTACCCGGCGACCGCGGTGTTGATGCCGACCACCGTGCCGGTCGAATCGGCCAGCGCGCCGCCCGAGTTGCCGGGGTTCAGCGCGGCATCGGTCTGGATGACGCTGTCGATGATGCGGACCCGGCGGCCGTCGCGGGCCGGCAGGGACCGGCCCAGGCCGGAGACCACCCCGGCGGTCACCGATCCGGCGAGACCCATCGGGTTGCCGACCGCCACCACCAGCTGGCCGATCTTCAGGAGATCGGCGTCGCCGAGCGGCGCGGCCGGTGCGCCCGGGTTGTGCACCCGGACCACGGCGAGGTCGGAGAGCGGGTCCGCGCCGACCACGTCGAATCGAGTCTCGGTGCCGTCGGCGAAATCGGCGGTGCCGCCGGTCGCGCCCGCGACCACATGGGCGTTGGTGAGCAGGAATCCGTCGTCGGTGAAGGTGACGGCCGAGCCGGCGCCGGCCCCGCGGGCGCTGCGCACCGAAAGCGCGGCGACCGAGGGGAGCAGGCTCGTGGCGACACCGGTCACGACGCGGCTGTAGGCATCGAGTGCCCCAGGTTCGACACCCGTGTGTTCGGTATCCATGACGGCGTCAACAAAGCGCTGGTCAAGGTCCATGCCGCGGCGGCGTCCGCCCACGGCGAACAGACCCTCATCACTCATCGCACCCGTTGTCCGACCCTGGGTGAGCCTCCTGCGGTTGTATCTGACGTACCGGAGGTTGCAACACATCCCGACGGAGTGTGACGGATGGTCATCGCCGACCAGTCAGTGCCGCCCGACATCGTGGATCGCCTTCTCTGGCGAGACGCCCAGCAGATGCTGGGACGGCACGCGGAGGCGGATCACGAAGGTAACTGCGTCTGGTGCGGATGGCGGTGGCCGTGCGCTCCGCGCCGCCTGGCCGAACGCGCCGACGCGGCGTCCCGCCGCCCGTGGCGGGAGGCATGGACCCTGCGGCACGACCTGAACAGCATCCGGGCCATGCCCGGCTTCGGGGACAACATGGACAGAGGTGCCCGCTACCACAACCGCGGTGATCTCCACTACTGACAACTCCATCGCACCACGCTTCGACGTCGCCGACAGCTTGACCTCCCCCGGCAGGCCCCGGCTCTCCAGCCCGTCGACGTCTCCCGGCGGTGATGCCGCTGCGCCCCGCCAGCGCCGCGGCATCCCGCAACAGGACCCGCCCTACAACTGGTCAGGACCGGCACGCCTCCGCTGGTCCAGCGCCTCCGGCCAGGCGCGACCCCCGGTTTTGGGCGGGGCGGTTGGCGGGAGCGCGTGACCACAGGTTCCCCCGCAATAACTCGGTCGCGCGCTCCCGCCCACCTATAAAGTGGAAGCGGTCCATAGTGGAGGTGCGGCGACCACATGTCCGTTCCTGCGCAGTTGCCGCCCGACATCACCGAGTTCACCGGGCGCACCGCCGAGTTGTCCCGGCTCGCCGCCGACCCGGCCGGTGTCACGGTCGTCTTCGGCCCGCCCGGCACCGGCAAGAGCGCCCTCGCCGTGCACTGGGCCCGCCGGGCCGCACCGCACTACCCCGACGGATGCCTCCACCTCGACCTGCGTGGTTTCGACAGCTCCGCCCCGCGCGAGCCGTCCGACGGCCTGCGCCTGCTGCTCGCCGGGCTCGGCGTCGAAGCCGGCGCGATGCCCGCCGACCTGGACGGCCGGCTCGGGCTCTACCACCGGCTGACCGCGTCGCTGCGGCTGTTGCTGGTGCTCGACAACGCCCGCGACGACGAGCAGGTGCGCCCGCTGCTCCCGGCCGGCGCGGCCACCCGCACGGTGGTGACCAGCCGCAGCCGGCTCACCGGCCTGGTCGCCGCGGTCGGGGCCCGGCCGCTTCCGGTCGAGGCGCTGCCGATGGCCGACGCCACCGAGCTGTTCCGCCGCCGCCTCGGCCCCGAGGAGACCGACCCGTCCGCGGAAGCCGAGATCATCCGGGCCTGCGGCGGGCTGCCGCTCGCGCTGACCCTGGCCGCCGCCCGCATCCGCACCGCCGGTTACCCGCTCGCCGCGCTGGCCGCCCTCGCCGCCGAACTGCGCCGCCCGGCCGGCCGGCTCGACGCGCTCGACGACCTGCGGGCCGTCTTCTCGTGGTCGTACCACGGGCTCACCCCACCCGCCGCCCGCCTGTTCCGGCTCCTCGGGCTGGCCGCCGGGCCGGACATCGCGCTCGCCGCCGCCTCCGCGCTGAACGGGCAGCCGCCTGCCGAAACCCGCCGCACGCTGCGCGAGCTCATCGAGTCGGGCCTGCTCGCCGAGCCGATGCCGGGGCGGTACGCGGCGCACGACCTGATCCGCACGTACGCCGGTGAGCTGGCCCGCGAGCTCGAGCCGGCGGTCGGCCGCCGAGCTGCCCTCACCCGGCTGCTCGACCACTACACGCACACCGCCTACCAGGCCGACCTGGTGCTCAACCCGACCCGGGCACCCATCCCGATGACCCTGTCCGCACCCGCCGACGACGCCCGGCCCCGCCCGCTGATCGACATGAAGGACGCCATCGACTGGCTGCGCGGGGAACGGGAAACGCTGCTCGCCTCGGTCCGGCAGGCCCGCGACGAGGGCCTCGACACCCAGGCGTGGCAGCTGAGCTGGGCGCTCGACTCGTTTCTGCACGAGGAACGGCGATGGGACGACGAAGGCGCGGCCTGGGCGGTGGCCCTGGACGCGGCGGCCACCCTCGCCGACGGGCCGGCCCTGGCGTACGCGTATTCCTTCCTGGCCGTCGCCGACGGTCGCCGGCAGCGCTTCGACGGCGCGCAGGAAAATCTGCGCCGCGCCCTCGCCCTCGTGGAGGGCGCCGGCGACGTGGCCGGCGTCGCGGAGTGCCGGTTCATCCTGTCCTACCTGTGGTGGTTGCAGGGCGATCAGGAACGGGCGCTGGCCGAGGCCGGGACGGCGCTGGAACTGTTCGGCACGCTCGACGACCCGATCTGGGAGGGCAAGGCGGCGCTGGCGGTGGGTTGGTACCACGCGCAGCGCGGCGAACCGCGGACGGCGCTGACCCACTTCGGCCGGGCGCTCGCCCTGCAGCAGCGGTCCGGCGACTGGGAAAACGAGGCCATCACCCGGGACGCCCTCGGCCTGCTGCACCTCTTCACCGGCGAACAGGATCACGCCGCCCGGCACTTCGAGGAGGGCCTACGGCTGGCCCGCAAGATCGACAACCCGGTGCTGGAGGCGCAGATCCTCGCCCACCTCGGCGACCAGCACGAAGCGCTGCACGACCCCGACAGTGCCGGCGAGCGCCGCCGTCAGGCGTACGAAATCCTCGCCGACCTCGGCCACCCACAGGCCGCCGACCTGCGCAGAAAGCTCGCCCCCGCCAGTTCCCCGGACCGGCCCGGCGGGGCCGGCATCCGCGGCCACCGGCTGCGCCGCGGCATGTCGCAGGAAGATCTGGCCGATCGCACCGGCCTGAGCGTGCGCACCATCCGCTACCTGGAATCCGGCCGGGCCGGCCGGCCCCGCCCCGAGACCATGCGGCTGCTGGCCGACGCCTTCGGCCTCGAAGGCGGCGAGCGGGAACAGTTCCACCTGGCCATGTCCGGCTGAATTGCCGGTTGCTTGCCGGTGCGCTGCCTGGTCGGGCTACTCGGCGATCACCGACGATGAAGGAACATCTCGGGGGAGCGCCCGGCCGGTCGAAGGACCGTCCGGGCGCGGGAGATCCAGTCCGTAGCGCAACTGCGGCACCGGCTCCCCACCGATCGCCTCCACCCGCGTCGTGCCGTCCGGCCGCCAGCCGCCCCGGTCGTAGAAGCGCCGGGCCCGCTCGTTCCCCTCGAGCACCCAGAGCACGGCCCGCCCGTCACCGATCTCCGCGAGCGAGCCGAGCGCGTCGACCATGAGCAGCTTCCCGACCCCACGGCCGACCAGCCCGGGGTCGACGTGGATGGCGTAGAGCTCAGCGGCCCCGTCCAGCTCACTGGGCCCGACATAGGTGAAGCCGACGAGGCGCCCGTCGCTCTCCGCGACGGTCAGCCGATGCGTGCCCCGCTCCCACTTCCAGCGCTCACTCCACCAGGCCCCGAGCGCCGCACCGGAGAGCGTGGCGAGCGCCTCGGCCGAGAGGATGTGCGCATAGGAGTCGGCCCGCGACCGAAAATGCAGATCCCCAACCCCAAGAAGATCAACATCTTCCCCGGTACGCAGGACA
The DNA here is from genome assembly GCF_018332695.1 of Paractinoplanes toevensis. Lineage (GTDB taxonomy): Bacteria > Actinomycetota > Actinomycetes > Mycobacteriales > Micromonosporaceae > Actinoplanes > Actinoplanes toevensis. Next base: position 208,181 of record NZ_BOQN01000059.1, read on the forward strand.
ACAGTCATCACCCCACGCTAACCGCTTGCCTCACCTCGACCGGCATCGGGAGCCCAAAAGTTTGTACAGGCTTCGCGCCAGCGATCGCCTAGACTTCGAGCATGACTATCGTGCCGTTCACTGATGCCCGTAACCGCCTCTCGGAGCTCATCGACGACGTGGTCAGGACGCACGAGCGAGTGGAGATCACGAGGCACGGTCACCCTGCTGCAGTGCTCATCTCGGCCGACGACCTTGCGGCGCTGGAGGAGACTCTGGACGTTCTGTCCAGCCCCGAGGCCATGCGACAACTCGCCGAGTCCCGGGCGGCCGTTGAAGCCGGTGACGTCCTGGACAGCGACGAACTCGCGGCATTGATGGCGAAGCGGTCAAGGGGAGCCCGGTGAGCGACGACCGCGAGTCAGCCCGCTCCCGACTTCGAGTGGCGGGGCCTGCGGCGCGCGCTCTGGCCGGCCGTCTCCCGGAGAAGGTCGCCGCGGCCGTGTACGAGTTCATCACCACCACGCTCCTGGAGAATCCGCAGCGCGTCGGCAAACGACTGCTGTTGCCGCCATTCGAAGGCACCTGGTCGGCCAGACGGGGCACGTACCGGGTCCTCTACGAGATCGACAAGGACGATCTCGTCGTGACCGTGACGGCAATCGAGCATCGTGCGGACGCCTACCGGTCGCGCTGAATCAGCGGCGGGGTGGGAGCGGGACTCGCATGAGGTCTTCGGCCAGGACTATGTCGCCGTTGAAGTGCGGGCCGGCCTCGGCCAGGAAGCGGGACGGGTCGGGGTATCGCTGGGAGAAGTGGGTCAGGACCAGGGTTCGGACGTTCGACTTGCGGGCCACCGTGGCCGCCTGGGCCGCGGTCAGGTGGCCTACCTGGGCGGCCAGCTCGGCGTCCTCCTCGAGGAACGTCGACTCGATGACCAGCAGGTCGGCGTTTTCTGCCAGGGCGTAGACGTTGTCGCACAGGCCCGTGTCCATGATGAAGGCGAACGTCTGGCCGGGGCGGGCCGTGCTCACCTGTTCCAGGGTCACGTCGCCCAGGCGGCCCAGGCGCTGCAGCTCGCCCACGGCGGGGCCGGCGATGCCGTGTTCGGCCAGGAGGGCCGGGACCATGCGGCGGGTGTCGGGTTCGGTGAGGCGGTAGCCGTACGTCGGGAGGGAATGCCATAGCGGACGGGCCGTCAGGCGCCCCGCCGGGGTCTCCGTCTCGAAGATCGCGCCGTCGGCCGGTGCCGCGACTATGTCGGCGTTGTCCCAGTAGCTGGTGGCGTGCCGCAGGCGGTCGTAGAACTCCTGGCCGGCCGCGGGGTAGTGGACCGTCACCGGGTGCGGGACCTTGTCCAGCGAGATGCGCTGCAGGATGCCGGGCAGGCCCAGGCTGTGGTCGCCGTGGAAGTGGGTGATGCAGATCCGCCGCAGCGGGGTCACGGCCAGGCCGGCCAGCAGCATCTGGCGCTGGGTGCCCTCGCCGGGATCGAACAGGATCACCTCGTCGTCCCAGCGCAGGACGTAACCGTTGTGGTTGCGGTGACGGGTGGGAACCTGGCTTGCCGTTCCCAGCACGACCAGCTCGCGCATCTGCACGCTCCGACGGAGGCATAGGTCGACCCCCAGGGGCTTCCACGCACGCGAAGCGAGTCGTGGTCCGGTCGGACAAGGCCGGATCCCTGGGGGTCGGATGGCTGCCTAGTTTTCGCCGGACCGCTGCCACACGGTCTCGACGCTTGGTTAGACAAGCTGTCGAGGACAGCGGCTAGCGGACAGCCACCTCACGAGTCCCGTTGCTATCCAACTTTGGACCACCTCCCTTCACGTGTACGGCCACGGTAACCAGCTGATCCGTCCCGTGCCAACGCTTTTTGAATCACTACAGCCGCGGGAATACGCGGGGGGACGAGTCGGTGCCCTCCACCGCGAGCGCGGCCGGGCCGACGATCAGCGGGTCGGGGCGGCCGACCACCTCGTGATCCTTGTTCTCGTAATCGAAGCGGCTCAGCACGTGCCGGATCGCCTCGAGGCGGGCGCGCTTCTTGTCGTTGCTCTTCACCACCGTCCACGGTGCGTCCGCGGTGTCGGTGTAGAAGAACATCGCCTCCTTGGCCTCGGTGTAATCGCCCCACTTGTCGAGCGACGCGAGGTCCATCGGGGAGAGCTTCCACTGCCGGACCGGGTCGACCTGGCGGATCGCGAAGCGGGTGCGCTGCTCACCCTGGGTGACCGAGAACCAGAACTTGATCAGGTGGATGCCCGAGCGCACCAGCATCCGCTCCAACTCGGGGGTCTGCCGCATGAACTCCAGGTATTCGGCGCGGGTGCAGAAACCCATCACCCGCTCGACGCCGGCCCGGTTGTACCAGGACCGGTCGAACAGCATGATCTCGCCGGCGGCCGGCAGGTGGTTGATGTAGCGCTGGTAATACCACTGGGTGCTCTCGCGCTCGTTCGGTTTCTCGAGCGCCACCACCGACGCGCCGCGCGGGTTCAGATGCTCCATGAACCGCTTGATCGTGCCGCCCTTGCCGGCCGCGTCCCGGCCCTCGAACAGCACCACCATCCGCTCACCGGTGTCCTTGCACCAGTTCTGCAGCTTCAGCAGCTCGATCTGCAGGAGCCGCTTGTGATGGTCGTACTCGCCCCGGGGCATCCGCTCGTCGTACGGATAGTCCTCGCGCCAGGTGTCGACCGGGCTCCCGTCCTCGTTGAGCAGCACCGGGTCGTCGTCATCGTCGTCCGCGACCCGGTATCCGCCCAGCGTCGTGACCGGTCCGTCGTACGGCTGGGTGATCTGATCGTCCTGGAACTCCGCCTCCACGTGCATAACGTGAGTTCATACCCTGCTCAGGTGAACTTCAGCCGATCCACTTCCTAAGCTTTTTCTTTCGCGAGGACTCGATCACCACCGGCAGCTCGGCGTACGTGTCCTTGCCGACCTGCTCCTGGCGCGCCCACAGCACGCCGAACCAGAAATTGTCCGGCCCGAGCTCGTGCAGAAGCTCCCGGGCGACCACCGAGTCCTGGTGCGCGCCGAGCACGTCCTGGAGGTCGGTCAGCGCGTCGACCAGCTTCTTTCCGGGTTTCCCGGCGGCGAACACCTCCACCGCGTACCGGGCGCGCTTGTAGGCCTTGCGGGCCTCGTGCAGCTCGGCGTCCTCGCCGTCGGCCAGCGCCTGGTCGAGCAGGCGGTCGGCCTTGGCGAGGCTCTTCGCGGCCCGTTTGACGGGGTCGGGCTCGCCGCCGCCGGGCAGCTCGGCGAGCTGGTCGACGCGGTCGAGCAGGGCCAGATAACGCTCGCTCTCGAGGGCCTCGTCGAGTGCCGCCCGGCCCTGCTCGACCTGGTCGTCGAGGTACTGCCGGATGCGGGTCGCGACCTCGGCGAAGTGCTCGCCGGACTCCTTCACCCCGGCCAGCAGCTTGCCCTTCTGCACCTGGCCGTCGCGCACCTGGCCGAGCAGATCGGCGAGCCACTTCAACTCGTCCCCGACTTCTTCGAAGCCGGGAAAAGACCGCTTGAAGGTCTTCAGCGTGCTGCGCAGGCGCCGGGTGGCAACCCGCATCTTGTGTACGGACTCCGGGTCGCCCTGCCGTACACCCGGGTCGTACCCGGTCAGGGCTTCGCGCTGGTCCCGGGCGTACGCCTGAACCGGGTTTTTGATCTTGGGGGTTTCCTTCTTGCGCAGGCGGCCGTCGAGAGCCCGCGCGACCTTGGACGGGCCGGTGGCCGGGGTGGCGCCGGCCCGGAACAGCAGCCGCTCGACCGCATCGAGCACCTTGGCGTCCCCGTCGACCAGCTCGACCTCGATCTCCTGCCAGCGCTGCTCCGTGCCGTCGGACTCGGCCCGCACCTGGTCCTGGGCGACCAGCGCGAGGGTGCGGCCCTTGGCGTCGCGCAGCGGCGTCTCGATCCGGTGGGTGCGCAGGCGGGCGACCGGTTTCAGGTCCGCCCGGCGGCTGAAGGCCCGGACCTGGCCGTGCAGCTCGGCGGGAACGGTGTTCTCGTCGCCGCCGTCGAGCGGAACGCGATGCTCGGTGCGGCTCGCGCCGGCGCCGGGGGTCTTCAGGTGCCAGCCTGCGTCGCCGCCACCGGTGCGCCGGCGCAGAGTCCGCCGGTTCTGCATCAGGGTCAGGTCGTCGGTGTCGAAGTACGTGGCGTCGAGATCGTGCGTCTCGGCACCGGTGATGTCGCGAATCCCGGCCGTACCCACCAGCGAAGGCAGTACGAAGCCGTCCGGGACGTCGTATTTACGCTCGGTTTCGCTGGCGATCTCCATCAGTCCATGTTGCCTGAGCGGAGGCCCGCGACACACACCAATCGATTGCCAGCTTTCGCACAGGATCGTCTCAGTTTCTGCTGCCACTGTTGAGGGCCGGTTCGCTACCGCCAGGAGGTAACTCATGGAGAAGTCCGACCGTCGCCCGGTTTCGCTGACCGGCCTCGGCCTGATCGGCGCGGGAGCCGTGCTCGGCCTGGCCCTCGCAGCGCCGGCCTCGGCCGCGCCGTCCGACGCTCCGCGTCCGCCCGCGCCGACCGCCTCGCCGAATGCCGACAAGGATCAGCGGTAACTACCGCAGGCTGCCGCGATTGCGCAGATAGAGCGCCCGCGAGTAATTCGCGGTGGCGGCGCTGAAATACATGGTCGCGAGCCCGACGTGAAAGCTGTTGTCGGTCAGCGCGTTCTTCGCGTTCGCCGACCCGGACCAGCGGATCTCGGCGTCCGAGGCGGAGATGCCGCGCCGCTCGCAGCGCAGCCGGTTCATCTCCTTGCCCATCTTCCAGGTCTCGAGGGCGGCCTCGGCCTGACGCATCATCTTGCCGGCCTGCTCGGTGAGGGATTCAGCGAGAGCCCAGGCGGCTCGCTCCTCCTCGTTGTGGAAAGTCGGCATGGTGGCACCTCCCGGGGTGGGTGGGGATCACTCCCAGTGTGCGAACCATGTAGGGATATGTCGATCTTTTTCAACCGGGGGCGTGAAAACGCCCCCGGCGACTTGCTCTAGACCTTCGCGACGCCGACCGGGCAGGTCATGCCGTTCGGGCCGTGGTTGCAGTAGCCGTACGGGTTCTTCGCGTCGGACAGGTACTGCTGGTGGTAGTTCTCGGCGTAGTAGTACGTCGAGAGCGGCTGGATCTCGGTGGTGATCTGGCCGCGGCGGGCCTTGGTGACCACCGGCTGGAAGGCCTCCAGGGACGCCTTCGCGGTCGCCAGCTGCGCGTCGGTGGTGGTGTAGATCGCCGACCGGTACTGGGTGCCCACGTCGTTGCCCTGGCGCATGCCCTGGGTCGGGTCGTGGTTCTCCCAGAACGCCTTCAGCAGGTCCGCAAAGGCGATCTTGCTGGGGTCGTAGACGACCTGGACCACCTCGGCGTGACCGGTGGAGCCGGAGCACGCCTCCTCGTAGGTCGGGTTCTTGGTGAAGCCGCCGGCGTAGCCGACCGAGGTCGAGTACACCCCGGGCAGCTGCCAGAAGATGCGCTCGGCGCCCCAGAAACAGCCCATGCCGAACACCGCGACCTCGTGGCCGGCCGGCCACGGGCCCTTGAGCGGGGTGCCGAGCACGGTGTGCTGGTCGGCGACCGGCATCTCGATCGGGCGGCCGGGGAGGGCCTGGTCGGGGGTGGGCAGCTCGAGCTTCTTGTACCGCAGGAACACGGTCACTCCCTTCGTCTGCCTGGTGTAACGCAGAAGGTTAGGCCGTCCTTACCCGAGCTCTGCGGCGATCTTGGCGGCGTATTCGGTCGCCTCCTCGTCGCTCGCGTATTTGGTTCGGGGCCAGAAGAAGCCGCGCAATCCGTCCCCCTTTGTCCGTGGCACCACGTGGGTGTGGAGGTGGGGGACCGACTGGGACACAATGTTGTTGATCGCGACGAAGGTGCCGGCCGCACCCAGCGCTTGCGGCACCGCGGCGGCAACCCGCTGAACGAGTCCGAAATATCCGGGCAAATCGGTAGGCGACAAGTCGGGCAACGTGATCACGTGCTGGCGAGGGACCACCAGGACGTGCCCCTTGAACACCGGGCGCGTATCGAGGAAGCCCACTCCCTCGGGAGAATCGATCACCTTGAAAGCGGGTACCGACCCCGCCACGATCGCACAGAACACGCAGTCCGCCACCAGGTGAGACTAGCCTTGCGCAGCATGACGGCTAACAGCTACGGCTTCGACACCCTTGCCATCCATGCCGGCCAGGATCCGGACCCGCGAACGGGCGCGGTGGTGCCGCCGATCTACCAGACGAGCACCTACGCCCAGGACGCCGTCGGCGCACCACGCCTCGGATACGAGTACGCCCGCAGCGGCAACCCGACCCGCGACGCCCTCCAGGAGTGCCTCGCGGCGATCGAGGGCGGCCGGCGCGGCCTCGCCTTCGCGAGCGGCCTCGCGGCCGAGGACACGCTGCTGCGCACCGTCTGCCGCCCCGGCGACCATGTGGTCATCCCGGGTGACGCGTACGGCGGCACCTACCGCCTGTTCGCCAAGGTCGCCGAGAACTGGGGGCTGGACTGGACCGCCGTCCCGCTCGACGACCTGGACGGGGTGCGCGCCGCGTTCCGGCCCGGCGTGACCCGGATGATCTGGGCCGAGACGCCGACGAACCCGCTGCTGAACATCGCCGACATCGCGGCGCTGGCCGGTCTGGCCCACGAGTACGACGCGCTGCTGACCGTGGACAACACGTTCGCCTCGCCGTATCTGCAGCAGCCGATCGCGCTCGGCGCGGATGTCGTGGTGCACTCCACCACTAAATATCTGGGCGGACACTCCGACGTGGTCGGTGGTGCCCTGGTCATCGCGAACGACGAGCTCGGCGACCAGATCCTCTTCCACCAGAACGCGATGGGTGCGATCAACGGACCGTTCGACGCCTGGCTGACCCTGCGGGGCATCAAGACCTTGGGCGTACGGATGGACCGGCACTGTGACAACGCCGAGCGCATCGTCGGTTACCTGAACGAGCACTCCGCCGTGGAGACCGTCTACTACCCGGGTCTGGAGTCGCACCCGGGTCACGAGACGGCGGCCAAGCAGATGCAGCGCTTCGGCGGCATGGTGTCGTTCCGGGCGGCCGGCGGGATGGAGGCCGCGATCGACATCTGCAACCGGACGAAACTGTTCGTGCTCGCGGAGTCGCTCGGTGGAGTCGAATCGCTCATCGAGCACCCGGGTCAGATGACACACCTGTCCGCTGCGGGCTCACCGCTTGAAGTCCCCGCCGATCTCGTGCGACTGTCTGTCGGCATCGAAAGCGTTGACGATCTGCTGGCCGACCTGGAGCAGGCGCTCGGCTGACCTTACATACGGAGCGAGGCATGTCGGACGGCACGAGCTGGGTGGGGGCCACGGCGAAGCAGATCTCCCGGGCGGTGCGACGCGGTGACGTGTCGGCCACCCAGGTCGTCGCCGAAACGCTGGAGCAGATCGCCATTTCGGACCCGTCGCTGGACGCGTTCCGGGTGGTCCGCGAGGGCGAGGCGCTCGCCGAGGCGGAGAAGGTCGACGACCAGGAAGATCTGGCCAACCTGCCGCTGGCCGGGGTACCGGTCGCGGTGAAGGAGAACACGGCCGTCGCCGGCCTGCCCACCTGGGGCGGGTCGGCCGCCGCGCGCGGCCCGGTCGCCGAGGTGGACCACGAGGTGGTCCGCCGGCTGCGCGGGGCCGGCGCGATCGTCGTCGGGGTCACCCGGATGCCCGAGATGGGGCTGTGGGCGGTCACCGACGACGCGGACGTGCCGACCCGCAACCCGTGGGACCGCGACCGGACGCCGGGCGGCTCGTCCGGCGGTTCGGCCGCGGCGGTGGCGGCCGGGCTGGTGCCGATCGCGCAGGGCAACGACGGGCTCGGCTCGATCCGTATCCCGGCGGCCTGCTGCGGGCTGGTCGGCCTGAAGCCGGGCCGCGGTGTGATCCCGGCCGAACTGGGCATCGACGGCTGGTTCGGCCTGGTGGAGAACGGCGTGCTGACCACCACGGTGGCCGACGCCGTGCTCGGCTTCTCGGTGCTGGCCGGCCGTGAACCGGCCAAACTGGTCGAGCCGCCGAAACTGCGGGTCGGCATCTCGACCCGGTCGCCGGTGGTCGGCGTCCGCCCCGACGAGCCGAACCGGGAAGCCGTCGCCACCGCGTCGAGACTGCTGGTGCAGGCCGGCCACGACACCGTCACCGCCGATCCGCGCTACCCGACCTCGCTGGGCCTGCGGGTGCTGGCCACCTGGTTCGCCTCGGCCTACCGCGAGTCGCAGCAGCTGGACGTGTCGAAACTCCAGCCGCGCACCCGGCAGCACGTCCGGCTCGGGAAGTGGGCGTGGAAGGCCGGGCTGGTCAAGCAGGCCCACCGGGACGCCTGGCGGGAGGCGTCGATCAAGTTCTTCGCCGACCACAACGTAGACCTGCTGGTCACCCCGGCGCTGGCCGCGGCTCCGCCGCCGGCCGAGCAGTACTCGACCGGTTCCTGGCGGCACAACATGCAGGCCAGCATGCGGTACGCGCCGTACGCCGCGCCGTGGAACGTGGCCGGTCTCCCGGCCATCGTGGTGCCGATCGGCGTGCGCCCCGACGGTCTTCCGCTGACCGTGCAGATCGTCGGCCCGCCCGACTCGGAACTGCTGCTGCTCGCGGTGGCCGGCCAGTTCGAGGTGCTCAACCCCTGGCAGCGTCACGCCTTCGGGTGAGCGGGTGGCACGATCGCAGTCATGGACCTCCTCTCCCTCGCTGATGTCGAAGCGGCTCGTGAGCTGATCAGCGGGGTCGTCAAGAAGACCCCGCTGATCCCGTCCCGGTTGCTCGCCGAGATCACCGGGGTGCCGGCCTGGCTGAAGTGCGAGAACCAGCAGCGTGCCGGGTCGTACAAGGTGCGTGGCGCGTACACCCGGATTGCTCGTCTCTCGGACGCCGAGCGCAAGCGCGGCGTCGTCGCCGCGAGCGCCGGAAATCATGCGCAGGGGGTGGCGCTCGCCGCCGGACTGCTCGGCGCGCGCTCCACGGTTTTCATGCCGGAGGGCGCGCCGCTGCCGAAGGTCACGGCGACCAGGGGGTACGGCGCGGCGATCGAGTACGCCGGTACCAGCGTCGACGACGCGCTCGACGCCGCACATCAGTTCGCGGCGGAGACCGGCGCGGTGCTGATCCACCCGTTCGACCACCCGGACGTGATCGCCGGGCAGGGCACGGTCGGCCTGGAGATCCTCGAGCAGTTGCCGGAGGCCGCCACGATCGTGACGGCGACCGGCGGCGGCGGGCTGATCTCCGGTCTCGCGGTGGCGGCCAAGGCGCTGCGGCCGGACATCCGGATCGTCGGGGTGCAGGCCAGCGGTGCGGCCGCCTATCCGCCGTCGCTGGCCGCGGGCGCGCCGGTGAAGCTGGACCGGGGTGTCACGATCGCCGACGGCATCGCCGTGCTACGGCCCGGGGATCTCACCTTCGCGCACGTCAGCAAGCTGGTCGACGAGATCGTCACGGTCACCGACGAGGACCTGTCGGCGGCGCTGCTGGTGCTGCTCGAACGGCACAAGATGGTGGTCGAACCGGCCGGCGCCGCGGCAGTGGCGGCGCTGCTCACCGGGGCCTGCGTGGTGCCCTCGACCGGGCCGGTGGTGGCGATCCTGTCCGGCGGCAACATCGACCCGATGCTGCTGCTGCGGGTGATCGAGCACGGGCTGGCGTCGGCGGGCCGGTTCCTGCGGCTGGCGGTGCGCTGCGACGACCGGCCCGGGGCGCTGGCGCGGCTGCTCGGCGAGATCGCGGACCAGCGGGCCAACGTGGTCGACGTGTCGCACTCGAGGCAGAGCCCGCGGCTCAGTTTCGGGGAGGCCGAGGTGGCTCTCTCGGTCGAGACTCGCGGGCCGGACCACTCCGCGGCGCTGATCAGCGCACTGCGGGGGTCGGGCTATCGGGTGGACCCGCTCAGCTTCTGAACGGGCCCGTCACCTCGTTCTCGAGGAGGTCAGCCCTCGAAGGCGCCGAACTTGACCACGGTGACCTTGATGTCGGCGCCGCTCGGGGCCGTGTAGGTCACGGTCTGGCCGGTGCTGCTGCCGAGGATGGCCTTGCCGAGCGCCGACTCGGGGCTGTAGACCGTCAGGTCGGTGGTGGAGGAGATCTCGCGCGAGCCGAGCAGGAAGGTCTCGGTGTCGCTCTTGTCGTTGTCGAAGTAGATCGTCACGACCGAGCCGGGCTGCACGGAGTCGGCCGCCTGCGCCTCGCCGACCTCGGAGTTGCGGAGGAACTCCTTGAGGTATTGGATGCGGCCTTCCTGCCGGCTCTGCTCCTCGCGAGCGGCGTGGTAGCCACCGTTCTCCCGCAAGTCGCCCTCTTCGCGGCGCGCATTGATCTCCGCGGCAATCGCGGGCCGGCCGGCGATCAGCTCGTCAAGCTCGGCCTGCAGCCGGTCGTGAGCGTCCTGAGAAAGCCAAGTCTTGGGCGCCTCTGAACTGGACACGGTCGATCTCCTTGCTGGAACGGGGAAACGCTCAACATCGTCGTTGCATGCTGAACGGAGCGAATCACTAAGCTTACCAGCGGTGCGCACGGGGCCGGATTTGCTCAATCTTGCACCGATCAGGGCGCCGGGTGACACCCGACCACATCACCGACCGACCCCCGTTCGGTGGTGGTCACCGCCTCCTCCGCCTCGATCGTGGTCTCGCCCGCCGCGGCGCGCACCACCACCGTCCTGCGGCCGATCTCGTTGCCGCCGTAGTCGCGGGCGCGCAGCACACACTCGGTGGCGCCGCCGGCCGGGACCCGTACGGTGAACTTGATCGTCATGACCGTGTCGCTGGGCTCCGCCCAGCCGACGATCTGCGGTTGGTAGTCGGTCTCGCCGTACCTCTGGTAGAGCTTGATCGAGATCAGCACCGAGACCGCGACGACCAGCGCGAGGGCGATGATCGGCCCCGCCAGTTTGCGGCGGCCGTCGCGCCGGCGCCCGTAGCGGCCCGGTGGGAAGACCGGGGTTGTGGTGTGCGTCTCGCTCACCTGACGACCTCTCATGCGTTTCTTGTCGGTGGGATCGGCCAGAATGGCAGGGTCCATCTTCGCAGCAGGCTGCAGGGAGAGTTTCACGTGACCGAGCAGATGCGTCTCATGGCGGTGCACGCCCACCCCGACGACGAGTCGAGCAAGGGCGCCGCCACCATGGCCAAGTATGTGGCCGATGGCGCAAAGGTCCTGGTCGCGACATGCACGGGTGGGGAGCGCGGCAGCGTGCTCAACCCGAAGATGGACCGCCCCGAGGTGCTGGCCGACATCACCAACATCCGCCGGGCCGAGATGGCCCGGGCGCGCGAGATCCTCGGCGTCGACCAGGCGTGGCTCGGCTTCGTCGACTCGGGCCTGCCCGAGGGCGACCCGCTGCCCCCGCTGCCCGAGGGCTGCTTCGGCCTGCAGGACCCGGAAGAGGCGGCCAAGCCGCTGATCAAGCTGATCCGCGAGTTCCGCCCGCACGTCATGACGACGTACGACGAGAACGGCGGTTACCCGCACCCCGACCACATCATGTGCCACAAGGTGTCGGTGGTGGCCTTCGAGGCGGCCGGCGACCCGGAGAAATACCCCGAGCTCGGCGAGCCGTGGCAGCCGCTGAAGCTCTACTACAACTCCGGCTGGACGCGGGCCCGGATGATCGCGCTGCACGAGGGCATGCTGGCCGCCGGGCTCGAGTCGCCGTACACGGAGTGGCTGGAGAAGTGGTCCGACCGTGACGACCGCGGCGACAAGATCACCACTCGGATCGAGTGCGGGGAGTATTTCCATACCCGCGACGACGCCCTGCGCGCGCACGCCACCCAGGTCGACCCGGACGGCTTCTGGTTCCGCATCCCGCTGGAGCTGCAGCAGAAGGTGTGGCCGACGGAAGACTTCGAGCTGGTCCGTTCGCTGGTCGACAGCCCGATTCCGGAGTCCGACCTGTTCGCGGGCATCCACGAGTCGGCAGTACGATCCGAGGTGTGAACCTCTTCGCGGTCAACAACTTCGGCGACACCCGGTCCGGCGGTCTGGCCGGCCCGATGGGCCTGTTCGTGATCGTGCTGCTGGTCATAGCGACTGTTCTGCTGATTCGCAATATGAATAAGCGCTTGCGTCGGCTTCCCGACAGTTTCGCGGACGCACAGCCGACACAGCGTGAAGCTGAGATCGCGCGCCTCAATGCGGACCTTGAGCGCTCCGACGAGGCACCGGCCGACGCGAAAGTCGACCAGGATCGATCGGAAGCTGCTACCACCGCTACGGAACACGAGGTCAAAGGCATTACTACTCATAGTGATGCCGCTCCCGCGGATGGCGACCAGCGCCGCGTTTAACCACGTCGCAGGGTATTCATCACCCTCAGTGGACACCACTCTCCGTATTGGTCTGACAAAAGGCCGCCACGGGTCGTGCGTCAACCCTTGTTGTGTTCATCAGGATTGATTTAGCCTTCCGCCGGGGGTCCCAACGACCCCCGACCCTGCGCGGAAGGGGGCGCTCGAAATGACCACTCCCCGCCCCCGGCTTTCTCCCCTGCAGATGCACGTGCATCCGCGTGTGCCGCTCGTGAACAGGGACAACTCGTGAGCGCCCCGCCGGTCGCCGGGACCGGAGTCCGTCGATCGTGGATCGAGGCGGCGGGTCTCGCCGGCCGTTCCCGAGCCGTCCGCGCGCTCACCGCCGCGGTCGTCGGAGTGGCCGTTCTGGTGGCCGTCGGCGGCGTCCTTCTGCCCGTCCCACGGCCCGCCGATCGTCCACTCTCGGTAATGGCCGGGGTGGGTCTCGCGGCTCTTCTCGTGGCCGCCGGCCAACTCGCCCGCCTTCGGTTCCGGCTCGGCCGCGGCGTCGTCTCCGTCTCCTGGGGCGAAGCCGCGTTCATCATCGGCTTCGTTGTGGTGCCACCCGGCTGGCTGCCGCTGGCCACCCTGGCCGGCGCGGTCCTCGCCTGGGCGGTTCTGTCCTGGCTGGACGAACACCACAACATCGCCGAGGTGGCGCACCTGGCCGCCTCCCTGTCGCTCGGCGCGGCCGGTGCGGCCACGGTGGCCCGGCTGGTCGGCGGCGACGCTCCGGTGCTGAGCATGCGCACCCAGGTCGCCCTGGTCGCCGGCGCGCTCACCTACCTGCTGATCACGTTCGGGCTGGCGGCGCTCACCCTCACCCTGCACCGCGACGCCGCCACCGGTCAGATCTTCGCCCGCATCCCGTACGCCAAGATCCCGATGGTCGTCGGAAACGTCCTGGTCGGTCTCGGCGCGGTGTTCACCCTGGTCCGCGGCCCGGTCTGGCTGCTCGCCTTCGTGCCCGGCCTGTGGCTGCTCCAGCGCACCTACCGTTTCCACCTGCGCGCCGAAGAGGAACGCCGGATGTGGGAGGCGTTCGCGGCGGCGACCTCCTCGCTGCCCGGCGGCAGCGAATCCCAGGTGGCCGCGGCCGGTTTGCGTGGCGCGCTCGACGTCTTCGGTGCCCGCCGGGTCGAGATCGACGTGCGCACCCCCGACGGCGAACACCGCTACACCGAGGACGGCCCCGGCCTGGACAACCTCCTCGCCGGCCTGCCCGGCCCGGCGATCACCCGGTCGATGGCGGTGGCCGGCGAGGTCGTCGGCGAGCTGACCGTCTGGCTGGCCGAGCCCACCCTGCCCGCGCCCCGCGACGAGGCCGCGATCTCCGCCTACGGCGACGCACTCGCCGCGGCGCTGCATGATGCGGCGGCCAACGTGCAGGTCGCCGAGCTGCGCGAACAGGCCACCTACAACTTCATCCACGACCAGCTCACCGGCGTGCTCAACCGGGCCAGCCTGCTCGCCGACGGCGACCGCATGCTGCGCGGCCTCGACCGTGACCAGCACGTGGCCCTGCTGCTGCTCGATGTGAACGGCTTCCGCGAGGTCAACGGCACGCTCGGGCACCGCTGCGGCGACGAGGTGCTGGGTCTGATCGCCGAGCGGCTCGGCGAGCTGTCCCGCGACTCCGAACTGGTCGCCCGGGTCGGCGACGACGAGTTCGCGCTGCTCATCCCCGCCATCGCCACGCTCACCGACTCGGCGACCCCGCTGCGCGAGACGCCCAGCCCGCTGCCGCTGGCCATCCGCCGGGCCCGCGAGCTCGGCGAACACATCGGCCAGCCGATGGAGATCGCCGGCGTACGCCTCGCCGTGGAGATCGCCGTCGGCGTCGTCGTGGCCCGGGCCGGCCAGGTGGAGCTCGCCGAGATGGTGCGCCGCGCGTCGCTCGCCCTCGACCAGGCCAAACAGCAGGAGGTGGCGGTCGCCACCTACGACACCAGCCAGGACGTGCTGACCACCGACGAGCTGGCCCTGCTGGCCGAGCTGCAGGACGCTCTGGCCACCGACGACCAGATCGTGCTGCACCTGCAGCCGGCGGTCGACCTGATCACCGCGGCCCCGAGCGGCGTCGAGGCCCTGGTCCGCTGGCGCCACCCGCGCCGCGGCCAGCTCTCCCCGAACGACTTCATCCGCACGGTCGAGCACACCGAGCTGCTCACCCCGTTCACCCACCGGGTGCTCGACCTGGCCCTGTCCGCCGCCGCGTCGTGGAACAACGCCGGCGTCGACCTGCCCGTCTCGGTCAACGTGTCGGCCCGCAGCCTGCTCGACCCGGCCTTCCCCGGCCAGGTGGCGGACGCCCTGCGCCGTCATCGCACCCCCGCCTCCCGCCTGGTCCTGGAGATCACCGAATCGGTCGCCGTGAGCGAGCAGGCCATCGTCGACGACGTCCTGGCCGCCCTGCGCGACGCGGGCGTGCAACTCTCCCTCGACGACTTCGGCACCGGTTACTCCTCCCTGGCAATAGTTACGAGAGCGCCGGTCGACGAGATCAAGATCGACCGCTCCTTCGTGGACGATATGATCGACTCCCCGGCCGCCGAGGCCGTGGTCCGCGGCGCCGTCGAGCTGGGCGCACGCCTGGGCGTGCGAGTGGTAGCCGAGGGCGTCGAGACAACGGAGCAGCGTGCGGCCTTGATCGCGCTGGGCTGCCCGGCCGCCCAGGGCTACCACTTCTGCCGCCCGATGCCCTCCGACCGCATAGTCCAGGCCCTGACCCAGCTGGCCGAGGCGGCCCCGAACAACATCCGCCCCCTACGCGCCGACGACGCCTCCTGACCACCGCGCGGCCGATCCGGCCGCGTGAGAAGGTGGGGTATGGCCAATCGCCTCGCTGATGCGACCTCGCCCTATCTTCTGCAGCACCGGGACAACCCGGTCGACTGGTGGCAATGGTCGGAGGCAGCGTTCGCCGAAGCCCGGCGGCGAGACGTGCCGGTGATCATCTCGGTGGGTTATGCGGCCTGCCACTGGTGTCACGTCATGGCACACGAGTCCTTCGAGGATGACGGCGTGGCCAAGGTGATGAACGACGGGTTTGTCGCGATCAAGGTGGATCGGGAGGAACGGCCGGACGTCGATGCCGTCTACATGACCGCCACACAGGCCATGAGTGGGCAGGGCGGCTGGCCGATGACCGTCTTCGCCACGCCCGACGGTGAGCCCTTCTTCTGCGGGACCTATTACCCCAAACCCCACTTCACCCGGCTTCTCGAGTCCGTCGGCACCGCGTGGCGGGAGCAGCGCGAGGAAGTGCTCAAGCAGGGCGCGGCGGTCGTACAGGCGATCGGCGGCGCTCAGCTGGTCGGTGGGCCCACCGCGCCGATCTCGGCGGAACTGCTCTCGGCCGCGGCCGCCGGGCTTTTCAAGGACCAGGACCGGACGTACGGCGGGTTTGGCGGCGCGCCGAAGTTTCCGCCGCACATGAGTCTGTTGTTCCTGCTCCGGCACCATCAGCGGACCGGTTCCGCGGAAGCGCTCGAGGTGACCCGGCACGCCGCCGAGCAGATGGGGCGGGGCGGCATCTACGACCAGCTGGCCGGTGGGTTCGCCCGGTACGCGGTCGACGCGACCTGGACCGTTCCGCACTTCGAGAAGATGCTCTACGACAACGCGCTGCTGCTCCGGGCGTACACCCAGTTGTGGCGACTCACCGGTGACCCGTTCGCCAGGCGCATCGCCGACGAGACCGCCGAGTTCCTGCTTCGCGACCTGGGCACGCCGGCCGGTGGGCTGGCGTCGGCGCTGGACGCCGACACCGACGGGGTCGAGGGGCTCACCTACGCGTGGACGCCTGCCCAGCTCGTCGAGGTGCTGGGGGAGGAGGACGGTCGCTGGGCCGCCGACCTGTTCCGGGTCACCGACAAGGGCACGTTCGAGCACGGCAGCAGCGTGCTGGTGCTCGCCCGGGACATCGATGCCGCCGAGCCGTCGCTGGTCGCGCGCTGGCACGGCGTACGGGAAAAGCTGCTGGACGCGCGCAGCAAGCGTCCCCAGCCGGCCCGCGACGACAAGGTCGTCGCCTCCTGGAACGGTCTCGCGG